>JAAZMZ010000093.1 GCA_012798535.1 Leptolinea sp.
CGGGATCATTTTGAGCCTCCGGAGGCAAACCAACGAGCATGGCCGGCAGGAAATATCCCACCAGGATAAAAATGGTGAAGAAACCATGCCGGCGCGTAAAGAATGTCCCCAGGAATATCAAAAGCATGAGCGCCAGCGAATTGTAGAGGATATAAGACGCGTTCATCACCAGTGCATCCCATATACCTATCTGTCGATACATGTCGTAAGCCAGCGGGATGCGTTCAATAAAATTGGCCTGCAACCATATATCGACCGGTAAATTTAGTTTCTCTGCCATCATGACATAGGGAATATCTGATATTGACGAGTAAAAACTATAGGCAATCTGGGCAGCAAGTATAAAAAGAAAGATCCCCAGCCAGATTTTTCCAGTACGATTAGAGCGGTTTCTGCGAAAATACCAGAAGGCCAGAATCGCACTGACGGCCAGGAAGAGTATGGAAGGGATGAACAGATTACATTCCACTGTCCGCGCCAGAGAAAGAATTGCCTGTAAAAATGGATTTGACGAGAAAGCGCCTGGATGAAGAACAACGAATTGGTAGCCGATCTCTTTTACCAGTCGGAAGAGCAATCCGACAGGTATCAACCCCCAGATGGGAAAACGGCGCGTGATGATCCAGACGATGATCACCGGGATGATCAAGACAAAAGCAGCCCGATAATAGACCGTTAAATACCAGGGTTCTCCGGTCAACTGGGCAATCTGACTGACCAGGTAAACCAATCCCGGAAGCAATATCAGGAAAACACCCTTCCACGGAAGTGGTGCATTGGGAACTGGCTCGAGTAATCCCCAGCCGGCGTGCGGTATGGTGAGGTGTTCCATGATGACCGTGTACCCCAGGTCGGGTAGAATGCGCAGCCATAGCAATAAAATCCCTCCTGCGCCCTTTTCACGATAAGTGTCCCGGCACTGATCAACAAAAACCTGAGACATGGAGACAGCATATTCGCTGTGATACTGCCGCGGATACAAATTCAACAGACAGGCGAAGAGACGACGGGAACCGTCGATCCAACGGTTGGTTTTCATAGTGATTCTCCCCTATATGCACGTCAATACTTGTTTGATGCGGGCAATCTTTACCGCCTGATCCAACCGCCGGCATTCTTCACTTAACGCGGCCTGACCCGGACCACTCAAGCGGTAATACCGGCGGCGTTCATCATCCAGAACCGGGTCGGGTCGTTCCTCTGATTCTTCGATCAGACCGGCAGCCAGCATGCGTTTGATAGACCCGTACAATGTACCGGGTCCCAGTTTGATTTTTCCATTGGTTTGCCGTTCCACATCTTTCATGATGGAATACCCGTGCTTTTCTCCGTCGGCCAGGGCCATCAAGATGTGAAAAACAGCCGGTGTCAAAGGTTGCGAGGGGTTAATGTTCTCTATCATATAAATCCTTTCTTGATTATATCCGCGGTAGTTATATCTGTTACGGATATATTATCTGTATAGTCGGTTCCTGTCAAGTTAGAGATTTCTCATAAATTGACTATTGACTGACGGTCAGTCATATGATATAGTATATCTATCTTGACCGACGGTCGGTCATTAATGGAGGAAGAAAATGGTTCGAACAGTAAAGCAACCGGATATCCGCAAAGCGGAAATCATCTCGGCAGCCCGACGCCTCTTTCAAACAAGGGATTATGAAAGAACCACCATGCAAGATGTGATGAATGACCTGGGGATAGCCAAAGGCACCATCTACTACTACTTTCCATCCAAAGAGGATCTGTTGAATGCCGTGATCGATCAGATGGCCGGCGAGACGTTTGACCGGATGCAATCTGTTGTAGACAACGCCGGTGGTAACGCTCTGGAACGCATTCGGCAATTGATCGCCGCCGGAAATATTGCGGACGATAATCCGGAAGTCATGGCCCAGATCCATAATCCGAAAAACGCCGGGATGCATGCCTCAATGCTGGCAGCCGCCGTAAAAATAAGCGCTCCTTTGTACGCTCGGGTCATTCAACAGGGCTGCGAGGAAGGTCTCTTTGAAGTAGATGCGCCTCTGGAAGCCGCAGAGCTGATCCTCACATCCGTACAATTCCTGCTGGATACTGGCATATACCAGTGGACAGAGGAAGACCTTACACGCCGGGCTGCCGCTCTACCAGGCTTGATCGAAACCATTCTGAAAGCCCAACCCGGCTCATTTCAATTCTTGATTCAACAGGAGCACGGATCTTCAAAATGAAACCTATTATCTATAAACCGACTCGCTTTTTCTTCATCATATACCTGGTCACCTACATCTCCTGGTTCATCGCCGCTTACATCAGTTACCAGCCTGACGGGGAAGCACTCTACACGCCTTTTATGCTGCCGGGACTGGTGGCACCTTTTCTCACTGCCTTATGGATGATCCGATCCTCTCACTCGAAAGAGATGTGGAAACAATTCACAGGTCGTTTGTTCAACCTGCATTTGATCAACCTGACCGGCTTCCTACCTTCCCTTCTGATAATCCCGGCGGCTATCCTGATTTCAACCTTCATATCAATCGCTCTGGGCGGCGATCCACACCAGCTTCAATTCTCAGAAGGATTTTCCTTTTCCATCGGTTTGCTTCCATCGCTGCTGGTTCTTGTTCTCGCCGCCAGCTTTGAAGAGCTCGGCTGGCGCAGCTATGCCATGGATAGCCTCCACTCGACCCGCAGCTATTTCCCGGCATCTTTGATTTTCGCGCTGCTCTGGGCTGGATGGCACCTGCCGCTCTTTTTCATCAATGGCACATATCAGAATCTGATCGCGCTTGAAAATATCTGGTATGCCGTCAATTTCGTGGTTTCCACCATTCCCATGGCGATTATCATCTCCTGGATTTGCCGGTTGAACCGGGGCAGCATCGCCGCCGCGATCCTTTTTCACTTCTTCATAAATTTATCGCAAGAAGCTCTACAGATCACCCAGGGGACAAAGTGTATTGAAACAGCGATCATCTCATTGATCGCTGTGATTGTGGTGTTGTCGAATAAAACCATGTTCTTTGATAAACCGATAGATGAGGTAACCGAATGACTGCAAATATAAAAAATCAAAATCCAATGGCGCGGGTGCTTTCTCTGCGAGACTTCCGGCTGCTTTTCGCCGGCACGGCCACATCTTTGCTGGGAGATCAATTCACTCTGATCGCCACACCATGGCTGGTGCTGCAACTAACTCAAGATCCCATGGCTCTGGGGATCGTCCTGGCACTAGAAGGTATTCCACGCGCGTTGTTCATGCTACTCGGCGGTGCAATTACCGATAAATTTTCTCCTCGCTCTGTGATGCTGACGGCCAGTATACTCCGGTTCCTGCTCACCGCCTTACTGGCCGTCCTTGTCTTTCTGAACATCGCCCAAATTTGGATGATCTACCTGATCGGGTTGATCTTCGGGATCATTGCCGGATTCGCCGTTCCCGCCGAGAACAGCATCGTTCCCATGCTGGTCAAAGAGGATGATCTGCAGGCGGGCAATTCGATCATCATGGGTGTGACTCAACTGGCCGGATTTGTCGGTCCAACCGTGGCCGGTCTGTTGATCGGTGCCTTCGCCAGTTCAAATATGGGTATCATTCTAGCCTTCTTGATAGATGCCGCGACCTTTGTTGTCTCCGCCTCTACCCTCTGGATGATCCATTCAGAAACCAGGTCTATCGATCAGGAAACTAAATCTGAAGAATCTCTCTGGAAGGCCATTCAGGCAGGCATCCAGTTTCTATGGGCGGATCGTCCACTGCGGTTGATGTTCATTGTCCTGATGTCGGTGAATTTTCTGCTGATGGGGCCGCTTATGGTGGGAATTCCCGTACTGGCCGACCGGCGTTTGCCAGAAGGGGCCGCCGCTTTCGGACTGTTGATGTCCGCTTTCGCCGGCGGTAATCTGGTCGGTTTTCTGGTCGCCGGTTCCCTGCCCCACCCGCCGGCGGCATATATGAGCAGTATCCTGGTCACGGTCATCGGCAGTTTCGGCGTAGTGGTAGGTGCCCTCGGGTTCCTGAACAACACATGGGTGGATTTCTCGCTTCTAGCATTGACAGGTCTTGGCAACGGGTACATTGCCATACTATTGTTTACCTGGATCCAGACGCGAACACCCAAAGACAGGCTCGGCCGGATGATGAGTCTGGTCACCTTTTCGAGCACAGGGCTGGTCCCTATTTCGCAGGCACTGGCCGGTTTGATCAGCAAATGGGATTTGACCATGTTGTTTGCGCTCGCAGGAAGTCTGGTTCTTCTGGTCACCATCTGGATGGC
>JAAZMZ010000094.1 GCA_012798535.1 Leptolinea sp.
CGTTGAAAAGCGCCCACCGACATCTCACGCACCAGCAAAATGGCGGTATACATCACTCCAAAGACCAGTCCAAAAATGATCACACCGGGTACACCAAACTGAAAATCATTC
This sequence comes from Leptolinea sp., assembly GCA_012798535.1. Lineage (GTDB taxonomy): Bacteria > Chloroflexota > Anaerolineae > Anaerolineales > Anaerolineaceae > Leptolinea. Next base: position 112 of record JAAZMZ010000094.1, read on the forward strand.
AGATTACCGGTACCTTTCACAAAATCATAGATCACCGTTTGTCCGGGCTGCCGCCAGCCGGTTTTTTCCGCCACGAAATTACGCAGCGGTTCCTCGATCATCACAGACAGGAAAACGGCCATATCGGAAGAGGAATCTTTCAAAAGATGAAGCTGCGGGAGTCGTCCAAGATCAGCTTCCCGGATCACATTCGAGAAATCTGCAGGAATGGTCAACAGGGCGCCAGCTTTCCATTCGTTCAGCAGAGTACGGGCTTCATCATTGTGCTGAACAGGGAGGATGGTGAGCAGCGGTGAACCATCAAATTCCGCGGAGCGCAAGCGTTCGACCAATTCGCCGCCCAGTACACCCCGATCCTGATTATCGACCAGCAGAACCAGCGTGGTGGAAAGGCTCTTGGCACCGCCGCCGTAGGCGAAGAAATACAGGACAACCAGCATGGCGGGAAAAAGCAGGAAGAGGATCAACAACTGCGGATCACGTAAAGCTTCCCGGAGGGTCTTCAGGCCGATAGTGATGGCTTTCATGAGGGCTTTTCCGCGGACAGGCCGTGCATCACCAGGTCGGTGAAAGCGGCGTAGATACGTTCGGCAGTCATCGATTGATCGGTCAGCTGGTAGTAGTTCATCAACTGGGGGAAGATCAAGCCGTCGCCGATAGCGATGGTTAAAGTGTGCAGCACCCTGGCAGCCGCTTCGACATCCAGATCGGAACGCACCTCACCTTTCTCCACGGCTGCATTAAGCATATCTGTGACCATCTGGCGCAGAACAGAGGCGATGGGGCGCACCACGCTCTCTCCATATTGCGGATCACCGTGATAGGCGGCTGCGCCAAAGAAACGGGCAAATCCCAATTGATCCTTCGACCAGTTCACGCCCTCAGAAATATACATCGGCAGAGTCTCTTCGAATGAGGCCTGGGTCATATACGGGCGGTAGGTCTCGAAGAGCTGCACCGTAAAACGGGTGGCCAGTTCTGTGGTAAATCGCAGCAGGTTCTCCCGGTTTATAAAATACTGGTACAGCGATCCGGTGGAAATCCCCGCCCGTTCTGCCACCCGCTTGATATTCAGGTCCTGTGGTCCGGATTCGCCGGCTTCATCCAGAATGGCCGTGATAATCGCCTGTTGCCTCTCTGGATCCAGGCGGCGGAAGGTGCGCGTGACCAGTCCTTTTTGTTCCAATTCAAGAATTACAGGAAGGTAGTTGAAAGTGAATTCATCTGTCATAGTATTTGTCTCTTTTGTTCATATTTTATGAACTTAATGTTCATTTGTCAACCAGCCAGAGCTATAACCAGGTGCGATGAATATTCGAACGGAGTGAAACCAATCGCCGGCATACGAAGTAGTCTGAATACGTTACAATCAGTTGCATACCGGAGGAATCAAATGGAACTTGCCATCAACGTCGAAGGCCAAAACGGATTAAACTGGGACAACTGGAAAAGGATCGTGCTTGCCGCGGAAGAGTTGGGATTTGCCGGCATCTTTCGTTCAGACCACTTTTCCAGCTTCGACGGTCCCCCTGACCTGGATGCCCTGGAGTGCTGGGTGTCATTGACCTGGCTAGCTGGGAACACCCGGCGAGTCCAATTCGGTCCGCTGGTCACGCCGGTGACCTTCCGCCACCCGGCGATCACGGCACGTATGGCGGCCAATCTGGATGACCTGAGCGGCGGCCGGCTAGTTCTGGGACTGGGCACCGGCTGGGCTGAAAGAGAGCACGCCATCTGGGGGTTGGAACTGGGCGATATGAAAACCCGTTTCCAACGGTTTGAAGAAGGCCTGGAATTGATCTACCGCCTGTTCCATGAAACCTCCCCGGTCACCCTGAACGGGCAGTTCTATTCCGTTCACGACGCGCAACTCCTACCCCGGCCGAAAAGAGCCGGCGGCCCAATCATTCTGGTAGGCGGCCAGGGTGGAAAGAAAACTCTTTCGCTGGCCGTGCGATACGCCGACGAATGGAACACCTTCCTGATGCCGGCTGCCGACGCCGTGCAGCTTTCAAAGCGGCTGGACGAAGCCCTCGCGGAAGCCGGCCGCGACCCTTCATCCATCTGGCGGTCGATCATGTTGAATGTGGTCGTGGGAAAAACCGATGCTGATGTGAAACGCAAGATGGGCGGAATGACGGAAGCGGAATGCCGGGCGATCGGTGTGATCGGCACGGCGAATGCGGTGGCCGATCAACTGGCAGAGTATGCGGCCGCCGGCCTGTACCGCGTTGTGGCGCAGATGAATGACCTCAACGATATGGATTTTCTGGAGATCCTGGGGACGCAGGTGATTCCACAGATAAAATAATCTGGATTAAATTCACATCTCCCCGGTGGCTTCGACAGGCTCAGCCGCCGGGGATTCCGATGCCCGAGCCTGTCGAGGGCTTTTTACGGAAGGACAATTATTAACCAGTGGGATAATTCTGGGTATCACAAAGGCAAAATCCTTCTAAACTCCCCATTCCGGAAAAACAAAACACCTTGATTTCAACGCCAATGACGGATTCCATGCAATGAAAAGACCTTTTGTCAGGGTCTTGAGTTGAGTGCCAGCGAAATCCCGCGCCAGCGGGAAACCGATAAAATAAAAAGACCCTTTTTCAGGGTCTTGAGCGGGCGATAGGGAACTCGTTGAGCGTCAGCGAAATCCCGCGTCAGCGGGAAACCGATTAAATGAAAAGACCCTTTTTCAGGGTCTTGAGCGGGCGATGGGACTCGAACCCACGACCTTCTCCTTGGCAAGGAGACATTCTACCAACTGAACCACGCCCGCATGTCGTGCAGGCAAAATATATCACGGTTGGCGGCGGATGTCAACAATTTCGGATTCCCGGTAATCTGGATGATCAACCAGATCTTTCCCAGAAGCCCTTGACATTACACATATACTAAGTATAATAAGTGTACGCTGTTCACTATGAAAACACCTGATCCTAAAACCCGCCGTTTTATGAAGACCCGCCAGGAAATCATCACAGCCGCCTGCGAGATCATCCGCACCGAAGGCGTGGATGCCCTCTCCATGCGCAGCCTGGCCGAAAAGGTCGATTACTCCCCTTCTGCGTTATACAAGTATTTCAACAGTAAAGAAGAGATCATCGAGACACTGCGCCAGGAGGGCTGGAGTCAGATGGAAAGCCTATTCCGCCGCAGGGTGGATAGCAGCCAGGCACCCACTCAAACGCTGGTGGAAGCCGCTTTCGCCTACCTTGAACTGGGCGACCTCTTTCCCGAACTGTACCAATTGATGTTCAATTCGACCGTAGATGCTCCGGCTGATGTGAAGGATGTCGAGAATGATCCCCGGTTTCAGGTGCTCTTAAATATGATCCGCCAGAGTGTGGATTCTGGCGAGTTTACCCTTCCGGGAGACCTGTCGGTACTTGAGTACCGCTATCTGGCCTGGTTCATCATGCACGGCATTTCCATGTTGAAAGTGAGCATGTTTCGCAACTGCCGGGAACAATTTGACCCTCTGGCGCGGGAGATCGTCAGGAAGTTCATTCTGTTCTCTTCTGTGTCTTCAGATAGTAATCCGTCGAAATCAAATTGATTTTTTTACCACGCAAAGAAGACCGCGTTTTTTTACTTACGGAGTAAACGAGGAGGATATATGCAAGAAAAATCGAAAATCACCCGCCGGCAGTTTCTAAAAACCGCCGGAATTGCCACCGGGGCAGTAATTCTCGCCTGTGGTGGTCTGGGTACCGCGGCCACCATTTCACCGAACATTGAATTTGTCGAAAACCATAGTGAAGGAAAACCGAACATGAAGAAAGTATTGATTGCCTATTCCAGCAAAGCCGGATCCACATCGGAGATCGCCGCGGCCATCGGCGATGTTTTGAATAAGAGCGGAATGGATGTGACTGTAGAACGCATCAACAATGTAAAAGACATCTCCGCCTATCAGGCCGTAGTGATCGGCAGCCTTATCCGTATGGGTTCATGGGCTTCTGAGGCAAAAAAATTCGTCGAAAACAATAAGGCTACTCTGAGCAAGGTCCCTACTGCGTATTTCACCGCTTGCGACACCATGAAGAAAGATACCCCTGAAAACCGCGCGACGGTAACCGGTTATGTCGAACCGATCCACCAGATTCTCAAGCCGGTGGAAAGCGGAATGTTTGCCGGAAAAATGGATACCAGCAAGCTCAATTTCATTGACCGCAAGATCATTGAGATGATGTCAAAAGGCGAGAATCCGAACGCCGATAACCGCGATTGGAATGCCATTAAAGCCTGGGCTGAGAAACTTGTGCCCCTGCTGGCGTAAATTAATTTTTCGGGACAACTTTCAGGCTGTGGCTCGCAGGAGTTCGCAGCCTTTTTGTTTCTCTATTATGTATTCATCGCAGCTGGCCGGAAGGATCAGACTGGCATACTTTGCCAGATGGTACGACCAGTTATCACCTTTCACCACAGCCTCTCCCTCAATCACGGTCAGCGCATGGAACGATTCGCCGTTCAGGCGGGTGGAAATACTCTGAGCCTCGGGAATGATTTTTTCCAGAGTGAAGTAGTCACAGGATATCAGGGGGCTGATTTGCCTGTCCGATTCAGATGCTTTCACCTCCATTCGCAAGGAGGTATTGATCACTTTGATGGACGGCTCGATATGCAGCGTGCGCCCTTCACTGGCAGGACGATTCCAGTCAAACACCCGGTAAGTGATATCCGAACTTTCCTGGACTTCATAGACCAGCAATCCCGGACCCAGGGCGTGAATGGTACCGGCCGGGATCAGCACATAATCACCCTTCGCTACGCTGATGCGGGTGATTAAATCCAAAATACTGCCATTGCGCACCGCGGAGGCCATTTGTTCGTGTGAAACGCCGGGTGTCAATCCGCACAGGATCTCCGCGTCAGGGTCGGCATCCAGAAAATACCAGGCTTCGGTTTTTCCGAATTGACCCGCGCCTGCCATGTCCACAGCCTGCCGGTCATTGGGATGCACCTGCAGAGAAAGCCATTGCTGGCAGTCCAGTAATTTCACCAGGATCGGAAAACGGTTGCCGATCCTTTGCGTAACACGGGTACCCAGCAGATCACGGCCGGATTTCAAGGCCAGTTCACCCAGCGTCATACCGGCAAATTCGCCGTCCGCTATGGTATTGGTCTCGTAAACCGCCCAGGCTTCCGCCGTGGGGGTATGTCCCGGTCGAAGCCGGCTTCCCCCCCAGACATAATCGCGGAACTGCGGCTTTAGGGTGAACGGCAGCATTCTTCGATTCTCCAGGGTCATCTGTTTTCTGTGAGATTGATTGCCAGGGCAATGGCACCCATCACGCCCGCCTGATTTCCCAGTGCAGGTGGCACGATCAGTTGGTCGATCTCTTCCAGTACCCTGGGCGAGCGGATGTATCCGTTGATCTGTTTTTGAACATTCTTCCGCACCTTATCAATCAAGCCGTGATGCTGCGGAACGCCACCACCCAGCACAATCCGTTTGGGTGAAAAATTCAACAGAAGGTTGGAAACCATGAATCCCAGGTACCAGGCTTCCAGATCCCAGCCCGGGTGATTATCCGGCAGAGTCTCCGCCGGCTGTCCCCATCGTTTGGCCATGGCCGGGCCGGAGGCCAGGCCTTCCATGCAATCTCCATGGAACGGGCAGACTCCGGGAAAGGGGTCAGCCGCATGGTCGTGTGGAATGAACATGTGCCCGGCTTCCGGGTGGATCAATCCGTGCAGGGTCTTGCCATTGACAATCCCCCCCACGCCGATACCGGTCCCGACTGTGATATACAGCAGCGGATCGAGGTCGCGGTTTTCCGGGATCCAGTGATATTCACCGCGGGCGGCAGCATTTACATCGGTATCAAAAGCGCAGGGCACTCCCAGTCCCTTTTGAATAGGGCTCACCAGGTCGGCCTGCGCCCATCCTGGTTTGGGGGTGCTGGTGATGTAACCGTAGGTCCTGGATTTCTCATCCAGATCGACCGGACCGAAGGAAGCTATGCCTATCGAATCAAGCTGACCGGAAGCAACAAAAGGCTGGAAGAACTCGATGGTCTTTCCAATCGTTTCATCCGGCCGGGTGGTAGGGAATCGTTCCTGTGCCAGAATGTCGCCAGGACCAGCTGCCACAATACAGATAAATTTCGTTCCACCGGCTTCCACACCACCAAAGTACTTTTTCATGCATTACCTCAAAATCCGGGATTTTTCTTTCTCAGGTTTCTACCGCTTTGCCTGCTGGCAGAACAACGAGTAATAATCCTGATTCGATTTTATATCGAAAGTTAATGAATTGTATTACGGTTGTTCGTTTTATGAAATTTCGCTGCAATGGTCAGACAGATCCCCCTTAAAATTACAGACTGGCCGGAGAAACCTTAATTCCC
>JAAZMZ010000013.1 GCA_012798535.1 Leptolinea sp.
CCCTTCAGATACACCCACCCCTACGACCACGGCCACCCCCACACTGACCGCCACCCTGACGACACCGACCATTACACCCACACCGGCCAAAGCCGGAGCCCTGTCCTTCAAGATCAACGTTTCGACGAAGCAGTTTTATAACGGTAGCTGCGGGGTGAATCAGGTGGTTCTGCAGGCCTACCCGGAGAACGGTGAGAAAGTCAAGGCGATAACGCTGTTCCTGAACCTGCAGGATCAGGCCGGTAGTGGAAGCACCGGGTGGAGTGAGGGCGATCTGATGACGGCCGCCGGAGACGGCTGGTTCCAGCGGGTAGTACACGCGGGCGACCTGGAAGGCCGCAACAAATACCAGAACGCCTGGCTGTTGTACCAGTTTGTGGCCACGGATGCCAGTAACGCCATCATCGGGCGCAGTCCGGTGAAGAGCGATATTCAGTTGATATCCTGTGGTTCCGCGCCAGCAGAAGGCATCACCCCGGTCCGGCCGGCTGTGCCCAATCCGGTGCGGGTAAACACACTGAGGGCTCCTATTAATGCGCTACCATGATCTAAGAGGATTCGTATTAAGGATCGCGAATGAGTTCTAATAAAATACTCCTGGGCTGCGGGATAGCTGTAATCATAGTTTTGGTCCTGGCTATCGCCGGTATGTTTCTCATGCCCTCCCTGTTGCAGGATTTGACCGCGGAAATCGGTCATTCCGGGGACACACAAGTATTTCTTGTCCAGCCGTTCAATGGAGACGTGAAGGCCGTGAATCAACCGGTGGAAGTCTACGCGGAAGCCGTATCCCTCGTGGACATTCAGAATCTGGAACTCTGGGTGGATAACCACCTGTGGGAAACCAGGAAAGCCCTTTTACCGGCGGGAAAAACCGATAGTGCCCGCTGGGTCTGGACGCCGGGAGTTGAAGGCGATTACACGCTGGCCGCCCGGGCAGTGGACGGGGCTGGACGTATGACGGTGTCTGATCCCATTTATATCCGTGTGATGGCTGCCGGCGCGCTGCCAGAACCGTCACCTGCGCCGGAAAATATTCCGACACCGCCGGGCACGCAGAGTGCGGACGAAATAGATTCAACCGGCGAGGGCGCGCCGGCGGGTCTACCTGAAGATCTGACCATCCCGCCCCCACCGCCGTTCCCTCCGGATGAAGCTCCTCCACCGGTTGACGAGAATCCCCCGTCACCAGGCTTCATTCCCATTAAACTGGGGTTATGGGGGGGAAAGATATTCGGGAAGATTTTGGGGGACCCACCTGCGCCGGCCGCACCAAAGATCTGGGGCAGCATTAAAGATTGCGATGTGACGCTGGTCATTCAGGACAATTCAACGAATGAAGCCGGTTTCATTATCAACCGGGTTGGACCGGGAGGGACAGCTTTTGCCCAGATCGCCAAACTGGATCCACGGGCAGGAACCGGATTATTTAAATACGTGGATACCGGTGTGGGTAAAGGAAAGTATGCCTATATGGTAACGGCGGTCAATAGCGGGGGTATCACGATGAGCAACCAGATCATGGTGGAATCCACCCTGGATGCCTGCCTGCTTCCCGCGCAAACCGCTCTGGGTCTGGCCGGGGCGAAGATCACCCCCTCCATTGGTGTTGCCAAGATGTACTGCTACATGTCAATCGACGGCGGCGGCTGGACTCGCGTGCCATCCGGTATGGATACTTTTGTTTACAGCAAGAACGGTGAGTTTGATTTTGATCCGTATCTGGGAAACCTGGTGAGTAACCCTCCGCCTGGTGGAATAACCCTGACGCTGGATTGCTGGGGGTGGAGTGGTACAGCATTGACACATCTGGGAAAAATCGAACAGAAGATTGACTCGGGCGATGTGGTCATCAACAGCCAGTATTTGAAGGTGATCGGCAAAGCCTCGCAACAGCAGTGGATGGGCGGTTCCATGCCGACCGATTCGATTGCCCCGCCCTATCATTTTAAATTCATAAAAGACACGGCGGAGTGCGGTAAACAGGCTGATTTGTGTAAGAAAGCGGCCGGAGCCGGTTTCTTGATCGTAAAGTGGGAATGGATTCCCAAGCCAGATTGCAAATGCGAGCAGACTGACCTGAACTGCCAGATGGGTTGTCCCAAATACAATATCCAGGATATCGATGGTTTCCATGTCTACTATGTTTTTCCCGGTGGTACACCGGTTCAGGCAGCCACCCAGTCCAATCCGGCGCAGCATCTGGCGTTTGTAAAACCCGTTTCAGGGGAGGGCTTTGCCAAACCATTTTTCTATGCAAGAGCGTTCAAAGACACACTCGAATCGAAAGACTCCAACAGTATGGCATTGTTCGATCTACCGGGCCAGACCGTTGATATCCCGGGGCTGGTGTATCAAACACAATGGATTTTCAACTATGAGTGTGAGCAATTTCCGAAATCAGGATACAAAAAAATTATCACAGCCCCCAAGGACCCGATTCAATCTTATGCCGGGACCAACCTGCATCCTCTCCCTGAAATCTGCAAATATCCTCAGAAGGCAATAATCCAGACGAAGGTATTTTTTGATCTCTCCAATTTCAAAGGCATCGTTCTGGACGCGTATCTGCACTGGGTGGATACGGATTTCTTTCAGAACGGGAAGCCTTCCGGTTGCTGGTGTTACAACCATCTCATCATGGCCGACTCGGGCGCCGAGATCCTGCCAACGCCCCTGATCGGTTATATGGGAGGCGACCTCACCATCCCGGTGCGTAACAGCAAACAACTGGGCGAGACCGAGATTGCCTTCATCATCACCCCCGACTATAATAAATTCGAGGATGGGGTTGGCTGCATGATGGGTATGAAACAGTTCAATCTGCGAATCAAATATTTACCTTAGCCGGGATCGGTTCGAACACCCGTGTGCAATTTCGCCCGGCATTTTTAGCGGCATACATAGCTGTATCCGCATCGGAAATGAGTTTTTCCAGAGTTGACTTATCTACTATGCCGGTTGTCGCTACACCAATACTGACCGTCATATTGATGGTATGGTTGTGCACGACGAGGCTGCTGTCGGCGATCCTTTCGCGAAGCCGCTCGGCAATCTGAAACGCTTCCTCTGATGATGTCTCGGCCAGCAGGATGATAAACTCCTCGCCCCCGTATCTGGCATACAGGTCCTGCATACGCACCGCTCTTTTTAATATACTTACCAGATGCACCAGAGCTTCATCGCCCACTGGATGGCCGTAGGTATCATTTACGAACTTGAAGCGGTCGATATCAATCATCAATAACGATGTATCGTGGCTATTACGTTCCGCCCGGGCTAGTTCACGTCTGGCAAGATCATTGAAAGTACGCCGGTTAAATATATGGGTTAAATAATCGCGGGTGGCCAGTTCACGGTTTTCTTCCAGCAGCCGCTCGGAAAGCATCAAAAGAACACCAAGAGCAATCAAAACAATGCTCAATATGGTGGTAAAAAGGGTGGCCGAGTTGAGCCACATCGGGTCAAAAAGATCTCGGATGCCAACTGGATGGTCAACCATGTAAGCGGCTCTAATTGTGAAGAGGACGATGATCATCCCATAAGCTGAAAGCAGGATGGGTTTGGAGCGTTTTACACCATTTGCCCGTGTGGTATACAAGAGACTAAACTGGAAAAGGAATTGCGCCGAAGACACAAATCCCAGTGTGATCACACGAACACGGAAATTGTCTATGTACAAAATGAACACGACTAGAATAATCACAACCGGAATGATCATTGCCCACAGGTTGGGTTCGCGATCAAAAAAGTGACAATAACCCAGGTACCCCAGGTTATAGGAAGCCACAACCAGCACATTGGCGACCACAACGGTGATGAAATCGGGCAGGATACCGCGAAAAATATAAAGTGTCTGAGCGAAGGCCTGGGAAAAAAACAGGCCGATGAAGTAGTTCAATCCATACTGATAACGACCGCGGGTGGCGATCCACAACGCGAGTCCCATTGTCAGGTTAATTAAGACCTGGGTCACGAATATTGTACGGATATCCAATGTATAAGAGGAAATCATTTATCTACATGAAGGCCACTATCAATAAGGTTATTCTAATTCAAGCATGTTTTTATATTATTGTGTATAAAATTTATCCAAAAAGTGTGTTAAACCCTGAATAGGGTGCAAGGGGATAGTATTCGAAATCGATCAACCCTGCCTGAACCAATGGAAATGAGCTGATCTCAGTTTTCACTTTTTCGAGGGAATCGGCTTCCCACTCGATCACAGCGCGTTTCGTGTCCGCCGTGAAATGGATCTGCCGGATGAGATCGGCCTGTTGGAGATTGAAAACATGCCGCGCCTCGGCTTTCAGGAGCGCGGGATCGATCTCCTTCCAGTCGACCGGGACTCTCTCAAATTCAATTGTCAGGATCTTCATACGCCTCCCTGCAGCATCCAAATGATCCGGGAGGGGTTAACTGGTGGGAGTAGGGAAAAGTCCCAGCGCAACAAGCCCCCCGAGAATTGAGAATAGAACCGCCAGGCTGAAGAGTATCCCGATGATCCAGGCGAGCCACTTCTTTTCCGGATGCCTCACCCAGTACGGGGTAATGCATGCCAGCAGGAAGGATTGCACAATGACCTCCGGCAGGCCGATCAGGTGGAAATTCAAAGGAACCGTCGTGTACAGCAGGCCTTCGATCGAACCCGGGGAAGGTCCAAACGGGGAAATGACTCCAACGATCAACAGGGTTAACCAAAGATACAGCCATCCATTCTTGCGGATAATGAAAACTTCCTGCAGCCAGAAGATAACCAGGCCGAATAAAAATCCCCGGATGACCTGAAACATTGGGCCGAAAGCCACCAGCGGATGATCTGTCTGGCGCATGAAATTTCCCAACAGCGGATCGGCATATCGGGCAGAATAGTTGAACAGCGAAAAACTGAGAAATCCGATCACAAAGTACGTGACCGTGTGTACCAGAGCGGTTTTCAGCGCGACGGCAGGAAGTGAATAGCGGTTCGGGATTGCGGTCTCTGAATTCAAATCATTCCTCAGTGATCGTAACACTTTCGATCACATCACCGGTGAAATTGGGGTTCTGCTGTGGATCACGCCTGGTGATCCCGTTGACCACATCCATACCCTCGGTCACCTGACCGAAGATGGTGTAACCGCCGTCAAGCTGCGGGGTGGGCACAAAGGTGATGAAGAACTGGCTGCCGTTGGTGTCGCGGCCGGCATTAGCCATGGCCAGAACTCCGGCTTTGTCAAATTTTAAATCGCTGTCTTCGTTCTTAAATTTATACCCGGGACCGCCCGAGCCGGTTCCGGTGGGGTCTCCACCCTGGGCCATAAAACCTTCCAGAACGCGGTGGAAAGTGGTGCCGTCAAAATATTTCTCGCGGGCCAAAAAGACAAAACTGTTGACCGTGATGGGAGCCTTGTCTGAGTAAAGCTGAGCCTTGAACTCACCGCCTTTGGCCAGCTTGAATGTAGCCGTATACTTCTTGTTTTTATCGATCGTCATGTCGGGAGCTTTGGCGTAGGTCTTCTTTTCCACGGCGCCGGTGGATGCCGGCAGACTGGCGGCGGGCTTCTGTGAGGAGGTCAGCGCCCAGAGTATCCAGGCAGCTATCCCCAGCACAATAACACCGGCAATGATCTGAATGATCTTTTCTGATTTGTGTTTTATGGCGATCCTGGCCTTACGTTTGCTCTGAGTCATGTTTCTGCCTTCCAGATGAGTTACGTGATAATGAGATTTTAACCGAAAATTCGGTCGGATTGAATTCCTTCAATCGCAAAACAGCGCTAGAACACACCCTTCATATTCCTGACTTCCGGAAAAACCAGGTGAGAGCCCGGTATACGACATAACCGGAAAGAACTCCCAGGGTGTTCATGATCACATCGTTGATATCCACCATGTGGTAGTACATACCGGTCATCAATTTCACCAGCAGTTCGATCCCCTCGAATATTAAGCCGGTTGCCGCTGCCAGCAGAAAGACCGGCCCTGTCCGCATCGAAAAGAGGTACGGTATGGTCAAACCAATGGGTATGGTCATCAATAGATTGACGATCAGATCGTGGATGCCTTTCGCGGAGAGCGGCGCGGAATCGAATATCCCGGTATTGCGCAGCGGGATCAGATTGACCTGCCGCAGGGTTTCTTTTATGACATCCCTCGAAAGATTATGAGGCCAGTTCTCCGGGATCATGATTGGAAAAAAGACAAGGCCGATCAGGGTGATGAAATAAATACTGGAAAAGAAATGAATAAGCCGATATTTGAAATTACGTTGACGTAAAGAAAAACCGGCCGTGAGGAAAATCACCAGACAGATAAGAAATGGAACCGGAATATAATGAATTTCGCGGATGAAGATGCTCCTTTAAGGCCGGCGGTATACACGAATATCACCGGCTGCAAAAACCACCGGCCAGCGGTGAATCTCTTCCAGCCATTCGGACATCCCCGGAAGGACCAACGGCGCGAACTCTTCCGCTAGAGGGTCGAGGATGACATACGCCGCCTTCTTCAAGGTTAATTCGTTCGTGTACCGTTCTTTATCAACAATGATGTAGTTTGGTGGTGTGTGATCGTTGAAAGCCAGCGCTGCTAAAAAATCCGCCCGGTTCATGGTGGGCAATCCCCAGATAAGTACCGGCGAACCGATCACCAGATCATCAGATGCGGCCTGTGAGGTGATGTAAGCCTGGACTTCCTCCGCGGAACGTGGATCGACCAGCCGCAGGTCATTGCTGCCGGTGAAAATGTGGTCGACTCCATAGTTGATCATGGAAAACGAACTCAGAAACATCCAGACCAACGGTGTAAGGACAATCAACGCCGCGGCCAGTATGGATATCGGAGAAGAGATCTTTGAAAACCGGTCGGAAAGCCGCGATATTTGATCGGCTACAAATCGTTTCACAAATTCAAATCCCCGCAGTATGGCAATTCCCAGCCCCAGCGCGAAAATGGGAAAGAGATGCATCAGGTAATGCAGACCCACACCCACCGGGGTGTAAGCCCTTGTCACCATCAGCAATGTGAGCCCGACGGCGGTGAGCAGGATATTTCTAAGGCTGCCATCGCGGATAAGGGACAATCCGCACAGACCGACCAGTATCCAGCTTTCTTGCCGCAGCAACTCGGAATAATTGATCAAAATAGCGATTAAAGAGTAAGATGTGGATTGAACCTGGCCTCTCCAGAAGAACACATCGCGCAGATCAGCAAAGAAAACACCGGTATTCACCTGTAATACTGGTAGGATGGTCAGGAAGATAGCTGCTATAAAAACCAGCCCATACATCAGGATGGCGCGGGGACGTTTCACCAGCAGTGCCATCAGGATGGTCACCCCACACAGGATCCCCAGATAATCTGTCGCGAAAGCCAGGGCGGAACTCACACCGGCCGCCAATAGCCATCCCGTCGAGAAATTTCGCAGGTAACGCCAGATGGCGATCAACGAAAACAAAAAGAAAGGCGCCATCAGGTTGTAGGTCAATCCCAGCCGGTTGAAAGTCACGATCCACGGGGCGGTGGCGCCCACCCACAGGGTGAAGATGGCCTCCTTCCGGCCTGCCGCTTTCCAGGCGGTCCAGGCGGCCAATCCAAGGCTGACCAGGCTGGCAAAAGCACCGACCCCACGCGTAACGGCAATATCCACGCCGAAAACGCGCATGGCGACCGAAAGAGTGTACATGTACAAAGGTGGTCGTTGGCTGTATGGCGCACCGATCACACCGTAATTCTCCCATTTCCCCTGCATCCAATTCTCGGCCAGATCGATGTGGTTGCCTTCATCGCTGTACCAGCCGGGGTATTGTTTCAGGTTGAAAGAACGAAAATAGGCAGCGACCGCGAGAGCCAGAAGGAGTAACCCGACGGTCAGGAATCGATCCAATTTTTCCTGCTTTTCTTCCGGATGAATATTCATTGGATGTTTACCGGCTTTTATAATATTTGCTCATACCGATTATAGAGGAATATTAGCCGGCTTACTGTTTCCAGGGAACAGGTTTGTGTTCGACATTGCATTGCGGGCGATTACATTCCTGGTAGTTCAAACGTTTTTCGGTTAAGTTCACCAGATGACCGGATTCGATCCATGCGCCTAGATTTGCAGAAGTAGCCCGGTTTTCGAGGTTGGGTTGAGCCACATTGATGGTGACAAACGCTGAAATGAACAGCAGACCAGTCAATACGATCTTCGGCCAGCGGTGATTTGCAGTAATAATCCCAAAGATGATCAGGATCAGAGGAATGGTGGGAATAAGGTAGGAAGGCTCGGTGGGGATGCCCAGGTAGAACAATTCATAGGTAAGTGCGATCAACCCGGCTGCGGTCGGCAGCCACTGATGGCGGGCAAAAACGCCAAATTTGTCCTTAAGTATTCCTCGAATGATCCAGAAAGCCAACCAGAGAACCACAGGGATTGACCAGAACATCAGGTTTTTATACCCCCACCGGCCAATGCGGAGAAGCGGCGACCAGTACTCCTCTCCGCCGACAGACGCCACCAGAAAACGGGTAGTCCATTGCGCAAATTCGGCGGGTGGCAGATAAAAAACCAGAGTGAAGAAACCGCAAACCAGCGCACTCTGCACCAGTTTCCAGCGGACGGGCGGTTTGATTAAAAACTGCCAGAGGAGAAAGCCGCCGGCCAGCAAAACGATCGTCAAACGTGATCCGGCGCCCAGGGCGAATGCCGCTCCGGCCGTAAAGTAATGCCCTCGAAGGATTTGAACAATTCCCAGGAACACGAAACCCACAGACACCAGGAAATCCATGGTGCAGGCCGCGTTTCCCCAGAAGAACGGATGGATCATCAGCGCCGTTGCCAGCCAGAGATAATCCGGGATATCATATTCCCGGCAAAGACGCATGAATCCATACAGAGCAATCAGAGCCATTCCCATCACGAAGAAATTGGTCAACAGGCTGCCGCCGATTTGATCCATGAAAAAGGTGATAGTTTCAAAAACGAAGAAACCGGGGCCGCGGGAAGGAATGTAATCCAGTGTTGAATAGAAATGACGGCCGGCTTCGAGCACACCATAGGTGTCAATATCCGAACCATATCCCATGAACAGGAAAGGTACGTATAGAATGGTCGCCGCCAGCAGGATCAGGTTTTCAGGTTTGTTCTTAAACATGATTAGGGCGGGGTGATTGTATCATGCCGGCAGTGCGGTCTTCTCCCTTTAACGCAGCCCCCCAGAGAGCGGCTACTTGATCTCTAGCGCCGGGTTGAACGGCGGACGCGCAATTCCGTGGGCAGAATGATCGAGTCCCCTTCCACTTCGGGGTCTTTGATCTTTGGATTCTCCATGGCGATCAATTTTCGAACGGCCAGCTCACCCAATTTATTTAAATCCTGATGGATTGTGGTTAGTGGAGGTATGAAATAGCGTGATTCGGGCAGGTCGTCAAAACCGGCTACTCCCAGTTGATCTGGAATGTTGATGCCCTTTTCCCAGGCCAGGTTTAGTACACCCAACGCCATCTGGTCATTGGAGACGAATACGGCGTCCATTTCAGGATACTGACGTAATAAGATCTCGAAACACACCGAACCGCTGGTGGAAGCCCAGGTGCCGCTGATATCCGCTGTATCTGGAACGGGTAGTCCCGCATCACGCAGCGCGTCCATCCACCCGCGTTTGCGTTCGCGCGCTTCCCACCAATCCAGAGGTCCGGTGATGTGAGCGATATGCCGGTAACCCTGTTCGATCAGATGTTTTGTGACAGTATAGGCACCGGAATAATTATCGAGAGATATGGTGATAGGAGCGGAGGAGGGATTCCCTTTGAGGAAAACCATGGGTGGTAGACGGTTATTCAGGTTTCTGAGAATGGTTTTCCAGTTGTCACTCACTTCCGGTGCGGCATAGATGATCCCCTGAACCTGGTGGGAAGAGAGAGATTGGATGAGCGGTTCAATGTCCATGGAATTGAAACTGGCCAGCTCCTTCAACATCAGGCTGAATCCCCGGGCTTCTGAGGCTTGCGTGATCCCATTTAAGGTATCCGAGATTCCAAAGAAGTGCAGCCCGGCTACAATGACACCGATAGTTTTTGTACTCTGCCGCATAGATCTGGCCAGCGCACTGGGCAGGTAGCCCATTTCATTGATGACCGCCAGCACCTTTTCACGAGTAGCGGTAGAGACATCCACCCGGTCGTTCAAGACGCGCGAAATGGTTTGCGTGGAAACGCCGCATGCCCTGGCTACGTCTTTAATGGTCACTTTTGAGCGATAGTATGGAACCACGGCTTACCTCTGGAGGGTAGAACTTGATCTGGGATTGTTTTCCCCCGGAGTTCCGGAAGATTACACACAGACCACTTGAATGCACTTCCGGGATATTTCTGTAACTCAATGACCGTTGAATTGACGAAACTAATAAACGGGTGCCGCACCGTCAATAGAACGCCTATCATCCCAACCAGACATTCAACAGTAGATATTCTATATCATTTTTGGAACTTGAAGGGGATCCGCGAGTCTGTTATCGATAACAAAATGATCATTAAATTCCCCGGCTTTGGTCGGTTATTGCCGTTTGGGGAGGGATTTTGACTTTACAAATCCATAAATTGGAGGCGAGACTCCCAATAATTGCGGAAAATAGCACGAATAACGGGAGATATCAAGCGGCAGAATGATTACATCTGTCATAACGAATGTCATATCCCTAAGAAATGTGTTGACTTTGTGAATAAAAATCGCTATTATGAGCCGGTAACGATAACGTGAACGATAACACGAACGATAACATCTTGCCGTTTCTTGAATTAAATCTCCCGCTTTTCCCATCCGTTGACTAAATCCAAAACCACATCAGTGTTGAAAGGATCTATCGTTGATGAATTCTTTACAGGCATTTCAAATGTGGTTTATTACCGGAAGCCAGCATCTTTATGGCCCGGAGACACTGAAGCAGGTCGCCGAAGACTCAAAACATATCGCCGAGTACCTGAATGATTCAGACAGGATACCAGTAAAAGTCATTTTTAAACCTGTCGTAACCACACCGGAAGAGATTTTGGCGGTGTGCAAAGCGGCCAATAACGATCCCACCTGTATTGGTCTGGTTTGCTGGATGCATACTTTCTCTCCCGCCAAAATGTGGATTGCGGGACTTACGGCTTTAAATAAACCATTCTGCCATTTGCATACCCAGTTTGGCCGCGAGATCCCCTGGTCCGATATCGATATGGATTTCATGAACCTGAACCAGTCGGCGCATGGAGACCGGGAATTCGGATTCATTGGTACACGCTTGCGTCTGGACCGAAAAGTCATTGTTGGACACTGGCAGGATGAAGCGGTTCAACAGCAGCTTGGGACATGGTCGCGGGCGGCAGTCGCCTGGGCTGATTCTCAGGGTATGAAGGTTGCCCGGTTTGGAGACAACATGCGCGATGTTGCCGTGACGGAAGGCAACAAAGTAAGCGCGCAAATCCAGTTGGGCTATTCTATCAACGGTTATGGTGTTGGTGACCTGGTGAAGGTTGTTGAACAGGTTTCCGAAAAGTCCGTCGATGAGCTGGTTACCTGCTACACCGAAGAATATGAAGTGCCAAAAGCACTGCTGCAAACGCGAAGTTATTCCGCGTTACGCGAAGCCGCCCGTCTGGAAATCGGTTTGCGGACCTTCCTTGAGAGTGGGAATTTCAAGGCTTTCACGACAACCTTTGAAGATTTGCACGGCATCAATCAACTTCCAGGCCTGGCCTGCCAGCGGTTGATGAAAGATGGGTATGGTTTCGGAGCGGAAGGTGATTGGAAGACGGCTGCGCTTGTGCGCTCTATGAAGGTTATGGGCAGCGGTTTACCCGGCGGTACTTCCTTCATGGAAGATTACACCTACCATTTGCCCGAAAAAGGCGCGAATTGTGTTCTCGGGGCGCACATGTTGGAAGTCTGCCCTTCGATTGCTTCAGAGAAGCCCACACTGCAGATCTATCCATTATCCATCGGTGGAAAAGCAGATCCGGCGCGCCTGCTGTTCAATACCAGAACCGGACCGGCTCTAAACGCCAGTCTGATTGATATGGGCAATCGGTTCCGCCTGATCATCAATGAAATCGAGGTGGTCCCGATCGAAAAACCCATGCCCAAATTACCAGTCGCTCAGGCTCTCTGGGTCCCCAAACCCAACCTCAAGGTGGCTGCCGCCGCCTGGATCTACGCGGGAGGGGCGCACCATACCGGTTTCAGCCAGGTAGTCACCACAGAGATGCTGCGAGATTTCGCTGACATGGCGGGCATCGAGTGCCTGACGATCAATGATCGGACAGATCTACTGGAATTCAAGAAAGAACTGCGCTTCAATCATCTGTATTACTCACTGGCAAAAGGTCTTTAACCCATCGCAGGATTTCTGGCTTCAGACGGCCAGTTTCCAAAATTGCTGTAAATATCAAAAGGAGAAAGAGTAAATGAAGAAACAATCAATGCTTTTCATCACCGTATTGATGCTGGTCTCAGTGTTGTTCACCAGCGCCTCCAACTTCGCCCCCGCTCCCGCGGCTGTTGACACCAAGGGCATGTTGGTTGGTATCTCCATGCCTACCAAATCATCCGAGCGCTGGATCTCCGATGGCAACAGCATGGTCAAGGCCTTCGAAGAAATGGGTTACAAGACCGATCTCCAGTTCGCTGAAGATGACATCCCCAACCAGGTCGCCCAGATCGAGAACATGGTTACCAAAGGCGCCAAAGTCCTGATCATCGCCGCCATTGATGGCAGCACCCTGTCTGACGTGCTTGCCAAAGCCAAGGAAAAAGGCGTTCTGGTCATGGCCTATGACCGCTTGATCACCAAGACCAAAGACGTTGACTACTACGCCACCTTCGATAACTTCGGTGTCGGCGTTATCCAGGGCTCCCAGATCATTGACGCTCTTGGCCTGAAAGATGGCAAAGGCCCCTTCAATATCGAACTCTTCGGCGGCTCCCCGGATGACACCAACGCCTTCTACTTCTATGATGGCGCCATGTCCGTATTGAAACCCTACATCGACAGCAAGAAACTGGTTGTCGTCTCCGGCCAGATGGGCATGGACAAAGTCTCCACCCTTCGCTGGGACGGCGCTGTTGCCCAGGCCCGCATGGACAACCTGCTGAGCAAGAGCTACACCGACAAACGTGTTGATGCCGTTCTGTCTCCGTACGATGGCCTCTCCCGCGGTATCATCTCCTCCCTCAAGGGTGTTGGATATGGCACCAAAGACCAGCCGTGGCCCGTGGTCACCGGCCAGGATGCCGAAGTAGCTTCCATCAAAGCCATGATCGCCGGCGAACAGGCTTACACCGTCTTCAAAGATACCCGCGAACTTGCCAAACAGACTGCCAAGATGGTCGATGCCGCTCTCAAGGGCGAAAAAGTAGAAATCAACGACACCAAGACCTACAACAACGAAGTCAAGATCGTTCCTTCCTACCTGCTCACCCCCATCAGCATTGACATCAAGAATTACAAAGAAAAACTGGTTGACAGCGGATACCTCAAAGCCGAAGACCTGAAGTAAAAGTTTCCTCTTGGCGAGTGGAGGGAGGCTATCCCTCCACTCGCTTTTTCCACATTTGCATTTGTTGTATAGTTGATGAAATGGCTCGACGGTCATTTTTATTTTTACAGAAATCTTTACGAAAGATTTAAGGATGGGCTACATGTCTGATGTCATCTTGGAAATGCGGAATATCACAAAGACATACCCTGGCGTAAAGGCTCTGGATAATGTGAATTTCAGTGTCGAACGTGGCGAGATCCATGCCCTGGTTGGTGAAAATGGGGCTGGGAAATCAACACTAATGAAAGTACTGAGCGGTGTAATTCCTCATGGCGAGTATACCGGCGATATTATCTATGAAGGCAAAGAATGCCATTTCAGCGATATCAGGCATAGTGAAGATGTCGGTATTGTGATCATTCATCAGGAACTGGCTCTTATTCCATTTTTATCCATTGCTGAGAATATTTTCCTGGGGAATGAATGTGAAAAAAATGGTGTGATCAACTGGCGTGAATCATTTTTACGCACCAGAGAATTGCTGAAAAAAGTCGGGTTAAAGGATTCACCTGAAACCCTTATCACTAATATTGGCGTTGGTAAGCAACAGTTGGTAGAAATTGCCAAAGCCCTTTCGAAAAAAGTTAAATTACTAATTCTGGATGAGCCCACTGCCAGTCTCAATGAGAATGACAGTGAAGCTCTCCTTAAATTGCTTCTTGAACTAAAAAAACAGGGGATGACATCCATTTTAATCTCACATAAGATTGGTGAGGTCTCCAAGGTGGCAGATGTTATTACCATTTTGCGAGATGGCGCGACGATTGAGACGCTGGATACTAAAAAGGATAAGGTTACTGAAGACCGGATCATTCGCGGTATGGTCGGGCGTGATTTGACTAACCGTTTCCCACCGCGCACATCAAAGATTGGTGAAAAGATCTTTGAGATCATCGATTGGACTGTTTACCACCCCATCCATGACGACCGGAAGGTTGTGAATGGCGTTAATTTGGAGGTTCACAAAGGGGAAGTCATTGGTCTGTATGGTCTGATGGGCTCCGGCCGGACAGAGCTTGCCATGAGTATCTTTGGTAAAGCCTACGGCCGCCGCATCACCGGTAAGGCAAAAAAGAACGGCAAGGATGTCGATGTCTCCAGCATTACAAAAGCGATTAAGAACGGAGTCACGTACGCCACGGAAGACCGGAAAACGTACGGCCTGGTTCTGATCCAGGATATAAAGAACAACATTACACTCGCAAACCTTGAAGATGTTTCTGACGGCATGGTTGTCAATAAACGCCGTGAATTGAAATCCACCATGGAATACCGTGGAAAGTTGAATATCAAATGTTCCAGCATTCAACAGAAGACCCTGAACCTCTCCGGTGGGAACCAGCAGAAGGTCGTGTTGAGTAAATGGCTGTTTGCTAAACCCGAGATCTTGTTCCTGGACGAGCCGACCCGCGGTATCGATGTCGGCGCGAAATATGAGATCTACACCATCATTAACCAACTTGCGAGTGAAGGCAAGGCCATCGTTCTGATCTCGTCCGAACTCCCGGAGATTTTAGGCGTGTGCGACCGCATTTACATCATGAATGAAGGCAGGATTGTTGGTGAAATGAAAGCCCAAGAGGCGACGCAGGAAAAAATTATGAAATGCATCATGTCAGAACAAGAGGTGATGGTTAAATGAATACCATAAAGGATATGTTCAAGAATAATATTCGCTCCTACGGCATGTTGATCGCCCTGGTCGTTATTATGGGTTTCTTCCAGGTATTGACAGAAGGTACACTCTTCATGCCTGTCAACCTGACCAACCTGCTACTTCAAAACAGTTACATCATCATCATGGCCATCGGAATGCTCTTGATCATCATCACCGGTTGGATCGACCTTTCTGTTGGCCGCGTGGCTGGTTTTGTCGGCGCCGTTGCCGCAACTCTGCTGGTTCAATATCATGTGAATGTTTACCTGACCATGTTGATCTGCCTGTTTGTTGGCGCGCTGATCGGTGCCATGCAGGGATACTGGGTCGCGTTTCAAAAAATTCCTCCATTCATTGTCACCCTGGCCGGTATGTTGATCTTCCGTGGTCTGACCCTGGCATTGCTAAACGGTAAATCTGTTGGTCCATTCCCGACAGAATTCCAACAATTGGCCTCCGGTTTTATTCCAGATGTGTTCAACATGGAAGGGTTTCACCTGACCAGTGTTGTGCTGGGAGCCATCGGTTCCGCCGCACTTATCTGGTTGGACATTCGCAACCGGAAAAACAACCAGAAGTATGAATTCGAAGTGGCACCTATGTCGTTATTCATTGCCAAGAATGTGGTGGTAACAGCGGCAATCATGGGATTATGCTGGCTTATGGCATCCTATAAAGGCCTGCCCAATGTAATGATGCTGATGCTCCTGCTGATTGTCATCTACACTTTCGTAACTGACCAGACAGTTCTTGGCCGGCGTATCTATGCCATGGGTGGTAACGAAAAAGCAGCCCGCCTTTCGGGTGTCAACACCCCGAAATTGTTGTTTAGTACGTTCGTCAATATGGGTGTGCTTTCAGCCATTGCCGGTATGGTGTATGCAGCCCGCTTGAATTCTGCCACCCCCAAAGCCGGTGACGGTATGGAATTGGATGTTATTGCGGCCTGTTATATCGGCGGCGCTTCAGCCAGCGGCGGTATTGGTACAGTGGTTGGCGCCATTATCGGTGCGTTCATTATGGGCGTCTTGAACAACGGTATGTCCATAATGGGTGTCAACATCGACTGGCAGCAGGTGATCAAGGGCCTGGTATTGCTGTTCGCCGTATTCTTTGATGTTTACAATAAAAATAAGAACGGTTAGCCGGGCCTGTCACTAACGGAAAGAAGAGCAGATGGTTATCGCATCTGCTCTTCTTCTTTTTAACTTGATAATATCCACCCATTTATCGAGATGAATTTTCCGGAGCAATATTTACGAGGTTTGACCGGCTTCCAACGGAGAGTTTGCGAGGCTCGCGCCGAAGGTTTTCAGATCCGGATGGCGAGCCATCCAGATGGTGACCAGAAGAACCAGACTTCCTGCGAGCGCAAACAACATGGTCAAATCCCATTTGCTGATCAAACCGGCCAGTGCCTGCGAAATAGGGACCAGCCCTGTGCTCGAAAAGGTGACCAGACTCATCATC
>JAAZMZ010000095.1 GCA_012798535.1 Leptolinea sp.
GACAGGTGCAGCGTTTCATTACGTCTAATTATCATTAATGATAACTAATTGCACCGGTTATTGAATTTGCTGAATTTTCTCAGTCATTACTGTCAGCTTTTCTCAACACTATTATTTGGAATTCCGGACAGTAGTCGAACCCACAACCAACAGCTTAGAAGGCTGGTGCTCTGTCCATTGCGCTACAGGGGCTTTTAACCGTATATGTTGGGGTTTTCTGTTATGCCATGCCCTATATATGGCGTTGCGTATATCTGTGAAATAAATAAGCTGTTGGTCTAAATCCGGGATTTTCATTTATTAAGGTTCGACGTTTTTGTAGAATACGTGAACGATTTTCAAATCCTCGTACACTATTAAATAAATGGTTTGGGTTGGGGTTGAGTAAAACATCCACCCCATTTTCCTTTCCGGGTCATAATTGTTATAGTCAATTGAATACCCTCGACTGCGCAGTTTTCGTGTGTAATAAAACGACACTTCTTTGAAGGTATATCCATCTGGCAAACTATATCCATCCCAGCGATACGGCTCTTTGATATTTAACTGGTCGGCAAATTTTGCCATTGCCTGATCCAATTCTGGATCAGACCTAGTATCCGGTAAATAACCTAATTCAACACCATCCACTACGGGAGGAACTCTCCACGATTCGCCTGGTATATCTGTCTGTGTCGCCGTCTGTTCCGGTGTGGGAGTGTACGCTGCTTGCGTCTGGGCGATGGCCGTCTGGATCATCTCGGGTGTGGGCGAGCAGGCGGTTGCCAGTACGGTGATAAGGAATCCCGCTGATATGAATGGTTTCATGCTTTATCCCCTGATATTTACTGGATCATCTACTTATCTATTGTTTAAATCATACATCCCCGATAGAAATTCGATCAGTACTGAAAACATATCACATTAACCCGGAAAGCATTTTTTCCACATCCCTGCCGGGCTGTTCCCCCATATCGGGGATTGACCTGATCCCCTTCACCCCCAGCGCGCTGTAGACCAGGCGGATATCCGTTTCCAGGTCTTCCACCGCCCAGGCAGCCTTTCGGTAAGCCCAGACGTAGTGATTGGGTTCCCCCCGGATCTCCAATTCGTAAGCCTTGTCCGCCAGAAGCTCAGCGATCCGTTTGTTCACGGCCAGTTTATCGCCGGGAATGACCGGCCGGGGCATGCGGTCGCGGATGCCGTATTTTTCACACAATTCTCGAATGCGCAGGGCAATGCGGTTCCAGGGGTAGCTCACGGCATCATAACTCCCCGGCGGATACCAGGTCCGGTAGCGCGGTACAAGATCCGGATAATTTTCCTCCAGGAAATTGAAGAAGAATTCTTTTTGCTGGTCTGCCAGAGTCAGGCCGCCGGCCAGCACGAACCGTCCGCCGTTTTCAGCTGTCGCGCGCACCACGGCTTCCAGGTTGGCTTTATCGTCGCAAACCCCGGGCAGGATGGGCATGAAACAGATGCCGGTGAGAATGCCGGCGTCCGCAATCTCGCGCATGGCGGCAAAACGCGTTTCCACCGGTGGAGCCAGGTTTTCCATGCACCGGGCAATGGCATGGTGGGGTGACTCTGGTGTGCTGATGATACTGAACGCCGCCACCGACGGCGCGGCCGCGTTTATGTCCCGCAGAAGGTCCAGGTCACGCAGGATGAGCGGCGAACGCGACAGCATGAAGACCGGGAAGCGCAGCTCACGACACACTTCCAACATCTGGCGGGTTATGCCAAATTCGCGTTCGGCAGGCTGGTAATCGCCGGTGCAGAGAATATCCACCGGTTTGCGGACCAGTGCGCGGCGCAGGAGATCGGCGGCCTTTTCTTTTACTTTGATGGTGGTATCAAAATCCTGCGGATCGACGGCGTGGGCATATTTCACTTCCCGGGAATAGCAGAATTTACAGCCGTGCTGGCAGCCGGTGTACGGATAGGCCGAGTACCGCGACCAGAACCAGTGATCCGGGCGTTTATGACTGTTAAGGATGGTCTTTGGCCTGTAGGGTAGGAAAACGGCCCGGTTGGTCATGAGGTTTTTCGGGAAAACTGCTCTCGCAGCCCGGCCGGTAGATACCGGGCGGCTTTACGCTGCATCAGGGCGCGGTGCGGGCGGTCCACCTGGACGGAAAGCCATGCGTCCACCGCATCCGGATAGTATCTGCCCAGGGTTTTCAAACCCCAGCCGATACCTTTGACCGCGTCCATTTCGCGCTCGCCAAACATAGGCGCCAGAAAATCCAGCAGAACGTTCACCTCCGGCAGGCGGGCGGGATCACCGCGCGCCTGCTTGGCCCAGTAATGCACTGCCACGCCGACCACGCGGCGTACCCAGACGCTGGGATCATTCCGCCACTGCGCCAAAATGCTGATCGCAGGGGAAAATTGCTCCACTAGAGCATGCCCCGCCACGCGTTCTGCGAAGGAATCGGCGGCATACCAGACATCCGCCCGGATCACATACCGGCGGCAGCGCTCCAGCGCGCCTGGCAAGTCCACCCGGGATTGCTGCCGCAGGGCACTGGCAATGATGATCCAGCCGCCCATGCTGCGGTTAGCGGCGATCCGCTCCAGAAACGGATCGAGCGTATCAGGGGTTTGCTGCCCAATGCAGGCACCGATCACATCCAGCAAACGGAAGGATGTCTTTTCCACCAGAACAGGAGATAGTATATTGATCGCTTTTTGAATTTGTCTGTTATGAATGAAACCGGCAAGTTGATTGCCCGTGTCTCGCGCTTCCTTTGTATTCATACCAGTCTTCCATTCCTTATACCATTATTATAGAACAAAATACTTATAAAAATCCAGCGGATATTCGGATTTATTAAGAATCTGGATCGGTTGTTTTAAGATGATGTTGTTTTACATTTCAATAACAATTTGTTTCTGTACTGTTAAGAAATGGTCTGTACGATTTATATATCGATAAATATGGATCCGATCTGGAGGTAAACCATGCTGTCCGTACCGGAAAAGTTATTTTTATTGAGCCTGTATGAAAAAAGGAACGGTTCCATCCAGACGAATAAATCGTCGTTATTGCCATACGGTTTGATCGCGGGCGGGTTGATTCAATTGATCCTTTCCGGTGAAGGAACAATAAACTCTTCCCGAAAATTTATCATTCTGAATCCGGCAACCGGATACCTTTCCATCCCGGCAGATCTGATCCATCACATTCTCTATGAAAAGGACTTTCGCAAGTGCACATTCTGGATTGAAACACTGGGTCGGAAAAGGAAAAAGATAGAGGAAGTATTTTTGAATCACTTTGTGGATAGTAAAATACTGGTTCTGGAAGGCCAGGTATACCGATTTTCCACTGAGAAAGATTCCACGGGAAAGTTCAACGAGAAAGAGGAAATCCGCCGGCAGATTCTTGGGAGGGGGGCAATTTCATCAGAAACCCTGGCAGTGGTGAAGCTGATGAATGCCGTGCACCTGCTGGATCATCTATTTACCTGTGACGAAATCAAACCAATGCATTTTCAGATTGACAATCTCAAGAACAGTGTTCCGCAAGAGGAAATAGTTAAACAGGTGGATGCCGACATTCTTGGAATAGTCGACTCATTAAATCAAATTATTGGCAATGAAAAGGAATAAACCACATATTTGTCATGCCGATCAGGTTCGCTGAAAAAAATCTACTTTCTTCTCTGAAAACTAAAACTTAACCAGATTTTTTTGAATACAAAATACGAATGACCTGCCCAATAGATGGTTGAATAGCCCGAAGCTTCTTCACTTTACAATTCTTCAATGGAAGTTTATTATTGCTCACCACAATAATACAGGAGCATTCCATTGAGCCGCATAATTACAACAGAGGGGGGAACCCGAGAAAGAACCCGATTGAGCAAGGCGGTTGTGAAAGCCATCCGCCTTCTCGCGCAGCAATCCAAACCGGATGATGACAGCCGCGATATGGCAGCATTTATCGCCATGGCGTTGGATGAGATGCACCAGACTGTGGAAACCAGTGTGGCTGCCTGGGAAAAGAAAGACTACTGGGTGAAAGCTGATCGTTTTCGTATGGACTGGGAATGGTGCCGCCGGGCATCGGACACCATGCGAAAGGCGGTTTTAACAGACGACTGGGGAACTGTGGCTGCCACATCGGGGTTGATCGCGCAAAAGCTGATGAAGGTCCAGCTGGCGCCTGGCGCGCGGGTTGGAACTCCCTGGGTGGGCGCGTACCAGCAGTTGAAGCGCGAAGTTGCGAAATAAAAAAACTGAGGGTTTTAAAAACCCTCAGTTTTTCTGATCAACTCAATCTATCTATTTTTTCTTCAAAATGATGCGGGCATCCACAACTTTGATGCCTTTGCCTTCTTCGTATACCAACACCGGATTGGCATCCGATTCGCTGATCTCGTCTTCCAGATCGACGATCATGCTGGAATATTTCTCCACGGTGTCGGCCATGGCATTGCGGTCGCGGGGAGCTTCACCGCGCACACCGGCCAGAATGGGAGCGCCGCGGATCTCGCTGAACATATCCAGCGCCTGCGGTTTATCTACCGGCGCGACACGGAAGGTGACGTCTTTCAATACTTCCACGAAGATGCCACCCAGACCGAACATCATGGTGGGGCCAAAGGATGGGTCGTTGACAGAACCAAGAATGGTTTCCGTGCCCCAGGGAGCCATTTCCTGCACGGCGATCCCGTGGATATGGGCGTCTGCGTTATAGGCTTTGGCGTTCTTCATGATGGTATTGAAGGCTTCGCGGGCTGCGGCTTCATCTTTGATGTTGACTTTAACACCACCGGCATCCGATTTATGCAGAATCTCGGGGGAGACGATCTTCATGACCACCGGGAACCCGATCTTCTTGGCTAGGGTGACGGCTTCGTCCTCGGTTTTGGCCAATTCCGTGGAGGTCACGGGTAGTCCATAGGCCTGGAAGACCTGTTTTGCTTCGATCTCGGTCAAAGCATTACGGCCGTCGGCGCGGGCGGCGGAAATGACCTGCATGGCGGTCTTGCGCGCTTTTTCGTTGGTCTTGAAAGCCGGTTCTTTGGCGGTTTCACGCAGCAGTTTATATTCGCGCAGGGCGGCCATGGCATTCACAGCCAGATCAGGCGCTCCGTAGGCGGGAATGCCGTTTTCTACAAGCCAGGCCATAGCGGCCGCTGATTTTTCACCACCGACATAGGACACAGTGACGGGTTTGTCTTTCATGCCGGCTTCGTCAAGAGCTTTCTTAATGCCCTTGGCGATCTCCAGTGGATTGGTCATGGCAGTCTCGCAGTACAGTACGATCAATCCATCCACCCAGGGATGCGCGATGGCGAAACGCACCGTCTCGTAATACCATTCCGTTCCAGCCATGCCGGTCATATCCACCGGGTTCTTGGCGGAGCCGAACTCCGGCATGTGTTTCTTCAATTCTTCCTGCACGTCTTTGGGAGCGAATTTCATGGGGATGCCGTAACGTTCCGCGGCATCCGTTGCCAGCACGCCGACACCACCACCATTGGTGATGATCAACAGGTTCTCACCTTTGAGCGGGGGCATCAGAGAAAGTGCCAGTGTGCGGTCGAACAGGTTATCCAGATCTGAAGCCTGAACAATACCGGCCTGTTTGAAGGCGGAACCATAGACTTTAGCGGCTCCGGCCAATGAACCGGTATGAGAAGCCGCCGCGGCGGCACCGTGAGCGGAAACACCGGATTTCAAGGCGATGATCGGTTTTTTGGATGTCCGGCCGGATTTGATAAATTTGCGCCCGTCTTTCAAACCTTCAATATAGAGGGATACACAGGTTGTCTTTTCATCATCATTCAACCAATCGATGATATCGGCTATATCCACATCACACATATTTCCGATGGAGACCATCTTGTCGAAACCGACACGGCGGGTGTAGGTGGCCGCGTCCATGGCGATGAGCAGAGCGCCGGACTGGGTGATGAGCGTGGCTTTGCCATCCAGAGGCAGGAAAGGAGCAAAGGAAGCATTCATTTTATCCGAGTTGGACAGAGTACCCACAATGTTCGGACCAAGCACACGCATCTTATACTTGCGGGCAATGGCGACCAGTTCGTCTTCCAGGTCTTTACGACCAACTTCACTGAAACCGGAGGTGATGACGATCAGGCCTTTCACGCCTTTTTTGCCACATTCTTCCGCCATGCTATTGACCAGTTTGACGGGGACGCACATCACGGCAGAGTCAATGGTTCCGGGAACATCACTGACACTAGGATAGCATTTGACCCCCAGGATTTCTGGAGCGGTTGGATTGATCGGATAGACCGGTCCTTTGTATCCGGATTCTTTCAAATTTTCCATCACCGTGTAGCCGATCTTTCCAGGTGTGGCCGAAGCCCCGATTACGGCAATCGATTTGGGCTTCAATAATTGGTTCAGTTCTTCGTGGTTCACGAGGGTTCCTCCTAAAGGAATGTAATTTTAATAAAGTCTATCAAAACCTATCAACTCTTACACACAAAACCAACCGGTGAAACAAATTTTACCGGTTGAAAAATTTCGTACTTATTTTACGACAAAAAATTCGATTATGCCTGTAGAATTAATGATGAATCTGACAGGAATGTATAGGATGAATGTCACTTCTGATATTTTTCACGATGTGACCAGGTATTCGGTATCTGGTACGGCCATTCTGGCTGCCGCGCTGACTTCTGCTGACCCGCAACAGGCAGTGGCCCGGGGATTATCAAGCCTGAATCAAGAATTCGATCTCTCCCGATACGCGAAGATCGGGCTGGTATCCATGGGAAAAGCCGCGCTGCCCATGGCGCTGTCTGCCGCGCGCATTCTGGGAACCAGAATTGAAGCCGGACTTGTGGTAGGCAAAGTGCTGCCTGAAAACGCCGACAGACAGCTACCCACGATGAAAGTGCTGCGGTCAGACCACCCCGTTCCTGGAAAGGCCAGTATTCATGCGGCTGAAGACATCCTTCATTATGTGGATGGTTTTGACTGCCACGACGCGGTGTTGTTCCTGATCTCAGGTGGTGCCAGCGCGCTGGTTACATTGCCCGCTTCGGGGATCAGCCTGGAACAAATGCAATCTGTAACTTCATCGCTGCTGGCATGCGGAGCTTCTATAAACGAGATCAATGCCGTCCGAAAACATCTGGATTGGATAAAAGGAGGCCAACTGGCTGCCCGCACGGCGCCCGCGGCAAGTCTTTCATTGATCCTCTCGGATGTGCTGGGCAACCCGTTGGATGTGATTGCCTCAGGCCCTACTGTACCCGATCCGACGACCTTCCATGACGCACTGTCTGTTCTTGATAAATATAATCTGGCGGCGAAGCTGCCTGAACCTGTGCTCGATCATCTAAAACGCGGAGTACAGGGCGAGATTGCAGAAACCCCCAAACCTGGCGATCCTCTCTTCGAGAAGAATCGAACGGAAATTATCGGCAGTCTTGAACAATCCATGCAGGCAGCCCATCATGAAGCAGGCAGGTTGGGGTATACATCGGAAATCCTTTCACCGCTGGTAACCGGTGAAGCCCGGGAACAGGGCAAACGTCTGGGCGAATTTCTGCGCGCAAAAGCACTGGAACAGAAACCGGGCGAATCGAAAAGATGCTGGATCGCCGGTGGTGAAACGACCGTCACCCTGACAGGAGACGGCGCTGGTGGACGGAATCAGGAACTGGCTCTGGCTGCCGCTCTTGAATTGGACGGGGTGTCAGGAGTCACATTGATCACCTTTACCACTGACGGGGAAGATGGGCGCTCACCGGCCGCCGGCGCGGTGGTCACCGGAAAAACCTGTGAAACAGCCCGGCAGTCAGGTTTGAACGCGCATGAATTTCTTGCCGGACATAACTCTTATCTCTTCTTTAAAGCCGTCGATTCAGCCATTGTCACCGGTCCCACCGGGACGAATGTGAATGATCTGGTTGTGATGCTTATCGAGCAGCCTTAGTGATCCAGAGCTGCCGCCATGATCTGCTGAATGCGTCCGATCATTTCAGCTGGATCAGGATGCAGGCCTTCAATCAGCAAGGCATTCTCATAGATCTGCTCGATCACCAGCGGCGCCAGCGGGGAATCGATTGGCAGGGCAGCCAGTTTGGACAGCAACGCGTGGCGAGGGTTAATCTCCAACACTTTGCGGGGAATTTCCAACGGTTGATTAATCATCTGATAGACCCGCTGCACTTCCTGTGTTGGACTGTTCTCTGGATTGACCAGACGGGCGGGAGATTCAATCAAACGGTCAGACGCGCGCACATCTGCGATGCGTGATCCTAGCTGGTCGCGAAAACGGGTGATCAAGGCGCTCATGGATTCATCCGACATAGGCGGAGTCTCGGAATCGACCGGCCCGGTAGCTTCACCAAGATCGGCATCCTTATCGGCTACATTGACCAGCGGGATATCTTTATACTGCTTGAGTGCCAGCAGCATAAATGAATCCATCGGATCGGTCAACAGGAGCACATCCAGATTGCGCTGCCGGACTAAGTCGAGGTGCGGGCTGTGGATGACCGAATGTTCCTCGTCACCCAGCAGGTAATAAATCTTCTGCTGTCCGGGGCGGCGTTCGTCGAGATAGGTATCCAGTGAGACCAGGTCTTCCACATGGTGCAGGGTGTGGAAGCGCAGCAAGGGCACCAGGTTATCATAATCAGCCAGATCGGAAGCCACACCTTCTTTTAAATACCTGCCGAAAAGATTCCAGAATTCCAGGTATTTTTCCGGTGAATCCTGCGATAACTTTCGGATCATATCGATGGTTTTTGCTGTGATCAACTTCTTCAACTGAATCTGCATACGGTTAGACTGGATAGTCTCACGGGAAATATTCAAAGGGATATCTTCCGAATCCACCACACCCTGAACAAATCGGAGGTATTCAGGCAGCAGATCACGGAAATAATCCTGAATGAGAATTTTGCGGGCATACAGGCGCAGGCCGTCCTGTTTGCGGGGAGCGAAAATGTAGTGTTCCGCGCTGGCCGGGATGTAGAGCAGGGCATAGGCCTGAACGGGAGCGTCCACGGCGAGATGCGTATAGGCGAGAGGCTCTTTCTGGTCAAGGGTGAACTGTTTGTAGAATTCATTAGCATCTGCCGGCGAGATCTGCGGGGTATTTTGCCGCCACAAAGCCGTCTGGCGGTTAACCTGTTCGGTGGATGTACCCACATAGATGGGAAAGGCCACATAATCATTGTGCCGCTGGATTAACTGTCGCAGGCGGTTTTCGTCGGTGAATTCAGCGGCATCTTCTTTCAGATACACGGTGATCGTTGTGCCGCGGTCAGCTTTATCAGATTCCTCGATTGAAAAAGACTCCTGCCCATCCGAAATCCACACGGCGGGTGGTTCGTCTTTCAGAAAGGAATGAGAAGCAACTTCCACACGTTTGGCAACCATGAAAACGGAATAAAAACCCACGCCAAATTGCCCGATGATATTCGAAAGGTCGGTGTCTTCCTGTTTTTCGGCCGCCTGCATAAAGGCGCGAGCTCCGGAATGTGCGATCGTACCCAGATTTTCTTCCATCTCGACCCGGGTCAATCCTATCCCTGTGTCCCGGATTGTCAAAGTCCGCTTTTTCGGATCTGCCGTGATCCAGATGCCCAGTTCCGTCTCAGGGTCCAGCACATCCCGGTTGGTCAGCATTTCGAAATTCATGCGGGTTAATGCGTCTGAAGCATTGGAGATCAGTTCACGCAGAAAGATTTCCCGGTCGGTATAAAGTGAATGGATAAGGATATTCAACAATTGACGCGTTTCAGCGCGAAAAGGTATGGATGAGGAATTTGAATTCGCGTTGTTCATAAGAATCCCTTTCTGGCCAGGTTAAATGAAAAAATCAATATGGATGTTGCAGGAGTAATATTTATAATGAAAATAAAGTAAGTGGTGTGTTGCTGTGTGATTAAAATGTACCATAAATCTTCAGGAAGGATTTTAAACCCGTCATGGAAACTGCACAGCTTTTCAAAGCCGCCGTTGTTCAAGCCTCTCCTGTTCTGTTCGATCGCGACGCCACACTGGAGAAAGCCTGTCTTCTGGTAAAGGAAGCTGCCGGGCAGGGAGCCCGGCTCATCCTGCTGCCAGAATCTTTCATCCCGGTTTATCCGCGGGGTTTTACGTTTGGTGCCATTGTCGGCAACCGCTCGGCCAGTGGACGGGCACTCTGGCAGCGATATTGGGAAAATTCGGTGGATGTGCCGGGACCCGTCACCGAAGCGCTGGGGATTGTTGCCCGTGAGACCGAAACATACCTGGGTATCGGTGTGACCGAACGGAGCGGCGGATCCCTTTACTGCACCCTGCTTTATTTTGGACCTGATGGCAGTCTGCTGGGAAAACACCGAAAACTTAAACCGACTGCCTCAGAGCGGTTGATCTGGGGAGAAGATGATGGTAGCACCCTGTCCGTTTTTCCCACCGGGCTTGGGATTCTGGGGGGATTGATCTGTTGGGAAAATTACATGCCTCTTGCCCGGATGGCCATGTACCAGAAGGGAGTACAGATATACCTGGCGCCAACAGCAGATTCGAGAGATGCCTGGCAGGCGACCATGCGGCATATCGCGTTAGAAGGCCGCTGTTATGTGCTGGGGTGCAATCAGTTCGTCACCCGTGGAATGTACCCCGCAGACCTGCCGGGATACGAAGAGTTGGCCTCTCAGCCGGATGTCATGTGTCGGGGAGGCAGTGTGATTGTTTCACCGATGGGTGAAGTGTTGGCCGGACCGCTTTTTGACCGGGAGGGTATCTTGACGGCCGATCTGGATCTGAATGAGATCGTCCGAGGCAAATTTGACTTTGACGCTGCCGGGCATTACAACCGGCCGGATATCTTTGATTTCAAAGTGAATGAGCGTAAGTAGCGATTAAGATCAATTCCCAGCCACGGATTACAAATTGCGGAAGTGCTCGAAAGAATGATAAATATTATGGAGCATTCATAGAATAAGGCGAGGAAAGAAAATGGCGCAATGGTTTAACTCTCTCAATCCAATTCTACAGGCGCTGTGCGCCACAATATTCACCTGGTTCGTGACCGCGCTTGGCGCGGCGACGGTCTTTGGTTTCAAATCAATTAACCGCAGGCTGCTTGATACGCTGCTGGGTTTCGCCGCCGGAGTCATGATTGCCGCCAGTTATTGGTCGCTGCTTTCACCGGCCATCGAAATGGCAGAAGCCTCCGGCGACATAGCCTGGATTCCGGCAGTGATCGGGTTTTTACTGGGTGGCGCCTTCCTCTGGGGGGTGGATCGAATCCTGCCTCACCTGCATATTGGTTTTTCCGATGAGGAAGCCGAAGGAATAAAAACTAAATGGAAGCGTAGTGTGCTGCTGGTGTTGGCCATCACTTTACATAACTTCCCCGAAGGTCTGGCTGTGGGTGTGGCTTTTGGCGCAATCGCTGCCGGATTGCCTTCCGCAGACTTATCGGGTGCTGTCGCTCTGGCTCTGGGAATTGGCATCCAGAATTTCCCCGAGGGATTGGCTGTTGCGGCTCCTCTCCGCAGGGAAGGCTTGGGCCGGTGGAAGAGCTTTATGATGGGTCAGGCTTCGGGGATCGTTGAACCCATAGCCGGAGTCCTCGGAGCCGCTGCGGTTATCTTAATACGTCCAATTCTGCCTTATGCTCTGGCTTTTGCCGCCGGAGCTATGATCTATGTTGTAGTCGAGGAGCTTATCCCCGAAGCACAGATGGAAAAGCATGATACTCACAGCGCCACGATTGGCGTTATGCTGGGATTTGCCGTGATGATGATCCTGGATGTAGCCCTCGGATAGTAATTTACTCGTGTAAAATCGGTGCAAAATACCTGTCAGATTCTTGACAGGTATTTTTTCGCGTCGTATATTCATTCTTAAACCGACCGTCGGTTTAAGAATGAATATGACCAGACAGATTAACGAAAAGACCCGCAATAATAAATTGAATGAAATTCTGGACTGCGCTGAACGCTTGATCTATTCCACCGGCTATGAGCAGATGTCCATCCAGGATATCATCTCGCAGTTGGGAATATCCAAAGGCGCGTTCTACCACTACTTTGATTCAAAACCTGCGCTTATGGAAGCTTTGATCAACCGCACCAGCCGAAAAGCCGTGGACGTGATTTTACCCGTACTGGAAGATCCACACCTGACTGCACCAGAAAAGCTGGAAAAATTCTACTCCCATACCAACAGGTGGAAGACAACTCAGCAACCATATCTGATGGCCATTTTCAAAGCCTGGTACAAAGATGAAAATGCCATTATCCGGCAGAAGTTGACCAGAGATTTCTCCGAGCGTTTTTATGTGCAATTAAACAGGGTCTTCCAGCAGGGTATCGAAGAGGGTTTTTTTCATCCTACCTACCCGGATATGACCGGGAAAGTTGTTTTTTCTCTGATGATCGATCTGAGCGACTCTCTGGGAATGCTGCTGCTCTCGCTTATCAATTCACCAGAATCATCAGAAGACCTCGCAACCAGACGGATGGAAGAGACGATCCTGGCGTACACCGATGCCATAGAACGAATCCTGGGAGCCAGGCCGGGATCCATCCATCTGGTCGATATTGAAATGCTGAAGAAATGGTTCCCCCGGAATTTACAGAGCGGCCAATCACCGGTTCATACTTTACCGGAAAGAAAGGAGATACAGGTATGAGATTATATCTGCGCCTGGCCTGGCGCAATATCTGGCGGCACCGCCGACGCACCTTGATTGTCGTCATATCCATTGGACTCAGCCTGGCTATGATGATGATGTACGATGGCCTGGTTGTTGGATTTCAGGATGCCATTTATGCTAATGCGGTTAAAGTTCTGGGCGGCAATGTACAGGTGCACGCCGCGGGATATCGTGAAAAGACATCCAAAAATCCCATCATTCCCCTGAATGATGATCAGAGGATTGTGGAAACTGCCGCCAAATTGCCGAATGTGATCTCGGCTTCCCGCCGGGTGGTCACAGGCGGAATGGTAGCCAACCGCAAGGGATCTTTCTCAGTGAGCATCTCGGGCATTGAGCCGGAACTCGAACAGAAGATCAGCCTGATCGCGGCGAATATCAAGACTGGACGGAATTTAACATCAGCGGACCAGGATGTTGTTTTGGTCGGTAAAGGCCTGGCTGATGCCATGGAAGTGGCAGTGGGTGATCGGATCACCCTGGTAGGTTCAGGCATGCACAATCAAACGGTCAAGCGAACCATGACTGTGGCCGGCATTTACGATCTGGGATTAAAAGAGATCGAGAAAAAGTACGTGTATCTATCGATCGATGAAGCCAGATACCTGTTCAGTCTGACAGACCAGTCCACAGAAGTGATCATCTCCCTCGAAAAACTGGGACAGGAGCCTGATGTGATCCGCCAGATGAAAGCTGCTTTTCCCAACACAGAAGTTGATTCCTGGGAAAACAACTATCCGGAAATGGGAATGGCACTCAACCGAAAGAACAGCGTCATGAATATCTTTGGCACCATCATCCTGTTGATCGCCGGAATCGGCATCCTGAACCTCCTCTTGATGGCCGTATTTGAACGCACACGCGAGATCGGTATTCTGGGTGCTCTGGGGATCAAACCACGCCAGATCGGCCTGCTTTTTGTGTTGGAAGGTACCATGATGGGGCTGGTGGGTCTTGCGGCCGGAGCGTTGCTCGGATTGGGTGTGAACGCTTT
Source organism: Leptolinea sp. (assembly GCA_012798535.1). Taxonomy (GTDB): domain Bacteria; phylum Chloroflexota; class Anaerolineae; order Anaerolineales; family Anaerolineaceae; genus Leptolinea. Next base: position 13,635 of record JAAZMZ010000095.1, read on the forward strand.
GCTCGGGCAAATTGGACTTGATTACAGCGCCTATACCAGCATGACGGAATATTTGGCGTTGATCACCGGACGGGTTTATCCCACGCTGGGTCTGGAATACCTCTGGCAGCATGGAGTGACGGTTCTGGTCATAGCCATTCTTTCATCTTTGTATCCGGCGCGCGAAGCGGCTTTGAAAGAACCTGCCGCCGCGTTGCATACCGTGTGAGGCCGCCTATGACCACTCTTATTAAAATGGCATTTCGTGATCTGCTTCGCAATAAACGGCGCACCTTCTTCTCCTGCCTGGCACTGGGGATGGGACTGGGATTGCTGCTCTTGATGGCCGCCTTCATTGCCGGAGAAATGCGCGGTTCCATGGATAACGGTATCCGCCTGGAAAGCGGCCATTTGCAGGTGAGAGCAAAAACCTACGATGAAAACAAGAACAGTCTGGAATACGAAGATCTGGTTGTCAATCCGGATACCATAAGTGCGAAAATCGCCGGTTTATCACCGGTGAAGACCGCTACCCCGCGATTGTATGCCAGCGGTATTCTGGTCAATGGCGAAGAGACGAACGGCGTCCGCATCATGGGGATCGATCCGAAATCGGAAGCGAACGTGCCATTTCGCGAAGGTATGATCGCCGGAGATTTTCTATCTGCCGACGACCGCTCCGGCATACTGCTCGGCAAGACTCTGGCCGATAAAATCGATGTCAAAACTGGTGAATCAGTCAATTTGTTGATCAACACCTCCGATGGAGATGTGGATCAACAGACCTTCACCATTCGCGGAGTGTTCAATACCCATACCCCGGGCTTCGATGAATTCACCTTGCTCATGCCAATGGCTAAAGCTCAGGCGATTACCCGCACAGAAAACCACGCCAGCATCATTTTCGTACTTCTCAAGAATATCGATGATACACAGAATGTGGCTGATGCTCTGAAAACAGAACAACTGCAGGTGTTGACATACACGCAGATGAATGAGATTGTGGTGCAAACGGAGGAATTGGCCCGCGGTTATATGATCCTGATCTATATCATCGTGCTGGCGATAACGGCCGCCGTGGTGGTCAACACATTGATCATGTCGGTGTATGAACGGACGCGAGAGATTGGTATCCTGGCAGCCATCGGCATGAAGGGGCCGCGTATCATGCTGATGTTTTTCATCGAATCCTGTTTTCTCGCGGTGGGCGGCATCCTGCTCGGACTGGTAATCGGCGGGATCATGGTGTATTACACATCTACCTATGGATTCTATATTGGAAATTACGGGGTGACCGGATTTTTGGTCGGTGAAACCATTTATTCTTACCTGACATTCAATGACGCGCTCTCATTGACAATCCTGGCGTTTATTGTCACCCTGGTGGGCGCGTTGTATCCGGCCATCATGGCAGCCCGGATGGAACCTGTCGAAGCCATGCGTGACGCCAAGAGTTAAAAGGAGTACAACATGGAAGTCGTAAAAACTGAGAATGTAACACGGGTATATCGAGTAGGAAGTGTTGAAACCCGGGCGCTGCGCGGGGTTGATTTAAGTGTTCAATCCGGCGAGTTTACCGCTTTGATCGGCCCTTCCGGTTCGGGGAAGACGACGCTGCTGCAACTTATCGGCTGTCTGGATCAACCAACCGAAGGAAAAGTATACGTGAATGGCAAAGACGTGACCAACTTGAATCGAAATGCCCGGGCGGATATCCGTGCCGGAGCCATCGGATTCGTTTTCCAATTTTTCGCATTGATCCCCACATTGACAGCCTATGAAAATATCGAAATGCCTCTACTTCTGGCAGGAAAAAGTGCGAAAGATAGAGTTGACCGGGTAAAGCAATTGCTCGAATGGATCGATATGGCCGACCGTGCCAATAACCGGCCTGATCAACTCAGCGGTGGACAGCAGCAGCGTGTTGCCGTGGCGCGCGCTCTTGCCACGAATCCCGCGTTGATCCTGGCGGATGAACCCACTGCCAACCTGGATACACCCAATGGGAAACAGGTGATGGAGGTGATGACCCGGTTGAATAAAGAGACCGGCGTGACCTTCATTTTTGCCACCCACGATCCACGTGTGATCCAGTACGCCCGCCGGGTGGTTACACTACAGGATGGTCTAATCGTGAAGGATGAAGTCGTTGAAAAGACGGCTGTTGGAGCATAAATGAAACAGGTACTGATTATTGGTCTGGTCGTTACAATCTTACTCAGTGGATGCAATGGCGTGGGGAAAACATCCTCACCCCTGCCGACGGTTGCCCTAGATTCGCAAGATCAGACGACGAATTCGACCAGTGTCGCGCAGACAACTGAAACGCGAACACCGGATTCCAGCCCGAATGAAAGCGGAAACGCCGCGGCATCCGGGACGGTCACATCACTGCACCAGGCTCAATTTGTTGCCAACAGCAGTGGGTCTGTGCAGACTGTTAGTGTGACTGTGGGAGAGGAAGTGAAAAGCGGAAGTATCCTGGTCGTGCTTTCTGGCCGTGAGAAGATGCAGGCAGCGGTGGATGCCGCCCAACTGGAATTACTTTCCGCCCGGCAGGAACTGGATGCAGTGAATCGGGACGCTGACAAGGTGAGGGCGGCAGCCCAGGTGCGGTTAGCCGAAGCCAGTAAAGCACTGGATGATGCCGTCAGGCGGCGTGAATATCGGAATTATCGTAATGGTTCTGAGAGTACCATCAATTCTGCCAAAGCGGATTACATTCTGGCGAAGGATTATCTGCAAAAAGCGCAGGATGCGTATAGTTATTATCAAGACCTGCCGGACGAAAACATCAATAAAGCCGGCGCGTTGACGGCGCTTTCAGCGGCACAGAAGGCTTACGATAAAGCTCTTTCCAATTTGAATTATTTGACGGGTATGCCAAGCCAGTTGGACGTTGACCAGGCAGAAGCCAATCTTCAGGCGGCTAAAGCGGAGTATGCCAATGCTCAGAAAGCTTTTGACCGGGTAAAGAATGGACCCGACCCAGAAACGCTGGCCCTGGCTCAGGCGCGCGTGAGCAATGCCGAGTCGCAGTTATTGGCCAGCCAGGCTTCTCTTGACGAGATGGAGATCAAGGCTCCGTTTGATGGTTCTGTTGGAAGGTTGAATGTGCATCCCGGGGATTGGGTTTCCCCGGGCCAGTTGATTCTGGCCATGGTTGACCTGAAACACATGCAGGTGGAAACAACGGATTTAAGCGAACGGGATGTGGTAAAAGTGAAAGCCGGACAGTCGGTGAAGGTGTTTGTCAAGGCATTGGGTGTGAATGTGCCCGGAAAGGTCGCCCAGATCGCACCCATGGCGGATACTCTGGGCGGTGATGTGGTATATAAGACAATTATCACTTTGGAAGAAATTCCGCAGGGTTTGCTTCCGGGTATGAGTGTGGATGTGAAATATCAGTAGAAAGAATTTACTCGAAGAAAAAAGAAACCATCCGGGATTGAACAAAACATCTCCGGATGGTTTTTTATGAAACGAACTATCAAAAAATTACGAGAGATGGCTCCAGGATTGTATTCGCAATCACATATTTAAAAACTGCGCCATGTTGAGTCGGAGTTTCTGTGGCCGGGAACCTACCCCCAAAAAAATTTTTTGAAGGAGATGAATCCATGTAGGGGAAAAAATCAAGTTTTATACCGTTCTTTGATGGCCGGGATGAGATATTCCTCAAAGGCGCGATCCCGGTCATATTCCGGCTGCCAGTGCCAGTCATGCCGGGCGGCACTGTCATCCACGTCCTGCGGCCAAGAATCCACGATCCCCTGGCGGGCCAGATGTGGTTGGAAATCAACTTTCGCTTTCGGAAAGTGTTCGAGAACAATATCGTGAAATTCACCTGCCGTCATGCTAAAACTGGTGATGTTATAAACCAGTTTAGTCAAGGCGCCGCGCGGCGCACATTCCAGGTCCAATAATGCCTTCACGGCATCAGGCATCATCATGAACGGCAGCCGGGTATCCCGGCGGACAAAACAGTTGTAATCCTCTCCGCGGGCGGCGTGATGCACCATTTCAGGTCCGTAATCACTAGTACCGCCGGTGGGAGTGGTCACCGCACTGATCAGGCCCGGGAAACGCAGACAGCGGAAATCAATATTGTTGCGAGGTTTATCGGCTGCCAACTGGCGGTAATGCCGGGTATAGTAGCGCCCCAGGTGTTCGCAATATAGCTTGTTACAGCCGTACATGGTAAATGGTTCCAGGTATTGCTCCTCTTTCACTTTTTCCACCTGGTTTTTCAATTCCAAACTGGAAATACCATAAGCGGCAATGGAAGAGGGATACAGAAATTTGACCGTTTTTCCCTGCCAGGCCGCCTGTTCCACAGCTAACCGTAGTAGGTTAAGGGTTCCTTCCACGTTGACCCGGTGAGCTGTCTCTGGATTGTATTCCGCCTTGGTGGAGAGTATGGAAGCCAGATGATAGATGGTGCGGATTTCGTACTCTGCCACCAACCGGCCGAGAAGCATGTTATCGAGAATATCTCCCTGTATGAATGGATGGCAATATGGCTTCAAATCCTCATCAATGGGCGAGACATCCAGCGCGACAATTTGCACATCACCGCGCTGCCCCAGGTGGCTGATCAGGCCGTGGCCAATTTCCCCGTTCGCGCCGGTAATTAAGACAACTTCTTTTCGCATGGTTTGCTCCTCTACTTCATGATTGATGAATTTCGGAATCAAACTGCCCGGTTATTTGCAAATATTGTAGCAGGAATCTCATGTTCAAAAAATGGGACACTTTCAAAGAATGCCTTTTTCATGCAGGAACTTGCCGACCAGATCCTGAACATTCCGGGGAGTCAACTGATCGGTCATGAGGTACAGGTCGGCATGTTTTCGAGCATGATCCAGACGGTGGTGCTGTTCGCTGTATTCCGCCTCAGTCCAGTTCAAATGCCGGCGCTGGCAGGTCACTTCATATGAAGCGTCAAGGAAAATCAACACATCAGGATTGGTCAACTGTTTCCACATGGTTGGTACATAGGAATGTTCCTGGGCAATGTGTCGGAAATGTACCATCTCCTGCTGCATGGCAGAGATCAGAGTGGTTTTTCCAGAACCACACGGTCCAACAATTCCGACGATCCATATCTTTTGAGGGTGTGTGTTCATTGAGAAAGAAAAACCCGCCGATTCGATCGGCGGGTTGGCAGGCTCCCTAATTCAAGTTCTGTTCATCTTCCGTGGAATAACTTTCACGTAAGAGCATGGCGCTGGTTGCTCTGAAGGGCAGGCGTACTGTCATTCGGCGTATCTGGTCGTTCTCCTGCGCTAGCACTTTCAAAACCACAATACTCATATCATCATTGGGTCTACCCTGATCCAGACGGATCGCCTGGTTCAATAGCATATCCGCGATCACCTGGGCAGGTGGATCCTGATCCTCGATTAGGCTGTCCAGCATGGCGCATATATCCATTTGCTGACCGTACCGGTCACCGGCAAAATACACACCATCAGTGTACATTACAATGGTTACACCGGCTTCCAGAGGCAGCTCAGAAATGGCCGGTTTGATATTACGTGATGTGCCAATCGGTTTGCTTTCCGCGCTCAGGCATTCGATTTTGTTATGTGTGGCGATGAATACCGGTGTGGGATTATTGCGTGCGATCACCAGCGTACCGGTCTGCAGATCGGCGGACAGGATATTCAAACTGGCGGTGACTTTGCCGTTGCGCTCGGTAAAAAGATGGTCGGAAGCCGCCCGCGCAGCAGCGCCGTCACGCACACCTTCAGCCAGCAGGCCGATGACTTTGCGTACCACCATAGAGGAAATCGCTTTGGCGCCGCGGCCGGACGTCTGTCCATCTGCCAATACGACAGATACACCCCCGTTAGGCCGTTCAACGACTTCCAGCGTATCGCCTGATTCGGAGATGGCGTACTTGCTGGTTTTGGCAACTGCAACATTGATTTCCATCAAACTGATTCTAATACAAAGTTACTGGGATGATAAGCATAAAAAGATCATACAGGTTGCGCGAGGATTACCAGCAAACGCGCGTTCTTAGCGGAAATCCACTCCATGTGACCCATAAAACCACACTCTCTCAATGGTTTCTGCAGGTAATCCTGAAAAGAATCGGCAACGCGGCCAAACCCAAAGAGTCCGGAGAAAAAGCGGATCAGTCTCTCGTGCACGGATGACCCGGTCACATCAGATGTAAGAAGGATAATTAATTGTCCCCCCGGCTTCAACACCCGGCGGATTTCATTCAGTGTGGCAGGTTCAAAAATATAGGCAGCCGGAAAAGTGGCCGTTACCGTTTGAAATGTTCCTGTCTTGATTGGTATGGCCTGACCCAATCCACGGATCAATTGCCGGGATGTATCTGGAATCAACCGGCGGCTGTATCTCAGCATCTGTGGACTTTCGTCCAATCCAAAGGCGGATATACCTCGCTGTATGGCGTGCTGTAATAGTATCCCTTTTCCACAGCCAATATCCAGCAATGATCCCGAACTATCTGCCAGCCAGCCGGCTGAACGGATCCAATCATTCCATTTGCCGGCTGAGACCACCCATGCGGCAAAATCATACATCCAGGCGAAGCCGTGATACAGAAGATCAAAACCCCACAGGACTAACCTGATCCACCGGTGTTTCACAAACGAGGAAAAATCTTTTTTCATCCTGTCTCGGTTAGCATTTGTTAGATCAGTTTTTAGTCGAAATTAACTGTATCACGATGTTTATGGATGGAATATAATTCGGCAATTCTTAATCGATTTTGAACATTGAAAGAGGTCTTCATGCCCGGTTTTACTCCCGGCCGCCGCTGGCAGCCTGCCTATTACGCCTTTCACAACGACTCTCTTGCCCGAAAAGTTCTGGCAACATTGGAATTAATGATCAAAAGCCCGTTATTTGGCTGCCGGATGTGCGGCAACTGCCTGCTTCAGGAAACCGCTTTTATCTGCCCGATGGAATGTCCCAAAGGCTTGCGCAATGGTCCGTGTGGCGGGTCCACTCCGGAGCATTGTTATGTCGATAATACCCGCCCCTGTATCTGGTATAAGATCTATGAACGTTCAGAAAAACTGGGTCGATCTGACCGGCTGCTGGAAGTTCTTCCTCCGCTTGACTGGGAAAAGGTGGGCACTGAACAATGGTGGGATCTTTTTGAGTTATGGAAGAAGAAGGGTGGACTAAAAGGCACATTTAAGGCCATTGCCTCCAAAGACCGGATGGCTATCTACGAACAGTTCTTCGCAGATTACCGCCAGCCGGATTGGTGGCAGGGGGATAACCAGCCTCACCCGGCGCCAGCCCATGAACCGGTCTCCGGGTTGGAAGACAAACTCGTCAACGGGAAATTCGTAGTCACCGCCGAGGTTGCTCCGCCCATTTCTGCTTCAGCCGCCGATCTAACAAAAAAAGTCCTCATGTTGAAAGACTATGTGGATGCCGTCAACTTCACGGATAATCCCTCCGCCACTTCAAGAATGTCTCCTCTGGCTTCTTCGACGATCTGCCTGCAAAGCGGAGTCGAGCCGGTGATGCAGATCGCTGCTCGGGATTACAACCGGATGGGTATCCAGTCTCTCATTCTGGGCGCGGCAGCACTGGGTATTCGCAATGTGCTTTGCCTGACTGGCGACCATGCGCGCCTGGGACCGGAACCTCACAGCAAGATGGATATCTGGGACCTGGATTCAATTCAATTGATCTGGCTGCTTCGCCGTATGCGCGATGAAGGTCATTTCCTCGATCAGCGTGAGATCAAAACCCCGCCGCCGCTTTTCATTGGTGCGGCCAGTTCCCCCAATGCATCCGAGCAGCGGTTCCAGGTCATCCGCGAAACGAAGAAAGCCAATGCCGGTGCGCAGTTCTTCCAGACCAATCTGATCTACGATGTGGACGCTTTTAAAACATATCTTGAGATGATGGACAAAGCGGGTATTCTGAGCCGGGCCTTTATTATGGCGGGATTAACCCCGATCCGGAGTGTCAAGGCGGCGCATATGATGAATACCGTACCGGGCGTAAAAATCCCGGCGGCGCTTATCGAACGCATGGAAAAGTCAGCGGATGCCAAAGAGGAAGGTGTTCAAATCTGCCTGGAATTGATCGAAAAGATCAAGGATCTGCCGATCAACGGGATTCACTTCATGGCGGTAGGATGGGAGAGCATTGTTCCGCGTATGGTGGAAGAAGGCGGATTACAGGCCAAACGACAGGCTGCCTGATTTTTCCGGCTTCTAGATTTTCCTGGCTTCGAGATAAAAGCGCTTCTCACGGGCTTCGCCCATAGAGAATGTTTTCCGGGGCAGCGCTCCATCCAGAATGACGGTACGGAACAATTCGTTCTTTGCCATGCCCTGAAGATAGAATCCGACCCGAGAAGGTTGGGAACTGAGATTCAACAGGACATCATTCCCGTGAACGTAATCAACCTTCACATCCGTGGTGTGTTGCAGCCAGTTGTCCAGGAAGGATTGCAGGGTTCCGACAGGCAGGTTTGCTTCCGGTTGCATGATTTCCACCACCTGGAAGCCTCCCACGGTGATGATCCCGAAACGCTGGGCGAAGCTGCCCTGATCATGAACGCTTGCGATCATTTGCTCCATATTTGAAACGGATTCCACCCGAACGCGGGCGCCATAGAACGCATGCATTCCGGCCAGAACAGTCTCCGGGTTCGCGCCCATTAATACCCGGTGGATCGGCTCAAACTGCAATGCCGGATCGTGCAAATTTTCCAATTCTACCAGCGCGTATCGGGAGGGATGTTCCTTTCCCAGAGAAGCCTTCTTCATTTCCCAAACGGATTTGGCCGTCGCTAGCGAGTGGTTGCCATCACCCACTGCGTATAACAGTACACCCTTTTCAGGACCGACTCGATACTTCTTCTGGAAATCATGCGGCAACGCCAGTTGTTCAAGGGCTGAAACCATCCTTTTTTCGATTACCCTATCGATGATCTTCCATCCCCGGATATGACCGCTGCCCTGCATCAACTCAAAATCATAAACGGGTGAAGCTTCTTGAACGCTATCCAGAACCGGTTCAATCACAGTCATCTCAGGATCGTCAATGAGTACGAGAATATGCGGCAGCTCAATAGTAGCATTCTGGCGGATTTTTATCCGCGGGGGAAGACGATCCAGAATGGTGCCTTCTGTGGCGCGGATCAGAGTCTGGGATCCACGATTAAAATCATATTTTTCCAGATCCAGAGCCAGCATCAAACCCTTTCGGCGAGAGGTTCCAATCGTTCTCTCAACAGCCATAATTCCTTCGAATTCCGAGAACATTCCCTGCTGTTGATACTCCATCATTTTTTCATTGGTCACCTGGATCAGCGATTCTTCATCACCCTTGCCAAGATACACTTCCGGTAAGACCAGATTTAATGTGGAGGGAGCATTTCCAACTTCATTTTCCACCGCCTTCCAGTATTCCGGTTGTGACGTGAACTGATCACACGCGATTACTGCCCATTTGTGCAGGTCAATTCCTGATTTTGGAAGCAAAATATCCGGAATCTGAATCCCCACCGATGGATATGCGCGCATGAACAACCTCCTGAAAATGAGTTATGGGAATTGTAACAAATTTACATTCCTGCCATGAAGGCAATTCCCACAGTTCCAGGTCCGGTATGTGTACCGATGACAGGGCTCACATCAGAAATATACGCTTCGCTTACTTCACTGACATTGAAGTGTTGTCTGGCTCTTTCCACCAGCATTTTTGCGTTATCGGGATCGTTGGCGTGCACTGCGGCAATACGGATGGGAGTGCGTTTATCGATCCGCCGCAGTGTCAATTCCAGCATCCGGTCAAGGGCCTTGTTAATATTCCGGACGCGTTCCACGGCTTCGATGCGGCCGTCACGTACCTCGAGGATCGGCTTCAAATTCAAAGCGGTACCCAGAAATTTCGCCGCTCCGCCAATACGTCCGCCGCGGTGCAAAAATTCCAAGGTGGCGGCTGTGAACAGAATTCCTGTATGATCGCGCGCTTTTCCGGCAATGGCGGCACATTCTTCCAGAGACGCTCCCAGGGCGGCTGCCCGGGCGGCCGCCATTACCTGGAACCCCATCGACATGGAAGTGGTCGTCGAATCAAAAAGCTCAATTCTCGCACCGGGTAATTGTGCTTTCGCCTGAATGGCTGAATCCAGCGTTCCGCTCAATTTTTGCGAAATATGAATACTCAGGATATCGTATCCCTCTCTGAGAAGGTCCTCATAGAGAGACAGAAAGGCTGTCGGTGTAACCTGAGAAGTGGATGGCATGGTTTTGGCATGTTCGAGGCGTTTGTAGAATTCTTCCGGATGTATCTCAATCCCATCGAGATAAACTTTTTCATCCCACAAGACCTGCAGTGGAGCAGAAAAGACCGGGTAATTCTTGATCAGTTCGGTCGGAATATAGGCTGTGCTGTCGGTCACAATGGCAACTTTGGACATTTCGATTCTCCTGTTGTATTTCAAGCCGGATTTTCTTTTCATAATGCATAACCCTGTTTGATCCTGTTCGTTGCAGTGTGCTCACTTTTTAGAATGCAGTTTTCAGGGTATACTACACCGTCCATTTGAATCAGGGCATTATTCGCGTATGTTTGAGTCACTGACAGATCGACTGAACCAGGTTTTTACACAACTGCGCCGCCATGGGAAACTCTCCGAGGCGGATGTGGATGCCGCGCTTCGGGAGGTTCGATTGGCTTTGCTGGACGCGGATGTTCATTATTCAGTGGTCAAGAAATTTACCGGGGGAATCCGTGAAAGAGCCGTGGGTGCCGAAGTTTCGAGAGCGTTAAATCCGGCGCAGCAGGTGATCAAGATCGTCCATGAAGAATTGATTTCCACCCTCGGTGAACCGGAAAGATTGAATCTCACCGGGGAAAAACCCCGGGTGATCTTGCTTGTAGGTCTGCAGGGTTCCGGTAAGACTACCGCGGCTACCAAACTTGCCCGCGTGCTGCGTTCTCAAGGAGAACGGGTAATGCTAGCCGCGGCCGACCCATATCGGCCGGCTGCCGTGCAGCAACTGGTTACCCTGGGCGAAAAAGTGGATGTGCCTGTTTTCAACGAAGCTGGATTAAAACCACCGGTTTTAGTGCAAAAAGCTTATGAGCAGGCAAGGAAAGGCGGTTTTTCGGTGTTAATCGCCGATACCGCCGGCCGGTCTCAACTTGACAATACCCTGATGGATGAATTGAAAGCCATCACACAGAAGGTCAAACCGGCGGATACTCTGCTGGTGGTTGATTCGATGGTCGGTCAGGAAGCCCTGCATATCGCCGAAGGTTTTCGCGATGCCATTTCTCTGACCGGTTTAATCCTGACAAAAATGGACGGTGATACGCGGGGCGGAGCGGCGATCTCCATCCGGAGTGTTACCGGCGTACCGATTAAATTCCTGGGTGTTGGCGAGGGAATCGACGCGCTGGAAATGTATGACCCACGCAGGCTGGCATCGCGGATTCTTGGAATGGGCGATATTATCGGTCTAATCGAAAAAGCCGAAGAGACCTTCGATATTAAAGAATCGCAAAAGCAGGCCGAAAAAATGATGAGCGGCAAGTTTTCTCTGGAGGATTTTGCCTCACAGATGAAACAAATCCGCAAAATGGGACCAATTTCACAGATTTTTGATATGCTTCCCGGCACCCTGGGAAAAGCTGCTCAACAAGTTTCTCCCCAAGATGCCGAAAAGCAATTAAAATTGACAGAAGCGATAATCAGTTCCATGACACGCGAAGAGCGTCGGGATCCGGATGTCTTGAATGCCAGTCGGCGCCGGCGAATTGCCCGCGGATCCGGTGTGGAAGTACAGGATGTGAACCGGGTCATGAAGAATTTTCGCGAAGCGCAGAAATTGATGAAAACGCTGCAAAAAACAGGTGGGAGGGGTTTGCCAAAGATATTTGGATAGTACCAGAAAGCCGGACGCGCCCCTTCAGCGCACTCTCACCCGGCCACAGGTACGCCCCCTGAATTCCTGGATATTTTTTTCAAGTTACGATTAAGGAGATTTTTTCGATGGTTCGCATTCGTTTACGCCGTACAGGCCTCAAAGGTCAGCCAAGTTACCGGGTAGTAGTCGCAGATAAAGAATCGCCCCGTGATGGCCGCTTTATCGAAATTGTTGGTTTCTATAACCCCCGGACTGAACCTTTTACCCTCGATGTAAAAGAAGATCGAATTTATGATTGGATGATGAAGGGCGCCCAGCCCAGTGAATCTGTTGTCAAATTGTTCAACAGTATCGGTTTGACCGCACGGTTTACCCGCCTCAAAGCAGGCGAATCTGCCGAATCTCTGCTGGCAGAAGCTAAAGCAGCCGCCGAATCACGAACGGTGAGCACAAAAACCCGGAAAGCCGCCTGAAAAATCTAGGCAAGCACTTTCAGGTAAAACTCTGCAATTCATGGGGTGACCATGAAAGATCTGATTGATTACATTGCCAAATCGCTGGTAGATGACCCAAACCAGGTCAGGGTGACGCAGGAAAAAGTCGGCGGAAAGACCCGGCTGGAACTGCATGTTGCCAAGGAAGATATGGGCAGGGTCATTGGTAAGAGTGGCCGCGTTGCCAATGCCATGCGGATTCTTCTGCGCGTATCTGCTGCCCGTGAAGGGAAGCAGGCATCACTGGATGTGATAGAACCGCGTTGAACTGACCATGATGGCCAGGATCATCAATCGCAACACAAAAACAGGCTCGCCCGACAAAGGTGAGCCTGAATATGTTTTGATAGGCAAATTGCGGCGCGCCCACGGTGTGACCGGTGAAATCGTGCTGGGAATCGTGACTGATTTCCCCGAGCGGATAAAATCCGGAAAGACCGTCTATCTTGGAAACCGGCATACTCCATCCAGGATAACCGGCTGCCGATCCTTCCACAAAGATCTGTTGATCACTCTGGAAGGATTCCACAATCGCGAAGAAGTTGCGAAATTGACCAACCTTGATGTCTTTGTCCGCACAGGCGAATTGCCGCCTCTGCCGGATGGACAGCTTTACCATCACCAGTTGATCGGCCTGAACGTTATGCGTGAAGATGGTTTTTCCCTGGGAACAGTCACGGAGATACTGTCCACCGGTGCAAACGATGTGTATGTAATTACAGATTCAGAAGGACGAGAGACTTTGATCCCGGCAGTCGAATCTGTAATTTTGAAAATCGATCTGGAGTCTGGTAAGATCATCGTAAGACCACCCGAGTGGGAGTGAAAAGACCGGGTATGGATGACCGGAAATTCTGGATCGGTTTTACGTACATTCGTGGTATAGGTGCTGTCCGGTTCCGCGGATTGTTGAACGCGTTTTCTGATCTGCAATCCGCATGGAACGCCTCATGCAGCCAGCTCATGGAAGCAGGCCTCAGTCAGAAGATCGTGGATAATTTCCAGCAGGTGCGTCGGCAGATCGACCTGGAGCGCATCTGGAACAATATCCAGAAAGCCGGCATCACCGTGTTGACCTGGGATGATGAGGCGTATCCGCGGCGCTTGAAGGAAATCGACCAGCCACCTCCGGTGCTGTATGTTCTGGGTGATTTGACCCTGCAGGATGAATGGGCAGCCGCGATTGTCGGAACCCGCCGAATGACGGGTTACGGCCGCCAGGTTACGGAAGAACTGGCGGAACTGCTGGCGCGTCATGGAGTCAGTGTGATAAGCGGTCTGGCGCGCGGAGTGGATGCAGCCGCTCACCAGACCTGTTTGAAGTTTGGCGGGCGGACCATCGCCGTTTTGGGAAGCGGAGTGGATCAGATCTATCCGCCTGAGCATCGCAAACTGGCGGAACAAATCGCGAAAAACGGCGCGGTAATCAGTGATTACCCGCCCGGCACTCCGCCGGAAAGCAATAATTTTCCCCCGAGAAACCGCATCATTTCAGGCCTGTCGCGGGTGGTGGTGGTAATCGAAGCTGGCATCACCAGCGGGGCATTGATCACGTCAACCTTCGCCGCCGAGCAAGGCCGAGACGTTTTTGCCCTGCCGGGCAGTATCTATGCCAGCCAGTCCAAAGGAACCAACCGTCTTATCCAGCAGGGCGCCAGACCACTGGTCGAGGTGAAAGATGTGCTGGATGCGTTGAATATCGAGCAGGTGCAGGAATACCGGCAGGCACGCCTGGAATTACCCACTGATCCGCGAGAACAGCAGCTCCTGGACGCACTGGGGTATGAACCGGTGCATATCGATGACCTGGGAAATCTGACAGGATGGGGAATGGATACCCTGACAGCCACCCTGACCATGATGGAATTGAAGGGTTTGGTCCAGCAGGTTGGAGGAATGAACTATATACTGGTGAAAGAAAAGACTATTATGTATCAGGCGAATCGAGATGAATGAACATCTATATGCGGTGATCATGGCAGGTGGAGGCGGCACCCGATTATGGCCGCTTTCACGGCGCAGCCGGCCCAAGCAAATGCTGACCATCACCGGTGATAAGACTTTATTCCAGATCGCTGTGGATCGCTTATTCGGGTTATTGACGCCGGAACAGATATATATTGTTACGGTGGAAGACCAGGCGCGGGAATTGCAGAAACAGAAACCGGAAATCCCTGTCGAAAATTTCCTGATCGAACCGATGCCCAAAGGGACTGCTTCTGTTGTTGCGCTTGCCGCACAGGCAATCCAGTTGAAAGATCCACAGGCAGTAATGGTGGTGTTGACAGCCGATCACTATATCCAGAATGTGAAGCACTTTCACCATCTGATCTCCTGTGGTATGCAAATCGCACAGGAAGGCTATCTGGTCACTCTGGGTATTGAACCATTATTCCCGGCGACCGGTTACGGGTATATCCAGCGTGGGAACCAACTCGGAGAACATGTCGGGTTGCCATATTACCAAGTATTGAAATTCAAAGAAAAGCCAAATGAAGATCTGGCACTTGAATTCATCGAACGGGGAGATCATGATTGGAATTCCGGTATGTTTTTCTGGCGCGCGGATCGAATTTTGGAAGAAATTGCCAGGCACATGCCCGAACTATATAAAAAAATCGAAATCATCCAAAAAGCCTGGACTTCCGATTCAAAACAGAAGGTATTACAGGCCAACTGGCAGGAGATAAATCCTGAAACAATTGACTATGGTATTATGGAAAAAGCTGACCGGGTGGCCTGTATCCCCGCCAGAAACCTCGGCTGGAATGATGTCGGAAGCTGGGATTCACTGTTTGATGTCATGCCTGTTGACGGCAAAGGCAACATTACCCTGGCAGAGGATGTATTTCTTGAGGATACCTCGGATTCGTTGATCGTCAGTGAAAATCCGATGAGAAAATTCATTGCTACCATTGGTATTGAAAACATCGTGATTGTGGATACACCGGATGCGTTGTTGGTCTGTAAAAAAACTGATACCCAAAAAGTGAAACAGGTCGTTGATTTCCTCAAAAAAGAGGGCTGTCAACAGCTTTTATAAATCAATGGAGTATTTATCCTTGGAAGCTTATTGCGTACGCTGCAAAGAGAAACGTGAGATTCAAAATCCCGAAGCCGGTTTTACCGTAACAGGGACTCCTATTACCCGGGGGACATGTGCTTTCTGCGGAACCCGATTGGCCCGCATGGGGATGACCGATGCCCATGCCGGTCTGGAACGGCCCGTAAAAATGGAGCGCAAACCCGGCGTGAAAAAAGATGGATCTAAGAAAACTGGTAAAAAAGCCGGAAAGAAATCGGTTGTATCGGGTATCGATCATGTGGGAAAACTGGTGATCGTCGAATCGCCGGCCAAAGCTAAAACCATCGGCCGGTTTCTGGGTAGCGGTTACACTGTTCGGGCTTCCATTGGGCATGTGCGTGATCTGTTGAGATCCAGTCTGTCGGTGGATATCGAACATGATTTCGCGCCAAAATATCGCGTACCGAACGAGAAGCGCCAGATCGTAAAGGAGATCAAAGCGCTGGCGCAAAATGCCGATGAGATCTATCTGGCAACTGACCCCGACCGCGAAGGGGAAGCCATTGCCTGGCACCTCTTAGAATCGGCGGAAATGCAGCCGGAGATCTCTCACCGGGTGGTTTTTCACGAGATCACCGCACCGGCCATCGCGGAAGCGTTTGCCCATCCACGCCAGATTGATACAAGTTTGGTAAATGCTCAGCAGGCTCGGCGCATCCTGGACCGCTTGGTGGGATACAGTCTCACCCCGCTGCTCTGGGAAAAGGTGCGTGGACGCTTATCAGCCGGCCGGGTTCAATCTGTAGCCCTACGTTTGATTGTCGAACGTGAACGTGAGATCGAGGCTTTTAAACCGGAGGAATACTGGACCATCGGTGCGGAATTCACACCGGAAGGTACACGGTCGAAATACCTCTCGCGTTTTTACCGGATGGATGATCAGGAACCGGTCCTACCCGAAGAGACAACGGTAAACCAGCTGTGCCGGGATATCGAAAAAGCGGAATACATAATTTCAAAGATTAAGAAGAGCGAGCGTCATCGTAAACCGGCACCGCCGTTCATCACCAGTACTTTACAGCAGGAAGCTTCCCGCAAATTGGGATTTACTGCTAGAAGGACCATGGCTGTTGCTCAGCAATTGTATGAAGGTATTTCCATCGGGGGATCCGGTACAATCGGCCTGATCACTTATATGCGTACTGACTCCACGAATGTGGCGGAAATGGCGCAGAACGAAGCCCGTCAGTTCATCACAGAGAACTTTGGCGCAGATTTTCTTCCCGCTACGGCACCGCAATACAAAACCAAGGCAATCGGCGCCCAGGAAGCTCATGAAGCCATTCGTCCGACATCAGTTTTTCGAAGGCCGGATGATGTGAAGGAATACCTCACCCCGGAACAATTCCGGCTGTATCAACTTGTCTGGCAGCGTTTTGTTTCTTCGCAGATGGAAGAAGCTGTTTACGACACCGTGACAGTCGAAATCACCGGAAAAACAAACCTGCATACCTATACCTTCCGCACTTCCGGACAAACGATAAAGTTCCCGGGTTTTCTGGTTGTGTACGAAGAATCGAAGAGTGAAGACCGGGATAAAGATGAAGAAGAAAATCAGAAAATCCCTGCCGGTCTTTCGGAAGGACAAAAGCAGAACCTCAATCGGCTGATCCCTGAGCAGCATTTTACCCAACCACCTCCTCGATACACGGAAGCCTCTCTTGTAGCTGCGTTAGAGGAAAATGGTATTGGACGTCCGTCCACGTATGCACCTACGATTTCAACCATCCAACAACGCGGTTATGTGATTCGCGAGAATAAGCGTCTGTTCCCAACAGAGACAGGCATTCTGGTGACGGATCTGCTGGTGGAGCATTTCCCGGATGTGGTGGATGTGCAATTCACCGCGGGCATGGAATCAAACCTGGACAGAATTGCCTCCAGTGATATGCAGTGGGTGGATGTTATCCGTGATTTCTACAGCGGATTTGAAGAGGAAGTGGAACGCGCCCGCAAGGAAATGCCGGAAGTTAAGACCGAACCGGAAAAGATCGACCGGCCTTGCCCGGAATGCGGCAGCGATCTGGTTGTTCGCTGGGGCCGGTATGGAAAATTCATATCCTGCAGCACGTATCCAACCTGCAAACATACTGAGGCATTCCTAGAAAAGATCGGAGTCACCTGTCCGGAGGACGGTGGCGAAATTGTTGAACGTAAATCGCGCAAGGGACGCATCTTCTATGGGTGCGCTAATTACCCGCAATGTCAGTTCGTTTCCTGGAAGAAACCAGTTCCTCAGCCCTGTCCAAATTGCGGTGGTTTACTGGTGATTGCCAACAAAAGAGAATTCCAGTGCCTGCAATGTAATGAGACCTTCCTGCAAGAGCAGGTAGCTGACAGCAAAATCGACTAGGCATACTTATTGCACCTTCCGCTTTACACTCTCTGTGTCTACAAATCCAGTAGATGAATGGAGTGGCTTACCAGCAACCCTCATAGTAGGAGTGTGAACGGATGGAAAAAATTCTCGAGCGGCTGAAAAACCCTCTTTATGCAGGAATAACCGGATTCCTGGTTGGTTTGATTCTGGGTCTTCCAATTCTTGGTTGGATCGTCTGGCCGGTTCAATGGACAGATGCTGCTCCGCAGCATTTACGCAGCGACCTGCAGGCAGATTACTTGCGAATGATGATCGATTCTTACAATCGAAACCAAGATGAATCTCTGGCCCATAAACGCTGGCAGGACCTAGGATCTGCAGGACAATCTGCGTTGAAGACACTGGCGGCAAACCCAGGGAATACCGATCCACAGGAAATTGAACAGATGGCGCTACTGGTGCAGGCACCCATTCCGGCGATCAAGCCAGGAGAAAAACCACCTGCAGAAACGAAAGGACAAATTGAGGAATCCCAGGGTGGAGAAGAAGCGACGGCAGCCCCAGTAGCCGGTGGAGCCACCAAACCTTCTTCCATCCTTTCAGGCAAGAACAATCTAACAATCCTGCTGGGTGTGATGTGTGTTCTTACTCTGGCTGTAGGTGGATTGCTGGTTTTCCTCCTGTTGCGCAGAAAGAAACCCGTACAGGAGGAAACTGAAGAGACCGATGAAACAGGTGAAGGCTATACTGGTGAAGAGATGGAATATGTTCAGGATCAGGCAGCAACCGGAGCAGCCGCGAATGGAACTAAAAAGCGCTCCAGTAACACGTCTGAAGAGCCGCCGGTTGTTCAGTTTATGACAACCTATATGCTGGGCGATGACCTGTATGACGATTCGTTCAGCATAGATGCGCCTACAGGCGAGTTTCTCGGGGAATGCGGCGTAGGTATTTCAGAAACTATAGGTGTTGGTGATCCCAAGAAAGTCACCGCGTTCGAGGTCTGGCTGTTTGATAAGAATGATATTCAGACAGTGACTAAAGTGATGATGTCGAATCATGCTTTCAATGATCCAAACATCCGGCAGCGTTTGCTGGCCAAAGGTGAACCGCAGCTGGTGGAGCCCGGCAAACGCATTCTACTGGAGACAGCTTCACTTCAAATGGAAGCCCGCATTGTCGATGCCAGCTACGGCGGTGGAGCGATGCCCACAAACAGCTACTTTGACCGCCTGACACTTGAATTGGCCGTCTGGCCAAAGAGTTGAAATCTATCTTGATGAAAAAATCCGTGTTCGCAGTGAACACGGATTTTTTTATTATTCGATGGCAATGATCTTAAACTGAATGATACCCCCGGGAGTATCTGCCGTGGCCATATCTCCTACACCCTTTCCCATCACGGCTCTTCCAATGGGTGATTCGTGTGAGATGCGATTGTTCCTGGGGTCAGCTTCTTTTGGCCCAACAACCTGATACTTTTCTGCAGGGTAGTTACCTTCTTGAATTGTTATGTGGGCACCGATATTAACGACGGTTCGCCCCGAGGAGGATTCATCAATGATTACCACATTGCGAAGCGTTCTTTCCAATTCCTGGATTTTGCCTTCCAGGAATCCCTGTTCTTCTTTGGCGCTGATGTAATCGGCATTTTCAGAGAGGTCACCCTGTTGGATTGCCGATCGTAGGCGGGCTGAAAGAGCCTCTCTTTGCGGCCCTTTCAACTGTTCAAGTTCTTGTTTCAGGCGAGCCAATCCATCTGCCGTTAAATATGAAACATCATCCATCACCATATCTCCTGTAAGGCATTGAAGTCTGTATTTTACCGCATGACCGGGAGATATGAGAGTTTATTAATTCCAGGAGATTACTATGGTAAAACCTCAGGGTTGAAGAGGCGTTGATATTCATCCACGGCAAACCGATCCGTCATACCGGCAATATAATCGCAGACGGCATAATGGAGCCCTCTTTCAGAGATCAATAATTGAATATGGTTAGGAAGTACGGAGGGTTCCTCAATATATGTGTTAAAGATGCTGGTCAGCATGTTCTCGGCTTTCACCGACATGCGTACCACACGATAATGACGGTACAGGTTTCGGTACAAAAAATCTTTCAACTGGCGGTTCCGCTGGATCATCTCAACGTCCAGGCCAACCACATTGTGGTCAAGCCGCTGCAACTCTTCGACACTGGCAACTGAGCTCTGACGCAAATTTTCCGCCGTCTGGTTGACAAGCGCGGTCACTTCCATACCGATCAATTTTCGGATGATACGATGGCGGGTAAGATCGTCCAGATGCCCATTCTTAATCCCCAGGGTGCTGAGCAGAATTTCCCAGATTTCAATTCCGGAGAGCATATCTTCGTTGATCATACCGGAGCGCAGTCCGTCATCCAGATCGTGCGCTGTGTAAGCCATTTCATCGGCCGCGTTGGTAATCTGGGCTTCCAGCGAACCGCGTAGATCAGGATTGAAATCCTCCGCGTCCGAACGATCGTATTCTGTTTCGTGTTTCACGATACCTTCCAGAACTTCCCATGAGAGATTCAATCCATCGAAATCCGGATAACGTTTTTCAAGTTTGGTTACGATCCGCAGAGAATGCTTGTTATGATCAAAACCACCGTGATCTTTCATCAATCTGGCCAGCGTAGATTCTCCGGAATGTCCAAAAGGTGGATGTCCCAGATCATGAGCCAGGCAAATGGCTTCAACCAGATCTTCATTGGCGCCCAGGGCTCTGGCCATGGTTCGACCAATCTGGGTTACTTCGAGTGTATGAGTCAAACGGGTGCGGTAATAATCCCCTTCGAAATTGAAGAAAACCTGGGTTTTATACTCCAAACGTCTGAAAGCCGTGGTGTGTAAAATGCGGTCACGATCCCGTTGAAAGCAGGTACGGTATGGAGGCTCCTCTTGAGGGAATTGGCGGCCGCGCGTATCTTTGCTGCGGATGGCATAGGGTGCCAGATTGCGATCTTCCTGTTCTTCCAATGTCTCTCGGGAGAATAACATGGTCGGCTCCTTTCTTGCTCGCTCATCCTGACTTTAGCAGGGTTCCGGATAGTTTGTCACTCAGGGCTTTTTGGATGGAATCCGGAAGTAATCCACTTGTAATCGTAATCTTTATCGCCGGATGTTTTTGAAGTATATCCATCATCAGAGCAACTTTCTTTGCCATGCCACCGGTCACATCCATACCGCTTGAACCGCGCACGGAGGATGAGGCATTAAACTCAGATATCGTCATGGTTTGCTTCAAACAGGTGCAAGCCGGGTAATCTTGCCAGATACCGGGTTCGCGTGAAGTAAGGATGATCTGATCCGGGCAAAGTTCATCGGCCAGCAATGAAAAAATCTCTTCCGTGGAGAGTATGGTGCCGCCCAGATGGTTGTCGAAGATCACATCCCCGTTCACAACCGGAATAAGATTATTGCGCAGGGCTTTTCGTATCGGGTCAATCTGATAATTGGCCGGCCGACGATTTTCCGTGATCAGCCAGGCGGAAGGTGGAAAGGCGATCACTGGAAGGCCGGCGGTCAACAGGGCATGCAGCACGAGTTCATTCAACTGGCGGGCGTCATCCCAGACTTCGGCAAAACCAAGCCAGTCTTCTCTGGTTCTTACACCATTCCGCGTACCGTATTTCTGCCCGGAATAATGGCCGAAACTACCTGATCCATGTCCTAGTACAATGTGCATCTCCGGATGCGTTTTACAGACTCGGACTATTTCTTCCGCCAGCCGTTGGATGTTTTGTGGAAGCGCCGTCCGGGGTTGTGATTTGTCGGTGATCGCGGCACCGCCCAGTTTGATGAGAACCAGTTTACTACCCTTCATGTGACAGATGCTTCTCCGGCCAGAGTGAAAGAGAAAACGCGCACGGCACCAATAGAATTCAACGCCTGACTGACCTGTCTGGTCGTATCGGCCGTGCAAAGTGCGATCATATTCCCGCCACCTCCCGCACCGATGAGTTTGGCGGCCAGCGCGCCCGATGATCGGGCGGTTTTCACCAGACGATCCAGCGAAAAAGATGAGACTTCTAGAGATTGCAGAAGTCGGTGATTTTCATCCATCATCTCAGCCAGCAGGCTAATATCTCCGCTCTCGATGGCTTTACGCGCGTTGTTTACCAGAGTCTCGATTGAATCAAATATACGCTGATACCCTTCTTTGTTTTGCTCATACCGTTTGCGTACACCCCCAACCATACTGCTGGTAGCGGAATTGATCCCTGTGTCAGCGATCACAAGATGGATGGGTTCTTTTACCGTTACTTTTTCCATCCGGGCGCCGCGCCGGAAATAAATGGGCTGCTCATATGTGATCACCGTATTATCTACACCAGAGGGATTCCCATGATGAATCTTCTCCACTTCGAAAGCCAGCCGGTTAATTGTCTCCAGTGATAAGGATGACCCGTCAAGATAGCCGGAAAGCGCGCGGATCAACGCGCAGCTGACAGCCGCGCCGGACCCCATTCCACCACCGATCGGAAGAGCGGAGTTAATACGGATCATCAACCCGGGGAACTGACGATTCTGGCATTCCGCGATGGTCAAATCGACAGCCATGCGCAATGGATTATCTATTGGCAGGTCTTTCACATTCTTATAAAGGCGAATAACCGGGGAATCGATCCAAATTTCATTCGCCGGGCAACGGAAAGATTCAATGGATACTTCCACTCGCAACTGGGAAACGGGAATAGCCAGGGCGGGTTTACCGTAAACTACGGCGTGTTCCCCCAGAAGGATGGCTTTTCCCGGTGCGCTGGCCGAAGTTAATAATTCCGTCATTCTTAGAAAATGTAGAAAATGGTCAACACACTGAATCCCCAGAGCAGGATGGCAATCTGAAGCGGCCGGTCGACCAGTAATACTTCATCCGGAGGTATCTTGACATTCTGGATTTCTGTCAGCAATAGATATCGAAGCAGGCCATAGACAACAAAGGGGATAGTCAGCATCATGGTGTGATTGGTCGGTAGATTGGGCGCTGAAAAGGTATACAGGCTGTAAGCAATAATCGTCAACCCTGAGATCATCATCATGATCTGGTCCAGAAATGGCATGGTGTAGCCGTCAAGCACTTTTCGGTGGCTGGCAGCCGAATCGGTCAACAATGCCATTTCTGATCTACGCTTGCCAAAACCCAGATAGAGCGCCAGCATGAAGGTGACAACATACAGCCAGGGTGAGAAGCGTTCGACCTGGATGAGGGTAACGCCGGCGCCCACTCTGAGAACGAAGCCCAGGGAAATGACCACAACATCGAGCAGAACAATCTGTTTAAGGCGTATGGTGTACGCCAGATTAAGAATGAAATATAAAATTCCGACGATGAAAAAGGTGGGAGAGAGCCAGTACGCAAGTGCCAGAGTGGAAATAAGCAAGACAACATCTACGGCTATGGCGGTAGGAATGGGCAACGCGCCAGAAGCGATTGGCCGGTATTTCTTTCTGGGATGTGCTCTGTCTGCTTCGACATCGATAATATCGTTGATAATATAGACAGTGCTCGATAGAATACAGAAGAGTATAAATCCCGCCAGTGTTCGCCCGAAAGCGATCGGATTGGTCAGTTGACGGTCAAACACCAGAGCGGCGAAGACAATGGCGTTCTTTGTCCATTGTTTAATGCGCATGGTTTTTATGATGGCACGCAACATAGAAAATATCTTATCATAAAACGAAAGGGAGCATTAATCAAAAGCGTGAGCAAAGTCCGTTTGGATCTTCGTCTTGTGGAAATCGGGTTAGTCGAAAGCCGCAATCTCGCGCAACGCCTGGTAATGGCCGGTTCGGTGCGTGTGGATGGTCAGATGGTCTTAAAACCATCTCAAATGGTCAATCTGGATTCAAAGCTGGAATTGATCGAGAAGCAGCGTTTTGTCTCCAGGGGTGGTGAAAAATTGGAGGCAGCTCTTCAGGCTTTTCAACTGACCGATTTGACCGGCCTGGCGTGCGCGGATATCGGCGCTTCGACGGGGGGATTCACAGACTGCCTGCTGCAGCATGGTGCAGGTTCGGTGATCTCCGTTGATTCCGGGCACGGTGATTTTCACTGGAAGCTTCGCAATGACCCACGCGTGACTTTGCTGGAACATACCAATGCCAGAAATCTTTCAGAACTACCGAATTATGTTCAATTGATTTGCGTGGACGTGTCCTTTATCTCGCTGCGCATCCTGTTCCCGGTGATCAGGGGATGGATTCACGAAAACGGCGGGCGGGTAATAGCTTTGATCAAACCGCAATTCGAAGCCGGCCGTGAGGAAGCGGATCGGGGAAAAGGGGTGATCCGCGACCCTCATATTCACAGGCGTGTCTTGACAGATGTCTTGCAGACCGCGGAGAAAGATGGATTTGGTGTCAAAGGGCTGATCCTTTCACCATTGGAAGGTCCGAAAGGGAACCGGGAATTTTTAGCCTATCTTACGTATCCGGGAAGTGCCCGGAGTGATCTTTCACAATTGATCGAAGATGTTATCTAAAACAGGGATGATGGAATGGATACAAAGTATTTGCAAAATCTACTGGCAGCCGGGGAAATACTCATCCTGTCCACAAGGCAACACTGGTTTGTGCTGTTTCAAGGCATCTGCCTTGATCTTATTCTTCTCCTCCTACTGGCTGTCGGCCTGGTGATCCTGGTCGCGCAGGCAGGTTCAAATCTCTGGGCAGCCGCCGTGGTGGGAATTATTCCGCTGTTCGACAGTCTGCGTCAAATACTGGCATGGACTAATCATCAATTCATTATCACCAACCGGCGGGTCATCCAGGTCTCAGGAATTATCAACAAAAATGTCATCGATTCATCGCTGGAGAAAGTGAATGATGTGAAGTTAACCCAGTCTCTGTGGGGCAGGGTATTCGGATACGGTGATGTCGAAATATTAACGGCCAGCGAACTGGGTTCGAATCGATTTGGTTTTATTGGCGATCCGGTTCAATTCAAAAAAGCCATGATAGATGCCAAGAATCGGCTGGGAGGAGATCCCCAGGAGGAGCTTTCTTTCAAGAATGTGATCAAGGAGGTCACCATTCCGGATTTGATCGAAGAGCTTGACGCACTGCGCATCAAGGGAATCATCACACAGGAAGAATTCCAAAACAAGAAAAAGGATCTGCTGAGCCGGATGTGATTACTTGCGAATCCCTCTGCGCATGAGGATCAAATACAAACCGAAGATGATCAAACTGATTGATCCGGTGTTGCCGATCAATGTGAAAGCACTGCTGCGACTGCCTCCCATCGTTAGACCCCAGCCAACCATGGTCAAAATCCCCCCCGGAATGAGCGGCCACCAGAGAAAAACTGGATTGATCATCCGTGAGGTCAGAGTAATGAGAATCCATCCCAGTCCCAGGCAGCTGATGAAAAAGCCGACCTGCACCAGCTCATTATTCATGGAATTACTGACAAATCCCAGGTAGAATCCGGGGCCCAGTCCGGATAAGAGGCACCCAGGGATCAATAATCCCAGAAGGCGTTCGAAAAAACCCCAGGCGATAAAAGCCAGTCCAATTGCCCCAAAGATTGATGCGAGAAAAACAAAAACAGATAACCTGTCGGTGATAAAGGGATAGGCAACACCTGCAAAAATGCAGGCAACTAAAAATGCCCACCAGGCATGATGTTTACCGTACAGCAGTGAAAAGAACAGAATGAGAAGGAATCCCCCGGTCACCACCAAGAAAGCCCAACCCAGGCGGATCGTGAATTTCGATTGGACGATGAGATCACCAAAAAGGATCATCACGGAAAAACCCAGACCGCCGATCACCAGACCTGGGATGATCCAGGCCATGCGGCGGGAATTCAGGCCGGTTGCGAGCAATATCACGCCAATGGCCGGAAGGACGGTCAGACTGAGCCATTCCGTCTTAAGGTATTGATCCAACAGGATTAAAAAACCTGCCATCACAAGGAGAATGCCGAAGAAAGTTGGAGTGAACCTGTGGTTCTCAGGTGATTGCTGAACAGAAGGATGATCAGTTTGTGATTCCATAGGCTATATTATTCCCAATTCTTTACTTCGTATAACAGCCTGCATACGATCGCGAACTTCCAATTTATCAAAAATATTGCTCAAATGATTTTTCACTGTGCCTTCCGCAATGACCAGTTGCTCGGCAATTTCTTTATTGCTGGCTCCGAGTGCAACCATTTTTATAATCTGCTTTTCCCGTTCTGAAAGAGGGGATTGGTTGGGTGGAACCTGTACTGGCTGGCTGCGCGGCAGGCGGGAAAACTCGGCCATCACCCGCGCTGTGACTGACGGCATCAGGAAATATTCTCCTCGATTCGCGGCGTAGATGGCTTCGTACAGCTTCTGTGAGGGAACATCCTTCAACAAATATCCATAGGCGCCGGCGCGCAATCCCTCAAATATGAATTCATCCTCGTCAAATGTGGTCAGGGCGATAACGTGTGTCGAGGGATATAGCTCGTGCAAACGCCGGGTGGCTGATACACCATCCAACACAGGCATACGCAAATCCATCAGGACTACATCAGGCCGGTGAACAGCCGCCTGACGCAGAGCCTCTTCACCGTTGGAAGCCTCTGCCACCACTTCGAAATCCGGCTGTGCGGTGAGCAAGATACGCAGTCCTTCTCTGAAAAGCGCCTGGTCATCGACCAGAAGGATACGGATTGGTTGTTTCATCCCGGAACACTTATTTGAAGGGTGAACCCTTCTCCTTTCGACGTAAAGATTTCACAATTGCCGTTTACCAGATTCAAGCGCTCGCGGAGGCCGATCAATCCAAATCCGCCCTCGATTTTTTCGGTACCCCGTCCATCGTCCTGGATGGTCATATTTACGACTTGAGGATCAGTGTAATCAATATGAACCGAAAAGAATGTGGCAGAGGCATGTTTGCGAGTATTGCTGAAAGCTTCCTGGGCTGCTCTGAAGAGGGTAACGGATTTCTGGCTGTCTAACTCCCTGTAGCAACCCGCAATTGTAAAAGTGGTCTTCAATCCAGGATCGGATCCATCCTGCAGTAATCTGTCGATGCGGTTTTTCAGAGGAAGGCTCTCTTCAACCGATGAGCGTAATGTGTTCACCGATCGGCGAACTTCCTGTAAGGCTTCCTGACTGAGGTTTTGGGCTTTCTCAAGCATCGATCGAGCGGTTGAAGGATCTCGTTCCATCACAGCCGATGCCGCCTGAATTTGCATATTGATAGTGGTCAGATAGTGCCCCAATCCATCATGGATCTCGCGTGCCATACGGTTACGTTCTTTTGTAATGGTCAGATCTTCTACCTGCGTGGCGAATTCCCGTAACCGGGCGTTGGCTGCTTCAAGGTCACCGATCAACCGATTGACTTCATGCCGGGCCTGTTCTTCACCAACGGCCACCTGGGTGAAGATCATAATGAAGAACACACCGGCCGCATAGAGGGGAAGATTGGAAAGTGCTTCGTTCCAGTTTTGCGTATAGCCTTGAATAGCAACAACGTAAACCACGGCCGAAAGCAACGCTGAAACATACATCCAATAATTACAAAGTAACAATACACTTTGCCCGGCCAGAGGCAACAGTATCAAAAGTGTCAACCCATGTCCGCGACTCAGGTAGACGATGATCGCCCCCAGCGTCATCTGGCAGATGAAATAGGCGATGATTGTCGAACGGGTGGGTTGGTGGGCAACGTAGGAAAAACCGTAGACACCTACACTGATATAGGCAATACCGATCAATGTCAGCCAGACCAGTACTTGCATGGACTCGGGTTGGTAGGATGAAAAGATCGATAGATATGAGGCCATTACCACGATGGCAAAAGCCAGGTTTATGCTCGATCCTGTCTGTATGATCTGCCTATTTGTCGGTTCCACAAATGGGATTATAGCATCCGTGCTGTTACCGGCAATCAACCGCAGGCACATCTTTTTTCAACAGTCACAGAGCGCAATAGGAAATGGAGTATGACTTTTGGTGTCTGGTTAAAAAGATGAATTGGATTATGTTTAGGTGGTAATTCGAATAAGAAATTTGCATCGAAGCAATAGGAGATATCGAATATGAAAGTACTGTTGGTCTATCCAGAATTTCCAGATACTTTTTGGAGTTTTAAACATGCTCTTCAATTTGTACGTAAAAATTCATCCAATCCACCCCTGGGTCTGGTAACGATAGCCGCACTTTCTCCTGCCGAATGGGAAAAGCGCCTGGTCGATATGAATGTCCGACCGTTGAGCGACAAAGATATTCAATGGGCGGATATTGTGTTTATCAGCGCGATGATCATCCAAAGAGATTCTACGCATGCAGTGGCCAGGCGGATAAAGGCCGCCGGGAAGACCATTGTTGCCGGTGGACCGCTTTTCACTGGTGAATGGCAGGATTTCCCCGAGATCGATCATTTTGTTTTAAACGAAGGTGAGATCACATATCCACAATTTCTGAAAGACCTGAAATCGGGAACATTGCAGAAAGCCTACACAACAACAGAATTTGCGGATATCACACAATCACCTGTTCCCATGTGGGAATTGATCGAGATGAAGCGTTATGATTCCATGTGCATTCAATTCTCGCGCGGCTGCCCCTTTGCCTGTGAGTTCTGTAACATCACTGCCATGCTGGGGCATACACCCCGTCTGAAATCTGCACAACAGATCATTGCGGAACTGGATAAACTGTACAATCTAGGCTGGCGAAGAAATGTTTTCTTTGTGGATGATAACTTCATTGGCAATAAGAAAGCATTGAAGGAAGAGATCCTTCCAGCGTTGATTGAGTGGCGAAAAGACAAGAGTGGAACAAATTTCATCACCGAAGCGTCCATCAATCTGGCCGATGATCCTGAATTAATGGATCTGATGACCAGGGCGGGCTTCATTTCGGTCTTTGTGGGAATTGAAACTCCGGATGAATCCAGCCTGACAGAATGTCACAAGAATCAGAATAAAGGCCGCAGTCTACTAGACAGCGTCAAACGCCTTCAGCACAACGGACTGCAGGTGATGGGTGGATTCATTGTGGGATTCGATTCTGATACGTCCTCAATTTTCCAAAGGCAAATAGATTTTATCCAAAACAGCGGAATTGTTACGGCCATGGTGGGGCTGCTGCAGGCGCCATTTGGGACGCCGTTGTATGCCCGATTAAAAGCTGAAGGTCGGCTCAACGAGGAAATGTCGGGTGACAATGCGGACGGCACAACGAATATCATCCCAAAGATGGATATGCATGAGTTGCGAGAAGGGTATGAGAACATTTTGCGGACGATCTATTCCGCGGATGGTTTTTATCAGAGAGTCAAGACTTTCCTCTCAAACTACAAACCGGTGAAATCCACCGTACATCTTGAATTCCAGGAAGTCCTCGCGCTGTTCCGTACAATCTGGAGAATTGGAATTTTGAGTTCTGAACGCGGGTATTACTGGAATCTGATTTTCTGGACTCTTATTCATGAGCCAAAGCAACTTCCTCTTGCCATCACGTTCACCGTCTATGGCTATCATTTCAAGCGGGTGAGTGAAATACATGTGATGCAAGGCGCGTCTGCCTGACACTGGATCGCAAACGACACAAACCGGCTGTTCCATGAGGACGGCCGGTTTTTCGCGGTATACTAACGGCGTTTATGATCGAGCGTATTCGCAATTTTTGCATTATCGCACATATTGACCATGGAAAATCCACCCTGGCCGACAGACTCCTTCAATTGACAGGGACGATATCCGAACGGGATATGACCGCGCAGATTCTGGATAGTATGGATCTGGAACGCGAAAAAGGTGTGACCATAAAGGCATCTGCCGTGCGGATGATGTATACAGCCGCAGACGGTCTGCAATACGAGTTGAATCTGATCGATACCCCCGGGCACGTGGATTTCAGTTATGAAGTCAGCCGCGCCCTGGCAGCCTGTGAAGGCGCTTTGCTGGTGGTGGATGCCACTCAAGGTATTGAAGCTCAGACGCTGGCGAATCTCTACCTGGCGCTGGATTCAAATCTGGTTATCATCCCGGTCATCAATAAGATCGACCTGCCTTCTGCCCGGCCGGATGAAATCGCGCAGGATCTGAGCAACCTGCTGGGGTTCCCGGCTGAAAGAATTCCCCGAATTTCTGCCAAAGACGGAACAAATGTCGATCAGGTATTAGAGATCATAGTTAATGAGATTCCTCATCCCCGGGGCGATTCGAATGCGAAAACCCGCGCTTTGATCTTCGATTCACACTACGACAGTTACAAAGGGGTCATCGCCTACGTGCGTGTTTTCGAAGGAAAGATCACCGCCCGCGACGAACTTCATCTGATGGCGCATCTGGCGAATTACAAGCCGGTGGAAGTCGGGATTTTTGTTCCCACCATGAAAGCGATCGATGCCCTTGAAGCCGGAGATGTTGGCTATATTGCCACGGGATTGAAATCGGTTTCTGAATGCCGGGTGGGCGATACGATCACACTATCGGCAAATCCGGCGGATTCCGCTCTGGCCGGGTACAGGCATCCCAAACCCATGGTTTTCGCCGGCATTTATCCGGTGGAGGGTGAGGATTATCCCGAATTGAAGGATGCTCTGGAAAAGCTCCAATTGAATGATGCTTCACTGATCTATGAACCGGAAACCAGCCAAGCTCTTAATTTTGGTTTTCGCTGCGGTTTTCTTGGCCTATTTCATATGGAGATCATTCAGGAGCGTTTGGAACGTGAATATGACCTGGATATTATCGTCACTGCGCCTTCCGTGGAATATGAAGTTCATTTGCATGATGGTACGGTAAAGGTCATCGACTCCCCGGTGCAACTGCCGGATGAAGGTTTGATCGAAGAGATTCGCGAACCCTGGATGAAACTGGAAATATTCAGCCCAACAGAATACTACGGCCCCGTCATGGAGTTGGTCACGAAAAGACGGGGAGTCTTCAAAGAACAGGATTACCCAGCTCCGAATCGGGTACAGTTGACCTTTGAAATCCCGTTGTCAGAGATCATCGTCAATTTCTTTGATGAACTGAAGTCAAGGACCCGTGGATACGCCTCTATGGATTACCAGTTCGCCGACTACCGTCCGGGCAGCCTGGTGAAGCTGGAAGTACTCGTGAATATGGATCCGGTGGATGCACTGGCCAGCATTGTGCATAAAGATGAAGCCTATCACCGCGGACAAAGCCTGGTGACCAAATTAAAAGAGATCATTCCACGCCAGCAATTCGATGTCCCCGTTCAAGCCGCTTCCTCAGGAAGGGTCATTTCAAGAGCCAATATCAAAGCCGTTCGAAAGGACGTGCTGGCCAAGTGCTACGGCGGGGATATCACCCGAAAGAAAAAATTGCTGGAAAAACAAAAAAAGGGCAAGAAGCGCATGAAGATGATTGGCAATGTAGAGATTCCTCAAGCGGCCTTCATGGCTGTGCTGCAATTGGAGGAAGAATGACGCAGGAAAAGAACAATCTCTGGAATAAAGCAAAGCGCTGGCTGCCCGGTGTCTTGATCAGCCTGGTGGCGCTTTACCTTGTTTTTAATCTGGCCAACATGAATGATTTGCAGAGCGCATTCTCGGCGATCAATCCCATTTTTATTGTTGCGGCCGTTGTGCTGACCGTTTTATTCTGCCTTGTGCGTGGAATTGCCTGGCGTATCCTCCTGGATCGAAAGCCATCCATCGGGCAGACCTTTTTTGGCATCGGCGTGGGGTATCTGCTGAATAATCTCTTCCCGTTTCGGGCCGGTGAGATCGGGCGGGCGATTCTGATCGGACAATCCACACAATTGGGCACGTTCCATGTTCTTTCGACGATCATTATTGAACGGGCTTTTGACCTGGCTTTTGCCGCCCTGCTGCTATTAAGTTCGTTACCTCTGGCATTGGGATTGAGCTGGGCCAAACCGGTGGCAATTACCACCCTGATACTTGTGATCCTGGGGATTTCTGCGCTCTTCTTGATTGCCCGGAATACCAACCGGGTGCATACCTGGGTTCTGAATGGCCCGGGACGTTATCCGGTGGTGAAGAGGTTCATCATTCCCTATCTGGATAATCTGCTTGAAGGTTTGGGAGCATTAACCCGGCCACAGATGTTCCTTGCCGCGGTTTTCTGGATCAGCGTATCATGGATCATCGGCGTGATCAATTATTATGTGGTGATCCTCTCCATAAATCCCTCGGCGCCGATTTGGTGGGGAGTTTTGATTGATTCCATTCTGGCCATGGGAATTGCCATTCCTTCCGCTCCAGCGGCTCTCGGCGTTTTCGAAGCCTCACTGGTAGCAGCACTGTCTCTGGTTGGAGTGGATGCAACAATCGCTCTGGCATATGCCGTGGTCATGCATTTCATCCAATTCGCAGTAACCGGTATTCTTGGTATGATAGGTTTGATAAAAACAGGCCGATCTCTGGGATCAATATTCAAAGCGGCCCAATCACAAAAAGAGATTCCATCTTCACCTGATGTGGAGTGATATTCGGAGATAGTTACTGTGAAGACCTTTTTAATCACCGGTGGTGCAGGATTTATAGGTTCAAATTACGTCTCGCGATTATTACAGCGGGGCGAAAAAGTGATCATTTATGACAACCTCTCTCGAAATGGTTCAAAGAAGAATATTGAATGGTTGAGAGAGGTATACGGTCGCGACGCCTTTCAACTGATCATTGAAGATATTCGTAAACCCGAGCAGTTGAACTCACTGGCCAACGAAGCCGATGTGTTCGTACATCTGGCGGCTCAGGTGGCTGTGACCACATCGGTTACGCATCCACGCGAAGACTTCGAGATCAACGCACTGGGCACCTTTAATGCCCTGGAAGCGGCAAGAAATTCCCGAAAGAAACCGGTATTTATCTACGCCTCCACCAACAAAGTCTACGGTGGAATGGAAACAGTGAAGGTACGGGAGACTGCTACACGTTATGAATATGTGGAATACCCGCAGGGTATTTCTGAAGAGATGCCCCTGGATTTTCATTCACCGTACGGCTGCTCAAAAGGCTGCGGTGACCAGTATGTGCGCGATTACGCAAGAATTTACGGATTGAAGAGTATTGTTTTCCGCCAGAGCTGTATCTACGGCATACGGCAGTTCGGTGTTGAAGATCAGGGGTGGGTGGCCTGGTTCGTGATTGCCGCGGTAGCCGGACGTAAGATGACCATCTATGGCGATGGTAAGCAGGTTCGAGATGTGTTATTCATCGATGATCTGCTGGATGCTTATGATCTGGCGATTTCAAAAATCAAAACCACTTCCGGGCAGGTCTACAACCTGGGGGGTGGTCCGAAGAATATGCTATCGGTCTGGAAGGAATTCTCACCAAGACTAGAAAAATTAACCGGTCGTTCCATGAATGTTGCAAGCGCTGACTGGCGTCCCGGAGATCAGCGTATCTATGTCTCGGATATTCGCAAGGCTCAACATGAACTGGAATGGAGTCCAAAGATCGGCGTGGATGATGGGATCGAACGATTATATGATTGGGTAGCCACAAACATCCACTTATTCCAGTAAAGAAGTCTGTATTACATGCGAATTCTCATCGGGTTGACATATTACCGCCCACATACCAGCGGATTGACCATATATGCCGAACGGATCGCTAGAGCTCTGGCTGATCGTGGACATGCGGTTACCGTTTTAACTTCGCATTATCGAAAAGATATCCCGTATGAGGAAGTGGTTGACAAGGTACGCATCATAAGAGTGCCGGTGTTGATGCGCGTTAGCAAGGGGGTCATCATGCCGGCGTTTGGACCAACGGCCAGCCGGTTGGTAGCAGAAGCCGATTGGATTCAACTGCATCTTCCACAATTCGACGCGGCCGGAATCGCGCTACGCGGCAGATTATTGCGTAAACCTACGGTCGTTACCTATCATTGCGATCTGCATATGCCGCCTGGATTCATGTCCTGGACGGCGAATCAAAGCGTGCTGCTGATGAATGATCTGGCCGCGCGTTTGACACACCGGATCGTTACCTATACTCAGGATTACGCGGAGCATTCCCCGTATCTTTCTGGTTATTTAAAGAAAATCCGGGTAATCTCACCACCTGTGACATTACCTGAAACCACTGATGATGCCATTCGCACTTTTGGGCAGGCTCACAACCCTGACAGTCGATCTCCTGTTATTGGAATGGCTGCGCGCTTTGCTACAGAAAAAGGCGTCGAGGTGCTGCTTGAAGCCCTGCCTGCCGTTTTAGAAAAATACCCCCGCGCGCGGGTGTTGTTTGCCGGGCCGTATGAAGGAATTGTGGGTGAAGAAGCGTATGCCCGACGACTTTCGCGAAGGATCAGGCAATATATTGACGGCGGCGTCTGGGAATTTGTCGGCGAACTTAATCCACTGGATATGGTTAATTTTTACCGGAATATCGATCTGCTGGTTCTGCCCAGCCTGAACTCCACTGAGGCATTTGGACTGGTGCAAATCGAAGCGATGATGAATGGTGTTCCCTGTGTGGCATCCAATTTACCCGGAGTACGCCAGCCTGTATTGCGTCACGCTATGGGACGCATTGCTGAGATTGGCGATGCCGGTAGCCTGTCAAAGGCTATTCTGGAAGTTCTCGACCATCGAAAAGAGATGCAACCCGATCTTGAAAATATCCGCCGCGAGTATGACCCGGATCGTATCGCGGCTTTCTATGAAGACCTTTATACCGAGATTGCCAGTGAGTTGGAACGCCATGATAAATAATGATAAAAAAAATACCAGAGATTTTCTCTGGTTACATCTGAAAGACCTGCCATATTTCCGCGCGATTCTGCGGGCTGTCGAGGCAAGACAGTATCAAAACTTTGAGCTTCAACATCCCATTCTGGACCTAGGTTGTGGGGATGGACATTTTGTCACCATCGCCATGGATGAGAAGGTGGACGTGGGGATTGATCCCTGGACCGGACCTGTCCGTCTGGCTCAGAAGAACGGGGGATATGATCTGGTCGTTCAGGGCAGTGGATACACTCTGCCTTTTCCTGATAATTACTTTGCCAGTGCTATAAGCAATTCTGTTCTCGAGCATATTCCCGACCTTGATACGACATTGAAGGAAATGGCCCGGGTGCTGCAACCGGGAGCCACATTCATATTTTGTGTACCCAATCATAAATTCCTTTCGAATCTCTCGATTTCGAATTTCTTTGATCGGATTAACCTGAAATTTCTGGGTAACCTGTACCGGCGATTTTTCAACAGGGTATGCCGGCATATCCATTGTGATAACCCAACAGATTGGGAACGCCGGTTGAACGCTTCAGGATTTGAAGTAGTCCGCTGGTGGCACTATTTTTCACCATACGCGCTGCATATTCTTGAGTGGGGACACTATTTTGGACTTCCATCACTCATTCTGCATTTTCTCACCCGAAAATGGAATGTTCTTCAGGCGAGATGGAATTTTTGTCTGGCAGAGAAAATTGTCAAACCGGTTTATGATGAGGTTCACGAACAACCTGAAGGTGTCTATTCATTTTATATTTTAAAGAAGAAATAACACCTGACACGTTGTTTTCGCTTTTGTGTGGGGTAAAATTCTCACTTATATTACGGAGACGGAAATGACGTTACCTGAGAAACCGGAACCCAGCGTTCTCGATTACTTAAAAGGCAGACTGTTCCCAAGGAAAAATCCGGTCATCCAGATCCCTGATGTTGAGCTTCCACCATCAGAGGAAATTGCGCCAGTGATCAAACCCGAATCCAGAGTGCAAAAATCGAGAGGTCACAATTTCATCTGGCTGCTCATCATAATTTTGCTGACCCTGCTGGCCGGGCAGAAACTGCTGGAACCACCTTATCCAATCATCTCCCTGGCGTTAATCATCTGGGGAGGCGCGGCAGGGCTGGTAATTTTGAACTGGTTGCGGGGCAATTTTGAGACAAACCTGTACACCTGCAAAGATGAAGATGGAGAAGGACAGGTAATCCGTCCCTGGTTTTTGACCGTTTCTCTCTGTGTGGGTATCGCCGCGACAATCTTATTTACAAGAAACCGGTTTACCCCCATAAATCTTTCTCTCTGGGCTGTCTCAATTCTCTGCCTGATTCTGGCTTTCATCCCCGGTCTAAAATGGAATCGCATAAGAAGAGATATCCATCGAATCCTGGAAGGTATTTCCCGTACGGATTTTCGGATTCATCTGTCTCCCTGGTCGATCGTCTGGGTGTTGAGCTTAGCCCTTGTGCTATTTTTCCACTTCTACCGACTTGAACAGGTTCCCCTTGAAATGATCAGCGATCACGCGGAGAAACTGTTGGACGTAAACGATGTGCTGGGTGGGAAATACTCCATCTTTTTTATACGAAATACCGGCCGCGAGGCTTTTCAGATGTATCTTTCCGCCGCCGTGGCTTTATTTTTCAAAACCGGAATATCCTTTACGACTTTGAAGATCGGTACAACGATGATGGGGATATTCATGGCTGTGTATATGTATTTCCTGGGGAAAGAGGTAGGCAATAAATGGGTAGGTCTGTTTGCTTTTCTTTTGAGCGGAATTAGTTACTGGCCAAATGTGATTTCCCGCATCGGGTTGAGATTCATTCTGTACCCGGCTTTCCTGGCTCCAGCACTTTATCATTTTTTTAAAGGGATCCGCCGGAAAAGTTATCTAGATTTGATGCTGGCCGGTATCTTTGTGGGGATCGGATTACAGGGGTACAGTCCGTATCGTGTGGTGCCGGTTTTACTCGTCATCGGTCTGGTGTTATATCTGGTTCATTTCAAGCAAACGCAAAGGCAGGTTTTTGCCGGGAACGCCCTGTTCATAATTGGACTGGCAGCATTGATTCTGTTTCTTCCCCTGCTGCGCTATATGCTCGATCAGCCGGAAATGTTCTCGTATCGCACATTGACGAGGATCGGATCCATTGAGCAGCCGTTGCCCGGACCTGCCTGGCAGATATTTTTGAGTAATCTCTGGCGGGCGATTGTCATGCCATTTTATAAGAATGGAAGTATCTGGGTGCATTCCGTACCGAATCGTCCAGCGTTGGATGTGGTTGGGGGCGCTCTGTTCTTCCTGGGTCTTCTCGTCTGCTTTCTTCGGTATAAGGAGCAAAAAGACTGGCGAATTCCCTTTATGATGTTCTCCATCCCTTTCTTAATGCTGCCTTCCATTGTGTCACTGGCATTCCCTGAAGAGAATCCTTGCCTCAATCGCACGGCCGGTGCGATGGTTCCGATCTTTCTGATCACAGCCATGGGATTGGATACACTGCTTCATAACATCCGCATTCAATTCAGTGGCATAAAAAGCAGTCTAATTACTGCTCTGGTCGGTGTGATAATTCTCTCGCTCAGTGCCGTGCAAAACTTCAACCTGGTATTTGATGCGTATAATGCTAACTATATCTTTGAATCGCGCAATACTTCACAGGTCGGCCAGGTGATCAGGGATTTTGTGGAAATATATGGCGATCCAGATTCGGCCTATGTAGTTGGATATCCCCACTGGGTGGACACCCGGCTGGTAGGTATCAATGCCGGCTATCCCACAAAGGACTACGCGCTGTGGCCTGAAAAGTTCGATTCAACCCTGGCCAATCCAAATGCCAAGCTGTTCATTATTAATCAAAAGGACACCGATTCTTTGATGAAATTACGTCAGATGTACCCTGATTATTTTGAAACACGATTTAGAGGCTGGCTTGAAGCCAAGGACTTTGTTGTTTTTCTTGTCCCTCCGGCCGTCGGCTCACGTCTGGAATCCACGGTTAAATAAAATGAACATGCACCCTATAAACCAGAAAATGGATGAACCAGGATCGAGTTCTCGTAAACCCCGATTTGATCTTCTACTATGTGATGTTCTATTAGTTCTGATACTGGCCGCCGGTGCCTATTTTCGTTTCACCGGATTGAACTGGGACGAAAACCAGCACCTCCACCCGGACGAGCGCTTTCTTACCATGGTGGCTTCCTCAATTCAACCGGTGGAAAATATCGGTGAATATTTTGACACGGCAAAATCCAGCTTAAATCCCAATAACCGCGGCTATGGATTTTATGTTTACGGAACGCTGCCGTTGTTCATTGTTCGCGGGATCGCCGATCTGATAAATCAAACCGGCTATGACCAGATATTCCTGGTCGGCAGGGCTCTTTCCGGTTTTTTCGATCTTCTCACTATCCTATTTGTCTATTTAATCGTTCTGCGTTTATACAGGAAAAGGGTCATGGCTCTGGTCGCGGCCGCGTTGACGGCTGGCTCCGTGATGCAGATCCAGCTTTCACATTATTTCGCGGTTGACACGTTCACAACGTTCTTTACCACCGGCGCGGTCTACTTCGCCATCCGCATCCTTACATATAAAGAGAAAGCGGCTATACCTGCCTGGATAGGACTTGAATCGGAAGGCTCATCTGGTGGCAATAAAGACTTCATGCAGCGAATTGGGAAATGGTTATCGACCATACACGGTTGGGATGGTATCGGCGATGTCGTACTCTTCGGTTTATTTGTCGGTTTTGCCATGGCCTCGAAGATCAACTCCGGCCTTGTGGCTCTTTTAATCCCGGCGGCCTACGGTATCCGATATCTGGCCCTTCCGGAAGACCGTCGGGAGGCCGTTATTTCCACCTACCTGCGAAATATTGTTATTGCCGCATTCATCTGTATTCTTACTTTTCGAATATTCCAACCATACGCCTTTACCGGTCCGGGCTTTTTTAATGTGATTCCCAGTGAAAAATGGATCGCCACGATGAAAGAGATCAGCGCGCAGAGCGCCGGTGATGTTGATTTTCCACCGGCTCTGCAATGGGCGCGCCGGCCGATCTGGTTTGCACCGGAGAATATGTTCCTTTTCGGAATGGGAATCCCATTCGGTCTGACGGCCTTTGGTGGATTCCTGCTGATGGGCTGGCGGATCATCACGGCGAATTGGAAAAAGCATATTCTCCTCTGGGGATGGACGGGTATTTATTTTGCCTGGCAGGCGACAAACTGGGTTCGGGCGATGCGTTACCAGGTGCTGGATTACCCGATGTTCGCTGTGATTGCTGCCTGGGGGATATTTGCCCTCTGGGAAAAAGGAAAAATCACCCTCCGGCCGAATCGTGCTGTGCTGTTGAAGGCGTCGGCGATTGTCACCGGTACGGTGGCTGTGGTAGGTACGCTGATTTACGCCTACGCCTTCACGCGAATCTACAACCGGACCATGACCCGTATCGCCGCCAGTGAATGGATATATCAAAATGTTCCATCGGCCATCAATCTGAAGATCGTTGATGGCGAGAATGTGATCAACCATCCGCTGGCATTTCGTGGAACCCGGACCATCTCTTCGGAAGAACCGGTCAATCTCACATTCAAAGCAACTGACAGTGGTTCGCTGGCTGCCATTAAACTGGCGCATCTGGTAGATACATCCGGCTCCACCCAGATCAAAAATTTACAGGCCGAGATCAGTGATTTGAAGGGAAATATACTGACGGCCGGTACACTCAGCAGTGACCTCCCGGCAGCCAGCGATCCAAGAGGCAATCCAGTATCCATTATGCTCGCGTATCCCCTTCAGATTGTGGCGGGAGATACATATCAATTAAAGCTGTCCCTTCTGGAAGAAGGGATCACCCTTATGGCTTCGGGGCCGGTCAGCCTGGGACTTGTGGACGGCTCGAATATCAGTGAAATACTGACCTCCGATCTTGTGGATGGGATTAGTATAGATCGGCCATATTCCATTCAGTTCGTCGCTTCGGCTTCAGGCAAGATTTCTGAGATAAGCCTGCCGAAGATCAAGAATTTAACCGAGACTTCCGGTCAGCAAAAGCTTCAACTGGTTCTTTCCACGACCCCCGGTGGAGAAGAAGTATTGGGAACTTCAGACGTGTCTGTTCAATTTCCAGCGGATAACCCTGGCTCCCTTCAATCGGCCGTGGCGAAGTTCGAACCACCGGTGGTAGTGGAAAAAGGGAAGAATTACACGGTCATAATCACCGCTGGCAATGGAACCAATCTGGCGCTATATGGAAATAAACCGGCGCTTGAATCTTCCTGGGATGATCCCCTGCCTCTGGGAATGAATAACATCTCACCATTCGATTACACCAGCGGTCCATACCGCACAGATTTAAATTTTGAAATGTACTGGGATGACAATCCGGAAAAACTGGTCAAATTCCTGGGCACACTGCAGCAGGCGGATTTTATTTTCATGACATCCAACCGCCAGTGGGGCACCACACCGCGGGTACCCGAACGATACCCGTTGACCGCGGAATTCTACAGGAATCTGCTGGGGTGTCCGGTCGATAAGGATATTGTGTGGTGCTACCGGGTAGCGGAACCCGGAATGTTCACCGGGAAACTGGGATTTAAGCTTGTGAATGTGATCCAGAGTGACCCGAATATCGGGAATTTCCGGATCAACACACAGTTCGCCGAAGAGGCATTCACTGTCTATGATCATCCCAAGGTGATGATCTTCAAAAAACAGGATAATTTCGATATCCAGGCTGTATCAAAGCTGCTCCGGGCTGTCGATCTCTCCAATGTGATCCATCTTACGCCTCGTAAAGCCAGCGGCTATCAGGGGAACCTGATGCTTCCGGCAGACCGACTGGCAGCACAGCAGGCGGGTGGAACGTGGATAGATCTGTTCAATCCGCGGTCCATATTGAATCAATACCCGGCTGCCGGGGCGGTGGTCTGGTATCTGTTCATCACTTTGCTTGGCTGGCTGGCTTACCCGATCGTGAGGATAGCCACCCGCGGATTATCCGATCACGGCTACGGAATATCGAAGATTGTTGGACTCGCCTTGCTGGCCTACTTCTCATGGCTGGCAGGTTCTGTCGGGATCGAATACAGCCGCTTGACCATTCTGGCAGTCTTTTTAACGATGCTGTGTATTTCGATCATTCTCTACAGCTATCAAAAAGAAGCGATCCGCGAAGATTTCCGCGACCTGAAAAAACTATTCCTGGTCATAGAAGCCGTAAGCCTGGCTCTTTTCCTGATGTATCTTGGCATACGACTGGGAAACCCTGATTTGTGGCACCCTTACAAGGGTGGCGAAAAGCCCATGGACTTTTCATACCTTAACGCAGTTTTGAAAAGCACGAGCTTCCCGCCGTATGATCCCTGGTATGCCGGCGGCTATATCAATTACTACTACTACGGATTCGTTTTTGTCGGCACACCGGTAAAACTACTGGGAATCACACCTTCCGTAGCCTATAACCTCATTCTGCCCACATTGTTCAGCCTGGTGGGAACTGCGGCCTTCTCCATTGGTTATACCCTTGTGGATGCGATCCAGAATCCATTTATGCAGGAGATGGTGGAGAACCTGAAACGTAGGATCCTTCGCACCAGGCTGGTTTCCGAAGATCCAAGTGTTGTCCTTCCATCTGATATTTCGGATGATGAGTATGAGTCCGAACGGGTGGAGGGTATGCAGGTCATTCAACCGGTGAAAGCAGTGGAAAAGAAACCGGTATCCGCGAAATACAATCCGGTGGCCGTACTGGGCGGGATTGGTACCACTTTGCTGTTATTGATCCTGGGGAATCTGGGCACTATCCGCATGATCTGGCATGGATTCATCCGCCTCGGTTCACCTACCGGAAGCATGGAAAACTCCACATACCTGGACCGATTTATCTGGTCTGCCCAGGGTTTTATTAAAATGCTGCAGGGATCACTATTTCCCTATCCTGTTGGAGAATGGTACTGGATTCCCAGCCGGGCAATCCCGGGAGAGGCAATCACGGAGTTTCCATTCTTTACTTTTCTGTATGCTGATCTTCACGCACATATGATCGCATTGCCTTTGACACTGGCAGCCCTGGCGTGGACGCTGGCTTTGGTGCTGCGCGGCGGACGGTGGAAAGTCAACGGCGAGAAGATCAACGGGTGGATTCAGCTGGGCATCTGCGTCTTTATAGGTGGATTGGTCGTAGGCGCGTTGCGCCCGACCAATATGTGGGATCTTCCGACCTATCTGGTGATCGGTTCGCTCGGTATCCTTTATTCCGGATGCACAAGCAGAAACCAGGGATTGATCACCAGTTCCAGACTGCTTGACTGGCAGCGTAAATGGATCGGGATGTTGATCGTTCTTGCCGGATTTATCGGGCTGACGTTCCTGTTGTATTATCCATTTTCTATCTGGTATGGGCAGGGTTACAACTCGATAGACCTGTGGTCGGGAACCCGGACACCTTCCTGGAGTTACTTCACTCACTGGGGTGTATTCCTTGTTTTGATCGTCTCGTGGCTGGTCCAGGAGACATATGACTGGATGGCGACAACGCCGGTTTCTGCGTTGAACAGGTTGAAGCCGTATCGCAGCCTGCTGATCGGAACAGCGGTCACTCTCGCATTGATCCCGATAATTCTTGTGATTGCCGGAATCGGCATTGCCTGGATGGCCTTTCCTCTGGCAGTCTGGGCCGGTCTGTTATTGTTTAACTCAAAATTGCCAACGGTAAAGCGATTTGTCTTGTTCCTTATTGGTACAGGGCTGGTGCTTACGCTGGCAGTGGAGATCATCGTTCTGGTCGGGGATATCGGCCGGATGAATACGGTTTTCAAATTCTACCTGCAGGTCTGGACACTTCTATCCATCAGTGCGGCGTTTGCCTTTATCCAGGTTTTTCCCCGGCGGATCGAATGGCCGGCCTGGCTTAACACAACCTGGCAGGTGGGTGTATCCATTCTGGTGTTTTGTGCGGCATTATTCCCCTTCCTGGCTGGAGCAGACAAGATTCGCGATCGCATCAGCCCGATCGCCCCGCATACGCTGGACGGTGCGGCATATATGACATCTTCCACCTATGATGACAACGGTGTGATCATCGATTTGAATCAGGATTATGAAGCCATCCAGTGGATGCAACAGAATATAAAAGGATCGCCGGTCATTGTGGAAGCAAACACTGTCGAATACCGCTGGGGAAGCCGGTACACGATATACACCGGTCTACCCGGTGTCGTCGGCTGGAACTGGCACCAGCGACAGCAGCGGGCCATCGTTCCTTCCACGGCGGTGACAGACAGAGTCGAGGAAATCAAGAATTTCTATGAGACAACAGACCGCGATGACGCGCAGGCATTTTTACAAAAGTATAATGTTCGCTATGTGATTGTTGGCCAGTTGGAATACCTGTATTATCCCGGTGATGGATTGTCCAAATTCAAGGACCTTGAAGGTGATCTCTGGGATAAGATATACCAGAAAGACGCGACTACCATTTATCATGTCAGAGAAGGCAAACCGTCTTGAAGGAACCATCGAAGATCTACCATA
>JAAZMZ010000014.1 GCA_012798535.1 Leptolinea sp.
GATGAAGAGACAAAAGGACACAGCGACCGGGTCGTCGAGATGGCCGTCAAAATGGCGGTTGAATATGGATATAAAGGTGAAGACCTGGAAAACTTCAGAAACGGCGCCTTTCTTCACGATATCGGCAAGATGGGCGTGCCGGATGGAATACTCTTGAAACCGGGCACATTGACCGAAGAAGAATGGGTATTGATGCGCAAACATCCGATCTTTGCCTACCAACTTTTGAAAGAAATACCTTTCCTGAAAAATGCCTATGAGATCCCATATTATCATCATGAACGTTGGAACGGCTCA
Source organism: Leptolinea sp. (assembly GCA_012798535.1). Lineage (GTDB taxonomy): Bacteria > Chloroflexota > Anaerolineae > Anaerolineales > Anaerolineaceae > Leptolinea. The sequence goes on from JAAZMZ010000014.1 coordinate 298, forward strand.
GGGTATCCGCACGGATTGAAAGGGGAGGATATTCCACTATCCGCCCGTATCTTCGCAGTGGTGGATGTGTGGGACGCGCTTTCTAATGACCGGCCATACCGGAAAGCCTGGAAACCTGAAGAAGTAAAGAAATATATCGAAGACAATAAAGAGATACAATTTGATCCGCAGATTGTCGAGACATTCTTCAAATTGTTCCCGGCCGGTGGTTCGTTCTGAAATCACATTGTCACAGGTGGAATTTCTCACATGGAATCCGAATACCTCGAAAAAATCTGGGGAGAGATCCTCAGCCGGCGGCCGGCGCGCATCAGGCATATGTTTGATACACTGGACACCTCCAGCCAGCAGGAAGTCATCCGCCATTTGAAACGGATGGTCTCTGAAGAGGGATGGCAGGAACCGCAGATCGTCAGCGCCAGAGCAGCGCTCTCCGCATTGAAACCGGATCATCCGATCGATCATGACTGAAATCTCCCATGATCAGGGTGCCCTCAAAAGGTGGGTGCCGATAATCCTGATTAATGTTCTGGTCTTTTTATTACTTACCACAGGCATATTCTATTTAACCCGTGACAATACCCTGGGGACGGATTTTTACATCTATTACACCGCCGGACGCAATGTAATGGTTAATCATCTGTCTCCGTATGACGAGTCGGTCGGCCGCCTCAGCCAGATGGCTATCCTTAAACATGAAGCCCAACCATCAGAAGATCAACTCCGCTTCGTCTATCCCCCGTATGGATTGATCCCCGTTCTGCCGCTTTCCGGACTACCATTTCCCTGGGCGCAGGCCGCATGGACGGCATTCATTTTATTGACCTTACACTCCATATTGCTGTTCTGTTTTATCGATATACCCCGCTGGATTCCCGCCACCATCTTTCTGAGTTTTCCCTTCTTCTTCGGTGTGTTGTTGGGAAACCTGAACATGCCGGTTATCAGTATCCTTTTGATTACAGCCGCGCGTCTACCCCGCCTGAAAAGAGAAAACCGTCTGAAATCCACTATATTAGGAGTGTTGCTGGCCTGGGCAACCGTAAAGCCGCAATTCTCAGGATTTTTCATCCTGTTCTTCATGTTGTTTGCCATAAAGCGCAGATTCTGGGATTTCGTAATCAGTTTTCTACTGGGTGTGACAGGTTTCCTGCTGGTAAGTTTTTTAATCACCCCGAATTGGATCACACAATGGCTGGAAATGATCCGTCGTTACCCGAGTTACACAGGCAGCAGGATGCCCATAACACCGCTTCTCAACCTGCTCTTCCCAGACGGCGGAACCACGAGCTACATCACCGTAGTATTTCTGGCTGCCGGAGTATTGTTGTGGTATTTCTATCGCTGGTGGAAGGGTGATTTTTCAACGCTGCGGCTTCTGGCACTCGGCGCTTTTATCGTCTATATCTTTCATCCCACCGGTGTATCGTATGAGCAGATGATCTTTCTCTTCCCGTTCATCCTGTTTCTCTTTCAGGATTGGAAACGCAGCCCGGGAAGGTCAATTATCCTGTGGCTTTTACTAGTAGCCAGTTCCTGGTTTTTCTTCTTCCTCAGCCTGTTTCACATCTGGCTGGATGCCGCTTATTACGGCCTGTTCCTGCTTTATATCATCTGGTTGGCCGTCTTTCTCCTGACACCGGAATCATCTTTGAAACTGAACTCGCCAGAAATACCGGATTAAACGATCAGGCAGACCATCACAGGTCTGCCTGAAAATATCTATCCAAAATTCTAGCGGTGAGATCTTCCGCGGTCCCGGTCTCCGCCGGAGCGTCCACCGTAGGAACCGCGCCCGCCAGAGCGGCCACCGCGATCTCCACCGCGGTCGCCGTTCGGTCGGCCTTTGCGGTCGTGTTCGGCGGCTTCTTCAACCGTCCAGCCTTCCAGTACAGCCTGGCGGGAAAGGCGAATCTTGCCCTGTGGATCGATGCCGGTAACCATGACGGTCAATTCATCGCCCATCTGCACGATATCTTCGACCTTGTTCACCCGTTCGGTATCGAGCTGGCTGATATGCACCATGCCATCCACACCGGGCAAAATTTGTACGAACGCGCCGAAATCAGCTATACGCACAACTTTGCCGGTATAGATACGACCAATCTCAGGGGTTTCTGTCAGGCCTTCGATCCGTTCGCGGGCGATTGCCTCACCTGTTCCATCCACGGCAGCGATATACACCGTTCCGTCGTCATCGATATCGATCTTCGTGCCGGTTTCTTCCTGCAGACTGCGAATGTTTTTGCCGCCCGGACCGATGATGGCACCAATCTTATCAACAGGCACCTTGATGACTGTAATACGCGGAGCGTGCGGTTTCAATTCTTTCCGGGGTTCGGGGATTACCTCGAGTATCTTCCCCAGAATGAACAGGCGAGCAGTACGCGCCTGTGAAAGCGCGCTGGCCATGATCTCAGATGTGATACCGGAAATCTTGATATCCATTTGCAGAGCGGTGATGCCCGCTTCGGTTCCGGCCACCTTGAAATCCATATCGCCCAGATGGTCTTCCAGACCCTGAATATCGGTCAGAATAGTGTAATCATTGCCTTCCTTGATCAAACCCATAGCCACGCCGGCCACCGGGGCTTTGATCGGGACGCCGGTATCCATCAGAGCCAGTGTTGAACCGCACACCGAGGCCATGGAGGATGAGCCGTTGGAAGCCATCACTTCTGAGACCAGCCGCAGGGTATAGGGAAAGGTCTCTTCCGCTGGAATGACCGGAATCAAAGCTCGTTCTGCCAGAGCTCCATGCCCGATCTCACGGCGAGATTGCCCACGCAGCATTTTGACTTCGCCTGTGGAATACGGCGGGAAATTGTAATGGTGCATGTAGCGTTTGGAATCAACCGGTGAAAGGTTATCCAATTCCTGGGCTTCCTTGGGGGTTCCCAGAGTAGCCATGGTCAGAACCTGGGTTTCACCGCGGGTGAACAGGCCTGAACCGTGCGCGCGTGGGCTGATGCCCACCTCACACCAGATGGGGCGGATCTCTGTAAGAGCGCGGCCGTCGGGTCGTTTGCCCTGTTTCAGAATGCGTTCGCGCACCACACGTTTGTAAACTTCTTCAAAGGCTTCTTTATATTTTTTAGCCTTTTCTTCATCTTCTCCGGCTTCAGCAACCAGGTCAGCATTGATCTTCTCGACCGCTTCATTCAATTCGGCTTTGGTATGCGGAGCATCCAGCGCGGCATGCAAAGAGGAAGCGATCTTGCCAAAAGCCTCGTTCACAACAGATTCTTCCAGTGGGAAGAGGGGAACTTCCCGTTTGGCTTTGCCGACTTCGGCAGCCATCTGCAACTGGGTATCCACCAGCGGCTGCAGAGCTTTATGCCCAAAACTCAGGGCTTCCACCATATCCTTTTCGGATACTTCATCAGAACCGCATTCCACCATCAGGATCGCATCGCGGGTTCCCGCAATTCGCAAATCGAGGTCGGATTTTTCCAACTCGGGATAGGTTGGATTGACAACCAGTTGGCCGTCGATCCGTCCCACGCGTACGGCGCCAACCGGCCCGGCCCAGGGGATATCCGAGATCATCAGAGCGGCCGAGGCGGCATTGATGGCCAGCACATCCAGGGGATTTTCGGCATCGGAAGAAATGGTAAAAAGAATGACCTGTACCTCATTCCGCATGGACTGATTGAACAGAGGGCGCAGCGGCCGGTCGGTAAGGCGCGCCACCAGGATAGCTTCCTGGCTGGGGCGGCCTTCCCGTCGGAAGAAGGAACCGGGAATCCGCCCGCCGGCATACATACGTTCTTCATATTCGACGGTCAGCGGAAAGAAATCCTGCCCTTCACGCGGTTCCGCTCCCATGGTGGCAGCGGCGAAGATCACAGAGTCGTCCAATCGTGCGGTGACGGCTCCACCGGCCTGTGCGGCCAACTTGCCGGTCTCAAAAACGACCGGTTTACCGCCCACATTGGCGGTGAACTGTTTGACATTAGGTGTCATTTTCTATCCTTCTCCCGCCTGTTAGGGACTGAAAGCCGGGGAGGACATAGTCCTCAACGAATTTCAATTCCCAACTGACGGGCCAAAAAAGTTATTAAGAGAGCAGGCGTTGGCTTTCTGATCCACTTGCCTGCTCTCACGTTCACGCTACTTCTGACGGATATTCAATTTTTCGGTGATGGCTACGTATCGGTTATAGTCTTTGCGGCGCAGATACGCCAGCAAGCGACGACGATGACCGACCATTTTCAACAATCCGCGTCGTGAGGAATGATCCTGCTTGTTACCGCGCAGGTGCTCGGTAAGCTGTGTGATGCGTTTCGATAAGATCGCAATCTGCACTTCAGCCGAGCCAGTATCACCATCATGCTGGTGAAACTTTTCGATAAGTTGGGTCTTTTCTTCTTTTGTAATCATTTGACTTCTGCAACTCCTTCAGATTTTCAGCAGGTCTCCAGATTCACAGTCCTTTCGAACCACAAATCGGACCAGTCAGGAAATGCATTATACCAGATTTTATGCAGTCGTTTCACGACCGTCCGTCTGTTCTTGAATGACCTTGCGCAGGTTGGCCTGACTTTCGGACGGGAAATCAGGCAGACACTTCCGGATCAAACGCGCCAGAATCGGATTACGAGATCGGTTATAGCATTGCCGTAGGAAGAAAATGGTTTCCACCGGTGAACGGCGTGCCAGAGCAGAGACCAATAATCCAAGATCATTCAGGGTGGATCGGTTGGCCGCCTGAATTGGTCCGGTCAGCAGGCGGTACACAACCGGCAAATTCTCAAAATCCCGGTCGGCGATCACTCCCTGCAGAGCGCGAAATCCGATCAATTGCTGTGCCAGTGTTTCTGAATTCACCCAGCGTTCCACCAGGTCAAACCAGACCTGGAGATTGGCCTCACGTAATTGCACACCGCTTCTCTCTAATAAAGCTTCCTGCACCAGCGGATTTTCGCGCGGTACGCAGTAATTAACTAAAAGATCGGCAGCCGCGTCCGGATCTCCGCGAGCCGCCATACCGATCAACGATGCGGCCAGCAGACGGGGTTCAAGAGAATTCTCTTTCCACAACTCCTGCGCCAAATCAAGCGCGGCTGTGGGAGCCTCTTCCGCCGGTTTCTGTAGAGATTGCTCTACAGCCTTCAGAAATATCGGCGGCACTCCATATCGCGGGATCAACGGCGCCGGGCGCGCCAGATTACCGGGACGGGTGACCCGGTCGGCATAGAATTCCAACCGGTCTATCAATAGACGTTTGAATTCTTCCGGTTGCAGAAAACGCACGGCCAGTTCATCAGCCAATTTTTTTAGGCGGGATAACTCAACAGCCGTCATTCTTAATAAGCGCGAGAGAAATACACCTTTTCACTAGCCGGTTTGCCGCAAACGATACATTTTCCATGACCGCCTTCCTGATCCAGCGGGATATTGCGGGTGGTGGCTTTGGTATCTTCTTTGACCTTTGCTTCACAGGCGGCATCTTCACACCACCAGGAATACACCCAGCCATTTTGCAGGGCTTCCTTCATTTCATCATAAGATTTGGGATCATAAATATGATCCTGGCGGAATTTCACAGCTTTCTCGAAGATCCCGGTCTGGATCTGATCTAGCATATCGCCGACAGTTCTGGCAGCCCCGGATTGGGGTACAAAAGTCTTCCCGTCCCGTCCCGGAATATCGCGGCGGGCCATGGCGAAGGTGCCTTTTTCCACATCTTTTGGCCCAACTTCAATCCGCAGCGGTACACCCCGTAATTCCCAGTCGTTGAATTTGAAACCGGGAGTTACTTCTGTTCTGTCATCGATCTTCAATCGAAAGGCGGAAAGTTCAGCCTGCAGCTTCTCGACAACCGGCATGACAGCCGCGCGTTCAGTGTCATTCTTGTAAATAGGGATCAGCACCACCTGATAAGGAGCCAGCCGCGGCGGCAGTACCAGTCCCTGATCATCGCCATGTGCCATGATAATCGCGCCGACAAAACGGGTTGAAAGGCCCCACGATGTTGTCCAGACATGCTGAAGCTGGTTGTTAAGATCCAGGTATTGAATATCAAAGGCTCTGGCAAAATTTTGCCCCAGGAAATGGGAGGTTCCCGCCTGTAAAGCGCGGGTGTCTCCCATCATTGCCTCGATACTGTAAGTCTCCACAGCACCAGCGAAACGTTCGGTGACACTCTTGCGTCCGCGTATTACCGGAACGGCAGCTTCTTTTTCAGCGAAGTCGGCATACACATCCAACATACGCAGGGTTTCTTCTTCCGCCTCCTTTTGAGTGGCGTGGGCAGTGTGTCCTTCCTGCCAGTAAAATTCCAAAGTGCGCAGGAATAGCCGGGTGCGCATCTCCCAGCGCACCACATTGGCCCACTGGTTGATCAACACCGGCAGGTCGCGGTACGATTTGATCCATTTGGAATACATATACCCGATGACCGTTTCCGAAGTCGGTCGGATCACCAGAGGTTCTTCCAGTTCCTGCCCTCCCCCGATGGTCACAATGGCCAGCTCGGGCGCGAATCCTTCCACGTGTTCTTTTTCTTTTTCCAAAAAGGATTTTGGAATCAACAGCGGAAATGCCGCGTTGACATGCCCGGTCTCTTTAAAGCGTTTATCCAGGGCGGCCTGCATATTCTCCCAGAGTGCCCATCCATACGGGCGCACAACCATGCAGCCGCGCACCGGGGCGTAATCGGCCATTTCAGCCCGTTGGATTAACGTGTTGTACCATTCAGAATAGTTTTCACTGCGGGTGGGTAATTTTTCTTCAGCCATTGTTTACCATTTCAATCATTTGAAATTAACACTGCCAATTAATCGCAGTGCTGAATGCACATCAGGAGTAAAAGTGATCAGATCTCGGTCGTGAGCAGCGATATAGTCCTTCTGCGTGAGCAGCAAGGTTTCAAAGGTCTTCTTCCAACCATCGCCTACCAGAATAAGCGGTTTGGCGGGAATGGCATGGATCAATACCTGGTTCCAGAGTATGGTGATCTCTGCCAGCGTTCCTACTCCACCCGGCAGTGCAATGGCCGCGTCGCAGCGATTGACCAGATTCATCAATCGGTCAAACAGGGTTACAAAGCGCCACTCTTCTTTGACCCAGGGATTAGGTTTGGTTGGCCGGAATGATTCGATTTCATCACAGGTCACACCAATGACATGCCCGCCGGCTTCGGCAGCACCTTTAGAAGCCGCCTCCATTATGCCGATGTATCCGCCGGTCATCACCACATGCCCGGCTTTCGCCAGCCCGGCTCCCAGCGTAAGAGCCTGCATGTAGCTGCCGTCATCAGGGCGGGCGTTTGCGCCACCGAAAACCGCAATTTTCATCTTCGATCCGCTTTCTTTTCCGCGGATTGTTTATCCCACTCACGGTTGTAATTCACGGTCAGTTTCGCCAGAATGGCCTGTTCCAGGTCGATATAATTCAAACGTGCCAGTTGCAGCAGATACAACGCGACATCCGCCAGTTCGCCGGATAGTTCCTCCCGGCTGGCGGTCTGTTCCTTCCACTGATAATGCTCCAGAATCTCCGCGACTTCCAGTGAAAGCGATATGGCAATATTTCGCGGGGTCTGCCGGCGCGGACTGTCCACGTTATACCAGCCTTTTGCCCTTACAAAATCATCCATGGCCTGAGAGAGCTCACTCAGGTGCATACATCCTCCAACACTAATTTGAATTGGCATATTATACCTGCTCAAGCCTTATCGTCAGGTTTTATCATTCTTCTACTACCGGCAGGACATCCATTAACCGGTTCAGATAACGTTCTGCTACTTCGAGAATGACCACATCCGGGTTTTCTTCCGCAACCAATTGCGGATCATATTGTAGATCGGATACATACACCACCCGGCTGAAATGCTCCGAGGTGAACGGCTGCAAACCGTTGAAAAACGAATCACGGAAGATCACTGCCTTTGGCAGTTTCTCATCCGGCATGATGGTGATCATCTGCCCGGCTGGCGGATTTTTGAGTCCCCGGGATGGTTTCTCGAAACGGGCATGCAGGGCGGTGAAGGATTCATGGATCTCCCCTTTCAGATGGATCAGGCCGGCCAGATCTCCGGATTCCGTTTCGGTAACCTGATCGAAATCGTCCAACAGGTGAGGTTTCAGAATGGGAAAATCCGGCTGGAGGGCCAGCAAAATGGCCTCATAAGCTGCCCGGGCACCCAACGGATTCCAGTGAGTGTCTGTTTTGAAATACACCTGTTCTGTTTCCCGCGCTTGCATGAGCACCGGGCGCAGGTCCAACACCTGAACGGATGTTCCCGCCAGGCTTTCGGTGATCTGATCCGCCCAGCAAGGATTATCTGCGCGCTTTATCCCGACCGGCAAGTATTCAGGGTAGATGGTCTCCTTATTCGGCGCTACCACCAGCCAGAACTCTATCCCATCAGCCTCCAGCGTCTGCTGGATCTTAACCAGGTCTACCTTGATCTGTCCGATTTGTCCTTCCGATAACGGCTTTACCCGCTGAAAATAATCCAGGTTGCCTTCACCGGTGTAATACAACCAGTCTTCAGACCCGACCAGAACCTGGGGAAATACCCGTTCCCGCAGGACAAAATAGCGTGTCCAGTATTCCAGACGGATCAGTTCGTCGCGGAAGATGAAATTGGAATTGAATCTCTGTCCATATTGCTGTGGAAAATCCACCAGATTGTTAAAAGTCGCCCGGCCGCCTTCCGGCGCAAGCACATTCGACGGGTCCGGCCAGCGGGTGAACAGGCCTAATCCTCCCAGCAAAATAATAGCGATCACCATAGCCAGGGAGGGCGTTTTTGGGGGGTGAGGTTGGAAACCTGTATCGGGCATGGATTAAAAATTCCCGTAAATGTAGGGTTGAAAGGTTGATCCGGCCACAGCAACCAGGCAGACGGCCAACAGGGCAAGGCTGACAGCCACCCTGAACCATCCATTCCGGGAAACGGAGAGGTTGACCTTTTTATTCATCCAATCCACAATCGGGAAGGAAAACAACACGCCCAGCGTCAGAATCACCCAAAGGCTGGCTGTTCCAGGCATCAGAATGGAATACGCTGTAGGCACCTCTGATTGACGGATACCGATCAGGTTTTGTAGGAATGCCAGGGCAAACGCGGGGCTGTTGGATCGGAAGAATACCCAGGAGATCATGATGACCATGAGCGAGTAGATATACTGGAATACAGAAGGCAGCCGGCGTAAAAGTTTTCCAGCCGGCGAGTTTTCAAAGCAAATGGCCAGCCCGTGCAGCAAACCCCAGATCAAGAAATTGATGGTCACACCGTGCCAGATGCCGGTCAACAGGAAAACAATCAACACGTTGGTGTAGGTGTTGAATATCCGGCTGCCGGCCGCCCGTTTCCGTTCCAGAGGAAAGAAAACCACTTCCCGAAACCATCCGGAAAGCGTCATGTGCCATCTTCGCCAGAATTCAGATATGCTGCGCGAAGTATATGGATGGTTGAAGTTTTCGGGTAATCGGAATCCGAAGATCATCCCCAGACCAATGGCCATATCCGAATAACCGGAGAAATCAAAATAGATTTGCAGGGTAAAACACAGAAGCACCAACCAGGCGTTCGCGGTGGATAGATTGGGAATTGCCTGATCAAATATGCCGTGATCGACGATCAGACTGAGCCTGTCGGCGATAATCGTCTTTTTTGCCAGACCGAGAATGAAACGCTGCGCGCCCTCTCCCGCCAGGTTCACATCAAACGGGCGCCCGCCCAGTTGGGCGGATATCTGGCGGTAGCGTGTGATTGGGCCCGCAACCACTTTAGGGAAGGCTGTCATGTACTCCGTGAACTTCAACAGACTGGTTTCTGCTGAAGTGCGGGCACCGGCGATATCTAACAGATAGGCGATTGCCTGAAAGCTGTAGAAGGATATACCCACCGGCAAAACGATACTTTTCAGAATATACGGCTCAAGCCTGGCAAATCCGCTGGATGGCCAAATTGTTTTCAATGAGACTGCCAGGTCAGGACCGTAAGCCACCAGCAGCTTGAATCCCAGCATCAGAACCAGATTGAAAATGATCCCGGCTGCCAGCCAGCCGCCAATTGGAAGGTGATTATCCGTTCTGTGCTTGAGATGTTTTCCCAGTTCGAAGTTAATATAAGTTGAAATAAGAATCACCGGGAAATGCAGCGGCCCCGCCCAGAAGCAGAATAACAGGCTGGCAATGGTGAATACCCACGGACGCCCTTTTTCTCCGGCAGTCCAGTAAAGTGCCAGCGTCAACGGGAAAAACGCGAAGAGGAAGAGTGGTGTGCTGAAATTCATTCAGCGGCCGGTAATGTGGGCATGGATGGGCCTTCGATCCCCAGTCTTTCAGAAAGAGCCGCTCGCAAAGCTGTGCGGTCATCCCAGGGGTATTCCTCTGTTCCAAAGCACATGGATTGTTCGTGACCTTTTCCACAGCAGATCACCAGGTCACCCGGTTTTGCCATTTCCACAGCGCTACGGATGGCTTTCCTCCGGTCGGGCACCCGGAAAAAGGTTTTTCCTTCTTTTCCGCCCGCAACGGTCGCCGCCGAAGCCATTTCTTCAAGTATGGCCGCCAGTGATTCTGTCCGTGGATCTTCTGCTGTAAGAATGGAGATATCCGCGTTCTGCTGAGAGACTTCCGCCATCAGGCGGCGCTTCTCGCGGTCCCGCAATCCCGCCGAGCCAAACACGGCAATCACCCGCCCGGAAGTCATCTGACGGGTAGTCTCTAATGCTCTCAGCAGGGCATTTGGCGTGTGCGCAAAATCGACAATCGCAATGAAATCCTGTCCCAGGTTGATGCGTTCCATCCTGCCGGGGATGGTCTTCAGGTTGAAAATCCCCTCTGCGGCCACCTGCGGGGAAACCCCCAGACCTTCCACCACTGCTACGCAGGCCGCCAGACAATTGGATATGTTATACGCGCCTGCCAGATTGCAGTTCACCGGTTGTTTCCAGCGAGAGGTACTAACCTGAAATTCCAATCCGCCCGGAGTGTATATGATATTTTCTGCCCAATAATCCGCCTCACCGCACAGACTGTAGCATACTTGATTCTGTCCTGAAATACCATGAAGATAATCATAAGAAGAATCGTCTTTATTCAACACAGCCAGGCGGGGATTGCCCTGATTCTTCACAGACGTATCTTCCAGCATTTGAAAGAGCAATCCCTTGGCATGTCGGTATCCCTCATAGGAACCATGAAAATCAAGGTGTTCGTGGGTGATGTTGGTAACAACGGCAATATCGAATTCGCAGCCGGTCACCCTGTGCTGGGCCAGCCCGTGGGAGGTTGATTCGAGCACCACATGGGTGATACCGGCCGTGGCCATTCGCGAGAGATAGCGTTGGATATCCGGTGCTTCCGGTGTTGTAACATGCAGGCCGGTATCCAGCACTTCATCACCGATCACGGCATTCACGGTGGAAATGATCCCGGCGCGCAAACCGGCTTTCATCAGGATTTCAAATATCAAATTTGAAGTGGTAGTTTTTCCATCAGTACCCGTCACGCCGATTATGGTCATGTTCCGTGCCGGATAACCATAAAACGCTGCGGAAATGTAACCCAGCATCTGGCGGGAATTTCCCACCTGAATATAGGGAACCGGTAATCGCTCGATCGGTTGTTCGCCGATCACGCCAACGGCTCCATTTTCCAACGACTGGTTGATAAACCGGTGGCCATCTGTGTTCTCGCCGGTCAAAGCGAAGAAGAGGTTCCCGGGCTGCACACTGCGTGAATCCATAGCCAAACCGGTGATCCGCGCGTCATTCCAGGAACCGAAAAGCCGCCACCGGCAGGGCACATCGGAAAGTAATTGTTGAAGGGTTTGTTTCAGAAAACCGGTCATTTTCTCTGTGATTATTCTACCTTGAAATAATCCTGTTATCCACCAGGACGAAGTTGAATCAAAAGAGCGGTTTTTTCAAACCGCTCCCTGTCTTTCAAAATACGTATATCAATTCAGGTTTTGCCGCAGATTTTGAAGCTGCCCTGAGACGGACCCATCCAGGATCTGGTCGCCGACCTTGATGATCAAACCGCCCAGTATGGACGGATCGACCTTGAAAGATACTGCGGCGCTGCCTCCCAGTTTACTCAGCACATCCTTTTTTACCGTATCCTGTTCAGCGGCAGATAATGGCAGTGCGCTGGTAACTTCGGCTCCCGATCCTTTGACCCCGATAGCTTTTTCCAGCACGATCACCTTGCCGGATTTGACACCACTGAAGAATTCATCCAGCAGCGCATGCTGACGTTTTTCATCCAGAGTCTCGCCGATCAATTTCTGGGTCGAGGCAATGGCAAGTGCCGCCACCTGCCCGCGGATTTCACCCAGAATGCGATTACGTTCCTGTTCCAGTTCGGCAGCAGCCGTTTCACGGGCTTTGGCCGCTTCGGCATCTATACCAGAGCGGATCTCACGCCCTGCTGATTCTGCCTGTTCGGTCGCCTGCCGGATGATCTGCGCTGCCTGTGAGCGGGCATCCGCTATGATCTTTTCGGCTTCCTTTTCGGCATTGGCACGTGCTTCTGATGCAATCTGGGCGTCTTCCAGTCCCTGGGCAATCGTCTTTTTCCGCTTTTCCAGCATATTAAGCATTGGTCCGTAAGCCCATTTTTTCAGGGTGACGAACACAATGATGAACATTAATATCTGTACGATCAAATAACCAAGATTAAGACCTAGAGCTTCCAATGTAAGGCTCCTTACTCAGACCAGTTTCTAGACAACAAACAACATAAGGAAAGCGATCACCAGACAATAGATGGCGATGGCTTCCGAGAAAGCGACACCGAGGATCATGTTGGTCATCAGTGTGCCCGATGTATCCGGATTACGGGCCATACCACTGACCGCGCCATGAACGCTTAAACCGATACCAATACCACCGCCCAGTGCGCCGATCATGGCTAGACCCGCACCGATGAATTTTGCCGCTTGAACGATATCACCTTCCATCTCGACTCCTTATTATGAACCTGGGATTAAGCCTCAGAATTACGCATGGTCTTCTTCAGATCCACCGTGGCTTTGAGTGGCCATAGACATGAAGATCATGGTTAACATACCAAATACCAGCGCCTGGATCATTCCAATGAAGAATTCGAATAGAACGATGAAGGACTGCGCGAAAACCGGAACCATCGCACCGATCACAAAAAGCAGGACGGATCCGGCAAATACATTTCCGAACAACCGGAAAGTAAATGAGAGTAATTTCGAAAACTCAGAGATCAACTCCAGCAGACCGACGAAGAAGTCCATCACTCCAAAGAAGGGTTTCGACCAGAAGGTTTTTACATTGATGAACTTGGTAAAATAATCAACACCGTGCGCATGTACGCCGATCACCTGCGTCATAACAACAGATATAACCGCCAGCGCCGCCGTGAAATTCAGATCGGTGGCGGCAGCCCGGATGTACGGAGTGATCAGATAACCGCCCTCGTGGGCCGCTCCACTGCCGCCCTTGACAAGCGCGGCAACAGCACCGGGGATCAATGTGAGCAGTGGGTAGCCATGCGGAGACTCTTCGATCACTCCGATACTGTCAACGCCGGGAATAAGCTCCATCCAGTTGGCCACCAGCACGACCAGGAAAATGGTCATGAAGTACGGAAAAATCGTTTTTGCCCATTTGCCGGCAGTTGATTCGGTCATGTTGTATAAATACTCAAACACCGTTTCAACAGCACCGGTAATCCCTCGGGGAACCAGGTCTCCCTTCTCCAGGTCTTTCTTAATCTTCCAACCCAGCAGTAAAACCAGAATATCAGCCAGGAAAATCGCCAGCATGGTATTGGTCAGGTAAAACGATCCGATCACGGGGAGGGTGAAAAGTGGATCATGCGTCAGGTTTTCAGGGGCAACCTGGATATGAGGCTGGATAGGCGGAAAATATTTCGCACCAAAGATGCCTGCGATAATACATGCCAGCAATATCCAGCGGTTGACTCCCCAGCGCCATTTACTCTTGGTTTCCAACTTTCTTTTCCTCCTTTGGCTCCACCCGAGTTTTTATTTTCCGGATGGCGGCGCGTGAAACATAAAGCATCGCACCCATGGAAATCGGAATACTCCCGATCAATAGTCCGGTAGTAAACCAGGGTTTGCTGTCAAAACGATTATCCAGATACATTCCACCAAATAAAGCAGCCATTATGATGATTAAAGTCAGACACCCAACCTGACCCACCAGCGCAGCCATCGCCATATTGTAGATCTTTTGCTTTTGGTCATTTCCGCCGGAAGTTGGTTCAGTCATACATGAGCGATTATATCATTTACGCAAAATCAGCGTCAATAAAGGATAAGTGAAGATGCCGCAGTCATCGACCAGCCAAACCAGGGAGCCATGACCACACCCAGTACCAGAATTCCAATCAGGCACAAAAGAAATGCCAACCTCCAACTGACACTCTTCGCCTGAACGGGTGTGAATTCCCGGGGTTTATCGAGAAACGCAACTTTCAGGACATTCAGATAGTAGTACAGGCTGATCACCGAATTCAGCACCGCAATAACCACCAGCCATGCCATACCGGATTGCACACCAGCCGAGAACACCAGCAGCTTGCCGATAAATCCGGCAAATGGTGGAATTCCACCCAGCGATAAAAGGCTGATCAACAGGGCAAATCCCAGAAACGGCCTTCTCTGACTGAGACCGGCCAATCCGTGGATTTCATTCGAACCGGTAATGTGTTCTATGATGAAGGCAATCCCAAAAGCAACCAGATTGGTCACCAGATACGCCATCAGATAGTAGATCACACCGGCAGAACCCAGATCCGACCTTGCCGCCACGCCCACCAGGATATAGCCTGCCTGGGCAATGGATGAATAGGCCAGAAATCGTTTGAAATTCTTTTGATTCAGCGCCAGCAGGTTGCCGACCAGCATGCTGGCCACCGCCATTGCAGCAATCAGATAGACAGAATACACAGACAGAACGGGGAATACGGTAACACCCAGGCGAAGCAGCACGGCAAAGCCGCCGGCTTTGGATACTGTGGACAAGAACCCGGCTACAGTGGTCGGCGCACCCTCATAGACATCCGGCGCCCAGAAATGGAAGGGCACCGCACTGATCTTGAATCCCAGTCCGACCAGGATCAACATTCCTGCCGCGGTGGTGGCCAGAACCGGAACCTGACCATTTTGAATGGCAGCGCTGATCAGGTAGAGCTGCGTGGTGCCGCTGAATCCATAGAGGAACGTAAAACCGAATAGCATGATGGCCGAAGCCACCGCACCGTAAAGCATATATTTCAAACCCGCTTCCACTGATCGGCTATCGCGGAAATTAAAACCGGCCAGAATATACAGCGGAATGGAAGCCATCTCGAGGGAAAGATACACCATGATCAGATCCGCCGAGGAGGCCAGCAGAGTAAATCCCAAGGTGGAGATCACAAGCAGGAAATAAAACTCACCCTGACCGGACAGGCTTTCCTCTTCCACCGAAAGAAGCGCGGTAATGGCTGCGCCGGTTAAGAACAGGATACGGAACACGCGGGCGGCAGTATCCAAGCGCAGCATACCGCCCCATACCAGCGGATCTCCGGAAGAGGCTTTGGAAAGCATGACACCTGCCACAGCAGACGCAGTCAGACCGATAACGGTCACCCATCCCATCAATGCCCGATTGCGCTTTGACAGAAACACATCCAGCGCAAGCAGAATAAATCCGAGCAATACCAGAATGATCTCGGGCAGCAGTACGGAAATCAACGTGAAGGAAGCCATTGTAGAGCCCATTTATCGGCCTCCCAGCAGCAAAAGGATATGATCGACGCCGCTGTTCACCATTGGCACCATCAACGCCGGGAATAAACCAATGGCGATCATGATCAAACTGAGGAATCCGACAGTGATTTTATCCAGTATGGAAATATCACCTGTCCTCGATGCATACTCTTCCGGCAAATCTCCGAAGAAGACCCGCCTTAAAACCAGCAAGATGTACCCGGCCGTGACGATGATACCCAGAACAGTAACAACTGCCACCAGCGGCGCCGTCTGCCAGGTTCCCATGAAAATGGGGAATTCCGCCACAAAACCCGAAAAACCGGGCATTCCCATGGAAACCAGGCCGCTAATAATGAAACCAATGGCTGCTAACGGCATCTTTTTGATCAGTCCACCCAGACGGGAAATCTCCCGGGTGTGCGTCCGATCATAGACCATGCCGACTATGGCGAAGAAGAGAGCGGTCATCACCCCATGAGAGAACATCTGCACGCCCGCACCCATCAATCCCTCACGGTTCAGGGTGGCAAAGCCGATCATTACCAGCCCCATGTGCGAAACGGAAGAAAAACCGATAACGTATTTGAAATCTGTCTGCACCAGGGCGATCAACGCCCCATAGACCACATTGACAGTGGCGAGTGCCAGAATGACATACGCCCAGTACTTCGCACCTTCCGGCATGAGCATGATTCCGGCGCGCAGGGCAGCAAAAGCACCCACTTTCATCTCCACACCGGCTAGCATCATGGAAACCGCGGTTGGCGCAGCCACATGGCCATCCGGCGCCCAGCTGTGGAACGGGAAGAGGCCGCCAAGCACGGCAAATCCAATAAACACGAACGGGAACCATAGCCGTTGGAAATCCGCGGAAAAACCAGCTTTTTCGAGCGCCAGCATATCAAACGTGTGAAGACCGGAAGTAAACACCATGGCCAACACGCCAACCAGAGCCACCACCGATCCAAGGAAAAGATACAGGGTCAGCTTCATGGCACCGTATTCGCGGGTTTTCGGGCTGCCCCAAATCAAGATCATCAAGTATTTCGGGAAAACAGCCAGTTCAAAGAAGAAGAACAGCATGAACAGGTCCAGCGAACAGAACACGCCGAAAACACTGGCCGACAGGAACATGAGATAGCTGAAAAATTCCTTCGGCCGTTCTTCGATATGCCACGAGATGCCCGCGCCGCAGGTGGTAACGATCCCGGCCAGCAGGACCAGAGGCAGGCTGATGCCATCCACTCCGACATGATAGGAAATGCCCAATGCGGGCAGCCAGTCCAGCTTTTGAACGAATTGATATCCGCCGGTAGCCAGGTCGTAAGTAGCGTATACCCAGAATGAGAGGAGAAGCGTTACCAGCCCGCTGATCAAAGCCAGCACTCTGGGAGCTTTCTTTTCAGAGGCCGGGAGCAGCAATATGACGATGCCGGTCAGCAGCGGAAGTGCGATGATCAATGTCAGCACAGAAAGTTGCATCGTCCCTCTCTCAGAATAGTACCGAAGACACGCGGTTGATCATTTCCAGCAGCCAGGCCGGCCATATTCCGTTGACCAGCATCAGGATCATCAACGGAGCGATCACAGCAATTTCCTCAGGGCGGATTTCCGTCAGCTTGCCCGCCCAGGCCTCATTCATCGGCCCGTGCAGCACCAATTTCAGAGCTTTCAGGATATAAGCGCCGGTGAAAAACAATCCGATCATGCTGAAGACTGTGGCACCCGGGAAGATCGACCAGGCTCCCCGCACAACCAGAAATTCAGAAATAAAGCCGCCAGTTCCCGGCAGCCCGAGCGAACCCATAGCCGTGAACAGCAGAATACCACCATAAAGCGGCAAAATGGCAAACAGGCCGCCGAATTGATTCAGGTCGCGGGTATGCGCTCTCTCATAGAGAACACCAATCAGGAAAAACATACCAGCCGCCGACAACCCATGATTGAACATCTGTAATACCGCGCCGTTGATCGCAATGTTGGCATGCGGTGTACCTGATGCCCAGGCGGCGGCCGCCACGCCCAACACCACAAAACCCATATGATTCACAGAGGAATAGGCCACAAGGCGTTTAAAATCGTTTTGCCCGAAAGCGCCCAGAGCGCCGAATATGATGGAAGCCGCAGCCAGAATAGCCAGCCAGCCGGCAAATTGGTGTGATTCCACTGGAAAAAGCGGCAAGACCAGCCGCATAAAGCCGTAAGCGCCGAGTTTTAATAATACACCGGCCAGTATCATGGAGCCTGGCGTGGGGGCTTCTGTGTGTGCGTCTGGTAACCAGGTGTGAAACGGCCAGATCGGGACCTTGATGGCAAAGGCGATTACGAACGCCCAGAAAGCCACCGCTTTCACCACACCGGGAGCCAGCCCAAACAGCGGGAGGGGATTCTGTCCCGGCCAATTTTCCGTCAATTTAATCAGGTCGAAAGTGCCTGCTGCCACACCCATCATCTGGATGGCCAGCAGCAAACCAAGTGAACCCGCCATGGTATAAAGAATGAACTTGAGTGACGCGTAATTCCGGTTTTCCCCGCCCCACTGATTGATGATGAAATACATGGGGATCAATCCGATTTCCCAGAAGACAAAGAAAAGCAGCAGATCAAGCGTGAGAAAGACACCCAGAAGGCCGGTTTCCAGGAATAGAAAAAGCATCAAGAAGATTTTGTAATTACCTCTGATGGAACCGGACGCCAGGATGGATAGAGGAGTAAGCAATGTGGTGAGCAACACCATGGGCAGAGACAGACCGTCCACACCCAGGTGATAACTCGATCCAATGGCCGGATACCAAGGGGTGTTCTCCACAAACTGGTAGCCTTGAAGCTGGTTGTCGAACCGGCTCCAGAGCAGCACGGTCAATGCCAGTGGAACCAGCGACAGAAAAAAGGCGGCGGATTTTAGCAGGAAAGTTCTTTTTGCCGGTATCAGCGTCAGAAGAACCGCGGCCAGCGCGGGGAAGAAGAGGATTAGGGAGAGGAGGACATTCATCAGCATGATTTCATCCCCTTCCCAGTAGATAGTAAACGATCATCCCCGAGATTAAAACAATCCACAGGGTATAGAGCATATACTGCTGTACGCGGCCGCTTTGAAACCGCCGCAGATCCTGACCCCAGGCGATCAACCTGTGACCCAGCCCATCGCCGCCGTTGCTGATGACTGGTTTATCAAAGCCGTTGCGTAACAATGAACCGAACGCCGGAGTTAACGCGGCAACGCCGTGGACTATGCCGTCGATGATCTTTCCGTCCATCCAGACCGCCGTGAATCTTTCTGCAAGCCAGACAGCCGGGCGGATGAACAACATAGAATACAACTCATCGACGTAGTACTTATTTTTTAACAGGGAATAGACCGGTCCCAGCGCTTTTTCCAGCGGATCAACCGCGGCAGCCTGATATTTACGATAAACCAGCCAGCCTGCCAGCAGCCCCACAGGTGAAATGACCAGCGAAAGGATCAGCGGGATTTGGGAATGAGATTCTGCCGTATGGGTTGCCAGGGGAGTCGTGCCGGAAAGAAATGTCAAGAACCAGCCGGCATCTTTGCCGCCAATTCCGGGGAAACCGGCAGGAATACCTGACCAGCCGGCGGCAATGGCAAATAGCGCCAGTACCACCAGAGGAAGGGTCATAACAACGCTACTTTCACGGGCATGACCGGCCGCCGTACTGCGCGCCTGACCGAGGAATGTCAGGGTGATCTGCCGGGCTGTGTAGAAGGCGGTGATCAAAGCCGTAAAAGCCAGTATCGAAAAAATCAACCAGAATTGCCCATTATAGGCTCCGGAAAGTATCTCATCTTTTGACCAGAATCCTGCCGTGATCAACGGGAAACCGGCCAGCGCAAGGCCGCCGGCGATGAACGTCCAAAAAGTCAGCGGCATCTTCGTTTTCAAGCCGCCCATATGGGTCATATCCTGAATATCGACAGGATCATCTTCCGCCAGCGCGCCATGTTCCATGCCGTGGATCACGGAACCTGATCCCAGGAACAGCAGAGCTTTAAAAAAGGCATGCGTGACCAGATGAAACACCGCGCCGATGTATGATCCCAATCCGAGGGCTGCCACCATAAATCCAAGCTGTGAGATGGTGGAATAAGCCAGAACACGCTTGATATCGTTCTGAACAACCGCGATGGTGGCGGCAAAAAGAGCGGTGAAAGTGCCAACGAAAGCCATAATGGCCATTGGCGTAGTCAACGGGCTGCCGGGAACCCAGCCTGCGCTGATCAAGGGAAAAGCCCGGGCTGCCAGATACACACCGGCGGAAACCATGGTGGCCGCATGGATCATCGCGGATACCGGTGTCGGACCTTCCATGGCATCCGGCAGCCAGATGTGCAGAGGGAATTGCGCAGATTTGCCAATGGTGCCGATGAATAACAACAATCCGGCCAATCCCGCCAGCGACAGGCCGAATACACCGGTGGGAATGGTGGCAAGCTGGGAAACCACGGTTGGATCGAAGATCACGCTGTAACTCAACGAACCGGTTGAGGTATACAGGGCTGCCAGTCCCAACAGCATGAAAACATCACCCACCCGCGTGGTCAGAAAAGCCTTGACTGCCGCATCGCGGGCTGTCGGTCTGGCGTACCAGAAACCGATGAGCAGATACGAGCACAATCCCATGATCTCCCAGCCAACGTACAGGGTCAGCAGGTTGTCGCTGATCACCAGCACGTACATGGCAAACGCGAACAGACTGATCAGCCCGAAGAAGCGGGAATACATCGGTTCGATGGAGGGGACATGGATAACCCGGTCCTCACGGCTGGTGATAAGTGCACCGTGCGGCGGCAGGCCGGGTTTATCATGCACACCCGCAGGAGAACCGTAATTATGGTAGCCAATGGAGTATATAAATATGCACAGAATCGTCCAGGCGACAAAGAATAGCGTGACTGCACTTAACGGATCGATCTGAACGCCAATCTTGAACCACCCGACACCTGCAGGCAGCCAGTTGATCGAGGACGCGATGATGTTCATCGCCAGGTCCGATATATGGACAGCCTTCCAGAACACGAACATGCTGCCCAGCCAGGAGAGTCCCGCGGCTGTCACGGCCAGCGTGTGGCTGAGTCCGCGCGACCGGTTAGCTCCCAGCATTATCAATGCGAAAGCCGCAATGGGAGGAACGGGGATCAACCAGATGAGTGTTTCCAGCGTCATGGAACGGGTAACCTCATCCTTTCATCGAGTCGAAATCGCCGGCGTTGATTGTCCTCCGGTTTCGGTACGCAGATATGATCAAAGCCAGCCCAACCGCAGTTTCAGCGGCTGCTACGGCAAAAACCACAGCCATGAAAACGAGCCCATTGATGTGTGTGAAATGAAGATATCTCCAGAACGCCAGCAGATTGATATTGACAGCGTTCAACATTAATTCGATGCCCATCAGTATGCTGATGGCATTCTTGCGCGCGACGGCACCAAAAAGCCCGATGAAAAAAAGTGCGAAGGAGAAGATCAATATCCAGGAAAGCGGTATCATCCCGGCTAATCCTTATGTCGCTCACTGGCGATAAAGATGCTGCCGACCAGGGCGGCAAGTAGCAGCACAGAAACGGCTTCGAAAGGTAACGCGAAACCCTGCGGATCGGTCAAGCCTGTCCCCAGAAGTCGAATATCCGCCAGATCTGACCCGGGCATGGGTGGTAACGTCTGAAAGCTGTTCCAGGCAGAAAGAACCAGCGTCAATCCAGAAAACAGGAGCGCGACGCCCAGGGCGGCAAAAATAAACCCCCGGTTCATTTGACTCTGCTCCGCGTTCATCACATTTTGAGTCAACATGACGGAAAAAACGATCAATATGGCAATGGCACCCACATAAACCACAACCTGGGTGATCGCGAAGAAACCGTTCCCGATGATGGCAAAGACCACCGCCACGCCAACCAGCGCCAGAATTAAAGACAGCGCCGATTGCATCATGCGCCGCAGCGAAACGACCATCACGGCGGCTGCCAGAGTGATGGCTGCTGTTATCAGGAACACAACCTGGACAGCCGTCATGAGAGCGCCTCTTCAACAGAATCGGGGAGCTCGACGGCGGCACTCGGAACCACCAATGGGCGGCGTTTGCGCTGGGCGTAGACACGCAGGAACCGCAGAGTAATTAACAGCATTAAAAGGTTGGCGGCCAATAATCCAAGAATCCGGCCGGTCATAGAACTCTGAGCCAGTGTCTTATCCACAATAGCCGTTACGGCCAGCACAGCAATTGCCAGCGGCGTTAATAACTTCCAGTTGATATCCATCACCTGATCGATGCGGAATCTTGGCAGGCCAGCGCGCAGCCAGATGATGATGAAATACACCACGCTGGTCTTGATCAACGTATAAAGAAATCCCAGCCAGGGATATTGCTCGGCTTTTGGTCCCTGCCAGCCCCCCAGAAACAGCACAGTGAAGAGAACGGAAATAGTGAAGCAGTGTAGAAAATCCGCTACATAAAACATGCCGAATTTCAGGCCGGAATACTCAATATTGATCCCCGCCACGATTTCTGAATCAGCTTCGATCAGATCGAAGGGCGCGCGCGCGTTCTCCGCCACCAGTGTGATGAAAAAGATGAACGCGGCCATAGGCGCGAGCAGGATGAACCAGGGCTGCTGCGCTTTGACAATATCATTCAAGCCCATCGAACCGGCAAACATCACAGGAATGAGCAATGTCAGGATCATGGGCACTTCGTAAGAGATCATCTGTCCGATGGCGCGGAAAGCACCCAGAAGGGCATATTTGTTATTGGATCCCCAACCGGCCAGTATTATCCCCAGCTCACCGATGGCTCCCGCCGCAACCACATACAGGGCTCCCACATTTAGATTAACCCCGAGAAAATTGATGGCAAAGGGCAGCACCGCCCACACAAACAGGACACCGGCTACCGCCAGTATCGGTGCAAGATTATACGGAATGATATCGGCGCCGTCCGGGGTGATGAATTCTTTAATAAAGATCTTCAGCATATCGGCGATCGTCTGGAAAATACCAAACGGTCCCACCCGGTTCGGACCGAACCGGTCCTGAAACCGTCCGATCAACTTGCGTTCAAGCCAGATAAGAAAGACGGTGAAGACCATCGCTCCGGTAGCCAGCACCCCGGCTCCCAGGAAATACACCAGTATCTGCGCGAAGTCAGGCGCCAGTCCCCAGCTCAAAAAAAGGCCCATCAACCAGGTGGATGCCAGCCCGATCGGATCGATCCAGAAATTCACTGGACCCTCATCAAGATAGAAGAGGTTACAGGCTGTGTCATACCCATTGCAGGGCTCCCTTTTTCCAGGCGTAGTACAGGCCTCCAGCCAGAATCAGCAGGAAGACCACGGCCTCACAGACGGCAAAGAGTGTCAACTGGTTATACGCAACCGCCCAGGGATAAAGGAAAACCGTTTCAACGTCGAAAACAAGAAAAACCAGGGCGTAGATATAATATTGAACCCTGAATTGGATCCAGGCTTCCCCCACGGTTTCGATGCCACATTCATAAGTCGCGTTCTTGATGGTATTCGGTTTTTTCGGGGAGAGCAATCCGGCGATAAAGATCGCCGCCGCCGGGAGAAAGAGGGAGATGAGGACAAATAAACCGATGTAGATCCAATCTTGGCTCATGGAAGGATTTTCTCTACTCTCAGGGGGTTTTTTGAAAACTTAATCTATTCTAACATAAATTGAAGGGCGCCTAATTCTATCTACTTTCTCCGCATTTCAATATCATGTTGATCTTTTGATAAGAAACCTCACCACCATTCAGGCTGCGTAGGCCTTCCCAGGTATCGCAGAAATAGTCGCGGGCACTGCCGGTCAGCTCCAGCCCCTTTTCCGTCAACTGCTGCGCCTTTTCCCATTGGCCAGTGTGAGCCAGCGCCTGAATGAAGGGAACATATTCAGTTCCGTTGCGAGGCGACAGATCGATGGATTCGGTTTCTTCCAGAATATCCACCACTGTGTTCCAATCACCTGCCTGCCGGGAAAGGTCACCTTTCTGGAAAAAATAACACCATCCGTGTGGAAGTTCTTTTCCAAAAACATCTATCGGTAATATCCATTTATCGCCATCTGCCAGAATATTTTCCGGGTGAGATATGGAAAGTAATTCACTTTCACTGTCACTCAAATTGGGGAAACGTTTGTCGTCCGGTGTCAACACTCGCAGACAGGATTCTCCGTATTTGTAATATACCGCCACGCCATTCGATGTGCTGCTGTCATACGAAATGGTTCGCAGGGAAAATTTTAGCGGGATTCCTTCAACATAATCCGGGATGGACCCTCCCCGGTCGGAGATGGCGCTGAAGAACCAGAAAGGCAGGCCGGCTTCTCTATCCTGAGGGTAGATCACATTAAGCGCGAAACCCGTGGAATATTCTGCGGATAGTCCCACGGGAACCTTGTTGCCCAGAATCGCCGTGCCCGCTTTGAGATTCGGGATACGCCAGGCAAGCTGATTGTAATAATCTTTCTGGGCATCCCAGTTCAACCGGTATTTCGCCGTGTTCTGCACCTGAAAAGCCAGCCCCAGGGCAAGAAAAATCGAAAGCAGGACCCCCCGCGGGGTCTGTTTCTGGGCGAACCAGCCAGCCAGACCGGCAAACAGAATCGCCGTGCCGAACATCAGGCCGAGTGAGAACCGGTCAGACCACATACCGGTGATGATCTGCCGGTTGGTACTCCAGACTGGCAGCCCGCCCAGGATCACTGCCACAGAGCCAAGCACTACGCCCTGCAATGGAAAGTGATCATTTCCACTTTCAGACTCACGAGCGGAACTGGAAGATCGCAGCAGTATGACTGCCGCAGCCGCCAGCAGAATGCCCACCCCAAAGGCAAAGAGTGTTGTGGTTTGTGAAAAATCAATCTCCGCCGGGGTGATGGATTTTCCCCAGGCAAAGACCAGCACCTGGGACAAGTCCTGCGCCATATTTTGCAGTAGATGGGGTAGGGCTGTCAGGGGACTCAATATAATCTCACGCAACAGCAGTGGAGCGTTGGCCTCGGGATCGGTCTGGATTTGTGGAAAATAGATGAAACGGTAATACACAAAAACACATATCACCAGGGCATATGGAATCCACCGGGTCAGCGACTGTTTAATCGCGGTCTTCCATGAACTTCCCAATTGAAGCAGCACCAGGCAGAAAAGCGCTGGGCGCAGCAATTCGAGCCCGATAACGTATTCCATGGAAAGGGTTTCCATCAGTGAAGCCAGAACTGCCAGAATAGTCAACCAGAGTCTGTGTTTTGGGCAGGTCAGCGCGACGAGACTGGCAACCAGAGACCAGATGAACATGGCGTATAACACCCAGAAGAGACTGTAGGTCATGGCTATCGGCTGCTGGGTAAAGGCCGGATAAACAGCCATAAGCAGCGCCGCGAAGCCGGCTTCCAGATGACGCTCCGGCCAAAGCTGCCGGAACAGCACCCAAAAACCCAGACATCCAATCCAGCGGACAAGAATGGCAAATACCTGCCAGGAGACCGGATTAATCCCCAGAAAGGGTGTCAGAGCCACATACAACCAGGCAGCCACAGGCCGGTCGTAAGCATAGAATCCCCAGAAGACCTGTGGATCTTTCAGGCTGGTCAGGTAAACAAGCTGCCAGTCATCCCAGTAGAAACCCAAGCGGGTGATCTGGTAGCCGTAGGCAGCCAGTAGAGTCACCAGCAGGAACACGGGAAAGACTGCTGGATGTTGAAGATATCTGCGGAAGTATTTCATGGATACTGATCGGGTTAGGATTTCCCTACATTATAGCCATAATCCAGGATTCTCCGGTTCTTCAGGTCAAACCTGGTGCCCTAGATTTCTCATTTTCGAAGAATCCTTCGCCCGACGAAATCACGATTTTCTCGATTAAAATACCAGTTTATTACAACGAAAATTTTAGGAAGGTAAAACTTTGCTCAAATCATTTTCCAACAGACCCTCGCCTGCCATTGTATTTGATTTCGGCGGCGTGTTGATGGACTGGAATCCGCATTATCTTTTCGATAAACTGATGAATAACGACCGGGAGGCTGTAGATGCTTTCCTGGAACGGGTTAGTTTTCGCCGTTGGAATGAAGATTTCGACCTCGGCAAATCTTTTTCCGAGGGAACCGCCGAACTTATCGCCCGCTTTCCCGAATACACACACCTGATCCGCGCGTATGACACACATTATCTGGATACTGTCCGGGGCTGTCACCAGTCGGTGGTGGATATTTTACAGGAATTAAAACACCGGGAATATCCATTATTCGGCTTGAGTAACTGGTCAGCTGAGAAATTTTCATTGGTGCGCAGAAAGTATCCTTTCTTTGAATATTTCGAGGATATTGTTCTTTCAGGCGATGTGGGGTTGATCAAACCGGCAAAAGAGATGTATCTCCTGCTCCTGCAGCGTAACTCTCTTTCGGCGCAAGACTGCCTGTTCATCGATGATTATGAACCGAATGTAAAAACCGCCCTTGACCTGGGCTTTCAGGCCGTTCAGTTCATTTCAGCGGAGCAATTGCGGGCAGATCTGGCCGGACGCGGGATTCTATCACCACAATAAGCTGTCATCTGTCGATTTGATGGTTTACAGGGCGATCACAGGAAGTCTATTCAAATCCCTTGGCTTCGTTCCAGTATTCATCCATCTCATCAAGGGTCATGGTGTGCAGTTCGCGGCCGGTATTGCGGGCACTTTTTTCGATATGCTTAAACCGCCGCCTGAATTTTTGATTGGTACCGCGCAGGGCGCTTTCCGCGTCCACTTTATACCAGCGCACCAGATTAACAACGGCGAATAGAAGGTCGCCCAGTTCTTTCTCGATCTCATCCGGCGTTTTCGCACGGCGGACTTCATCCAGTTCCTCACTGACTTTTTCCCACACCGGTTCGATGGATGGCCAGTCAAATCCCACCCGGGCGGCGCGGCTTTGCAATTCCTGTGACTGGGTAAGGGAGGGCAGCACGATCGGCACGCTGTCCAGCAACCCTTTTTCAGGAGTGCCATTGTCCACACGTTCCTGTTGTTTTAACTTCTCCCAGTTCAACAGAACGTTCTGGACTCCCGTCACTTCAACCTCACTGAATACGTGCGGGTGCCGGCGGATGATCTTTCGGCTGATTCCGGCGATCACCTCTTCCATGCGGAATTCACCGGCTTCGGCCGCGATCTGTGCATTCAAGACAATCTGCAATAACAAATCGCCGAATTCTTCACGCATGGCTGATACATCACCCCGGTCAATGGCTTCCAGCGTTTCATAGGTTTCTTCCAGGAGGCTGGTACGCAAACTCAGGTGGGTTTGTTCTCTGTCCCAGGGACAGCCGTTCGGTGCCCTCAGATGGGCAATGATCTCCTGGAATTCTTCAAATGAATTTTCGTTCGCCAGAGGCGGAATACACAGCGCCAGGCTGGCTCCTTCGCTAATTTGTGCTCTTTTGACCAGATCGCCCAGAGGTACATTGCGCAGGTCGGTCACAGAATCACCGAAATAGCTCACTACTTTTACTGAATGATTTTCGGGGTAAACCTGAGCCAGAAGCATCACGAGACTGGCAAGTTCTTCTTGCCTGCATATCCCCATTATTATGCAGGTCTGGGCAGGATTATGCCGGGGGTGATGCGCGTCTGCCAGTTTGCCGGCAGGAAGAATGCACAGCGGTTCATTCGGCCGCAGGTCAAATGATCGATACAGTTGAGTTAAGCATTCCAGCGATTTGTCCGTTGTCATAGTTCACCTGTTAATGCGACAAAGTTTTCCGGAGTGAGACATTCTCCGGAAAACCTGTCAAAGAATACCGCCTGGCGGAAAACATCCGCACCGGCAATTCTAACGTTTGGTGTAAGTGGGTGCCTTGCGGGCGCGTTTGAGGCCTGGTTTTTTGCGTTCCTTGATACGCGGATCGCGCGTCAGGTAACCGGCTTTACGCAAAGCCGGGTTGGTCTCCGGATCCATCTTCTGGAGAGCCCGGGCTAGCCCAAGTTTGGCGGCATCCGTCTGCCCGGTCACACCACCACCGTTCACGACGATGGTGATATCCAGGCTGCTCTGACTCAGATTGGCTGCGGAAACAGGTCCCAGAATCTCCTGCATATCCCCGTAACGGGTGAAGTAGGCTTCCGCGGGTTTGTCGTTCACGGTAAAGACGCCGGCACCGCTGGCCACACGCACGCGAGCCGTGCTTTCTTTGCGTCGACCGATTCCCTCAAAATAAGTAGCTGCCATAATTCCCGTGCTCCTTTATGCTGCTAATTTCGGGTTCTGAGCAGCATGGGGATGCTCATTCCCGCCATAGACTTTCATCTTTTTCATCAAAGACCGCCCCCATTTGTTATGCGGGAGCATTCCCCAGACGGCGGATTCGATAACCCGGTCAGGATGAACTTTCAGTTGTTCTTTTAGACTGATCGATTTCAAGCCACCCGGATAACCGGAATGGGCATAGTAGATCTTATCGGTCATGCGTTTTCCCGTAACGGCTACCTTGCTGGCGTTCAACACGATGACATAATCACCGGTATCCACACCCGGGGTAAACTGGGGTTTGGTCTTGCCCATCAGGATCATGGCAATCCTGGTGGCTACACGGCCCAGAATCTGCTCGTTCGCGTCAACGATCAGCCATTCTCCTTCTTGTTTTCCTTTTGGGACGTAGGTTTTATCCACTGCATCCTCTCCATTTCATCGATTTACTGCATACCAAATACTTGATAATTACTAACGATCCTTGCCTTCTCAGGTCGGATAGGTGACTCTTACCAGAGTTAATCCGTTGGCCGGTGCCATTCCGGGTGGAAGAGGTGCCGCCTTTTCGATCCCATCCCGCAGTTCCTGCAGTGTGATCCTTTCTCTGACATACAGAACCTGTTGCCAGACTATGCGGCGGATCATATGGTAAAGGAAGGCATTGGCTGTGACCTCATAGAGAAAGTCGCCACCCACTTCGCGCCATTCACTCTTAATGATTTCACGGATGGTAGAGGCTCCCGGTTTCATCGGGGCGCCAAAGGAGGAAAAGTCATGGATTCCCAGGAAAAACGGGGCGGCTTCCTGTAATCCTTCTATTTCCATTTGAGGCCAAATCCGCCAGGCGGTCCGATTCTTAAACGGGTTTCTCGCCGGAGAGAAGTAGATCTTGTACTGGTAGGTGCGGGTGAGAGCATCAAAACGGGGGTGATGATCTTCACCCACCACCTGCACATCCAGGATCGACATATCCTCCGGCAAACGGGCATTCAGGGCGTTTCGCAGTTCCATCAGGCTGTGATTCCATTCCAATCCGAATGAAACCACCTGCCCGCTGGCATGCACTCCGGTATCCGTCCGACCGGCGCAAAGAATACTCTTCTCCTGCCAGTTAATTTGCCGCAAGGCTTCTTCCAGTACGAGTTGAACCGTGCGCTGTTTCCCCTGGCGTTGAAAGCCGGAGAAAAGCGTTCCATCGTAGGCAAGTATCAGTTGGTAACGTTCCATGCCTTTCCGGATTTTCCGGAAAGATTATCCTTCGACCAGTTCGATGATCACCATTTCAGCGGCGTCACCGAGTCTGGGTCCGGTTTTGACCATCCGCGTGTAACCGCCGGAGCGGGTTTTATAACGCGGCGCGATGTCGTCAAACAGCTTCTTTACGGTGTCAGCATCTCCCAGGCGGGCAGCAGCCAGGCGGCGGGCATTGACTTTTTCAATGTCGCTGGCTTCTCCACTGTTCTTTGCCAGGGTGATCAAGCGTTCGGCTTCTCCACGAATCGCCAGGGCTTTCGTGTGAGTAGTCTGGATACGCTCATGGGTAAAGAGCTGGTTGATCAACGTGCGGCGAAGTCCCGCACGGGCATCTTTATCACGACCTAAATGAAATCCTGCTACCTGATGTCGCATATTTGATCACTCCACATCTTTGTCTTGAGGCAGGTAGTTCTTTTCCTGCATCTTTTCGCGCAGCTCATCCAGGCTCTTTTCGCCGAAGTTGCGGATGGACATAACCGCTTCTTCGCCTTTTTCCAGCAGGTCAAGCACATCGCCCACCGTGGTGATGCCGGTGCGTTTCAATGAATTGAAGACGCGCACGGAAAGATCCAGGTTTTCGATGGGGGTTTCGGCTGCTTCACTGGTCAAACGGCTGCCGCTTACTTCTTTTTCACCACCCATTACACTGACTTCTTCAGAGACACCGGAAACCAGCCGCAGGTGCTCGATGAGAATCTTTGACGCGGTCCCAAGCGCCTCTTCGGGCTTGATGGTTCCGTCCGTCCAGATTTCCAGGTTGAGTCTGTCGTAATTGGTGCTCTGCATAACCCGGGCGGAAGATACCGTCCAGTTTACACGTTTGACCGGAGAGAAGATGGCATCCACCGGCAGTTCACCAATTGGTAAATGGGTTGTCCGTTCATTGGCCGGGGAATATCCGCGGCCGCGTTCAACGGTAAGGTCAATTTCCAGTTTGGTTTTCGGATCATCTACGGTGAATAGATACAGGTCGGGGTTGACGATTTCAACTTCCGGCGGCGCGATGATATCGGCCGCGGTGACCTGACCTTCTCCGCGAATGTCCAGCCGTAAATGGGCGGTTTCCACATCATTCATGATCAGGCGGATCTGTTTGATCTGCAGGGTTACCTGAATGACGTCTTCCCGTACACCCGGAATATCGCTGAACTCATGCAGCACATCCGCAATACGAATGGATGTAATGGCAGCGCCAGACAGGGAAGAGAGCATAACCCGGCGTAAAGCATTACCAAGGGTTACACCATAGCCGTGTTCCAACGGGCTGATAATAAATTTGCCATAGTTTCGAGCTTCTGCTTCGCGCTCGACTTTGGGGGTTACCATGTTCAAGAGTGTAGTCACGTTTTCCTCTTCTCGATGTACCTTTTAATCCCGCACACCGATCAACGGGTTTAGCGCGAATAGTACTCAACGATCAACTGTTCGTTCAAGTTGCCATCGATCTCTGCACGTTCAGGGATGCGGACAACTTTACCGGTCAGGTTCTTCAGATCCCGATCCAGCCAGACAGCGCAATTACGTTTTTCCGCCACATCCGCCAGTTCCTTGAAATACGCGTTCTTTTCGGAACCTTTGCGAACGGTGATTACATCACCGGGGCGCAACAACATCGAGGGAATATCCGTGCGAATGCCATTGACACAGAAATGTCCATGGCTGACCATTTCACGAGCCTGCGCCCGATTTTCGGCCATGCCGAGACGGTAGACCATGTTGTCCAACCGCATTTCCAGATTCTGGAGCAGGTTGAGACCGGTCAAACCGCGGCGCCGAAGAGCCAGACCGTAGAAACGGCGGAACTGGCGTTCGAACATGCCATAAACGCGGCGCGCTTTCTGTTTGGCGCGCAGCTGGCGCGCGTAGTCTGACGCCCGCTCACTGCCGCCACCGCGGCCTTGACCCGTACGGCCATGCTGGCCGGGGGCGAATCCGCGCTTTTCGAAAGCGCATTTGGGAGTGTAACAGCGCTCCCCTTTTAAGAACAATTTTTCACCTTCACGCCGGCAGAGTTTACAAACCGGCCCAATATATTTAGCCATTGTTTTGTCTTCCTCTTATTAAATTACACGCGGCGTTTCTTAGGCGGCCGGCATCCATTGTGTGGAACCGGAGTAATATCCGCGATCGAGCGCACCTTCAGCCCCATGGACTGTACGGCTCGAATAGCCGACTCGCGGCCGGGACCGGGTCCCTTGACGATCAAATCCACTTCCTGAATGCCCATAGCTTGAGCCGCTTTGATGGCCTGTTCGGCAGCCAGGCGTGCCGCAAACGGGGTGCTCTTGCGCGAGCCTTTGTAACCGGCTGAGCCTGAGCTTCCCCAACAGACGGTGTTACCCTGGGTGTCTGTTACGGTCACGATCGTGTTATTGAAGGAGGCAAAGACATGCACCTGCCCGGTGGACAGTGTCCGTTTTGCCTTGCGCGAAGTCGTTGTTCGACGCGTTGCGCGTACGTTTTGTGCCATAATCCCTCGCTACATTCTTTCGAATAAATCTTTTGATCAGTAACGCGTTGGTCTGGTTCAGGCAGCCGCGGGGAGGAAGGCTCCCCGACCCGAACTCAGTCCGCTGCGAATTACTTCTTGGTAGCTCCGCGACGGCGGCCGCGACCGGCAACGGTCTTCTTCGGGCCCTTGCGTGTGCGGGCATTAGTGCGGGTTCTCTGCCCACGCAGGGGCAGATTTCGGCGATGGCGAAGGCCGCGATAGCAGCCAATCTCGATCAACCGTTTGATGCTCATCTGAACCTCGCGGCGAAGATCACCTTCAACCTTGAAGTTCTTGGAGATGTAATCACGCAATAACGCGAGATCACTTTCCGTCAGGTCTTTTACACGAATATCCGGATTAACTTTGGTATCCGTTAAAATGCGGCGGGCGCGGGTCGGGCCGATACCGTAAATATAGGTTAATCCGGTTTCGATACGTTTATTACGTGGGAGGTCAACACCTTCAATTCTTGCCATGGTCTCTTACCCCTGTCGCTGTTTGTGCTTTGGGTTTTCGCAAATAACAAATAAAACGCCCTTGCGTCGGACGATTTTGCATTTTGCGCATCTTTTACCGATGGATGTCGTGACTTTCATCAAAAAAACTCCTTCTTCAAATCGCAAAGTGAGCGACAAAGCTTTGATTATAACTGCTTTGTCGTATCGAGTCCATAGTCTGGATCATCTTCCAGAACAGTTAGCACCACTGGTCCATTGGGCGTGATCGCTGTGGTGTGTTCAAAGTGAGCCGTCAATGTGCGGTCTGCAGAAACAACGGTCCATTCATCCGGCATAACCCGGGTTTCAGATGTACCGATCAAGACCATGGGCTCCAATGCAATGGTCATCCCATTTTTAAGCTGCACACCCTGCCGCGGCCTTCCATAGTTGGGTACCTGCGGGCCTTCGTGCATGCGCTGCCCGACTCCGTGTCCGGTATAGGTATGCGTTACATGCATTCCCTGGCTGCGGACATATTTTTCGATCGCCGAGCCGATATCTCCGGTCGTATTGCCTTCCACCATTTTTGAGATCCCGATTTTCAAGGCTTCACGGGTCACATGGATCAATTTTTGAGCCTGCTGCGAGATCTCTCCAACCCCGGCTGTGAAAGCGGCATCGGCAACCCAACCTTCAAACACAGTGCCGCAATCAACCGAGACGATATCACCTTCTTTTAGCTTACGCGTACCGGGGATACCATGCACCATTTCTTCGTTAATGCTCACATTGGTACTGGCCGGATAAGGGTATGGACCGGGATAGTTCAAGAAAGGCGAGTAGCAGCCATATTTTTTCAACACTTCTTCCGCTGCTGCGTTAAGATCGGCGGTGGTGACTCCGGGACGGATCGCCGCGCGCGCAGCCGCGAGCGCTTCGGCGTTAATCCGCCCGGCCTGCCGCATAATGGCAAGCTCGTCGGAAGTTTTGATAGTCAACACCCGATCCCAACTCACAAAAATCAGCCTTTCTGGATTGCTTTCAACAATAACGTTGTGACCTGGTCGATGGGTAAGGTGCCGTCAACTTCAGCCAGAACGCCCTGTTTTCGATAGTAGTCGATCAGAGGTGTGGTTTGTTCAAGATATACACGGATACGCCGCTCTACTGTGGCGGCTTGATCATCTTCACGCTGGTAAAGCTCAGAACCATCCACATCACAAATACCGGCTTTGCGGGGAGGATTGAACTTCTCATGATATACATGTCCCTGAGCTTTGCAGGTCCATCGTCCGCTTAGACGCCCGATTAATTCCTGGGGGGGAACGGAGATATATGGGACACATTCCACCTTCCCGTTCCAGGTGGCCAGCATTTTTGCCAGCGCTTCGGCCTGGGCGGGGGTGCGGGGGAAGCCATCCAGCAGCGCGCCGGCTTTGCAGTCATCGCGCTGAAGACGATCTTTGATCATCTCAATTGTCAGGTCATCTGGAACCAGTTCGCCCCGGTTCATGAATACCTGTGCTTTTTTCCCAAGTTCGGTTTGATTCTTGAGATTCTCACGGAAGATATCACCGGAAGAGATGTGTGCCAGACCTAATTTCTCTGAGATCAATTCAGCCTGGGTACCTTTTCCCGCTCCGGGGGGGCCAAGTAAAACAACATAAGATGGCATGGTCTTCACCTATCCTTTGATCAGGCTTTCATCATAACCGTGCAGTTTCAATTCGGTTTCGATAATGGTGAAAGTATCGCGCACCACACCGACAACGATCAACAGACCGGCGGATGAAACCAGCAGCAAACCTGATGAGCTGGCCGTTCCCGAGGGGAGGATGGCGCCGACGATATACGGCAGCACAGCCACAAGCCCCAGGAAAACCGCGCCTGGCAGGGTGATACGACGCTGCACTTTGGATAAATATTTCTGGGTGGGGGCGCCGCGTACTACACCGGGGATTTGCGCGCCCTGTTTCTTCAAATTCTCACCATAGTTCTGCTGTGTGAACAGAACATCGGTATAGAAGAAAGTGAAGAGCACAACCATGATGAAATACAACACGCCGTACCAGGCATTTCCACCGCCGAAGGTGTGATACACACCTGTGGCAAAGTTGCGCAGCCATTCCACAGTCTTTTCGCTCATGAAGTAAGAAGAGACAATGGCCGGAAAAGTCAAAATGGACTGAGCAAAGATCAATGGGATCATACCTGCCATATTAACCATCAACGGAAGTTTGCTGGTGACCGGCATGGACATGCGATTTCCGATGCGTCGTCCGGGGAACAGAACCGGCACATTCCGGCGGCCCTGCTGCACGAACACGATGGCAAAAATGGTCAATAACAAGATGGCGACAATCACAATGAACATCCACCAGCCGTTGATCTTATCGGCCAGCACTCTTCCCAGATTGGCCGGCATACGCGAGACGATACCTGCGAAGATGATCAATGATAGTCCCTGGTTGGGAATACCATACTCAGAGATCAATTGGCCAAGCCATATGCCAATCATAGTGCCTGCGATCATACTGATCAAAGTCGCCAGCGTGGGGATCAAAGCAGCACCGGTAAAACCATAATTCTTCAATACGGAAACACCGTTGCCAAGCATGGAATTGAAGATGTTGATCTGGCCAATGGCAGACAATGCCGCCATGGGGATGGTCAAAATAACCGTCCAGCGTTCCATCCAGGCCTGTCCTTCACGCGGGTTATCCTTCAACTTGCGTTCCAGCGCGGGGATGATGGGTACCAGCAATTGAATGATGATCTGCGCTGTAATGTACGGATACACTCCCATCGCCAGAATGGAGAAGTTTGAGACGGTTCCACCGGAAAGAAGATCGAGCAGATTCACCAGGTTTCCGGCAGCTCCAGTCTGCTGTGAAAGGGACCGAATGACCTCACGATCAATACCCGGAACCGGCACATTGGATAGGAGACGGTATAAGATTAACAGTGCTACTGTAATGAGAAGTTTCTTGCGAATGTCCTCTGACATCCATAGATAACGCCAGGCTGACCGCTTCATTCAGATTCTCCTTCGATGGCTGATCGCCTTTCAGGCGATCAATTCCACGCTGCCACCGGCTTTTTCAATTTTTTCACGGGCAGTTTTGCTGATCCGATGTACTCGAACCTTCAGAGCAACATTGATCTCTCCACGTCCGAGGATGACTACAGGTTCCGCTGCGCTGTGCAACAGATTAGCCTGCGCCAGAACTTCAGGATTCACATCGGCTCCCTTTTCAAAGCGAGCCAACTGATCCAGATTAATCTCGGTGTAGTTGATCTGATTGGGCGGGGTGAAACCTTCACCACGGATGAAGGGCAACCGGCGGTAAAACGGTAGATTGCCGCCCTGGCGGTACAGGTTGCCGCCTTCACCGCGGCGTGCACCCTGACCTTTGGTACCCCGGCCGGAGGTCTTACCCTGCCCGCCCGAAATACCGCGCCCAACGCGTTTGCGATTCTGTTTCGCACCTTCGTTTGGTCGTAAATCGTTCAGTTTCATTTCTCTACCTGCTCTTCTATCTCGATAAGATGGCTCACCTTTGCCAGCATACCGCGCAGTACGGG
Organism: Leptolinea sp.; assembly: GCA_012798535.1. GTDB lineage: Bacteria > Chloroflexota > Anaerolineae > Anaerolineales > Anaerolineaceae > Leptolinea. The sequence continues at coordinate 36,034 of JAAZMZ010000014.1, forward strand.
GGTATCCATATGTTCCACAGTCTGGTGCAGCCGGTGAAGTCCCAACGCATACACCGTCCGCTTGGTGCGATCGGTATAACCAATCGGGCTGTGAACCAGTGTGACACGGACTTTCTTTTCAGGTGCGGCTTTCTTAGTCATTCTTCCTCCGCTCCCAGAAAGGCATCACTTCTTTCATTGATTTCCCACGATGGATTGATTCGTCATTCGGCGATTTCAAATGTTCCAGGGCAGAAAATGTGGCCTGAACCACATTCAGCACATTGGCGCTGCCCAGGGATTTGGTCAGAATATCGCGAATACCGGCCGATTCCAATACGGCACGTACACCACCGCCGGCAATAACACCGGTACCGGGAGAAGCGGGTTTAAGCAGAACTCTGGCTCCGCCGATCTGCCCGAGCACTTCGTGTGGAATGGTCGTGCCGGATAGATTCATCTGGCGCATATTCTTGTGTGCATGATCGGTAGCTTTGCGCATGGCATCCGGCACAGCGTTCGCTTTACCGACGCCCAGTCCGATCTTTCCTTTATTATCACCGGCAACAACTGTTACCCGGAAAGAAAAGCGGCGGCCGCCTTTAACTACTTTGGCGACACGGGCGATCTCGATTACACGCTCGTCAAATTGTTGTTCTAATGGTTGATACTCTTGTTCCATAATCAGCCCTCATCATCGCTTTCTCTGGCTAGAATTCCAGCCCGGCTTCACGGGCAGCATCAGCCAAAGCTTTGACACGGCCCATATATCGAAAACCACCGCGGTCAAAGACGACTTTATCAATGCCCTTGCTTTTTGCACGTTCTGCAATAGCTTTTCCGATCAGTTTGGCCTGTTCGGTTTTATTGATCTTGGCGGCCTTGGCGCGCAGTTCATGGTCAACGCTGGAAGCGCTGGCGAGGGTGTTTCCCGCGGCATCGTCAATTACCTGGGCATAAATTTCCGCTGAGCTGCGGAAAATTGCCAGGCGCGGACGCTCGGGAGTTCCTGTTATATTCTTGCGAACCCGATCATGTCGGCGGATTCGCGCTGAAGTACGTGATGTTTTCGCCATATCCAGTACCTTTACTTCTTGCCTTTGGCTTTGCCAGATTTTCCGGCCTTGCGGCGGATCTTCTCACCCAGATAGTGAATACCTTTGCCTTTATATGGCTCCGGCGGGCGGATCTTGCGGATATCGGCAGAAATCTGCCCGATCTGTTCGGGATCTTTGCCCATCACTTTGATCTGCCGGGTTTTTGTATCGACATCGTAGGTGATGCCATCCGGCGGGGTGAGTTCAACTGGGTGAGAAAAGCCCAGGAATAAAACCAGATTCTTACCGTTCATTTCTGCCCGGTAACCGACACCGTCGATCTCAAGAACCTTGGTAAATCCGGTGCTTACACCCGTGACCATATTTTGAATTAATGCCCGAGTCGTCCCATGGAGCGCGCGCACGGTGGCAGCTTCTGAAGTGCGTTCCACTATGACCTGACCATTGTCCAGTTTGATATTCAAGGTGGGAGAGAAAGTGCGAGACATTTCGCCTTTCGGCCCCTTGATATTGACATTGGAACCCTTGATCTCAACCTGCACACCGGACGGGACGGCGACTGGCGTCAAACCAATTCGAGACACAGTACTTACCTCCTGATTCCGTTGATGACTACCAGACCTTGCACAGGATTTCGCCGCCAACACCTAGCTGGCGGGCACGCTGTCCGGTCATGATCCCTTTCGGGGTGGATAAGATCGATATGCCCATGCCGGAAAGAACCCAGGGGATATCCTGTTTCTGGGTATAAACCCGGCGGCCGGGGCGGCTGACGCGTTCCAGACCGGTGATGACCGGTTTTCGCGAACGACGTTCGCCCACATACTTTAACTTCACACGAAGCACCGATTGCTTGTTGCTGTTTTCGGCTTCGACTTCATCATATCCTTCAATGTAGCCTTCTTCTTTGAGGATACGGGCAATTTCAGCTTTGATTCTTGTTCGCGGCATTGCCACAGTCGCCTGGCCGATCATCACGCCATTGCGGATACGGGTCAGCATATCGGAGATAGGATCATTCACACTCATTATTATTCTCCTTCCACGCGCCTACCAGGACGATTTTACAACGCCGGGAATTTTGCCTTCCAGCGCTAATTCGCGGAAGCAGATACGGCACAATCCAAAGCGGCGAATATAACCACGCGGTCGACCGCACTTCTGGCAGCGATTGCGCACCATGTTGGCATATTTTCGCCGTTGTTCACGGTATGTCATGCAAGTCTTTGCCATATTAACCCTTCCTGAAAGGCATGCCGAGTTCGCGCAGCAGAGAAGCTGCATGTTCGTCATTGGCTGCCGTAGTAACCATGGTTATTTCCATGCCCCGAACTTTATCGATCTTGTCATACTCAATTTCGGGGAAGATCAATTGCTCACGCAGACCGAGCGTATAGTTGCCGCGTCCATCGAAAGCGTCTGCGGAAACACCGCGGAAATCACGCACACGGGGAAGAACTACGTTCATTAAGCGGTCTACGAAAGCCCACATTTTTTCACCTCTCAGGGTAACCTTTACCCCGATGGCGCGTCCCTCACGCAGTTTGAAGTTGGAGATGGATTTTCGAGCTTTGGTAATGACCGGTTTCTGTCCGGTAATGGTACTCAGGTCGACTACCGCCGCATCCAGCGCTTTGGGGTTATCGTTGGCTTCGCCCATACCGATATTGACCACAACCTTCTGCAGACGGGGAACCTGCATCACATTGTCCAGCTCCAGCGATTTCATCAAGGAGGGCACGATCTCTTTTTGGTAACGTTCTTTTAAGTGATTCATCGATTGCACTCCCTGTCTATTTCTCGTCCACAAGGGCTTCGCATTTCTTGCAAACCCGCTGGCTCTTGCCGTCCTGGCGAACAATCGAAATGCGCGTTGTTTTGCTGCATTTGGGGCAAACCAGCATGACATTGGAAATATCGATCGGGGCTTCGAAGCGCACTTTACCAGGCTTGATGGTGCGGCCCTGGCTTTGCACCTGTTTCTGGTGTTTGGTGCGCATATTGACAGCCTGAACGATCACACGCCGTTCATCGGGGAGAACTTTGATGATCTCGCCGCGTTTGCCGCGATCATCTTCACGCCCGGTGATAATTTCTACCAGATCACCTTTTCGTAACTTTACATTCATGTTTCTGCTCCTATCCCTAAATAACTTCCGGAGCCAGGGATATGATCTTCATAAAACCTTTTTCGCGCAGTTCGCGAGCCACAGGTCCAAAGATACGGGTGCCTTTAGGATTCTGGCCGTCAGTGTCCAGGATCACAGCGGCATTGTCATCGAAACGAATGGATGAACCATCTTCACGGCGCCATTCTTTCGCACAACGCACGATGACCGCCTTCACCACCTCACTCTTTTTTACAGAACCCTGCGGAGCGGCAGACTTAACGCTGGCAATGACGATATCGCCAACGGCGCCATAATGACGCATGGAACCGCCTTCCACATGGATGACCAGTAATTCACGTGCGCCGGTGTTATCGGCTACTTTGAGACGAGATTCTTGCTGGATCATGGCGCTACCCTTCCTTTTCCGTCTCCACCGGGGCAGCCACCTTCTTCAAGATGGATTCGACAACCCAGCGTTTCTCTTTGGATAATGGTCGGGTTTCCACGATCTGAACCTGATCGCCGATCTCGCAGCCCAGTTCATCATGAGCTTTCACGCTCTTGCTCGAATGGACAACTTTTTTGTAGATCGGGTGACGATAGGTCCGCGTTATTTCTACCACAACGGTCTTCATCATTTTATTGCTGGTCACAACACCAGCCAAGCGACGGCGCTCGTTCATTTGTCACCTTCCTTTGCAGGGGCCAATTCCCGCTCCCGCAGAAGTGTTTCATAGCGCGCGATCATCCGTCGGGTGATCGGTATCCGGCTGGTATCTGTCAACTGGCCGGTGACAGCCTGAAACCGTAGATTCATGACTTCCTGGCGGGCATCCTGTAATTTGTTGCGCAATTCTTCCGTAGAAAGCAGGCGTAATTCTGAAATTTTCATGCCTGGTCTCCTGTTCCATCCTGCTTACTTATCACTTTGGTGCGAATGGAAAATTTATAGGTTGCCTGGGTCAAGGCTTCAATAGCCTGATCGCCGGGGAGTCCGCCGACCTCAAACATAATGCGGCCGGGGCGAACTACCGCCACCCAGTATTCCACATTTCCTTTACCCTTACCCATACGAGTCTCCGGTGGACGGTGGGTATAGGGTTTGTCCGGGAAAATCCGGATCCAGACTTTTCCACGGCGCTTCATGTTGTGAACAATGGTACGCCGGGCAGCTTCAATCTGGCGGGCGGTAACCCAACCCGGTTCCAGAGCCTGCAGACCATATTCACCGGAAAGGATTTCTGCTCCTCGCAGTGCTTTCCCGCGCATACGGCCGCGCATCTGCTTGCGCCATTTGACACGCTTTGGCATTAACATAGTTGGCACCTCTCTTCAATCCGGGTTCGTGACCCCGGCAATAATTTACTCGCTGACGTAAACGCCTTCGGTGGATTCGACTTTTTCTTCCACCTGTGGAAGAACCTCACCTTTGTAAACCCACACCTTGACACCGATGCGTCCGTATTGGGTAAGTGCTTCACCGCGGGCGAAGTCCATATTGGCGCGTAAAGTCTGCAAGGGAACACGACCTTCACGAAGCCAGACACTGCGGGCCATTTCTGCGCCGCTCAAGCGGCCGGCAACTTCGATTTTGATACCCTGGGCTCCCTGGCGGATTGCCTGCTGCAGGGCGCGTTTCATGGCACGGCGGTAGCTGACACGGCGTTCGATTTGCCCGGCGATATTCATGGCAACCAGATAGGCATCCATATCGGGGTTCTTGATCTCTTTGATTTCAAGATCAATCTTCTTGCCGGTTAACGCTTCCAGATCCTGGCGGATCTTTTTGACGCTGTCACCTTTGCGGCCGATCAAAATACCGGGTTTGGCAGTATGCACTACCACTTTGACCTTGCCGGGGAAACGTTCAACTTCAACGTGAGATACACCGGCTTTTTCCGTCGCTTTGCGGATCATTTCTCGGATGGCAAAATCCTGGTGCAATTGGGTGCGATATTCAGCGCCTTCGGCGAACCAGCGGCCTTCCCAGGGTTGGTTTATATTTAGACGAAATCCAATCGGATGAACTTTACGACCCATATTCTCTCCTGGTCTAATCCTTTAATTTGCTCTCGTTCTCATGCGGGCCGCGCTATGCCGCGCGCTCCCGCAGGACAACCGTGATGTGAGAGGAACGTCGCAGTATCGGTGCGAAGCGACCGCGGGCTCCGAAGCGCCGCCACTTGCGGGTCGGGGCTTCATCGGCCGTGATGCGGTATACGATCAGATCATCGCGGCTCACACCAAAATTTTCTTCGGCATTAGCAATGGCAGATGCCAGTACTTTATATACGGGTGCGGCGGCTCCGTTGCTGAGAAATCTCAGAGTGTTCAGAGCTTGAACAGCCGGTTTTCCTCTCACCATATCAATCACCAGGCGGACTTTCTGGGCTGAAACGGACGAGTTTGACAGTTTTGCATGGATATCTGTTGCCATGGTTTATTTTGCTACCTTTCCCGCAGCTTTTTCTGAGAGGTGGCCGCGGAAGTGGCGGGTCGGGGCAAATTCGCCCAGTTTATGACCAACCATGTTTTCTGTTACATAGATCGGAACATGACGCCGGCCATCATGAACGGCAATGGTGTGACCGACCATCTGAGGAAAGATGGTGCTGGCCCGGCTCCAGGTGCGAATGACTTTCTTCTCGCCCTTGGTATTCATGACTTCAATCTTCTTCAAAAGCTTGGGCTCAATGAACGGCCCTTTTTTCAGCGATCGTGACATAAGTGCGTCCCTCTTTCTCGCTTAATCTCGGTTTAACGGTTACCCGCAGTGCGGTGACGGACAATGAACTTGTCGGAAACCTTGTTGCGGCGGGTTTTGTAACCACGGGTAGGACGGCCCCAGGGGCTCTTGGGACTCGGCATACCGGCCGGTTGGCGGCCTTCACCACCACCATGCGGATGGTCGCGCGGGGACATGGCTGTTCCACGAACAGTCGGGCGGATACCCATGTGGCGTTTGCGTCCAGCTTTTCCCAGTTTCACATTGCTGTGATCCACGTTGCCGACCTGCCCGATAGTGGCATAGCACACCTGCAATACCAGGCGAACTTCGCCAGATGGTAGACGGATTTGCGCGTAATCGCCTTCTTTCGCCAGTAACTGGGCGGCTGAGCCGGCGGAGCGAACCAGTTGTCCACCTTTGCCGGGTTTCAGTTCGATGTTGTGAACCAGGGTGCCGACCGGAATATTGGAGATTGGCAGGCTGTTACCGGTGCGAATTTCGGCCTGAGGACCAGCGAGAATGACATCACCGACTTTGAGACCGAGCGGCGCAACCACATAGCGTTTCTCGCCATCGGCATACACGATCAAAGCCAGGCGGGCGGTTCGATTGGGATCGTATTCGATCGCTGCAACTTTTCCAGGGATGGACAGTTTGTTGCGCTTGTAATCGACAAGGCGAACAAATTGTTTGTTGCCGCCGCCCTGATGGCGAACGGTCACCCGGCCGTAACTGTTGCGGCCTCCGCGAGCCTGCCGGGCAACGATCAAAGAACGTTCCGGTTTGCTCTTGGTGATCTCTTCAAAGGTATACCCGGTCATATTACGCAGACTGGGTGTAACGGGTTTGTAAACTTTAACAGCCATCACTCCACCCCTTCAAAAATCGGGATTCGGGCTTCAGCGGGTAAAGTCACAATGGCTTTCTTGTAACCGCTGTTGCGAACAGTGAGCCTTCGACTGCGTGCACGGCGGGTGCGTTTCGCAGGAGCATTTACCACATTCACCGAAAGGACTGTTACATTGAATACTTTTTCAACGGCGTCTTTCACCATGGTTTTCGTGGCATCGGGCGCCACTTCGAAAACGTATTGATGAAGTTTGCCGGACATATAGTTCGATTTTTCAGTAACAATCGGCCGGCGGAGTACATCATAAAGAGTTGTCATGTCAACCTCCAGCCTAACCCAGGTTCGCGGTGATGACATCCAAGGCTGCCACAGGCAGAACCAGTTTGTCAAAAACCATCAAATCACGGATATTGAGGTAACCGGCCATCAGGACCTTCGTTTCAGGCAGGTTATTGGTCGAGCGGATGATCCATTCGCTGGATTCATTCTTTTCGGGAATCACCACCAGGGCACTGGCCTGTCCGACCAGATTGTTGAGCGCGGCAGCCATCAGACGGGTTTTCGGTTCGGCGAGTTTCATATCGTCGATCACCACAATGTTGGCTTCCTGGGCTTTAACCGTTAACGCGGAGCGAATGGCGGCGCGGCGCATTTTCAGCGGCATAGCCTGGGTATAAAGATGCGGATGGGGCGTGTGCGCTCCACCGCCACCCTTCCAGATGGGAGAACGAGATGAACCCTGGCGGGCGCGGCCGGTACCTTTTTGGCGCCATGGTTTTCTGCCACCGCCGGAAACTTCTCCGCGGGTTTTGGTGTCGTGTGTTCCCAGACGGGCATTGGACATCTGGCGTTGAAACGCCTGGTGCATCAAATCAAGGTTAATGGGGGCTTCAAAAACCGACGGGGGTAATTCCACCGTGCGAACTTTTTTACCTTCCATGTTCAAGACATCTACTTGCATAGTCACATCACTCCTTGTGCGGGATCAACAGGCAGACAGCGCCTATTGTTTCCTCGCCTCCTTGACCATGACCAGACCATTGCGAGCGCCGGGGACAGCACCGCGTACGCCGATCAGATTTCGTTCAACGTCTACAAGGACGACTTTCAGGTTTTGCGCCGTTACGCGGTCATTGCCCATATGACCTGCGCCGCGGGCACCTTTATAAACACGACCCGGTGTTGTTCCAGAACTGCGTGAACCGGGGGCGCGTTCACGGTCAGATTGACCGTGCGTTCCGGGTCCACCGCGGAAATGATAGCGTTTGACACCGCCCTGGAAGCCCTTGCCTTTGCTGGTACCGATAACGTCCACAGAATCACCGGTTGTGAACAGGTCAACTTTGACCTGGTCGCCGACGGAAACCTGCGGATCTTTGACTGCGAATTCACGGATGAAACGCAGTGGGGGGATGTTGCTCTTTTTCAGGTGGCCTAACTCACCGCCAGACAACCGTTTCGGCTTGACTTCGTCAAAACCAAGTTGCACGGCCGAGTAACCTTCTTTTTCCGGCGTGCGCACCTGGGTAACGAAACATGGCCCAGCTTCGATGATTGTTACTGGAACGGCCGCGCCGTTCTCATCGAAAATCTGGGTCATGCCGATTTTCTTCCCAATGAGCCCTTTCAACATCTCAGTTTTCTCCTTCGATCAGTATTTCTTGACGAGACTGTCAGCCTGGGCCAGGCTGCATCATCTCCGCACGCAAGGCAGTCAGCTGGTTTTCGGCGGTCTTTCTACCACCGGTGGAACCGGCTCTTGCTTTGCCTCTGCACGTTTTAAGCGTATCGAGTATACCACTGTTCTGGCAATTTAACCAGTTTTCCCGAAAAAATTCTGGGAAAAATACACCCTTTTGGTTCCTTCTAATTTTCATCCCCTTGAGCGAAGCGTAGATTCTCATCTGTCGATGGGAGTCTGCGTTTCGCTCAGGATGAATTAAGAAGTCGAATACCCTGTTCTAAATCTTGATTTCGATATCCACACCCGCGGGCAGATTGAGCCGCATCAGCATATCGATGGTTTTGGAATCGGGTTCCAGTACATCGATCATGCGGTTGTGCGTGCGAATCTCAAAGTGCTCGTGAGAATCTTTATCGATAAATGAGGAGCGGCGAACAGTGAATCGCTCAATTTTCGTGGGAAGCGGAACAGGTCCTACCACCTGTGCCCCACTGCGCTCGGCGGTTTCCACAATACGTTTGGCTGATTGATCCAAAACGCGGTGGTCATACGCCTTTAATCGAATACGGATTTTTTGTTTGGCCATCATGGGACACCTACGCAATAATCTTGGTGATGACACCCGCGCCGACGGTCAACCCGCCTTCGCGAATGGCAAATTTTGAACCCTGCTCCAACGCCACCGGAATGATCAATTCCACTTCCATGTTCACGTTGTCGCCCGGCATGACCATCTCCACGCCTTCCGGCAGCTTGATGTTCCCCGTCACATCCATCGTCCGAATGTAGAACTGCGGCCGGTATCCA
>JAAZMZ010000015.1 GCA_012798535.1 Leptolinea sp.
GCTCATCACCAGGACATCCACTTTCATGGCGATCAAATCATCGGCTTCGTTGAGCTGTTTCTGCACGTCAGTATCGGCATCGACCATCTGATAATCGGCGATCTTGCCTGCATCTTTCAGCTCTTTCAACGCAGATTCCTGGGCGGCGTTCAAGAGAATCTGATATTGATCGGAGCGGCTTTTCTGTAGAATACCGATCTTGATTCCGTCTGCAGCAGCAGGAGCAGCCGAGGCTGGTTCTGCGGCGGCCGGCGCTTTTGTGGCTTCCACAGCGGCGGGTTCGGCAGCCGCCGGAGCGGCGGGAGCGGCTGTAGGCGTAGCACAGGAAGATAATACAGCCACTAACAGCATGGAAATCAACATGAATTTTGTAACTTTATTCGCTTTCATCTTTACTCCTATAATAGATTTCCCAGCTTCCTAAACTTCCTTTACAACTGTAAATACATACCAGGGCAACAGAGATTTTCCTCCTTTCAAATCAGTCTTCCAGTTCTGGTTATGTACCTTTGCGGCGGCTGATGACGATATCGAGCAAGACTGCTCCCAGAATGATCAACCCTTTTGCAATCTGTTGATAAAAAGATGACACGCCCATCAGGTTCATACCATTATTGATTACGCCGATCATCAAAATACCGATAATTGTTCCGGGGATAGTTCCAATCCCTCCCTGAAAACTGGCTCCACCGATCACCACCGCCGCGATGGCATCCAGTTCATACCCCGAGCCAATTGAAGGTTGGCCGGCATTAACCCGGGAGGTAAGCAAAATGCCGGCTATCCCTGTGAAAAGACCCATCATGATATATGTCCAGACTCTAATCTGGAAAACATTGACACCCGATGCGGTTGCGGTGTTGACATTGCCGCCGACGGCATAGAGATACTGTCCGTACTTCATGCGGCTCAACAGGATGTGGCCGATGAGCGCAACGGTGGCAAAAATCAGAATCGAATAGGGAATGGTGCCGAACAATTTGCCCTGACCGATCTGTTTGAAGGCTTCACTTTCCAGAACATACGACTTGCCGTTACTGATGACATAAGCCACACCGCGGGCGATCAACTGGGTTCCCAGAGTGACAACAAACGGGAACATATCGAATTTGGCAATGAAGAATCCGTTGAACAGGCCGATCACACCGCAAGCCAGAACGGCCAGAATCACAGCCAGTGCCACATTATCCGGGTTGGTGGTCAGGACCGCACCGGCCATAACAGAAGCGACCGCGATCATCGAACCGATGGAAAGATCGATCCCGGAACTGATAATGACAAAGGACATGCCAATGGCGATGATCCCGTTGATGCTGATCTGATTCAGAACATTGATTGTGTTCTGCATGGTGCGGAAGGTGGGACTGGCAGTCAACAGGAACAAGATCATGCACAATAGAATGAGCAGGATGCCATATTTTCTGGTGAAGGTAACCAGGTCGAAAGATCTGGTCTGTTTGCGGGGTTCTTTTTGTACCTTGGCTTGATCTACCATGCGTTACTCTCCCATTGCCTTGCTTAAAATTAATTCTTGCGCTTTATAACCGTCCAGAAGATCTTCTCTCTGGAATTCACCGGTAATTTGTCCGTCATGCACCACCACTACGCGGTCGCTCATGCCGATGATCTCTTCCATTTCGGAGGAGACCAGAAGAATGGCCATACCTTCGGCGGCGAATTCAGACATGAGTTTATAAATCTCGCTCTTGGCGCCAACGTCGATCCCGCGGGTTGGCTCATCGAGGATGATCAGCCCGGGTTTCTCCAGCAGCCATTTCGCGAGAATGACTTTCTGCTGATTTCCCCCGCTCAGACTCATGGCTTCCACTTTCAGACTGGGAGCTTTAATGGACAGCCGCCTTGCGATCTCTGTGATCTTGTCGTTGAGCGATTTGAAATCCACGAGCGATCCCCGCGAGTATCGTTTCAGGTTGGGCAAGCCCACGTTCTCAAACAGGCTCCGGCATAACACCAGTCCGTATTTCTTGCGGTCTTCGGTGACCATGACCAGGCCATTGGAGATGGCGTCTGAGGAGCATTTGATGCGCACGGGTTTACCATGCCAGACGATCTCTCCCGAATCGATTGGATCCAGGCCAAAGATGGCTTTCATGATCTCGCTTCTGCCCGCTCCCACCAGTCCGGCAAATCCGAGAATCTCACCGGCACGCACCTCAAATGAAATATCCTTGAAAACCCCTTTTCGGGTCAGATGGTTGACTTTCAGTGCCACGTCGCCGATTTTGGCGGCTTTCTTGTTATAAATATCAGATAGTTCCCGCCCCACCATCATTTTGATCAGCATATTCCGATCGATCTCGTCGACAGTACGTGTGCCGATGTAATGCCCGTCGCGGAAGACAGTCACCCGATCGCAGATGCGCGAGATTTCTTCGATGCGGTGGGAAATGTAGATGATGCTGATCCCCTTGGCTTTCAATTCGGCGATGGTTTTGAACAGATTCTCCGTCTCATCGGCATCGAGAGATGACGTTGGTTCATCCATGATGACCAGTCTGGCATTGAAAGTGACTGCTTTGATGATCTCGACCATTTGCATCTGAGCAATGGTGAGATTGACCATTTTTGTGCGAGGGTCCAGCCGCAGACCGTACTTCCTCAGAATGACCTCGGCTTCAGCATTCATGGCTTTCTTGTCAATGAAAAGCTGGCCCAGGGTGGTCGGTTCTCGGTGCAGAAAAATATTCTCCGCGATGGTCATATGCAAAACCGGATTCAATTCCTGGTAGATCATGCTGACTCCGGCATGCAGAGCTTCTTCAGGATTAGCGAAATTGACCAATTTTCCATCGAACCACATCTTGCCGCTATCTGCACGGAATAAGCCGGCGACGATCTTCACCAGTGTGGATTTGCCCGCGCCATTTTCTCCCATCAGCGCGTGGATCTCACCGCGGCGCACCTCAAGTTGGACTTCATTCAGAGCCAGAGTGCCCGGAAAACGCTTTGTGATCCCTTTCATTTCGAGAAGGAGGTTTTCATCAGGATTAGGCATACCGGATACCCTCCTCTGGTTTGACGATCCTGAACCCTGTTCGCGTGTCGAAGTACTTGCCGGAAAATAACGTCATTCGTCTAACCTCTATTAATTAATTAAGAACACTATTTGTAGATCGCATCACAGATTCATACTCGGGAAAACCGCACACCGGCGTGCAAAACGGGCACGGGTCCGGATTACCCGATGCATGATTTAGTATGTTATTTTTACCAATAAGATATGGAAAAGTGCTTGTTTGTGTCTGATTGCGCCCGTATTATAGCATGTAAAACAACAAAATACAACTATTAAAACAAATATAGTATTGAGAAACTTACAATAAACAACCAATCATGAATGAAAATTGACCGTATCTTTGTGATTGTCTTTCATTCTTCCTGGAAGAGAAATTCAGGTGAGGAACCTTCCGCGCCGATTTTTTCCATGGAAATCCAGTTCTCCCTTGAAATTTGCCTGATAATCAGGTCATTTTCAGTAAATTTCGATTGTAAAAAATCGAATAATCGGCTCATTTATGCCATAATGCGCTCCACCTTTCCGGTTATTGATCTGGTAAACCACTCCGCCTCCGGATATTGCCAGCCTGATAGGATCATCCATTTCCATTTGCAGATATCCCGGTTGTAATCAACGGTCATAAATGATATAATACGGGCACAAAGACACATCTACAGGCATTAAACCAGACTCAATGAATTACCGATTGTTTGGAAATGATGTGTATCCGACTTCAGTTAATAAGGATCATTCTGTACGAAAGGCCAATTATCCATCAGTAGATATGACCGGCCAAAAAAGATGGAGCGCACTCTACGGAAAATGGCATTTCAACCGGACCTAAAGTATTATCAATGTACAGAATGTAAAGGCCTGTTGGATCGGTTATACGCGGTCATCAAATCTGGAAGGGGTAGCGGATGTTTAGTATCGAAAGGCAATCATTAATACTAGAGATGCTCGAACAGGACGGCAAGGTGGAAGTGAACACCTTGGCCGCGAAGTTCTCTACCTCCAGAGAAACGATCCGCCGGGACCTGAAGGAAATGGAAGGCACCGGTATCTTGAAGCGCATGCACGGCGGCGCCGTACCCGCGGGGCAGAAACGCAGTGAAGGATATGAGCTTCCTTTGATGGCCCGAGGCGTTCAGAAATATGATGAAAAGCAGCGCATTTGCAAGGCGGCAGCGAAGCTCATCGAAGACGGCGACACCATCTTTCTAGACAACAGTTCCACGACAATGAATCTGCTGCGGTATGTTCCACGGGATATAAAATTCACGGTCTTGACCAATTCCATTCAGGTCATGCTGGAAGCCGGGAGGTTGAGCAACGACAATATTGTGGTGATTTGCGTGGGAGGAATGCTCAACCTCAAGAATTATTCACTGGTTGGCAGCCACTCCAAGGCGTTTGCCCAGAATTTTTTTCCCGACAAAGCCATCATGTCCTGCCGCGGGGTGGATGAAATCCACGGTATGACCGATGCGGGCATTCTGGAGATCGAATTGAAGCGGGATATGCTCACCCGTTCCAGAGAGTTCATCCTGCTGGCCGATTATTCCAAATTTGGGATTTCCGGCGCCGTGTATCTGGGCAGCCTGAATGAGGTGGATTGCGTGGTCACCGATTCAAAAGTGGACCGTCAGAAATTGAAGGCTTTTGAAGACAATAATGCCACCATCATCATAGCGGATTGATCGCTGTGAAGGGAAAGGTTTTTTGGTATCGGGTTGTTCATCAACAGTCAAAATCTGGCGGCCATCAGAAAAAGGAGTTCAGCCGTGATTGTTTTCATAAACCAAATTTATCGATGGACTTTCGTGAATTGATTGCAGCATAGGTCTATAAATCATCGGGTATTGAGGAGAATTTACATGGTAGAGATCAAGACACTTACAGGTAGCAAAGGTTCAGGGCAGGAAAGGGGGAATTTCTGGCGGCAATTTCCCTCTGATCGGTTATTAGTCGAGGCATCCCTGTGGTCGGCTGACTTCACCCGATTGGCTGATGAGATGCACCGCATGGATCAATACGCGGATATGTACCATATCGATGTTTCCGATGGGCACTTCGTTCCCGGATTTCTTTTCTTCGCGGATCTGGTGGCAGCTTTACGCCCACTGACGAAACGGCCTTTTCATGTGCACTTCATGACGACCAACCCGATGGATCATGTCAATGATTTCGTCGCTGCCGGAGCGAATCTAATCACCGTTCATGCCGAAAATGGACAGTTGATGCCGGCCACGCTGGATTCCATCCGCTCTGCCGGCGCCGCTTCCGGTGTGGCGATGGGTTTGGATGTCATTCCCGAAACGATCGAACCCTATCTCGAGCTGACCGATCTGATTCTGGTGATGGGAACCCCGATGGGAGTCAAAGGTGTCAAACCGTCTCCCTATGTCTATGAGCGCGTTTCCCGCATCAAATCCATGGTGGCCAGAGCCGGATTGGCTGACAGGATCAGGGTATTCGCCGACGGCGGTATCCGGGATAACACGGTGCCGAAACTGCGCGCTTCCGGCGCGGACGGTGTGATTGCCGGATCGCTGGTGTTCAAGAGTGCAAATCTCCCCGAAACCGTCAAATGGCTGCACGGGTTGAAGAATGAAGAGGGTGCAGCCTGATGATCGTTGCCATGACGGGATTACCCGGCACCGGCAAGTCAACCCTGGCCGCCGAATTGGCTGTCAGGCTGCCGGCTCATTTATTGAACAAGGATAAACTCCGCGCCGCCCTCTTCCCCCCAGAGGAGATCGAATATTCCACCCGGCAGGATGATTTAGTGGTGGATATCATGCTGCGGGTTGCCGATTATATTGTCCGGAAAGAGGCTTCGCGGCATATCATTCTTGACGGCCGGACATTCTCGAAACAGACTCAGGTTGAAACCCTGGTTGTGTTTGGACGGGAACATCACTGGGACCTGCGTTTCATCCAGTGCACCTGCCCGGATGATGTCGCCCGTGCCCGCCTGGAACACGATGCCGCCACGGGAGAACACCTGGCGGCCGACCGGGATTTCGACCTCTACCGGCGGATCAAAGCCGAAGCCGAACCACTGTTGGTTCCGCATCTCGTGGTGAATACCGCTGAACCCCTGGAAGCCTGTCTATCACAATGCCTGCACTACCTGGGCAGCTAATTTCAGTTTACAAGTAAAGGAATGACAACGATGAAAAAGCTCCTATCCCTGGGAAAACGGCGCGGCCTGAGCCAGTGCGCCAACGACCATGATGTCTTCAACATCCTCGCGCTTGACCACCGACAGGCGATCAAGAAAGTCTTTGGCGACCAACCTGATCCCTATGCCGAGGCGGTGAAATTCAAACGTGCCGTGGTGCGCACGCTATCTCCGCTTGCCACGGCTGTCCTGCTTGATCCGTCCATCGGCGTGGGTCCCTGCGTGGGCGATAATTCGCTGCCCGGAAAATGCGGGCTGGTCATAACCGTGGAAGCCAGCGGCTACGAAGGCCCGGCGCACGCCCGCGTGAGCCGCCTGCCGGCTGACTGGAGTGCTGACCGTATCAAACGCATCGGTGCATCGGCCGTTAAACTACTGGTATATTATCACTCCCGCTCCAAAACGGCTTCCGCCATGCGCGATCTGGTGGCGCAGGTCTCCAGTGAATGTGAAAAGCTCGATGTACCCATGTTTCTCGAGGTGTTGACCTACTCGCCTGATCCTGAAAATCCCAAACTCTCCTCGGAAGCCCTGACCGAAGCCGTGGTTCAGGCGGCGGCTGACCTGACCCCGCTGGGCGGTGACATTCTGAAAGCCGAATTCCCTGTGGATGTAAAAACCCAGCCGGATCAGAAACGATGGGAGGAAGCCTGCCGGAAGATCAGTCAGGCCTCCAAAATTCCGTGGGTGCTGCTCAGCGCCGGGGTGGATTACCCGGTGTTCGCGCAACAGACCGAGGTGGCCTGCAAAGCCGGTGCCAGCGGTATTCTGGCCGGCCGGGCAATCTGGAAGGAAGCCCTGGAAGGACCGGTCGGTGAACGGGATAACTTCCTGAAAACCGTGTGCTGTGAACGGCTGCAAAACCTGCAATCCATTTCCAGTCGGTATGGAAAGCCCTTCATGGATTTCTATGAAACGGCGCCGCTGACGGAAGACTGGTACAAGAGCTACCCCGGTTTGTGAAGCTAGGAATTTGAACCCGGCATATTATGAAAAGAACATCTTCCCCTGGATGGTAAGGGGGAAGATGTTTTTTGATAAAGCGTTGAATTGAACCGTAAGTTGGATTGACCGCGAAATATTGCAGACCTGTCTGCGGGAGAATTTCCCATTCAACCTTGACGAGCGGGAAATCCAGCGATTGAACTGGGGCAAACCATCACGCAGATCTTATAACTGCGGTGCTGTCACCCCTGTATTACAGGGGGCAGGCAATCGGCCGCACCAGGTTATCTTGATTGAGGAATCAAAACACCGATCTTCTCTGATTGACAGCCGCCAGCTCAACTGGATTGACAATGAGCGCTGGATGGTCCACACCGAAATTGACAAACCCCGCCTGAACGAACGCTACATCCTGCAATGGGAATGGTGATTTAAAGTAAAAACGAGCAATCGGCACCGCCTTCCCAATACAGATCAGATACCACCGCCACCGCCCATCTCACACTCTCCATTGGTTTAGAAGGGACCGACCAACCTGTTGGCCAGGGCAGGTTTTTGAAGGACTGGTTATTTTATATGCGCTAGAGCAAACAATATCAAGTGCCTTACTTGCCAGGTTTTGGACCCGGTTTGGGACCTTTTTCCAAATTGGAAGATAACGATTGCCTGTTCGTAAATCAATCACACCCCATTTATATTCCCCACAACTGACCGGTGGAGACCAGCAGGCGCAGATGACCTGCAGAGAGGCCGCTGATTCGACTGGCTTTGTTGAGGGGGATCAGGTCACCTAGATTGTTTTTTCACCCAATTCTGTGTTTTTGTTTTCAGATTTCATATTATTTCAAAATCGATGAATTTTTTTTATAAGAAAAAGGGTTTTATCAAAAATAATGCATTAGTACTATCCTATATTGATCTAGCATTGAAATAAAAAACTAAGGGCAGCGGATAAAACCTTGCGCCCATAAACAACCACCACAGGCAAGTTCAGTGTTGCCAAGGCAGTCGTTTATGTTATCTTCGGATAATTCGCACCCATCACAGAAAGTACATGGGGAAAAATCAAACCGCTGTAGCCTATCACGTAGAGATTCGTATTTTTCATTTTTCCAGATACCTAGAACTCCATTCTCATTAATATTCCCCAATGAATAGTTCATGGTTTTTCGCAATTGCAGGCGGCAGACATACTGGTTCGTGTGAAGCAAAGGTAAACAGGGAGAAACACTCCCATCCCAACGAATTGACATGCTCCCCTGTTCGATGAATGGACAGTTATCTACTGCCCGGTTATATTCAAAACCGGCCAATTCCAGGCGGAACTTTCGGCTATAGATATACGTCAACACTTCTTTTGTTACTTCATTCCAATCCATTCGGGATAAATTGACCAAAGGATATGCTGTATTCTGCCGCCCGATCATATTTTGCATGGAGCGTTTATAAAGGATTTGATCGTTCAATTCTGTCGTATGTGGAAGTACATTACTGATAGAGAATCGAGTCGCACCCAATTGGATTCCCAGCTGCAAAACTTCCGGCAGATCTTTGATATTCTTCTTCATGGCGACAAATGCAATCCCCAGGTTGGGAAGTGAGTTATCAATATCTGTCGCTTTATGGCGAATGTAACGCAATTTTCTCAGGTTGTCGATAACTTGAGGCAAAGAAGATCCCAGACGGATATCGACATAGCTTTCTTCCGAAGAACCATCAAGTGAGATCCAAAGTACATCCAATCCAAATCGAATAAACTGAAGCGAACGCTCCTCCGTCAGGAGAAGGCCATTCGAGATCAGTTCCACCCTGGCGCCAATTTCCTTGAACCTTTTTACCCAATCTAGGATCTTTGGATGAAGGAGTGGTTCACCATAACCACCGAAAAAGATCGTGGGGAGTGCCGGGAGCTCCTGTACTTCGGAAAAGATTTTTTCAAAGGTAGCATCACTCATCAACCCGGATGGTTCACCCCATACATTACGCATGCAGGTCTGACAATCGAGGTTGCAAAGATTAGTCACTTCAATATAGATTTTTGCCAGTTGAGAAACCGGTCGGTAGACCCGAATTTCATTATTGCCTTCTTCGATATAGACATCCACTCCCGGCTGAAAACCAAAGCGCGAAACCAGTTCGCCGGGGATGATCAAATCGCCTTTTTCATCAATATGGGCTTTATGCAAATATTGTTTTTTCATCTAAAATCACCGGCCCGCAGAAATATTTTCATAAAAAAACGTTGGTCAGATTTCAATACTGTATTCAATGGTTTATCCCCCTGCGACCTGGGGAAATATTCCGATATCGCTGCCTACTTTTAATGGGGTTTCATGCCTGACGATCATGTTATTGATGAAAACAACATGGGCCTCTTCAGATGGAATATGAAGCGTATTGATAAGATCAATAACTCTCGCATTTTCCGGAAGATCAACTTTAAATGGTTCTCCGGCTCGAACACCGGGGCCATAATGAGTCAGTGTAGCAAAAAGTTTCACAGTAACTTGCATGATCTACTCCGGTCAATCACATCCAAAATCTTTCATTTATGTTGTACTTACTTTATATACTATTCTCGTATGGTTTTGTGAACTTTCTACATCATCTGATTTGGCCGGCATCAATCCCAATGTCAATTCAATTGAATCTTTAGCCAACCTGTATCTCGCAAACCCCAGGTTGGAGAGTGGCGTAAATGGTACATATTCAGATATAGTCCAGCTATGTCTTGGAAACTCCCTTAAATAGAACGATTGCAAAGCCCCAATTCCAGTTTCACCATCGTATGCATGCCAGCCGGCCGTGTCGTCAATATCGTCAACAACCGTCTTGGGATCAATCCTTTGATAACCAGGGGGTATAGGTATCCCCTCGGGTGTAATATCAAATTTAAATACCGGGACTGAGAATTTCAAACTTGAAATAACGCTGGTCGCCAATGGTTCAAAAGTTGTACGGACAGTTTTCGGATGTGACACCATCAAGTGAAGCACACAGAATTCATGAGAAAGTATCCCGGTCCACAACCGCCGGATGTCTTTTTTGGGGAGGACAATCTCCGCTTCCAATCCAACTGCATCTCCCAACTTCCAAGGAGCAGCGCCGATATTTTTGGCTCCAAGAAATCCGGCTGTTTTACCAATGGTTTCATTCCATAATGGCCGGATATCTTTCTTTGCCCAATTCCATTCTCCCCGAATCGCAATTAAGCCCGCATCGGGTTCTTCATAAAACGGATCAAGGCAATTAAGCGTTGCAGTAAAAAACTCAGAATCACCGATAGATTTATGTATCCAAAAATCGGGATGTGTTATTTCATATCCCCAGTAAATATCATGATATACAGGCATATTTTTCTACCCGGGTGCGATGATTACACCGCACCCGGGAATTATGGAATTTTGATCGAGACTATTTACCGTCGTGTACCCAGGAATAGACTGAATCAAGCTGTTCGTCAGTGATCGTCCATTTGACATTATGAGGCGGCACAGCCTCTTCACGCATGAATTCCGGCGGGCGGTCATCCTGTGCGGTGAAACCGGCGCGTTCATTAAAGAGACGCTCCATCTTCAAAATCTCTTTGCCCAGGGGAATAACATCGTCGCCTGTGATCTTCAGACCGGTAACCCCGGCAACAGATTCAGCCATGCCAGCCCAGCCCTTGGCGATATCAAGGATCGGGAATGCGATGAACAGGCAGTAGCCAGTGCTATCAATGAATGCCGTCGCAGCCTGGAAGGTGAGAGAAAGTTCTGCTTTTCCTTCATCCGACAACGGATCCAGTTTGCCGCTGACACCGGCAATTTCTGGAGCGATCGTATAACCGGCTGTGTGGTCTGCACCCATTGGAGTAGTGGCATATGTGACGCCGATCCCTTTTACGGCACGCGGCTCATACGCAGGCATAGATTGATGTTTTACTACAGGGACCCGGCTAACGCCAAACGCTCTCGCCGTAGTCTCAACACCTTGACCGAGGATACGGCCCAAAGGAGTGCCTTTGCGGATCTCATCAAACGTCTTCAACGCACCCTTTTCGTCACCGAATTTCAGCAAACCACCTTCCATGGCTATAGCAATCGTATTTCCGGCTTCGATCGTATCCACACCGATGTCATTGCATTCGTGGGTCATCTTGGCAATGTAATCGAGATTATCGATGCCACAGTTCGCGCCTAACGACCAGGTGGTCTCGTATTCTACACAGGAGGCAATAGCTTTGCCTTTTTCGTCCGGGATGATATTGGAGCATTTAATAATACATCCGGGGTGGCAGCCGTGTCCCATCATGCCATCACCACCGCGTTTTTCACAATATTCCGCCATCGCCTCGCCTGAAATCTTCGCGGCACCTTCAAATTGACCGGCGCTAAAATTACGAGTTGGTAATCCACCGGCTTCGTTTAAAAGATTGACCAACACAGCAGTGCCATAGGAATTCAATGCACCGCCTTTTTTAGTCAGGCCGTGTTCCTGAATTGCCTCGGTCAACTTCTTGCGGCCTTCCTTGAAGAGTTCCTCATTCGCAATTTCCACACCAGGCGCGCCTTCATCATTGACCACAATAGCCTTCACTCCCCTTACAGCCATAACGGCGCCCAAACCGCCGCGTCCGGCATAACGGCCAGGTTTGTTTTCGGGATCATTAACGGAAATACCGGCGTTGGACATTTTCATTTCACCGGCTGGCCCGATGCCAATGATTGCCTGTTTGGGATATTTTTTATCCAGGATCTCATCGACCTCGTACATTCCTTTTCCAATCAGGTCAGCAGCATTTTCAAATTTAACACCGTCTTTATTGATGACCAGGGTATACCACTTTCCATTTGCAGGAGTACCTTCAATGATGATCGCTGCAATGCGCAGTTTGGCGATTTTTTGCGAAGACAGACCGCCTGCATTTGATTCCTTAATGCCACCGGTCAAAGGACTCTTACCGCCGAACGAAGTGCGTCCGCTGCTTGGCGCTGCAGGTGATCCAGATACCCAACCTGGAGCAATGACAACCTTATTGTTCGGCCCAAGCGGATGACACATTGGATCAACTTCGTCACAAACAATCGCAGATGTTAAAGCACGGCCCGCCCAGCGCGACCATTTTGCCGGAACATCTTCATATGTTGCCTTTAGATTGGTCATATTAATTCTTAAAATTTTCTTTGGCATACTTGAAGCTCCTTTTTGTCTAAGAGTGGGTTGAACAGCCTGTATCAAAAACGAAAAGCAATGTCGATGAAATGGTTTGGATTACGAATAAAAATTGTGCATCGCCCCATGTTCTTGAAGGGCTTTCTTAAGGCCTTCAGAAATCGGAAGGCCATCTCGATACTGGAATGGGATCAAACGATCAATTGAGAAAATTCCCACATGATCCCCATCCCTGAGTGGTTCATTGGCTCCAGTACTTATCCCTGGAACTTCACAAAGAACCGCATTGATGAATAGATAACCCCGTTCATTTTCAGGTATTCCAAGCACTCTCAAGAGGTCAGCCTTTCCAGAATCCGGGCTTAACTCTATGTCGACCTGAGCCACGTATTTTCCACCGCCGAATCTGGCCAGTGAACCGTAAAGATTTGTATTGACTTTTATCATCGATGGGAGACTTTCGATGGATTTATATTATAATTTTTTTTAGGGTAAATCAAGATTTAAAATTTTCTTTAATGTGAATACTATCAATCAAAAAACCAAACTGAATGAATTTTTCTACATATTGGTTTTTTAGAACACTTCAATAAAAATCAGATCAGTTTTACCTGTCCCATTTTTTCTACAGAATATCCACCCATTTTAATAATTAACTCTTTAAATAATTGGTCCTTCAATATCTCAATAACAGGTTCAAAACGAGAGGATAAATACGTCTCTTCGCGCATTACCAGGTCGAATTGTTCAGAAAACAATGGTATGAAATCCAAATCAAATGATTGCGCAATTGACATGACCCCTATACCTGTAGTAGCCAATCCAATATCTACAGCTTTCGCCACATCAGAATGTGTAGGTGCATCGGGCGTGGAGATACTAATCGCATCATATTTAATGTTCAATTGTTTTAATTGTTGATCTATCCATAGACGGGTACCGGTTCCCCTTTTTCTATTCTTGAATTTGACATCATTTCGTAATAAGTCTTTTAATCCGGAAATGTTTTGAGGATTTCCTTTTTTAACATAAAAACCCTGTTGACGATCCACGAATTTCACAATAGCCATAGTCTGATCGCTGAAAAGGTGTTGAACATAGGGAACGTTGTATTCGCCAGTAGCTATGTCATATAAATGACAGCCGGCAATATCGCTAAAATTTTCTTTTAGATAGATCAATGCATCTAAGCTGCCTACAGGAAGGGTATAAACATAATTGCCACCCATTTTGCTATTCAATCTGGCAACCAGGAAATTTAATGCCGGGTCGTCACTGGCAAGAACAACAAGATGGTCATCCTCAGGTGGCTCTGATAAAACCGCCATATTTACGACAAACATATTTGCTGTCGCGCGATAGTACTTAACAAGATAGTTTTTTTCCATTTGGACCGACACCAATTCAACCAGACCTTCCTTTTCAAGAAGTTTGATATGGTGCCGGACACGTGCTGGATGGATATTGATCGTTGATCCAATTTGAGAAAGCGAAGCTTCTCTGGCTATCAGGATTCTTAGGATTTCCAATCGAGTGGGATCACCGAGCAATTTGATCGCTGAATCAGACTTTACATGTTGAATGATCTGCATGTTTTTCTCGATCCATTGTGGTTGGTTGTTATATTATATATATAGCAAGTCTTTCTGATTTTTTACCGGAGTTGATAATCGATCCAAGGATATTCAACAAAAAAACACATCCATATTGGGTGTTTATTTATACAATATAACCAATCTAAGATTCTTGATTCTGATAAGTGTAATTGGTAGAAAAAGTCTTTTGAAATCACCCTTTAATCAATTCGTAGTCCCATTTGTGATAGATCGTAACCAGGAAGCTTTGAAATGGCTTTGCGAAAAGCATTATCCTGTGACAGTTCAAAGATTGGATCGAGCAAATGACTTTCAAGTATAGAATTGGGTATGACCAATTGATACATTTCTACGTAAAGAGGCACGAAATCCAGGTCTAGTGCGTTAGCCGCAGCAGTGATCCCCAATCCACAATCCGCCCGCCCAGACTTCACGGCGGCTGCTACTGCCAAATGAGTAAACTCTTCCTCTGTATACCCGGTGATTTTTTCGTCAGATATTCCAAGTTTTCCCAGTTGATAATCGAGAAGAACGCGGGTGCCTGAACCCCGTTGGCGATTGACATAAGAAATATCTGGATGTTCCAGGTCTTTGAGAGATTTGATATTTTTAGGATTCCCTCTAGCTACAATCAGACCCTGTTCACGCCCTACCCAACCGAATACAGACACCGGGCAATCAGGTAGGTACGTCTGAATATAGGATTTGTTATAAACACCTGTTTCTGGATCAAGCAAATGTGAACCCGCAAAATGGGCTTCACCACGTTTGAGTGCAATCAGTCCGCCCTGGCTGCCGACGTTTACGGACACCAATCTTCGAGAGTAGTGAGTCAGGAATTGAGCCAGAATATCAAGCGTAAGGTCATGTGAACCAATGGCAAAAATTGTGTGCTCGATTTCTTTCTGGCTGCGATATAAACGCACTTCAACATCTGACCCCGCTTCCAAACCCTGGATTCCCCTGGGAATCAGAACAATACCATCCGCATGAACCAGGGTGTTGATCATTCCAGCCCCTCTGGCCAGAGGAGCTGCCAGCACTTGCCCGTTCACCCGACCAACGGCTACGCGCATAAAATCGTCATCACCCTGTGGTGAATTGACTTTTCGCGTGATTTTCGCCGAGACCGTTTCCCCCTGCAATTGATCTTTCCTGCCCAACCAAAGTGACAATAACGGTTGGACAAAAATCTCTCCCGTCAAAGCTGCTGATACCGGATACCCCGGGATGCCGATTATTGGAATCAGTTTTTTGTCTTTTCGGGCAATCATCCCCAGGATTACCGGGTGGCCCGGCCGAACTGCCACACCGTGTACAAGAACCTTTCCCAGTTTCTCGATAACACCAAAGGAGAAATCCTCCGCACCAGCGGAAGATCCGGCATTGATCAAAATCAGGTCGTAATCTCTGGCGGCTTCTTCCACTCTGTCGCAAATGGCGTCAAATTTATCCTTTGCTATCGGGAATCGGTCAGCATTGCCACCCCACTGGTTTACCTGGGCCGCCAGTACGATCGAATTGAATTCAATAATATCCCCTGCCTTGAGATCGCTGCCTATCGCAACCAGTTCCGTACCAGTTGGAAGAATTGCCACTCTTGGTACTTGCGCTACTTTCAAACTTGTTTGACCTGAAGCCGCCAATGCTCCCAAATCAATGGGACGCAAGGTCTGCCCAGCCGGCATGACCAACTCGGTGGCGACAATATCTTCGCCCATGGGTCTAACATGGCTCCATGGCGTAACTGCCGCCCGAATTCGAATGGCATAGGGTTGCCGGGGTTGATCGCTGATCTTCCCATATTCGTCCAGAGGTTCAACATTTTCGATGGGAATGACGGCATTTGCCCAACCCGGCAATGGATCACCAGTATCCACGTAAATTGTCTGTTCTTCGAATCGTAGTAATACCGGGGTTGATAATGAAGCGTCCTTTGAATTTTCTGCTCTTATCGCGAAACCGTCCATGGCAGAAGCATGATAATGTGGGCTCGAAATCCGTGCCCAGACAGACTCGGCAAGAACCCGTCCAACCGCATTTTCATTTAAAGGAATTTCTTCAATCCCCAGTAAGCCATATAGTCCGGCATTCTCCAATTCATGCTGAAACCGGGATTTTGCCTCTGATAAAGGTATGTCGTGAAGGTAAATGCTCATATACACCTATAGAAAAAATACTTGAACCACATCACCCGCATTTAATCCGTTGGCATCGGCCGGAATGAACATCAAACCGTCAGCTTTAACCAGGTTAAAAATGAGGTTACTCTTAAAGAAAATGGGTTCCGCTTGATATTCCCCATTTTCCATAGTCAGCTTAACAGGGATGTAATCTTCTCTTCCAGCCATTGAAGAGATGTTGATTGTAAGACGAGCCGATATTTGTTTCTTTATTGGTTCTTTAGACTGCCCCTGCAGACGTTGCAGCATAGGTGAAACAAATAACCAGGCTATC
This sequence comes from Leptolinea sp., assembly GCA_012798535.1. GTDB lineage: Bacteria > Chloroflexota > Anaerolineae > Anaerolineales > Anaerolineaceae > Leptolinea. Next base: position 16,361 of record JAAZMZ010000015.1, read on the forward strand.
ACCAACGCACTTACCGGGTTTCCCGGCAATCCAATTACCGGTTTCCCATTACAAACCGCCAGAATCGTTGGTTTTCCCGGGCGGATATTAATCCCGTGCACGATGACTCCCGGCTTTCCTGCTTCATTAATAACCTGTGATGTCATGTCATGCGCGCTGGCAGATGAACCGGCTGTGACTAAAACCGCATCGCATTCTGTTAATGCTGATTCAAGTTTGTCTTTCAATATCCGGGGGTTGTCAGGGACAATACCCAATCTGACTGCTTCACCCCCTCTTTTATTTACTAATGCTTCCAGTGTATAGGTATTAACATCTCGAACCTGACCAATGGATGGGAAAGATGATGGGGGCACAACTTCATCACCGGTGGAAATGATCCCTACTTTTGGCTTGCGGACAACCTTAACCGATAGGATACCATATGCCATCAACCCGCCAATTTCAACCATGCGGAGTAATGTGCCGCGGTTAAGGATCAACTCTCCTGTCTGAACATCTTCACCAACCTGGATAATGTTTTCGAGATGCGCAACGGATTTTGTAATTTCAATTTCATCCTGTCGGCTGGTTTGAGAATTTTCCAGCATAACAACGGCATCCGCACCTTCAGGTAGCATTCCACCCGTATGGATTAACACGGCTGTGCCATGTGTCAGTTTTAGATCGGTCGTGACTCCCATCTTTACTTCACCGATAATCTTCAGATAAGCAGGCATTCCTTCGCTGGAACCGAAAGTATCTTTGGCAACAACAGCGAAACCATCAACTGTACTGCGGGAGAATTCTGGTAGAGAGTGAGGAGCGTATATATCTTCATCCAGAATCCGCCCATAGGATTCTTCTGTAGGAATTACTTCATTTTTAAATTCTGCAGTTGGAAATTTTTCCAGCCAATTAATTAAGGCCATATTCGGAGATAATAATTTTAGAAACTCGGGCATAAACGATTTACCTTATGTTTTTATGTGCGTTGAGCCATTAAACTTGTCGTAATTATACGCCAGTAAAATCTGGCCACAAATTACACAAATTTGATGTGATAAATGGGGTTAAATATCCAAATAAGATTAAAGTTGATGGCTTGCTTTCTTTTTCAGTGGAAAAAGATATATATGCTCTGATTAAGGTATCCAACGTCATGGTTGCATTGGAATAAGAAAAGCTAAATATTGACGGGGGTAAATTTTTCCTAGCCTCGATATATCCATCCGAACGATATAATGGGAGAATGCGAGATGCAAGTTCAATATCCAGGAATGGAAAAATTGCTGAGTTGCAAAGGCGGCAGAGTGTAGCAGCCAGTTTGCGGGAAACCCTGGCTGTCTTAAATACCAATCTCCCGTTGGAAAAATTATTAAACCACATCGTTAATCAAGCCTGTCCTTTGTTGAACGCTGATGCTGCTGCCATATACCACCTCCAAATGAATGGCATTCTGACAATCCAGGGGTTGGTTGGATTATCAAATGAATATATAAAATATGGCAATATTCCCCTTGGAAAAATGGCCACCGGGAATGCCGCATTAACTAAAAAACCAATATTTATATTAAATACGAAAGAGCTTCTAGAAGAACCCGGTATTGCCCAGGACCTTGTTATCGCTGTTGAAAAATTATCGAATGAATTTTCGTCCCTGTTATCTGTCCCAATTGAAATCAGGGAAGAGAATTATGGCTCATTAACTCTGTATTATCGTAACCAGCATAGTGTCACAGAGGAAGAAATTTCGTTGGCCAAAGATTTTTCCATCCAGGCGGCTTTGGCCATTGATAATGCTCGAATGCGTATGCAAATTCAGCAGGATGCAGTAACCGAGGAACGCAACAGACTGGCCCGTGAACTGCATGATTCAGTTACCCAAAACCTTTTTTCCGCCAACCTGATCGCTGATACGCTACCAATTTTGATGAAAAGAAACCCACAAAAAGCTGAAGAGGGTTTAGATGAATTGCGGCTGTTAACACGAGGCGCGCTCTCTGAAATGAGGTCCCTTTTGCTGGAACTTCGTCCGCATGCGCTTGAAGATACTCCTCTTGAAGACCTTCTACGGCAATTGGCCGAAACCGCCTCTGGCAGGCTTCGCAAACCGGTGATGTTGAATATTCAGGGGCAGGCTTTTCTTCCCGCGGAAATCCGCCTGACATTCTACCGGATCGCCCAAGAAGCACTTAATAACATAATCAAACATGCCGAAGCAGAAACCATCGAAATTTCGCTTTCCATTATCCCTGATAGTATTGATGGCACTTGCCGAAAAGCTTTGCTTCTCATTAAAGATGATGGATGCGGATTCAGAGAAATGCCGGATTCAGCCATTCACCTTGGTTTTAATATAATGAAAGAAAGAGCACAAAGTGTGCGAGCTAATCTTGAGATTAACAGTAAGATCAATTTAGGAACAACCATCCAGCTCTCCTGGAATGCGGATATTAAGGAGGAACATGTCAGCGGATAATCCCATCAAAATTATGATCGTGGATGATCATGCCATGGTTCGCAGTGGGCTACGCATGTTTCTCATGGCATTTGACGATCTTGTATTCGCAGGAGAAGCTTCCAGTGGAAACGAAGCTATCAAACTTGTGGAAAAAATCCAGCCAGATCTGGTGTTAATGGACCTTATTATGCCAGGTATGGACGGGCTGCATGCTACGTATGAATTGCAGAAGAAAAATCCGGCAATCAAGATTATTGCCCTGACAAGCTTCAGCGATGCACAACTTATTATTGACGCTATCGAAGCGGGAGTTTCAGGCTGCCTGTTTAAAAATACATCTGCCAATGAATTGGCGAATGCCATACGAGCCGTGATGGCAGGTAACACAATTTTTTCTCCAGAAGTGACGCAATTACTTATGAGTGCCGGAGATTTGAAAAATCATCCGGGATATGACCTGACAAGCAGGGAATTGGACGTGCTTCAACTTATGGTCGATGGAAAAAATAATCAGGAAATCAGCCAGGCATTAACCTTGAGCCTTTCGACTATCAAGTTCCACGTGTCTAATATCCTGTCAAAAATGAATGCTCACAATAGAGGGGAAGCCATATCCATTGCTATAAAACATCATCTGGTTGATCTATCTGAATAAAAGGTCAATTCATGATCAGGGTAATAATCGCGCATCAAGATTCTTCCATTCGACTGGCATTGCAGCTATACCTTCAGGCACAGCCCGATCTTAAAATCGTATCAGAAGTCAAACGCGTAGGTGAGTTACTTCGAGATGCTTCTTTTTTGGAACCAGACCTGATCATCCTTGCTTGGGAACTTCCTGATTTCGGAAAATTTAGTCTGTCAAGTCATCAGAATAAGCTGACTGGCACGCCATCCTTTTCTCAAATCAGGGGTGTTGTCATTCAATCCCTTCACAATCTGCCATCCAATCCTTTGATTGTGGTCACAGGTCAAAATCAGGAGGATACATTTTCAGTTCTTTATGCTGGTGCGGATGAATATATTTATCATGGTGACGAGCCCTCTCACCTGGCCAATGTAATTAATTCCATTCGAGAAAAACAATAGACAAACACAACCTGTACTAAAGTACAGGTTGTGCGATGGCAAGTCCCTCCTTTTGACCAGCATTGTACTAACCGCAATGTCGGTGTATGTCATCAGGCGATTTCGTAAACTGATGCTGGAATATATCCTATGAAGGAGGTTTGTCGATGGCGAAGTTAATTATGATCCATCCTGACAAGTGCACGGGCTGTAAGAATTGTGTTGTAGCCTGCAGCTATGCCAAAGAAAAGCAATTCCGGCCTGCTGCTGCTCGTGTTCATGTCTACGCATGGGAACGGGAAGGTATCTCTGTCCCTATGATGTGCCAGCAATGCAATGATGCACCGTGCGTAAGTGTTTGTCCCACCGGGGCTATGCACCGGGTTACCGGTTCATCACTTATCGAATACGATGCCAGCAAATGTATTCGTTGCCGGATGTGTGTTCAGGCATGCCCGTTTGGTAATGCCGTTTATGACAGTGTCTCAGATTCTATTCTGAAATGCGACACCTGTGACGATAACCCGAGCTGTGTTGCTGCCTGCCCTGTTAATGCGATTGAATATGTAGAGGAAAATGTGGCTACACGTTCAAGAAAGAAAGCTTTCGCTGCAAAATTTAAGGAAGCTTTCAAGGAGGTGGAAGCATGAACGGTTGGACTGGTATAGTTCTACGAGTCAATCTGACTACGGGCGAGATCAAAAAAGAACCCACAAATATGGCGGATGCCAAATTATTCATTGGCGCCCGCGGTTTAGCCAGCAAACTCCTTGTTGACGAGATCGATCCTAAAATTGATCCCCTTGGCCCCGACAACAAATTGATTTTTGCCCCCGGGCCGCTCTCCGGAACCATGGCTCCTTCTATGGGACGTTATGATGTTGTTTGCAAAGCTCCCCTGACCGGCTTGCTGGCTGCTTCCAACTCCGGTGGTTCATTCGGTCCGGAAGTGAAATTTGCCGGTTACGATATGATCATCATTGAAGGCGCGGCGAAAAAACCCGTTTACATCTGGGTCAATGATGACAAGGTTGAAATTCGCGACGCCGCCGATATATGGGGTAAAAATGTTCCGGATACAACAGAAGCACTCCGCGCTGCCACCGATGAAGACGCCAAAGTAGCCTGTATCGGTCCTGCGGGTGAGAAGAAAGTCCTTTTTGCCTCCATTATGAATGAGATGCACCGGGCAGCCGGGCGTTCCGGAGTTGGTGCCGTAATGGGCTCAAAGAATTTGAAGGCTGTTGCTGTTGTTGGAACCAAACCCATCACAGTGGCGGACCCCGAAGCCTTTGAGAAAGCCGTCATGGTTGCCCGCAAGAAGATCTCCGAACACCCCGTTGGTGGAACCGGTTTGCGCGTATATGGTACCGATGTTCTTACCAATATTCTGAATAGCGTCGGCTCCTTGCCCACCCGTAACTTCCATGAAGGTTACTTCCCGAATGCCGATAAATTCGGCGGCGAAACCTTAACAGCGAAATATCTTACCCGCCCGCGCGGTTGTTTCGCTTGCATCATTTCCTGCGGCCGCGGAACCAAGGTGACCAATCCTAAATTCGCCGGCGAAGGTGAAGGCCCAGAATACGAAACAGCCTGGGGATTCGGCTCTGACTGCGGCATCGACAATATGGATGCCGTCATCAAAGCCAACTATATCTGCAATGAATTGGGTATCGATACCATCACCTGCGCCACTACCATTGCCTGTGCCATGGACCTGTATGAGAGCGGATTCATTACTAGCAAAGATACCGGTGGTATGGCAGTAAAATTTGGCGATGCCGAAACCATGGTTAAACTGGTTGAAATGATTGGCAACCGCGAAGGGTTTGGCGATCAACTGGCAGAAGGTTCCTTCCGCCTAGCTACCCGCTACAACCACCCTGAGTTTTCCATGTCGGCCAAGAAACAGGAAATGCCAGCGTATGATCCCCGTGGTATTCAGGGTATCGGCCTGCACTATGCCACCAGCAATCGCGGCGGCTGCCATGTTCGCGGTTATACAATCTCTCCGGAAGTGCTCGGTGTTCCGTTTAAAGTTGACCAGCACGCGACTGAAGGAAAACCGGCTCTGGTTATAACATTCCAGAACCTGACAGCTGCACTGGATTCAACCGGCTCATGCCTGTTCACAACATTTGGTATCGGCGCTGAAGAACTTGCGGCACTGTTGTCCGCCGTCACAGGTGTTGCCTATTCTGTCGATGATTTCATGAAAGCCGGCGACCGTATTTGGAACCTGGAACGTGTCTTTGGCCTGAAATCAGCCATCACAGGCAAAGATGACCGCTTACCGGACCGCATTATGAATAATCCCATTCCTGCGGGTCCCTCTAAAGGTGAGGTCAGCCATCTGGATAAAATGCTTCCGGAATATTACAGTCTGCGCGGTTGGGACACAAAAGGTGTACCGACCCCTGAAAAACTCAAAGAACTTTCACTGGCGTAATTTATCGGTAAGAAAAACATTCCACCCCCCTCCACACAAACCCGAGGGGGGTGGATTCAATAAATCAAGAATGGCAGCCGCATGCAGATTAAATACTTCGCTACACTACGCGATATCACCCATACTTCAGAAGAATCGATACCAGTACCTGTGCAGACCCTGGATGAATTAATCCATTTCTTGTGCAAAAAGTACGGTAAAGCATTCGCCAAATGGGTAACTAGCGAGGATGGCGGATTTGGAAGTTTAAGCATCTTCTTGATAAATGGACAGGATTACCGGAGCCTGCAAGGGCTTCAAACAGAAATCAAGGATTGCGATGTTATATCGCTCTTTCCGCCGATTGCCGGTGGATAAACAAAACTCAAAAAATCAGGTATCAAGAATTTATTTCTGGTACCCGGGGAGTGTGTAGTGAACGCTCTGGCTGGTTTTCCTCTTGTAATTCTACCGGGGGTAGTGGTCTTGCTATTTATAGCCGGTAGATATCTTTCACCAAAGGCTAAGGGATGGATCGCATTCCTGGCCGATTTAACCGCTCTGGGTAGTATTCTCTGGCTGGCTCCCGGGATTCTTCAGGGAAAGATTGTTGAACTCAATCTATTTCCCTGGTTATCTGAGTCGCCTTTTGTGCTTTACTTTGACGGGCTAAGCCTTGTATTTAGTCTCATGGCTGCCGGCATTGGAAGCGCAATTCTTATCTACTGTATTGAGTACATGAAACATGAGCAAGGGACAACCCGTTTCTACATGCTTATGCTTACTTTCATTGCCGGTTTGATCGGGCTGGTTAGTGCACGCAGCTTGATCATGGTTTACCTGTGCTGGGAAGTAATCGGACTTTGTTCATATTTTCTCGTCGGATTTTGGTACAACGAGACTGTAGCTGTAAATGGCGCCAGGAAAGTGCTCGTAATGACACATATTCCCGGTTATGCGCTTTTACTGGCCATTTTATTACTTTATAAAGACGCGGGTACCTTTGTGTGGACAGATCCCGCTATTGCTGCTCATTTCAACACCACTATTTTCTTACTGGTCTTGATCGCGGCTATGGCCAAATCTGTGATGTTCCCTATCCACACATGGATCCCCGAAGCCATGAATGCGCCCACTCCTGTTTCCGCGTTATTGCATTCAGCATGCTACGTTAAAGCCGGTGTTTACCTTGTTGCACGTATGTATTCCATTTCACCCTGGCATCCAGCGTGGAATACGATTTTATTAATTGTGGGTTGTGCCACTATGATCGTTGGCGCATTATTCGCACTTTTCCAGACTGATTTAAAACGTCTGCTGGCGTATTCAACCATCAGTCAGCTGGGTTATATAATGACGGCTTTTGGCCTGGGTACGCCTTTCGGTATTCTGGCCGGTGTTTTTTATGTTTTCAGTCACGGATTATTCAAAGGTACTCTCTTTTTATGCGCGGGAGCTATTCAACATGCAGCTGGAACCCGGGATATGCGGCTGTTAGGTGGCATGGCAAGGACGATGCCTCGCACAGCTTTAATCTGGTTTATCGCGGCTGGTTCAATTATCGGCGTTCCGTTGACCAACGGTTTTGTGGCCAAATGGTTGTTGTATGATGCTGCCCTGGAATCAGGCGCATGGATTGTTGTCATAATTGCGTGGGTTGTTTCCACATTTACGGCATTCTATATCCTCAAAGCCACGGTCAGTGTATTTTACGGTGAACCGTCTGTATTTCTGAAAAACAAAAAGGTCGAAGAAGCGTCGACAGGAATGTTGACAGGAATGGGTATTCTGGCAGCCTTCAGTCTATTCTTCGGAATTGTCCCTCAGTTGCTGATTGACTGGTTGGCCCGGCCTGCCATGGCAGCTATGAAATTTGAACCGGCTCAAATCATAACCTTCCTGGGATTGCATGTAGCGCAGTCTGGTGCCCCGGTGACTGCGGGCGCAATTCTAGCGATCACAGCTTTCCTGGTAGTCTGGCTAATTTTTGCCATTAGGAAACCCTCACCCAAAGGTGTTTCTACGTTCACCGGCGGTGAGCCATTACCTGAAGGCAACACGCTAAATGCGATTGACTTCTCGGAATTCGCGGAAGAAGTTTTCTTCCCAGCGTTAACCGTTCTTGATCCGGATCCGGTCTATTTTCTTATCTGGAAGGGAATTTACACGTTAAGTCAGAAATTCAGGGAACTTTCAGAAAAACTTGAAAAATCCCCGGCCGTATTGATCATTGGGGCAGCCGTTATCGTATCGGTTGTCATCTGGCTGATATAGGTTGGAGGCTGATATGGCTTTAAAAGAACTTACCGGGTTGAATTGGCCGCTAGTCTTCACGATCATCGTGTTGATTATTTTAGCCGCTGTAGAAATTTATTCTTCACGGATAAACCAGGGAAAGAACTTCCCATGGGTGGCACTATTAACCGCAGCCCTGATCGTTGCCGGGCTATGGATATCGGCATCAATCGTCAGGATATTGGCTCTTGATGTTGCCGCGTTATTGCTTGCCTGGTTTGTATGGCAGCAAGATAAAAAAGCTGGACAGTTATTCCTTTCAGCGGTGTTGGTTGGTTCCATACTTATTGCAATCGGTATGGCGGTTGGTGGATTGTTTGGCAATGAAGCATCAACCGCGCCTGAAGGAACCACACTGAAAATCGTAATCTGCCTAATTCTGGTTGGATTTGCTATTAAATTAGCTGCTATCCCCTTTTCTTTCTGGTTGGCACCTCTGGCAGAGAAATCCACACCGATGACGGCTGTGTTGGTCATAAGCCTGTTGGACATGGCAGAGTTGGGTGAACTGGCCATGCTGCGGGTCGAAGCACCCTGGCTCTTCACAAGCGTCCAGGTTGTATGGATTGTGCTCGCATTACTTAGCATGTTTGGCGGCGCAATGCTCGCTATGGCTCAGACAAATATCCGCCGAATGTTGGCTTTTTCAACGATTGATGACATCGGCTACCTAATCCTGGGAATAACAGCCGGCTCAGTCGGCGGAATTCTGGGTGCACTTATAGGGGCCCTGTCACATAGCCTGTGTAAATTTTTATTATTTGGCGCGGTCGGAGTGGCCGAAAAAGACCTTAAACATCCTTTGACACTGAATGATAATGGACAGGCTTCGAAGAACCCGGTTGCAGGTGCCGCTTTTATCGCAGGCGCACTTGGGATGATCGGAGTTCCCCCTCTCATGGGATTTCTCGGCCGGTGGCGTCTGTATTTTTCCGGTATTGAAATTGGAGGCCTGGTTCTGGGTATCACAATGGCGCTGGCTACCGCGCTTGCTCTCCTGTACTACGTAAGGGCCATTCATCGTGTTTGGTTGGGACAGCCTTCTGGCGATAACAAAAAAAACAAAGTGAAAATTTCACAGATCGATTTGAGCTTCATTTTTTTGATCATATTGATGATCATTGCTTGCCTGTTCCCGGGTATTCTTCCTGGAATCGGCGGGAGGTAATTCATGAGCAATATTTTTTCACGCCTGATAGAAAAATCACGCAAGCGGTCCCCCTGGGTTTACAGGATCAACGCGGGTTCATGCAATGGCTGCGATATTGAAGTAGCTCCCTGCTTCAGCCCTCGATATGATGGCGAACAAATCGGCGCTCTTCTTCAGGGAAGCCCCAAACACGCCGATATCCTATTAATTTCAGGCCCCATAACCCTTCGCACAAAAGATATGGTTAAGGATGTTTATGACCAGATTCCTTCACCCAAAGCTGTTATTGCGCTCGGATCGTGTCCGGCTACTGGAAATTTATTCCATGACAGCCCCACAATTGTAGGATCCGCTGAAGCAGTAATACCTGTAGACCTGTACGTTCCAGGTTGCCCTCCCCGCCCGCAGGCAATTCTTGAAGCTATCCAGACCGCGGCCAGCCTGCTTGAAAAAGGTGAAACTCGCAGCCAAAAGGAGGTTACCAATGGCTGATTGGTGGTTTAAATCCATACTGGCGCTCTTGATCTGGCCAGGGTTGCTTGGCAGTGCAGTATTTGGCTGGTTTCTACTCTGGATGAGTCGGAAATTTGTCGCTCGGCTACAGGGCCGGCAGGGGCCTCCATTCTTTCAGCCGTTCTACGATTTCTGGAAGCTGGTGGGCAAGAAAACGATTATTCCAAAGGGTGTAAACCCCGCGGTGTTTTATGCGCTTCCAATTATCAGCGTGATATCCATTGTTTTCGCTCTGGCATTGTTGCCAGTTCCTGGCAGCTCGGCCATCTCGTTTGAAGGTGATCTAATTCTCCTGGTTTATCTGCTCGAGATGCCCGTTCTGATGGATGTCATCGCGGGTTATGTAACACGTTCCGTTTACGCGCAAATTGGCGCAATGCGGGAGGCCGTATTGACGATCGCGTACAATTTGCCATTTCTCGGCGCGTTGATCGCGTTATCGATTAAATTGCATTCCTTCAAACTGGCTGCCCTCGCGTCCGCCCCTGTATCGGTGGCCACCATTCTGGCATCCGTTGCCCTTTTCGTCGCTCTACTGGCTCAATTGAAAGTGAATCCATTCTCCATTCCTAACGCGGAACAGGAGATTGTCGCGGGTATTCACATTGAATATAACGGGCTTCCCCTGGCATTGTTCGAATTGACGCATGCTCTGGAGACTTCGTTGCTGGTGGGTTTGATATCTATCTTATTCATGGGTTTGTTTGAAATTGCCTGGTTGAAATTGGTAGTTTTTCTGGCAGTCGCGCTCATCATCATTTTATTGACAAACATAACCGCGGCTGGGACGGCACGTCTGAAAGTTCAGCATGCTTTCAAATTCTATTGGACCTGGGGCATTGCGGCAACTGTACTGGTCGTTGCCGCCGTCTTGATCCTTTAATAGGTAGAATAGAGAATGAATATCCTTCAGATCATCTTAAAAAACGCAGGAAAACAATCTCGCACGCGCAAACCGGATGACAGGGTACCTTTTCCCGTAGATTTTCGGGGTGAGTTATCACACAACGCACTCCAGTGCACCCTTTGCGGTACCTGTACTTATGTCTGCTCTCCCGCGGCCATTGAGATTACCCAGGAAGATGACATGGGTCATTGGGATTATGACGCCGGACAATGTACATTTTGTGGCAGATGTGTTGAGTATTGTCCAACGAAAGCACTGTCATTTCTGCAAAATTCAACCCCTCTCGCTAACAACCGGCCTCAACAAAAGACATTCCATGTAGTGGAATATCAGAAATGTACCCGTTGCGGAACAAAAATAATTCCCCTGGCTTATGAGACTTTGGTCCACCTGTATCATTCGGAAGAAGCAGCGAAAAAAGCAGTAGAAATTCATAAGCTATGCGAAAAATGCCGCAATAGACTCCAGAGTCAGACTTTAAAATCTGGTATTAGCGGTTCCAGAGACTAATGGTGGAGGTCCTTATGAATGATCAAATAAACAGATTTATGCAATTGGCCAGACTGGAAAAACCCGAAGACCGCGTTGATGGGATATGGTTCACCGCACCCGGTGTAGACAGAAATGCTTTAACCGGTGCGGCGAATGAATTGAAATTTCGCCTTTCAACCGCGACATGCCTTGAACGCGGTGATGGTGAATTTGATGTGATCTATCACTTTGTTCACGAATCTCTAGCGGTCAATGTTCGCACCACAACAAAATCGCAACATATGCCTTCCCTCGCAAGATTTTTACCTTCTGCCAGTTGGATCGAGCGGGAAATGCATGATCTCTATGCCGTCACCTTTGACGGCCATCCGGATCCGCGCCCCCTCGTGCGGCCGCCTCAAATGCCAGAAGGCTTTTTTCGCAAATCTGCCGCGGAGTCTCTTTTGAAAGAAAGCGAGGCGAAATAACATGCCATATAAACTTGCTTTGGGTCCGCTTCATCCAGCATATGAAGAGCCCTACAAACTGACTCTTTCCTGCAAAGGTGAAGTTGTCGAAGATGTTCAGGTTGAAGTAGGCTTTGTAATGCGGTCTATTGAATTGCTTACTCAGCGTCGGAATTACATCCGCGACCTGGTTCTGGTTGAACACGTTTGTGGTATTTGTTCAAATGTGCATGCCAGTACCATGGCAATGGCAGTGGAAAAAATTGGCAATATTACCGTTCCCGATCGAGCCCGGTACATACGCACCATCATGGGCGAACTTGAACGTTTGCATTCCCATCTCCTCTGGGCCGGCATCGGCTCAGAAGATATCGGTTATCACAGTATGTTCATGGAGATTTATCAACTTCGTGAACAGGTAATGGACATTCTGGAAGCCATTTCTGGCAACCGGGTGAATTACGGAATGATCACTCTTGGCGGTGTAACACGCGACATAACTGATCCTAAAAGCCTTCTGGCGATGGCAGAAAAAGTTAAGGCGGGCATTGAAAAGGTCGTCATCCCCATCTTCACCCAGGATAAAACCATCATCGCGCGCTCTAAAGGTATCGGGATTTTATCCAGAGAGGATGCCCTGACGTATGGCACCGTCGGTCCACTGGCCCGCGCTTCCGGAATTCAAGAGGATATCCGCGAAACCTTCCCATATGCCGCATACGCCGATCTCGGATTCAAGAAAGTTGTTCTGGATACCTGCGATGTTCAGGCCCGCGTCATTGTGAGGGCGCTGGAAATGCTCGAATCCGTCCGGTTAATTGAGGAAGCCCTGAAGAATATGCCTGCCGGCCCGATCCGTCCCGAACAAGTTCCACTAACAATCCCTGCCGGTGAAGCCACCGCCCGGTCTGAAGCTCCCCGTGGTGAGGTATTCTACTATGTAAAGTCGGATGGGTCCGATACCCCTGCCCGTGTAAAAATCCGCACTCCATCCTTCATGAACATCCCTTCCATCAGGGCAATGGTCAAAGGACAGTACCTGGCCGATATGCCGCTGATCCAGGCGTCCATCGATCCCTGCTGTTCCTGTACAGACCGGTAAAAATCTGCAAAACACCGGATCAAATCATTGTCATTTATCTATGAACCTGTTGATGGGTTTCATCAACAGGTTCATAATTATCTGATTCCACCGGCTAAGTTTTGTATAATGGTTTTTTGATCATTCAAAAAAGGCGCTTGAGGTTTCAGGTTTAATACAATGGAAAAGATCTTTTCACAGGACGAAATCTACCGTTATTCCCGCCACCTGATGATTCCAGAAGTAGGGTTGGAAGGTCAAAGAAAATTGAAAGAAAGTTCCATGCTGCTTATTGGTGCCGGAGGCCTCGGCTCTCCGGCTGCCTACTATCTGGCAGCCGCCGGCATCGGGCATATCGGTCTGGTGGACAACGATGTTGTTGATGTCTCGAACCTGCAACGCCAGATCCTTCATGACACAGCGCATGTGGGCAAATTGAAAGCAGAATCAGGAAAAGACAAACTGCTGGCGATAAATCCTTTTATTGAAGTCGATGCCATCAGCACGTTTTTCAACGCGGACACAGCCATAGAAATTTCCAGAGGGTATGACATTATTCTGGATTGCACCGATAACTTCGCCACCCGCTACCTGATCAATGACCTGTGCGTTCTAACCGGGAAACCGGAAGTGTATGGCGCTATCTACCGATTTGAAGGCCAGATCAGTGTGTTCGACGCGAAAATCGGACCGTGCTATCGATGCCTGTTTCCGAATGTGCCCCCTCCAGAACTGTCTCCCAGTTGCTCTGACACGGGTGTGTTTGGAATTCTACCGGGTGTGGTAGGCACCATGATGGCTACAGAGGCAATAAAACTGGCATTGGGCATTGGAACACCCCTAATCGGTCAATTCATGATCTACGACGGTCTGGAAACCTCATTTCATAAAGTATCTTTCCAAAAACAAGCCGGCTGTCTGGTCTGCGGTGATAATCCCACCATCCATACATTAACAGATTCAGCCGCTTCTTGCGAGGATTCAAGCCTCTATACTCTTACCCCGGAAGACAGGATCACCCCCGAAGAACTGCACAAAAAACTCCAGGGGAACAAATCTATCACTCTGCTGGATGTCCGCGCCCCGGTTGAACTTCAGATATCTGCCATACCCGGAGCGATCAATATTCCACTTGAAAGACTTCCTGAAAGAATGGATGAACTGGACAGGCAAAAAGAGACCGTGGTTTTTTGCCGCTCAGGGCGCCGATCTGCGCGAGCTGTGTCACTTTTAAAAAATGCCGGGTTCGCATCCGTTAAAAATTTAACCGGTGGAATAAATGCCTGGATTTCATTATTCGAACCCGATACATACCGATATTAGGCAATCACGTCCAACGAACCTCTCCACTGTTTTTTCCATCATAGCCTCCCATGTTGGAAAGGATCTGTTGAAACCTGTCTGTCTTCAACCAGGATATCAATTCCTGCACAGGTTGTGACTTGAAGAATTTTTCTTTCACGATGAAGTCATAACACTCAAGGGTTTCAAATATGAAATCCAAATCATAAGCTCTGGCAGCTGCTTCTAACCCCAACCCAACGTCCGCTTTCCCCTCTGATACCTCCAGGGCAACTTCTGCGTGGTTGGTCTTTTGATTTTCAAATCCAATGATTGCCACAGGATCAATTCCATGTTTGCTTAAGAGCGCGTCAAGGTACACTCGCGTACCAGAGCCGGCATGGCGGTTTACAAAACGGATATCTGACCGGGCCAGATCCTGTGTAGATTGAAAACTTTTTGGGTTTCCACGCCTCATCAGCCACCCCAACCGGCGGTTGGCCATGGTGATCATCGCCATTTTCTCACCTGGAAATAGTGTTTTCAACATATTTGTGTTATATGTTTCAGTTTCCCTGTCCCAAAGATGTGAACCGGCGATATCCACCTTGCCATCGGCCAGAGTCATTAACCCGGCCAGGCTGCCTGAGAAATTGATATTCAGGTTGTAACGCACTGAGACTTCATTAAAGTGTGTGGCAATCCACGCGACAACCGGATCATGACTGCCAGCGAAGAGAATTGTCTGCTGCGTGGAAATGTTCTGCGAATGAGAGACTTTGCGCCAGCGTTCCATGGCTACCCGGAATGCGTCTTCCACTTCCACCGGGGTGTATCCTGATGTTAAGAGCTCAATAAGAAATTTTTCGGATTGGTTGATCAAGCTAGCCTGACGAAGCGTATCTGCCGGCTTTACAGGGACCATGCCGGTTACCCGGGTTCCTTTACCGATATGGCTTTTCACCAATCCTTCTTCGGCCAGTTTCTGATACGACCTTTGTGCTGTTCCAAGCGTGCAATGCCAGGTTTCAGAGATTGACCGCAATGATGGGAGAGAATCCCCTGTCTTATATAGCCCGTTGAAAATATCCCGGCGTAAAGAAGCAGCAATCTGTATGTATTGGTATTTTTCATCGTCCATAATACCCACTCATTATAGTGCGTCTATCGCGAAGATGTGCGAATACATCTATTGACATTAAAAATCATCAAGTGTATATTATATGTATTATTGTCTATATACTTTTATACAGTTGAATTAGATAATTTCCAACTTTGTGCATTTTTCCGGCTGCTGTTTTTGGCCAATTGATCAAATTGATACTTTATGCAAGGATACATAATGAAGAAGAGAATTTTGTCGTTAGTCAGTTTTGTGATGCTTATCTGTATGGTTCTGGTTGCCTGTACGCCAGCTGCCTCCACCACAGAAACCACGAAACCCGCTGACACCGCAATACCCGCCAAATCTGCCGATACCACCTCCCCCGCGGATGCCGCAGCCAAACCGGCAGCTTCCACAACAGCTCCCACAGCTCGCCCTGATGCGTCCACCAGTAAAGAAATCATCCTGGCCACTACTTCAAGCACCCGTGATTCTGGTCTGCTTGATGTGTTGCTGCCGGTTTTCGAAAAAGCCACCGGCTACACCATCAAGATGGTTGCCGTGGGAACAGGCCAGGCATTAACCATGGGCAAGGAAGGTAACGCTGATGTCCTTCTCGTCCATGCACCTGCCTCAGAAGAAGAATACATGAGCGGTGGATTCGGTAAGGAACGGTCACTGGTGATGCACAATGACTTTATCATTGTTGGACCCAAAGATGACCCTGCCAAGATTAAAGGCGCTGCCTCTACTGTTGACGCTTACAAAGCCATCTCCGATTCAAAGACCATTTTCGTTTCCCGCGGTGACGATTCCGGTACGAACAAAGCGGAGCTTACCCTCTGGAAATCCGCCAAAGTCACTCCCGAAGGCGACTGGTATCTGAAGACCGGTCAGGGTATGGGTGACACGCTGCGCATTGCTTCAGAAAAAGCCGGCTACACCTTCACCGATCGTGCCACGTACCTCTCCATGAAAGACACCCTCGATCTGGAGATCCTGTACGAAGGCGACAAAGCCCTGCTGAATATTTACCACGTGATCACCGTCAACCCCGATAAATGGCCAAAAATCAACTACACCGGCGCCAAAGCGTTCGCCGATTGGATGGTTGCGGCCGATACCCAAAAGATGATCGCCGAATTTGGCAAAGAGAAATATGGCCAGGCTCTGTTTATCGCTGATGCTGGCAAAGACGAGGATACAGTAAAATAACCGGTTATGCAGAATATAGTTGATGGTGTAATAAAAGCATTCCAATTGCTGATACAGGGTGATCCGGAAGTAATCCGGATCACCCTGCTTTCGCTGCAGGTGTCGGGGCTTGCCACGATCATCAGTCTGTTACTTGGCTTGCCTGTGGGTACATTCCTGGCGTTGGTTAGCTTCCCGGGCAGGCGATTTTTGATCAGTGTGATCAATACCGGCATGGCCCTTCCGCCGGTTGTCGTCGGATTGGTGGTATCCATTTTTCTGTGGCGCAGCGGACCTCTGGGAGACCTGCATTTGATCTATACCCCAACGGCGATTGTCATCGCCCAGGTGCTTATCGCCTTCCCCATGGCAGCCGGCTTGATAATTAGCGCTCTTCAGCAGCTTGACCCCCGTCTCCGTATTCAAATGCTTGGATTGGGCGCATCCAATACGCAAATGGTGCTTGTTCTGTGGAAGGAAGCGCGCCTGCCAATGTTTGCTGCCATCATCGCGGCATTCGGCAGTGTGATCTCCGAAGTTGGCGCGTCCATGATGGTTGGCGGTAATCTGGAAGGCCATACACGGGTGTTAACAACGGCAATTGTGCTTGAGGCTTCTCGCGGGATTTTCGCGTCCGCCATTGCGTTGAGTCTGATCTTGATAAGCATCGCCTTTCTGGTCAACCTGGCATTGACTACAATCCAACAACGGAACCGGTAACATGGAAAACCTTCTGGAAATTCGCGGCCTAGTTTTGAAGGCAGGTAAATCAACCCTCTTGGATTTACCCTCGTTGGATGTGTACAAGAATGAAGTGCTGATCCTTCTGGGGCCAAACGGCGCCGGGAAGAGCACCCTGTTACGGGCGGCTGCCGGACTGATGAAACCAACATCTGGTTACATCCGCTTCGCCGATGAACCTCAATTAACGGAACTTGAGTACCGCCGGAAGGTGAGCACTGTATTTCAATCGCCTTTACTGTTATCAGATACGGTCAGCGGTAATATTGCCACTGGCTTGGCGTTCCGGGGCCTTTCGAAAAACGAGATACGGGAACGCGTTGATCATTGGATGGACCTGTTGCATATTACTCACCTCCAAAACCGGCGGGCAAAAGTGTTATCGGGCGGAGAAGCACAACGGGTAAGCCTGGCACGTGCTTTCTGCCTGGAAACTGAACTGATACTGATGGATGAACCCTTCAGTGCGGTAGACGCACCCACTCGCCAGGAATTATTGGAAGATCTGCGAAATATCCTCTCCAAAACCAATCAAACCTGCATCTATGTCACACATGATATTGATGAAGCCTTGACGATTGGAGACCGCGTGGGTGTCATGTTTGCAGGCAACCTGCATCAAGTCGGCCCGGTTCAGAGCACATTTGACCACCCTAAAACACCCGAAGTTGCAGCCTTTATGGGAGTTGGCAATATTATTCCAGGTGTAGTTTCCGGAATAAAGGATGATGTGCTGGCAATCCTTTCGGGCGATGTTACCCTGGAAGCAACCGGCCAGCTTCCAGCCGGTTCAAATGTGTTCATTTGTCTGCGGCCGGAGGATATAACGCTTTATTCCGCTGATGAAGAGATCAGACCATCAACTGCCCGTAACCGGCTTTTATGCCGCATTACAGGCATGTTTAATCAAGGTTCGCTCATCCGAATTGAATTGGATGCGGGGATCAACCTGATCGCTCTGGTTACCCGCCCTTCCGTGGAAGAATTGGGATTGAAAGTTGGCAAAAATGTCTACGCGGTGTTCAAGGCATCTGCCATCCATTTGCTTCCAGCAAGAAGTAAAGGTCCTGTAATTTAAAAACAGTGACATTGTTCTTGAATTTGCCATGCGCACACAATTTGCACGTATTCGGACTGTATAGGGAGTAAAATTCATTCAATAAAGGTGATCTGTTTTCAAATTTTTGACCTTAATGAGTGAAAATTGTCAGATAAGCCTCTTCGATTAAACATTCTTCTTTTTGCTTCATTGAAGGAACGCATGGGCAAAAGCCAGATCGTGGTTCAGATCAATGAAGGATGCAGCCTGGCTGATTTCAAGAGTGAATTGTACTCACAGTTTCCTGAACTGAAACCGTTTTCCAACACTCTGATCGTATCGGTCAATCAAGAATTTGCTGGCCCTGAACAATGCATCCATTTGGGTGACGAGATCGCCCTGTTTCCCCCTGTCAGCGGTGGATGATGGAGATAAGCCAAACCATGCTGATAGATCATTTCGGCCGGGCCATAACTTATTTGCGTATTTCGATAACAGACCGCTGTAACCTACGCTGTGCTTACTGCCAGCCGGCTACAGGTCTGTCCTGGATCCCTGATGACCACCTGTTGAACAAAGATGACTTTGTACACCTGGCGCAGGCCGCCGCGTCTCTGGGTATTACAAAAGTCCGTATCACCGGCGGAGAACCCCTGGTTCACCCGGATATTCTGGAAATTGTCGAGCGCATTGGTGCCATCCCCGAAATTGACGATCTGAGTCTGACGTCCAACGCTATTTTGCTGCATAAACTGGCCGAACCTTTGGCAGCTGCCGGGTTGAAACGAGTCAACATTAGCATGGATACCCTGGACCCTGACAAATACCGGCGCGTAACTCGGTTCGGAGACTTTAATCAGGCCTGGAAGGGCATTCTGGCCGCGGAAAAAGCCGGGCTTTCCCCATTAAAATTAAATACTGTGGTGGTGGGTGGTTTCAATGATGATGAGATCCCCACCCTTGCACGGCTTTCCATTGACCATCCATGGCACATCCGATTCATCGAATTAATGCCAGTGGCCAATGAACAGGATTGGGGTGACGGCCTGCCTCCGGTGGATAAACGTTATGTGTCCGTTCAAACCATGCACGAGAAGCTCGCAGACCTGTCGCTGGAACCAGAGGCGACTTCCGCCAATTCAGGTCCGGAGAGGATGTTTCGAATCCCCGGCGCCCCCGGCACCGTCGGGTTTATCTCACCTCTTGGAGAACATTTCTGCGCCCGCTGCAATCGGTTGCGCCTAACTGCGGATGGACGCCTGCGCTCGTGCCTGCTTGTGAACAAGGAAATTTCGATATTTGATGCCATTAAATCCGGCGATGACCTTGAAGCCTTCCTGAAAAAAGCTGTGGAAGAAAAACCACGCGGGCACGAATTACACGATCACAACTGCCCCGATTCCCGCTGTATGTCACAAATTGGCGGTTAAGATAAGAAGGATAATCGATGAGCCAACAACTCTCGCATATTGATGAATACGGAAACGCCCGTATGGTGGACGTCAGCGAAAAGCCTGATACCAGCCGGACAGCCATCGCCCGGGGTGAAATCCACATGAAACCGGAGACTCTGGAATTAATCCGTGCCGGTTTAATGAAAAAAGGGGATGTCCTCACTGTCGCTCAGGTGGCTGGCATTCAGGCTGCCAAACGTACTTCCGAACTGATCCCCCTCTGTCATCCCCTACCAATCACAAAAGTTGACATCACCTTCGCGCTGGATGATTCACTTCCCGGGGTGGTCATTACCGCCACAACAAAAGTAACCGGTAAAACCGGAGTTGAAATGGAAGCCCTGACAGCCGTTAGCGTGGCAGCCCTGACGATCTATGACATGGCCAAAGCTGTGGAAAAAACCATGAAGATTCAGAATATCCGCCTGATCGAAAAACACGGTGGGATTTCCGGCGACATTATAAATGAATCATTGGAGTAGATGATGGCTGAGTTTCCATTGATCGTATCCATCACAGAAGATGAACTGGACATCAACAGCTTGCTGGAAAAGGTAACCCTGCCATCCACCGGGGCAGCCGCCATTTTTGCCGGAATTGTTCGGGGAGAGACAGTCCGTGAAAACCGTGACACATCGTTCCTCGTTTATGAAGCGTATAAACCTATGGCGGAAGCGAAGATGAAACAGGTTGCGGATGAGATCCGCGAACGCTGGCCTTCTGTGGAAGGGATTGTCATAACTCAACGCATCGGCAAATTGATGCCACAAACCCCCACAGTGGTCATTGCTTGCACTGCCGCCCACCGGGACACCGGCGTTTTCGACGCCGCCCATTACGGCATTGACCGGCTTAAAGAGATCGTCCCAGTATGGAAAAAGGAAGCGGGATCAAACGGAGAGGAATGGATCGAAGGCCATTACCAGCCTAAAGCGGGGGATGATTTTTAACCAAAAAAATCGGCAATTCACTAACAATTTTTCAAAACAATACTTTCTTCCAATTTTCTATTAAATGACTAACAGGTTCTATTTCAACCAAGAAATGTAAAGTACTTAATCCAGGTGGCAAGTGTCATTGAATGAAACCAGTCTGTATTGGTTATTTTGCACCTCAAAGACATTGATGGCGCAAGGTTCCTGACTAATTCGCCAGAAATGGTCTTTCCCTGCCCCCAGAATGGCCAATAATATCATACGGATAACAACTGTGTGACTGACTAAAACAAGGTTACTATCTGGATGTTTCTGGCATAACTCCATGATTGAAGCCATTGCCCGCTCTCGAACTTGGGTTAAACTTTCCCCACCAGGGATATAAGCCATTTCTGGCATTTCGTACCATACCTTAAGCAGATCAGGCCATTGTCTATTGACCTCTTCAGGTGTCAATCCTTGCCATTCACCATAATCAATATCATTCAAACCATCACAAGGGAATACCGGCTGTTTGCAAAATTCCGCAATCTTTACTGCTGTTTGCATAGCTCTTCCCATAGGGCTGGAGTATATTGCGATTGGTTTCCATTTATTGGAGATTCTTATTCCCGTCTTGGTTGCCTGGTCGATTCCGGTCTGATTTAAAGGAATATTATATCGACCACGAAAACGCTCGATTTTGTTCCATTCTGTTTGCCCGTGTCTTACTAAAATTACCTTGACTGTCATGAGTGTCTCCGTTTCAAATCACATGGATAATCTTCATGCGCAAAATGCTTTTTCAAAATCATTAAAACATTAAAAACTTTTTAAGTAGCAAAAAACATGAGACCAGATGGTTCATTATTTGAACTCAATATTTGTGAATGATTTTTTCCAGCATACAATTCAGGGAAGTAGTATCTACCACAATGAAGTGTTTTTTATTAGAGCACAACATTCATAGGTCCTCCAGATAAATAAAAAACTCTATACAGACATTTAAGAGTGTATAGAGACTATCAGCCGATAATGGCGATTTGATAAATTTTCAGCGAGTCTCATCGCTAGCTTGATTATATGCGGCAAATTAGTCACAGTCAACAGAATAAATACCAAAAAGAAAAAAGATGGATTTATGATAAAATACGGTTGGTGATGAGGCTCACCGTAACCGTCTCTTGACTGATAGCCCCTACTGGAGATTTTTTCGGTAGAGGCTTTTTATTTAAACCACTATGGAATTTAACAGGTTCTTGGTAACCCAACTAGACTGGCATTCTTGCAATGTTTTCTGGCTACTTGAAATCTCTATGATAGATTTTACTAATTCGGAACACATAGTAGTTGAAGAGAAACTGGGAACCTATGACGAAAAATACAGTAATTGAAATCGAAATGAGTCAACCTGGACGACCTACAGGACAATATTATTCCACGGAACACAATCAACTACGGCTTTTGAAAATACTATATCCGGAAATGATATTGCCTTTTGATATTGGATTTCTCCCTAATACAATTACTTCTCAGGGGAATCCATTGCAGGTTATTCTCTTGGGAGATACCTCTCACCCTCCTCACACCCAGATATCTGCCCGCCTGTTAGGTGGAATTCAAACCGATGGAACCGTTCCCTTTCTACTAGCTGTATCCGATTCTGACGACCGCTTTTCATCCGTTTTTTCGTTGGATGATCTCTCAGTTACACAACGTTTAGAAATAGGTCAATACTTACAGCCAACATTGGAATATGACTTGACCTGGTTGAATGTGGACGTCGTGAACCCTTTGATAAAGGAAGCTTTACGAAAATATCGTTTGATAAAAGTTGAAGGTTACCAGCCGGTCTCTAAACCCTCCTGGAAACCTGGTAGCTCACAAAATCACATAACCAGTTACAACGAAACCGAACATTACACACCCGCTGAATATACTTTCTTTCAACTCCCGTATCACATCCAATACTATGTTAGTGAGAATCTGGCTGATGATGAGCGTATACTCTATGCCCTTCGCCGCCCGGCCATGCGAAGTTGCAAACATCGAACCTGGTTGGGAAAAGAAAAAATCAATGAAGGCGTATTGATTCTTACTACCCAACGTTTGATCCACCTCGTGGAGATGGTTCCATTGGGAGATAGCGGAGTCCGCTATGGCTTCAATGCAAAATTGGGGCCGTTAGAACGTTTATCAGACATCAAAACTGATTTATTTGGTGACGAGGTTATGCTGCTTCAAACCACCTGGGAGGCCAATGAAGGTACGGAGGTTCTTGAATGGGAGACTCCTTTATATACTCGTTCTTCCCTATTAGAATTGATAAGTATTCTGGAGAACTTTTTACCTAAAAATATTAACCCATTGACTTTACGTCGTGCTGTTATTTCCCATCCAACTGAACTTCCAGCTCTTATTGATCCCGCCAGTAACAATCCCCAATTAGAAGATTCTGTCATTCAACACTTTACTGAAACCCTGCATGAGATACTTAATCCAAACGAGAACGCCCATTCCTGGGCATTATGGCCATCTTGGTATGAGAACAAAGGTCTTCCTCAGGTTTTAATTGTGACCGACAATCGTCTGCTCATTATTTCGTATTCTGAAACGGAAAAAGATTGCGTACAGGAGTTCCTTCTTAAAAATATAGCTACATTGGAATATGCAGGATCCATATTACACTCGCATATTAGTTTTAACATCAAAGAAGGGGGAATTTCCCTTCATATCGAGTTGAGTTTCCCTTATCCGGCAGAGGGAGCGTTTCACAAATGTTTTGAAGCCATGCGCCGTTGTATGGCGGTGTTGCCTTTAATTAGTTAGGTCGCAACATTCACTAGTTTTTTTCTAACTGGAAGTGCCAGCCCGATTCAGGATAGTCTGGTATTCGGTCTCCGTCAACAACTTCATGGAATGTGGGAAGGAAATTTCGCCTTCTTCCCGCCGGGGAATCATTGCTTTGATAATGCTATTACCCGCATCCAATACAATAACGCTCATTTCTACCTCCTGTGAATCGTCTTTCTTAGAGAGAAAAGCCAATGTGTATACATTCTTAAACGGTTGATGTATACAAACGTAAACATTCAGCACAAAAAAAGAAGATTCGGCCCATTGTGGAGGGATTGGAGTTCTTTTTGATCCCCATCGCCGGTCGCTTATGGTGCGAATGGTGTCAAGATAATACACAAGGGAATCAAACAGGATCAGCCAGTTTTGACCCACACGAACACCAACCAGCTTTCCATTTCGCAGAAGCCGCCGAAGGTACTGATAGTTGTAGCCTGTGATCTGCGATGCTGCAGCTACAGTCAGATATTGATCTGAGAGAACCCCGTCAATTTTTGGGTAATTTGCATCAGGTTTATTTAAATCGAACATCCCGACCAACCTTTTCTAATTTGACCGGAAGTTCATTTAGTAGGCCTCGTTGATCGAAGCGCACCAATTCCATGAATTGTTTCGGGGTAGAAAGTTGTTCGGGACAAGTCCGTTTTAGTGCCCCCAAGGGGACTCGAACCCCTGTTTTAACCGCCTGCACCTCGATGGTGTGAAGAAGGGCTGCCAGAATCAAAAATCCGTCAATCAGACGGATTTCTCTATGGTGCCCCCAAGGGGACTCGAACCCCTGTTTTA
>JAAZMZ010000016.1 GCA_012798535.1 Leptolinea sp.
ACCAGGGTGTATACCAGGTTAAAGACAATCAGCATGGCTAAAATACCGATCACCGAGATTCCCAAGTTTTGAGCACGCAGCACCAGGAACGCGTCGGATGAATTCCCCAGAGTGAAAATGCTGACAATGATCAGAAAGGTGATGAACGGTTTGCCCATACTTTTCAACGAAAAGCGGGGAAGATCACGTTTCTTATCAACGGCAACATCCTGTGCGCCGGCTGCCAGCGATATTACTCCCAGAAAGGCTGGGGCAAGACTGAGCAGAACAATGGTCTGGAATGTAGGTTTGGAAAGGGAAACGTTGTTCGCCTGTGCCAGCCATACGATGATGGCCGCGATGATCAATCCCACCGTGGCGCCGGCGGTATCCATGGCACGATGAAAGCCAAAAGCCAACCCGCGCATTTCTTTTGTTACCGAATCGGCCACCAGTGCGTCACGCGGAGCGGTGCGAATCCCTTTTCCAATGCGGTCCGCCCAGCGCACACCGGCGATCAATTCCCAGCTGCTGGCGATGTAGAAGAAGGGTTTGGTGAGAGCGGATAGACCGTATCCGGCGACAGCCAGCCATTTACGCCCGCCGATTTTGTCGGATAACCAGCCGGAAAACAGTTTGAGAACACTCGCCGTGGTTTCTGCGATGCCTTCGATCAGGCCAATAATTCCCGTTTGCACCCCGAGCACATTGGCAAGGAAAAGCGGGATGATGTTGATCACCATCTCACTTGATATGTCCATAAAGAAACTGGTCAATCCTACTGCCCAGACATTGCGCGGCAGCTGCCGGATCGAGGGTCGGGGGACTGCCTCTTTTATGATATCTGTCATAGAAAATGTCACTCCTTTTTCTTTTCTGAGGAGGATTGCACCGATACCTCAGAGGTGTGTTGGTCATTCAATAAAAAATCGTCCAACCGGCCGGGATCAAATCTCATTTTGTGGAGATGATCTGGGTCTTCGTGCAGGAAGATTTCCTGAGCGAATTTTTGAAAGACTTCGCGGCATTTATCCAGCCACTGTACCGCCTCGGCGGCATGTTCGCTGCCGATGAAGTCGCGGTCCTGTACCCGTTTGAACCAGGCTTCGAGTTTGTTCAGATCGGCTTCATTCTCTTCATACTCGGCGAAGCTGTAGTTTTGACGGGTGATCTCTTTCTGGATTTCCACCAGAAAATGCTCACACTGTTCTTTAAATTCCGCATACTCTTCTGCCCGATCCTGCAGGAAGGATTCGGTCAGATCTGATTCGGTTTCAGGGTCAAAAGCGTCTGTAAGGAAAGTTCGACTGATTCCCCCCTGTGCGGCCACATAAGTTTTCATCTCTTCGATCAGCGATTTCGCCGAATCAGAGTTGGGCAGCAACCAGAGACCGTTATTTAGGCCAACTGCCCCTGCCGACCGCATCCGGCGCCAGATGGTCACCCGCGGGCTGGAAGGTGTAGCCGGCAACTGGGGGCAGAATAAAAGCCATTTGTAATCCATTTTCCACTTCCTGTACCTGGCTTGTAACACTTGTTGCATTATATAACCATATTGGAATAAATGCAATAAGTGTTACAACGGTCTCGGGATCTATGCATCAGGAAAGGATTGTCTGCGCGGCAGGCCTTTCCATGATCACGGTGGGTATTCCGGCAGGATTTAGCCCTCCGGATCGAATATCTATAAAACCAAAGGCCAGGTAGAGTTTGCGGGCGGGCAAACCGGAGGGAAAGGATGGATCGTATGTTTGCACGCGGATAGGACGATGCGCATCAAGCCGGTTGATCGACTCCTGTAAAAGCAGGCGTCCGATCCCGGCTTTCCGGTTTGCGGAGCACACAGCCAGCCAGAGAATTTCATTTTCCAGTCTGTCGAATATTATGCCGCCCAGTAATGATGCCGGTTCCTTCTTCTTGACGCAGATAGCGCGACCTCCAAGAAGCGCTCGTTTCAGGCCATCCTGAAATTGAGGATCTTCCACCATTGGTCCAAAGAGAGGTTCGACTTCTTTGGCGAGCGATAACCAGAGGGGATAATCCAGAGGAGTAGAGATGTGTGGATTGATGTCTTCCATGTTCATACCTGTATTAAATTTTTTTTTGTTACCATCACATACATTGTACGCGGTAAATCGATTCTCTTACGAGTTTTGTAAAATTGTAAAATCTCTGTAAAACAATTTACGGGTAAATAATTAACCGGTAAAATAAGATTTGTGAAGAATATTGAAGCTTTATCCAAAATGATGTTCGGAATTGGCCGGATGCATGCAAGGTGCGCCGACCAGATGATGGATGAGGTCGGTTTGTTTCGCGGCCAGGGCATGTTATTAAAATACCTGGCCAAATTTGACGGTCTCACCCATTCTGAGATTGCCGAAAAACTGGAAATATCTCCGGCGGCGGTTACCAAGGTGATCAAGCGGTTGGAGGAACAGAATTATCTAAAACGTCAGTCCGATCCAAAGGATGAACGTATATCACGTATCTTTATGCAACCGGAAGGTTTACAGACGATTGAGAAGATCCACAAGAATTTTCAGCAATTGGATGAAGCCACATTCGAAGGTTTTTCGGATGAAGAATTGGAACAACTTCATGGATATTTACTGCGTATTCAAGAAAATTTGCAGGCAAGATTGGTCAACAATGGCGAAATTCATCGTCCCGGACATCGAAGGCCGGGATTTCATAGACATTTCTAGTTATTTGGAATAATGTCTCTGGTCACTATACATATCTCTGTTTAAATAATCGAACAGATACCAATGACGATTAAGGAGGCGGTCATTGATCAAGAAACTGGCAAACTATATCGGTCAATACAAAAAGTATGTTCTTATCGTACCTTTAATTGTGCTAATCGATGTCCTGTGCGAATTGAGCATGCCTTTGCTCATGTCAAAAATTGTGGATATCGGCATTCCGGGCAAGGATGTTGGCTATATTGCCAACATAGGGATCATCATGGTTACCCTGGCTTTGGTGGCAATTTTCGGCGGGGTTTTCAATATGTGGCTGACTTCGAAAGGCAGTATGGGATTTGGAGCCAATCTGCGCGATGCTCTTTTCGAGAAGCTGCAAAGTTTTTCTTTTAAAAACATAGATCAATTCAGCACGGCATCCCTGGTGACCCGCCTGACAAATGATGTCAACAATCTGCAGCAGACCTTTATGATGTCATTGCGGATTCTATTGCGGGCGCCCATGATGCTTATCGTATCGTTCATTCTGGCGTTCAGCATCAATCCAGAGCTTTCTATCGTTCTGGCGGTGGCCATTCCTCTGTTAATCCTGTTTGTCATTCTCATTCTAAAGACGGCGGTTGGCCGATTTAAGGTGATGCAGGAAAAGATTGATGCCATCAACCGGGTGATCCAGGAGAATTTGATCGGTATCCGTGTGGTCAAATCTTTTGTGCGCTCCGATTTCGAGATCAAGAAATTTCAAACGGCCAATGATGATTTTACGAACAACGCCATCCGCGCCATCAACATTGCCATATTGAGTATGCCCGTGATGATGTTCCTGCTGAACGGCGCGACCATCGCGGTGATATGGCTGGGGGGTGGCATGGTGATGAACGGCACGCTGGGAACCGGTCAGTTGATCAGCTTCACCAGCTATATCATGCAGATCATGGTAAGTGTGATGATGATCTCCATGGTGATGATCATGGGAGCGCGGGCCGAAGCCAGCGCAAACCGTGTGGTAGAAGTGCTGGATACGGAGATCGATATCGCAGAAAAATCGGAAGTAATCACCCAGGCTGCTTCCGCCAATTCACCAAAGGTGAAGGCCGGCAAGGTTGAATTCAAAGATGTATCCTTCCGTTATAACCTGAATGATACAGAGGGCGATATCCTCTGCCACATCAGCTTCACGGCCAGTCCGGGTGATGTGATCGGAATTGTCGGCAGCACCGGTTCGGGCAAATCCAGCCTGATCAATCTGATCCCCCGTTTGTACGATACCACCGAAGGCCATGTGCTGGTCGATGACATCGATGTGCGCGATTACGCATTGGAGAATCTACGAGAAGGAATCGGGGTCGTATTGCAGAAGAATATCCTTTTTTCAGGGACGATCAAAGAGAACCTCCTGTGGGGTAACGCGGATGCCAGCGAGGCAGAGATGATTCGGGCCTGCCGGGATGCGCAAATTCACGATTTTATTGATTCGCTGCCGGAAGGCTACGACACAGTTCTGGACCAGGGAGGTGTGAATGTGTCTGGAGGGCAGAAGCAGCGCCTGTGTATCGCGCGTGCTATGTTGAAGAAACCGAAGATTCTCATCCTCGATGACAGCACCAGCGCGGTTGATTCGGCCACGGAAGCGAAAATCCGCGAGGCTTTCAAAAAAAATCTGGCGTATACCACGGTGTTCATTATCGCCCAGCGGATCAGTTCGGTTCGTGGAGCGGATAAGATCATCGTGCTTGATGAAGGCAAAATCGTTGGTATGGGAAGCCACAAAGAATTGTTACAGCAAAATGATGTCTATCAGGAAATTCTCGCTTCACAGCGGGAGGGAGTAATGTCTTATGCGTGATTCTAGACAGGTTTCCCCTCGCATTCAACCTGCCGGCTCGCGTGGGCCTGGTCCTGGTGGACCGGGTGGCGGCCCCATGCGGGCTTTTGAAAAACCTAAGAATGCCGGTAAAGTGATCCAGCGGTTGCTGGGATATCTTAAAGATCGGATTTTTTCCCTGAGCCTGGTGGTGCTGTTGATGTTCATCAGCTCTGCTGGCATGGTAGCTGGCAGCTACTTTATCAAACCGATCATCAATGATTACATCATCCCCGGTGATGTGAAAGGTCTGGCAAATTCGCTCGCGATTCTAGCTGCCATCTATCTGGTTTCGATCGCCGCGATGTACTTCCAGAACCGCACCATGATGCAGATCGCCCAGAAGACTGTGAATACCATACGGCGTGAGCTTTTCACTAAAATGCAGAGCCTGCCGCTGCGTTATTTTGATACCAGGTCTCATGGCGAATTGATGAGCCGCTTTACCAACGACATCGATAATATCCAGGTTACTCTGGAACAGAGCATTATCCAGTTGATCTCGAGCCTGGTGAGTTTCATCGGTTCAGTGGTCATGATGATCATCCTCAGCCCAACCCTGTTCATCATTACGGCGGTGGTGATCGCGGTGGTTATCTACATAACGCAGAACCTTGCTAAACGCAGCAGCAAGAATTTCGCCGCCCAACAGAAGAATCTGGGCAATCTGAACGGTTATATCGAAGAAATGGTCGACGGACTGAGAGTGGTGAAGGTCTTTACCTACGAAAAAGAAGCTATGGCGGAATTCCGGCGGCGCAATGAAGAGTACCGCAAAGCGGCGACGGATGCCAACTTCTTCGCGGGTATTGTCATGCCGATCGTGGGCAACCTGAACAATATCGCCTATGCGGCCATTGCGCTGGTGGGTGGAGTTCTCACGGTGATGGGCCGCTTCGATGTGGGTTCACTGGCGGCATTTCTGCAATACTCCCGCCAGGTGGGTATGCCAATCCAGATGATGACCAACCAGCTTAATACCATCCTCTCAGGTCTGGCCGGTGCGGAGCGTGTTTTTGATGTGATGGACGAGCCCCCGGAAACAGATGAAGGGCGCATCACCCTGGTGGGTATGATAAAAAAGGAAGATGGAACTCTGGTGCCTTCATCCAACGGAACGCACCCTTCTCACTGGGGCTGGAAATTGCCATCATCCAACGGCAAACCTGAATATGTGGAATTGAAAGGCGATGTCCGTTTTCACGATGTGGATTTCAGCTATGTTCCGGAAAAACCGGTTTTGAAGGGTATTTCATTATTTGCCAAACCCGGTCAGAAAATCGCCTTTGTCGGCTCGACAGGCGCGGGTAAAACCACCCTGACCAATCTGGTCAACCGTTTCTACGATGTCGACGAAGGGCAGATCACGTTTGACGGTATCGATGTCAAACAGATCCATAAGGACGACTTGCGTGGTTCACTGGGTATGGTGTTACAGGATACCCATCTCTTTAGCGGTACGGTGATGGAAAACATCCGCTATGGCCGACTGGATGCCACGGATGAGGAATGCATCCAGGCCGCCAGACTGACCAGCGCGCATTCCTTTATCAAACATTTGCCGGAAGGCTACAATACCTACCTGAGCGGCGACGGCGCGAACCTGTCGCAGGGACAGCGGCAATTGCTGGCCATTGCCCGCGCGGCGGTGGCCGATCCACCGGTGATGATCCTCGATGAGGCAACCAGTTCCATCGATACTCGCACCGAGCGCTTGATCGAAAAGGGAATGGACGCGTTGATGAAAGATCGTACGGTCTTTGTGATCGCCCACCGGCTTTCAACCGTACGCAATTCCAACGCCATCATCGTGATTGAGAATGGCGAGATCATCGAGCGCGGCGATCACGACAGCCTGCTGGAAGAAAAGGGCCACTACTACCAGTTGTATACCGGCCAGTATGAATTGACGTAATAGAAATGAAGCCGCGGGCGATTGAAATCGCCCGCGGTCGTCATTGCGCCTCCCTTTTATCCCCCGGTTATTTCACGCTGCCCGCCAGCAGTGGAGCGATGTTCTTGTCATAGGCGGTATCGTCCATGCCGTAGAGCTCTTTGTAGAAATCCTTCGAGGCTTTGGTTACATCCCAGCCTTTGATCAAATCCGGATGCAGCTTCGCGGCCGCCCATTGCAGGCCAAGGACCCAGCGGGTATCTGGCTGGTCCCAACTGTACACATCTCTGGCAAAACCGAACAGCCTGTTACCTTTCACCGCTTTCAGGTTCTGCCACTGCGGGTCGGCTTTCAGTTTAGAGACCACATCGTCCACCGGATTAAAGTAGGCGATCACAAAGATATATTCCGGATCCCAGGCGGCGATCTGTTCCAGGTTGACCTTGGTCCATCCTTTGGAGGGATTTGAATCTTCCCAGACGGGTTCCCCGCCGGCGGTCTTCACGATGATCGTCTGCATCCAGCCCAGCGGTGGGACGTTGAAAGAAACCGCCCCTTCTTTTTCCGAGTAATAGAGCACCAGCGCTCTTGGTTTTCTATCTTCCTTCAGTGTGCTTAGAGTTTTGGTCACTTCATCCAGCTTACTCTGATAATAAGTGGCCACTTTTGCCGCACGGTCAGGATTCTGGAAAAGCTGGCCCAGTGTCTTCAGGTCACGCTGATATTGATCGGGATTTTCAAAATCCAGATAAACCACGGGCAATCCCAAAGCTTCGACTGGAGCGCCCAGGCTGGTGGCATTGATGCTTTTCATGATCACGCAGTCCGGCTTGGCGGCGGCAATCGCTTCAGCACCGGCGTTCTCTTCCAGGACGATCTTATCTTTGAAGGCCGGGTCGATCATGGGGATGAAATTGCCGGAACCCTGAGCGGTCGATCCTAGCGCGTTGACTTTCTTGCCGGCTTCCGGGAAGGTGTAGATGGCATCAGCAATCATGAACAACGCTTTGCCCGCTAAAACCACTTTCTCGGGAGGTTTGATAAAGGTAACCTGCCTGCCCATGGCATCCGTGATAGTGAATCCTGTCGACGGAATGAATCCATAGTTGGCCATCACCTGCTGCCCTTCGGCAGAAAGCACCAGGGCGACAAAGGCTTTGGCCAGGTCCTTCAATTCCTTGACACTCCCCGGATTGTCTTTCGGGGAAATGACTACCAGACGATTCTTGACGAATGTCCTGACATCATCCTTGGTGACCCGCCTGGCTTCCACGGCCGCGTCCATATATACCTTTCTGGCACTGGCAAACACATCAGCTTCGGCACCTTCACTGAGCTGCTGGGCTAACTGCTGTGAACCGGCAAAGTTGAAAGTCACTTTTACACCGGCATTTTTGGATTCGAAGACCTTGCCCAGTTCGGTGAATGATTCGGTCAGTGATGCGGCCGCCAGAACCGTCAGGGTTTTTGAATCGGCTGCTGCCGCATGGGCAGCCGGCGCCGCCACTGGTGTGAAGGCTGTGGTGGTCAGGAATATCAGTAAAAACAGGATTGAAAATACTCTTGATCGCATAGTTCTTTCTCCTTATTCAATGAGTATTCCATAATACCGCGAGGGCATTGAGCGGCCTCTCCATTCCACGAAGGCTATGTTCAGTTATTCAAAATATAACTACTCAATGAATGAATAACACGATTATAGCATTATCACTTACTTGTATTACATCTGACATCTTGCCGGGTTGTTTATGGCAAAGAAAGAACGAAACAAAACATGCGCAGAGAGGTCAAGATCGAAAAGAAATATTGCTTCATCGATGCGGGGAAAGCCATTATTCCCCAACAATTGTTCGGGAGGATCGAAGGCGGGCTGATGCAATCCATGGGATATGCCGTGATGGAAAACTTCGTGGAAAAAGAAGGTCAGGTATCATCCCGCAACCGGTCCACTTACCTGGTACCGACCATTCTGGATATCCCGGAAGAAATGAATATCATGGTTCTCGAGATATCTGATCCGCGGGGTCCCTGGGGAGCGCGCGGGCTGGGCGAAGTGATGAATATGTACCTGGCGCCTGCAGTCACCGCGGCGGTCTTCGACGCCACCGGTATCTGGTTTAACCATTTCCCGCTGGTGCCTGAAGAGGTGTTGAAAGGTATCCAAAAAATTCACGTTTCCGGTCAGACAACAAATAAATAGAACTCACTTGACGTTTTTACAAAGGTTTGCTAAAGTTTCTATTCTTAACTGTTTCACGCCACATTTTCAAATACCAGGAATATCTCTCAGTACATGAAGATCAATCTCTCCAATCTGAATATCTACTATGAAGTTCAAGGTAAGGGGGATAACATTCTCTTGCTGCATGGTTGGGGGATGGATTCTGGAAATTTACGGGATGTTTCCACATTGTTGAAAGAAAAAACCAGTTCCCGAGTCTATAGCCTGGATTTACCCGGCTTTGGATTCAGTGACACACCCGAAGTACCCTGGTGTGTGGATGATTATGTAAACCTTGTACGCTCATTCATTGAATCTCAAAATCTCTCGAAGGTAT
Organism: Leptolinea sp.; assembly: GCA_012798535.1. Lineage (GTDB taxonomy): Bacteria > Chloroflexota > Anaerolineae > Anaerolineales > Anaerolineaceae > Leptolinea. The sequence goes on from JAAZMZ010000016.1 coordinate 9,004, forward strand.
CCATACTGGGGCATTCTTTCGGGGGAAGAATTGCGATCAAATTGGCCGCCCAATATCCAACCAGTCTGGATCGACTGATACTGGTTGACAGCGCGGGGATCATCCCGAAAAGAAGGGCCGGGTACTATTTCAAGGTTTATCTGGCGAAAATCATTAAATTCCTGAAAAAGACATTCCCCGGAATTGCGAATTGGAAAGTGTTTGAGACGCTTTCCTCCTCTGTTGGATCAGAGGATTATAAGAGAGCCAACCAGCTCCGCGGCACTCTGGTAAGGGTGGTGAATGAAGACCTGAAACCCTGTCTGCCCGGAATAAAAGCCAGAACACTCTTGATCTGGGGAGAACAGGATAAAGAGGTTCCGGTTTCGGATGCGAAGATCATGAAAGACCTCATCTCGAATTCTCAATTGGAAATTGTCAGACACGCCGGTCATTTTCCGCATATGGATAACTTTCATGAATTCAGCCAGTATCTTCTGGATTTTTGGAGAAGTTGAACCATGTTATTACTGTCGATCTTATTCTGGTTGATCTGGATGGCCTTGTCTGTTTATGATCTCCTATTTCTTTTAAAGTACTTTCAACTGGATGAATATAATCCTGCCCGTTTCATTCGTTTTCTGGGTAAAAAATGGAAGATCGGGTTGCGGTTCACGGAAGGTATTTCCGCCTGTCTGATTATGGGATTATTCGTTTTACTGCCTGACAGACTTTCGCCGGTCATTCCTCTGATTCTTGCCGTGGGTTCAATGGCCGTGTCTTTCTGGCTGATCAATAAGAACCAGAAAACAAAAGTAAACAAACTGGTTTTTACCGCGCGGCTAAATCGACTGGCCTTTCTCGGACTGTGCTGGTTTTTACTGGCTTCAGTATTGGTGTTTTATCCGGTTATTTTCTCCACATCCCATGTAATAAAGATGGATGTATATATCAGGGGAATGGTTTTCCTGCTGATTTTCGGGATGCTAACTCCCATCGGGATTGTGATCGTCAATTACGCGTTATATCCTTATGAAGAAATTTCCCGGCAATATTATCTGCGCTCGGCCAGAAAAATTATGGATCAGGTCAATCCCACGGTCATCGGCATCACCGGCAGCTATGGAAAAACCACCTCCAAAGAGATCCTCGCACAGATACTATCCCAATACTACGATGTGTTGCGCACCCCGAAGAGTTACAACACGCTGATGGGCATCTGCAAGGTCATCCGTGAAGAACTGAAGCTGCATCATCAGATCTTTGTTGTTGAGATGGGTGCTTACAAACCGGGAGAGATCAAAAATATTTGCGCGCTGGTGCACCCCGGTTATGGCCTGCTGACAGCTATCGGCCCACAGCATTTGGAGCGTTTTAAGAAAATTGAAAATGTGATTAAAGCGAAAGGCGAACTCATCGATTCCCTGCCAGTCTCTGGGACGGCGGTGATCAATGCGGATGATTCGAATTGTTTGCAATTAGCAGAGACAACAGATAGGCGGGTTCTCCGGTATGGGATTTCCAACCAGAGTGCATCCGATATCTACGCGGAAGAGATTCACGTTACCAGTGAAGGTACCGAATTCCAACTGGTCGATAGGCAGGCAAATGAAAAATACACGGTAAGAACACATTTGCTCGGGCAGCACAACGTGCTCAATATGCTGGGCGCGATCTTGATTGCCAGAGAAAACGGTATCAACGTCAAACAATCTATTCAGGCAATTTCTACCATTCTCCCGCCTCCACACCGGCTGAACACGGCCAGAGAAAACGGGATCATCTACATTGACGATTCCTACAATTCAAATCCGGTCGGCGCACGCATGGCGCTGGAGGTTCTTGGCAATTTTACGACGGATGGAAGGAAAATCCTTGTCACCCCTGGATTTGTGGAATTGGGGGAAAAGCAGGATGTTGAGCATGAGAACCTGGGGAAGAACGCCGGCCAGATCTGTGATGTCATCATTCTGGTTGGCAGCGAATCAAGAATTTCACAGATTAAAAAAGGTGTTCTTTCGACAGAGTTCAACAGTGAAATGGTATTCCGATTCGATACGCTCTTGGATGTGAAGAAATTTCTAGGAAGTTTTGTTAATACCGGAGATGTGATCCTTTTTGAAAATGACCTGCCCGATAATTATGTATGAGGCAGGGGTAAAGCGTAAAAACTGTACTGGCATGCAATTCGAGTTTTTTCATTTAATAAAGAATGTAGATGGGTTTGAAATTGAATCTATCACCGACCGGGAAGTATAATTGTAGTTCTTTGGATAAGCGGCCGGTTTCATTTTGGAATGATATTCGCAAACCAGAAGAAAATATTTAATCGGGTCATTACCTGGATCAGTGTGGTATCAGGGTTTATCTCAGGTAAGACAGACGAGGA
>JAAZMZ010000017.1 GCA_012798535.1 Leptolinea sp.
ACCATCATGGCAAGAGAGGCACCGTGCCAGAATCCGCTGGCAAGCATGGTAAGCATGGGCGGGATGATGATGGAGATCATCTTTTCTGTGAAATTCCCCGAATTCCTGCCAAGTTTCCGGCTGAGAGGGAAGAAAATAGTTTCCCGCAGCCAGGTGGAAAGACTCATATGCCAGCGGGTCCAGAATTCGGAGAAATTCCGAGAGAGTAATGGCTGTTGGAAATTTGGCGAAAGCACTATCCCCAAGAGATGGCTGATTCCGCGGACTATGGCGGTGTAACCGGCGAAATCGTTATAGATCAAGATCACATACCCGATCATTTGTAACCAGTTGATCGAATGAGCCTCGCTAATCCAATCTGGCATAAAAACTGAAAGGATATTTGCGATGAAAAGTTTGCGGATCAAGCCGATGAAAATCAATCCAAACCCGTGGTAAATATCCAGACTTGTCATTTTCCGCGGAGAGGTGATTTGTTTCAAGAAATTGACAGGTTTTTCTATTGGACCGCTCAGTACTTTAGGAAAATAACAAATAAAGAGGGCAAAATCCATGAAAGAAGGAATAACCTTTATTCTTCCTGCCCTGAAATCCAATTGAAAGCTGATCAGTTGGAGAAGATAGAATGAAAATCCAACCGGAAGAATCCAGCAAATTCCATTCGAACCAGATGAAATGGAGACCTGTTCCAGGTAATGGCTCGAAAGAATCTTTACCAATCCAAACGAAGAGATATCAATGAAAAATGCCGCGTTGGAATATAACGCCTTCTTTTGTGAAGCAAGAGATCTTATCGCCAGCCAGTAGTTAGTCATACCCAGTATTGCGAGAACGCAGAAGAATCTGACATCGATCAAAAAATAAAAAAACAACGAAGCCAACAAAAGCCAGGGTTTTTTAAAGGATACTGGCGAAATATGGAAGATCAGAATAACCACACAGGCAAAGATCGCAAAATCCACCGAGATGAGAGCCATTCCTATTGGAGAATCCCTTCGACGGCGATTTTCCGCGCGAGATAAATCGTCAATTTTTTAGCACCCAGATAATTTAAATGATTCTTGTTGAACCAGTCTTCATCATTTACGATATCTGTAACAAACGGCTGGGTTCGAAGAAATTTCGCCGGTGTTTTTCCCAGCAAAGTTTGAATCGGCTGTACAAATACTTTTTCATACTCCGGCTCTCCGCCTTCAATCAGATAGGGGAATACGTCGGGGTGAACCGGCATCTCAATGACAACCGCCTCAATATTCTTGTCTGCCAGGTTATTCAATACAGATTCCAGCATTTGCAGATCAACAGGATTGATGGTGAAATCCGGCAAAATCACATCCTGTGAGCTTTTCTCGATTTTGCCAATATCATATGTGACTCGGACTCCCCTTTCATTGATTAATTTATCCCATTCTGTCAGCCCGGTTTGATAGGAAGCATTATTGAACCGGGGTAACGAAGCGAAATACCAGGGAAGCCGAAAATGATTGAACAACCAGCCTTCCATGCTGATTTGACCATCGTTGTAGGTAAAAACAGGAAAGGAGGCGATAGGGCGGGTTTTTGTATAAGTTTTATCCATATCGTATGGTGATAGACCGATCACCACCAACTTGATGGACTGCCATTTGATCAGGCTCTTAACGATCATTCCGCTAGATTCGACCATGGATCCTGAAATTGCCATATTCAAACAGGTAAGCTTTGATTTGCCTGTAGCCTTTAATTCACTTTCAAATATTTCAGGAGACAACCCTGCGTCAGCCATCGAACTGCCGATGAACAGGCAATTAACATTATCCAGACGGGAAAGCCGTTCGAATTTAACATCGAGTTCAGGAAAGCTGGCATTCGCCGAGGGAGATGGATAGGGTAGTATAGGCCTTATCCATCCAGATGTAATCAATGCTTCAAAAAGAAGAAGAAGAACAAGCAAAAAGACCACAATCCAGAATAGATTCTGACCAAGTAACTTTATGAGTAGTACACTTTGAGTCTTATCCGGTTTTTCCGAATCAGTGAACATTTACATGTATTATATTGGGTTCTGTTAGAATAACTAAAACCTCCAGAGTATTTGAATGAGCCATACCTTTTCTTTCCAGAATGTGACTATCCGAAACAGGCAGGACTTATCCCAACCTGAATGGGATAAATTCGTTGATACCACACCTCAGGCATGGCTCTGGCACCAGTGGGATTCCCAGGATGCCATTGATACCTGGCCGGGGAAACATGATCTATCCTTTGCCATTGTGGATGCGGATAATCGCGGGGAAATCCTGGCGATTATGCCTCTTCACCGTTTGGATCGTCCTTTTTTTGGTGTAATCAAGAATTGCATCTTAGAATCCACTGGCGGCCTGGCCTGTGCGGTTGATCTATCAAAGAAGCAAAGGGAAATCGTCCAAAAAGCCTGGCTTGATTATCTATTTCAGATCGCCGATCGTGAGAACGCGGAATCAATCGACATATCCCTCACGCCAATGTCACCGGCTTACCGGGGTGCAGACTGCCCCCGGGTGAATCCATTGATCAGTTCCGGCTTTCTCAACTCATCGACACAAACCTATGTGATTGAACTGTCTCAGTCGATTGATTCAATCTGGGATAATATGGAAAGTTATTGCAGAACCCATATTCGGAAGGCCGAAAAAAGCGGAGTAACCGTTCGAGAAGCCAAAGGAGAAAAAGACCTTGAAACATATTACGAGCTGCACTGCGCGACATACCACCGCACCGGTGTAAAACCACATCCTCTGGCCTATTTTCAAATGATCTGGGAGAAATTTGTCGATCAGGGAAAGGCCAGGGTTTTCTTTGCGGAATTAAATGGAAAAGTGATCGCGGCAGATAACGAAGCCACATATAAGGGCGCAATGTCAGGTTGGACGGCGGCAGGAATCAACGACGTTATTCCTGGAGTCAATAATCTACTCCATTGGAAAGCCATACAATGGGCAATTAAGAACCGGTACGAATTCTATGAAAGTGGAGAGGGTTTCCCGGGAGAGAAATCGGGAAAACGCAAGGGATTGACCGATTTTAAGCGCAGCTTTGGAGGAGCTCTGTATCCTTATTTTCGAGGAAGACTACTGCACAAAGATTTTCTTTTCCATCTTAGAGACACTATTCACGCTTTACAAAAGTAAATATTGAAGTATTTTCGTACCATTTACGAATCTATGGGTAACAATCCTACACATATTTCACTGAGAATGCTGATCAATGAGTCATATCAGAGAGAGTATGAAGTCTTTTTTTAACCCAGAAGACCGAATCCTGAGTGCAAGGTCTTTGGATGGGATTACCTGGTTTCGGGAAAAAGGGGTACGCATTGAATCGTCGCAAAACAATCCGATATCCACAGCCTTTTACTGTTATGTTCATCAGCCCACAGAGTTAAATGGTTCCTTCGAAATGTTTTACCATTCAGCAAGGCAGATCAAGAATTCCTGGAAGACCAAAATTTTACGAACTGTATCGCTGGACGGATTAGTCTGGGATCAGGAATCGCTTACAGTACTTGACGATACGGCTAGCTCCCAGCCCTTAACACAGATCCGCGCCCCATATTTATGGCCAATAGAAAATGGTTGGCGTTTATATTTCAGCGCCAAAGATACTACCAGGATCACAAATATCTATTCCGCCAGATCAGAAAACCGAATAGATTGGTCTATCGAACCGGGCACCAGAATCGAGCCGGAAATGTTTCCTGCGAAGGAATCTGACGATGACCGGGTGATTGGTGTTTCCGATACTTCCATCACACGTCTTTCTGATGGTCGATTGCGTATGTACTTCTCATCCTTCCGCGGAGCGGATTGGAAACAGAATATCTGCAGCGCTGTCTCTCAGGATGGATTGAACTGGTCGATCGAAGAAGGAATCCGGATCAATTTCGGACCTCACGGTTGCCGCTATGTTGCAAATAATCCATCAGTGATTCAGATCAATGGCAAGTGGAACATGTATTTCCGCGGCTCGAATAATATGCCAATAAAGGATAAGATATTTCATGCAACATCCAGTGATGGTCTGACATGGGAGGTTGAAGGAATTGCTCTCGCGCCAAACTCGAATTGTCGGAAAGAACGACATGAAATAGCCCATCCCTTTGTATTCCAGACATCAGAAGGTTTTTATCGTATGTACTACACAGGTTGTTGTGGAACAATACTAAATTCATCGTCCTATGCCTGGTACGAAAATTTTTACAGAGAATTGGGAATAGACATCATCTACGATTGACATGAACTTACGAATTCCGAATTCAAAACATGGATTTAGCCTGGCATCCCGGTTTATTGCAGAGTTCGTCAATCGGGCGAGTAGTTTCATTGTTTTTCCCTTGATGATCAAGTACCTTTCTCCTGAAGCCTATGGAGTCAATACCCAGATCCAAACTTTGACTGCCTATCTCATGACCATTGCAGGTCTGGGGTTGGGTTTCTATGTGATTAAGGAGCTATCCGGAAAGATAGAAAGGTCGATCCTTAGCAGGCGATTTCGATCCTCCCTGCTCCTGGTTGGGTCTGTCTCTCTATTGCTGGGAGCTTTTTTGATTGTCTTTCCGGACTTAATCAATCAATGGTTATTCAGGGTAGATTGGGCGCCTGAAATCATCCGCTGGTCATTTGGTTTACTGCTCTTCTCTTCATGGGAACAGGTGATCAGAGACTTCTTGCGTGCCAGGTTGAAAATTGTGGCCTATTCCACCATGCAGATTTTTCAGGCTGTGGCTTATGTTGTCGGCGTGTCTGCCGTACTGCTCGCCGGATATGGTTTACTGGAGATCATTCAACTCACCATAGCGATCCGATTGGTTTCTGTTATTATGATGATCGCTTATCTTGCTTTTTCAGGCGAGATTGAACTGGCAGGTGGATTTATTTCCAGACAGGAACAACTTAAGGCCGTTCAATGGGGTTTACCGCTTGTAGCTTCCAGCCTGAGTGTAACGATTATCGGAAATGGCGATCGGACAATTCTGGGAGCCCTTACCGATGCCACTTCTGTTGGTATTTATGGGGCGTCATACCAGCTTGCTAACGTCCTGCTGGCCATCGGATCACCATTCTGGTCTCTTCTCTATCCGCTGCTGGCAACGTATAAAAATTCTGAGGACTTCCAGGGTTTATCCCATGCCAGTCAACGGTATGTCAATGCCTTTGCCTTTATCGGTTTCCCCGCCTTCTTCGGATTGCTATGCGTCGGCCCCGCGCTTCTGGGGCTGGTGGGTTCTACTACTTTTGAAATTCCCACATTCACATTTTTCTTCATCATTCTAGGAGTCTTCATTTCGCAATTTTGCTCACCCCTTTTGTATCTAGCCTATCTTTATCAAAAACCGACGACCATCCTGATTATCACAACAGCCAGTGCGTTGTTGAACGCCAGCTTGAACATCCTGCTCATTCCGCGTATGGGAATTCTGGCAGCCGCCATTAATACGACTGTCACCTACACAGCCATGGATTACGCGTTATGCCGGCTTGTTCCCACTACCGGATTTCGCGAAAAAGATCTCTATGATTACGGAAATATTGGGAAATTTCTATTCGCCAGCCTGATCATGACAGTTGGAATCGTTCTTGCCCGAACCCGGATCTCCGATACACTGGTCTCAATGGGATTGATCATAGCAGGTGCGATCGTTCTATATGGTTTGACCCTGTTGCTCATTTACGGATTCAATATCCCGCGTTTGGCCAATGCATTATTAGGAAGAACCATCAATTCGAAATAAACCGACTGGTTTTATCCACCGATTATTTCAAACACATCATAATAATCATTCTGATAGATCAACGGTAGTTCGGGTTTGATGAATTCTGCTCGCAGAAGAACAATATGGGTTACGTTGAATTTTTCTCTCAGCTGACGATATTTTGCCGTGTCAAATTTTTCTGCAAGTTTTGTCTCTTTTTCATTTAATCCAGTATTCATAGGTAGATAGCTTGCATCTTCTGTTAGGCCATAGAACCGCAGGACTTTCATGCGATATTCTTTGGCTTCTGTGATGGCGTAAATATACGCATAGTTTTCACGTGTCGTATTGTCCACCCGGCGTCTTTCGGAATATCCTCGCCAGCCGTTGAAGCCTGGTACCCAGAAGACCGAACCAACTGGAGTGCTGGTTTTCGCCCATTTCTGAACATCAAGCCTTGCCAATGCTTCCGGAGAACGGTCGATGTTCACTTCCATCATGAAGAAGAGGATCAGCAGAATAATACTGCCTGATTCGATTACCCGGTCTGAAGAAACTTGAATCCATCGCTTCTGTAGATGGACAAAAAAATTCCTACCAGGAACAGCCGCGAGTAAAGCAATTCCCATTCCCACCGCCAGGAGCACTGAATTGGAATTGATCAGTGGGTATTCAAAGAAGAATGTAAAAAGATCATCAAGAAGCGGTGACAGTTCGATCTGGCTAATTACGCCGCTTAACACAAAGAACAGCATGAATACTCCCGTCAGGAAACAGGCCGTAAGATATGTGAACCGGGGATTCATGTGTTTCAAAAACGTCAATTGGCGGATTCTACCTAAATCGGGAAGGATCAGCAAAACAAGCGACACAACCAGCATCCATGATAGGCCGTACTGAACTGTCAGAAATGGCAGTAAGAACGTCAGTATGGCAACCAGGCGGAATACATATCCTCGGAAGAAATAATTCTCCTCAAAGAAATTCAGGATGATTGGAAATGCGAGAAAAATGGAGATGGAAAAAGCACGCAGGCCAACCAGATCTAAAAGAGTTGTCAGGTTGGTAAGCGCTCCCAGAATCTGTGAAAGGCTGAATATCAGACTACTGATCAGGGAAGCAATCCATAGACTGGTGAAAAGCTGGTTCTGCTTCTTGAATGCCTGATAACCGAGAAGTCCCATGAGAAGCCAGATCAGCGTGGTCTGTAACGGCGGCCAGTGCAGACCGAACTTCCAGGGATAGAGATGGATGTTCAACTTCATACCCTGAATAAGTTCATCCAGCGGTAAAGAATGGAATGGAAGCGACTTGCGAACTATAAATGAAGGTGCGGCTATAACCAGGCTGATCACAAAAAGAACAGCCAGGTGGGGGAGCAATTTCTTGAAACCAGAAAAACCTGTTTGAAAGAAACGCCAGATCGCCAACGTTCCAATGGCAAAAAGGGCGATCGTCGGGTGATTTAACCCGGTCAATAGAAGCAAGATATATCCTGCTGTTGATTTTCCCTTCAGAAAAAAAGAAATGGATAAAAACAGGAAGGGAAAACATGCGATGCGGGTTGAAAGGGAGAGAATGCCGTTGAAATCGCTCTCAAAATAAGTAGCGCTCCAACCCCACATCGCGGCCGCATAGGCAAATACCATTCCCAGGCAGGCCATTTTTCTGGAAATTCCAGCTGTAATCAGGAAATAATACAGGGTATACCCGAAGCTGAAGATCTGCAGAAAGGTGAGAACCCAGGTGGAGAAATACGGATGAAGACCGGTCAGTTTATAGATAAGGCCGGGGAATAAGATCAAGAGACTGGTAAACAATTGAAACGGGGTGATCAACTCGACAGGTATACCGTGCAGATAATCACCTGCAAACATATCAGGATTTACGGCTGCCAGGGCATAGAAGATTGGTCCGTCGTCTTCATGTAAATCAGCAATCCGTAGATCAAAATTGACCATCAATATCAGGCTGACAAGGATAAGTGCAATCAGAACAACCAGATCAATTTTCTTGTTCATTCGTGCAATCTGTTTTGCTGGTATAACCTCTGCCAACTATTCCTCTGTAGCCCCACCTGAATATACCCCCATACGGTTTTCAGTTTTTTCATTTTACTCTTGCCAATGCGTTTATTCGAATCCAGCACCATGGGAACTTCGGAGATCATCGAATTCCGGAAAACCAGTTTCATGGTCAGCTCGATCATACATTCGAAACCTTTTGAGGCAATGATCCGCTTTCCATAGATTTTTTGCAGAGCCTGGATCACCTCCGCTTTATACAGGCGGAAGAAAGAACTGACGGTGAAAATTCCAGGGATACCCAAAAATTCACGGACATAGGTATTGGCCATGAAACTGAAGAAGCGCCGGAAAAAATCGGTGTTTGTGAATCCCCCACCATACATATAAGGGCTGGCAAAGATCACCTCATACCCTTCCCCGGTGCGCTGGAACATCTGATTGAGCAGATCAATGTTGGAGGTGTTATCACCTTCCATGGTACAAACCCAGTCTCCGGGTTTGAGCCTTTCGCTCAGATATTCGAAAGCCGATCCAAATGCATATCCCGGCCCCTGATTGATCTCATGCCGCACAATACTTGTTTCGAGATCATGGCAGTTGGCCGCAATCGCCTTTACGGTGTCATCGATACTCCCATCATCCACAAAGATGATATGCGTCCGGTATCGATCTTGAAATGAAGCTGTTGTCGCGCGCAGGGATTCACTCAATCTCGGAAGATTGGGTGCCTCATTGAGAACAGGGATTACCAGATAGAGTGTCGAAAGAGATTTATCCATAATGGATATTCAAGTCAGGTGTGGGAATGTTCAACGCTTTGCGGCGTTGAATTTGCCACAGGATGGTTTTTTTCAAACCGGTTTCCAAATCCACTTTCGGTTGAAATCCGATCAGGTCACGGGCGCGGCTGATATCCGGAATGCGGCGATTCACATCCTCATAGTTGCCGAAGTTGGTGTATGGTATCAACTTGATCTTCGGTTTTTCATCTTTCCTGACCAGTGACCAGATCAATTCAGCCAGACCGAGAATGGAGATCTCTTTTGTGGCTCCCAGATTGAGGGCGAGGTTGTTCACCTCTGGATGTTGGATGAGACCCAGCAGGCCGTCCACGTGGTCGCTGATAAATGTGAAGGAACGGGTTTGCTGGCCGGTTCCGTGCACTTCGATTTCTGTGTCATCCAGCGCGCAGTTGATAAACACGGATTGCGGCCCACCCCACCAGGTTAAATTCTGATTCGGGCCGTAACCGCCGAAGAACCGGACGGCTACAAAGTCCAGCCCGAAACGGTCGTGGTAGGCAAATAGCAGTTGCTCTTCGAACATCTTGGAGATGGCGTACGCCCAGCGTTTTACTGTGGGATTGCCGACCATAAGATCAGAAAGCTCATTGAAGGGAACCGAGGGATTTTTTCCATAGACATCCGAGGTCGAAGCGGCTATGACTCGAGCGCCGGTTTGACGGGCTGCTTCAAACACATTTTCTGACCCGGTGGAATTGATCAACAGGGTATCCAGCGCGTCGCTGTAGCGGGGGATCTTGTAAGCGGCAAGATGAACGATCACCTGGCAGCCCTCCGCTGCCCTGGTCATCTCTTCTTTGTCTTTGATATCGATCTTTCGCAGGGTGAATGCCGGATTCTCCTCGAAACTCGACAGATTCAACGGGTGTCCCTGAGACATGTTATCAACACCGACAACATCATAACCTTCGTCGATTAGTCTTGAAGCAAGATTTGAACCGATAAATCCTGCCACACCCGTGATCAAAATCTTCATACGTCAACCTTCAATGGATAGATTCTATACCCTGTGGAAATTAAAGAAAATTCTGGATCGCCCGGACAATCTTGCCAGCAGCCATTCCGTCGCCATAGACAAACGGCCTGGGACCCGCGGGATGGAAAGAGAGAAATTGGCCGATTATCTTCTCGGGATCGTCATCGACCAGTATATTCCAACCGGCGCTGACCGTCTCCACCCATTCAGTTTCTTCGCGCAGGGTCAGACAGCGCACGCCCGCCCAGTAGGCTTCCTTCTGGATTCCTCCGGAATCTGTGAGGATGCAACCGGCAGATTGCTCCAGTTTCACCATATCCAGATACCCGACCGGTGCGATTACGGAAACATTCTCCGCGGGTTTCCAGCCAATCCTACGAATGGCAGCCTGCGTTCTTGGATGGATCGGGAAGATCACCCTGTCATTCAGGCCATTCACTGCATTTAATATGTTGGCAAGGCGCTTCGGGTCATCCGTGTTTTCCGCTCGATGCAGTGTGAGCAGGCAAAATTTTCTCGGCGATATATCCAAACGGGAAAACAGCGTATCATCTTTCCCGACAGCATCTCCCATCAATCGGAAAGAATCGAACATTACGTCACCCACCAGGTGAACATTTTTATCGATTCCTTCGGTTGACAGGTTGGCAACAGCCTGTTCGCTCGGGCAAAACAAAAGAGAGGATAGATGATCGGTAACAATGCGGTTGATCTCTTCAGGCATAGCCCGGTTATACGAACGTAGTCCGGCTTCCACATGCGCCACCGGTACCTGGCATTTCGCGGCCGCAAGAGAACCGGCCAGCGTGGAGTTCGTATCGCCGTAAACCAGAACCAGATCGGGGTGAACTGAATCAATGGCTTTTTCGATCCCTATCAGCATCCCGGCGGTTTGCGTGCCGTGGCTGCCGCTTCCCACACCCAGGTTAATATCCGGTTCACGCAAACCTAGCTCACGAAAGAAAATCCCGGACATGGATTCGTCATAATGTTGCCCGGTATGTAAAATAACTTCTTCATATTTATGAAGAAGTTCTTTTGATACAATTACCGCCTTGATGAATTGTGGACGAGCCCCAATCACAGATAATATCTTTTTCAATTTTCTCTCGATGAGCGAAAAAATTATATCATGACAAAAAAGGAAGCCCAAGCACATATGCCCAAACGACTGTTAGTCATTATTCCAGATCGCCTTGGAGATCTGGTAAAAAAAGGTGAGATCACCGAACGTTACTACAATCCGGGCAATGTGTTCGATGAAATCCTGATCGTCAAGACGATCGAAGATAATGTCGATATCAAGCTTGTGCAAAAGATGGCGGGAAAGGCTCATCTCCAGATGGTTGACCTGCCCATGCCCACTTTTACCCAGTCCCTTGGATACCAGCCCTGGCTGTTGAGACATTGGGTCAACCGGGGAATCGAACTGGCGAGACAGTACAATCCACAATTAATCCGGGCACATTCCAACTTTTCCGCTGGATACCTGGCCTCAAAGATCAAACTTGACTTGAATGTTCCTCTCATCGTTTCCATTCATACCCAGCCGGATACCGATTATCGAGGATTGACAAAGTGGTGGCCGGATTGGAAAACCCGTCTGGTTTATGAAAGATACAAGGTTTTCGAAAATTTGACCAATCGCACGGCCGATTGGATCCTGCCTGTCTATGATTCCGGGATGGAATACTGCAAGAAGCACAATGTCCGGAGGGCTGTCACCTGTTACAACGCCCTGAATCCCACCTACATCCTGCCAAAAGAAGACTACGAGCTTCACTCTCCGATCCGCATTCTGTGCGTGAACCGGATGATCGCCTGTAAAAATCCTGATATGATCATCCGGGCGATGAAATATGTCCCCAATGCCGAATTGACCATTGTGGGACAGGGTGAACTGGCGGATTATGAAAAACAGGTGGCAGTTGAATCCGGTGTGGCTGACCGCATTCACTTTATCCCCTCCATACCGAATGACGACCTCTGCCAGATGTATAAGGACTACGACATCTACTCGTCACATGTCGAAGCCTGGGGGATTGGGAAATCGACCATCGAAGCGCTGCTGGTTGGATTACCGGTGGTGCTTAACCTGCGGGAAAGCGGCGCCCAGCCAATTGAATACACACCGGATATCATCCAATTGGTTCCCAATACGCCGGAGGATTTCGCCAGGGCTTTCAACACCCTGATCGCGAATCGTGCCGAACGGGAAAAACTCGGACGCAACGCTCGCCTTATCGCCGAACAAAAATGGTCACCTCAGAAAGCCGAATCACATTTTGTTGAAATCTATCAGCAAGCCCTGGATGAAGCCCGGACAGCCGAGACCTTTAGCCTGACCCCATCCATGCAGGGTATGGATGCCGCCCGGAATTTGAGAATCTTCAAGAGTGTGGATGTTAAAGAAAAGTCCAAACGCTTGCTGGTCGTCATTCCAGATCGTCTGGAAGATCTTGTGGTGAAAGGTGAGATCACAGAGCGTTATTACAATCCAGGCAATCTATTCAATGAAATCCTGCTGCTGAAAACAATCGGTGATAATGTCGATCCCAAACTGGTGCAGAAGATGGCCGGGAAAGCCCACCTTCAAATGATCGACCTGCCCATGCCCACATTCACTCAGTCGTTGGGATACCAGCCCTGGCTGCTGGAGAAATGGGTAAAACAGGGTATTGATATTGCCACCCAATTCAATCCACATCTGATCAGAGCGCACTCAAACTTTTCCTCCGGATACCTGGCATCCAAAATCAAGCTGGCTCTGGATGTTCCCCTGGTCGTCTCACTGCATACCCAACCGGATGTGGATCTGCGTATGTATACCCACTGGTGGCCGAACTGGAAGAACCGGCTGGTTTACGAGCGGTACAAGGTATTCGAGAACCTGACCAACCAGACGGCTGACTGGTTCCTTCCAGCCTATGATTCTGGGATGGAATACTGCAAAAAACACCACATCAAGCGGGCAATTACCTGCTACAACGTGCTTAATCCCACCAGTATCCACCCCAAACAGAATTATCAACTACATTCGCCGGTCAAGATCCTGTGTGTCAACCGCCTGATCCCCTGGAAGAATCCGGACATGATCATCAGAGCCATGAAATTACTGCCCAATGCCGAGCTGACCATCGTCGGTCAGGGTGAACTGGCGGAGTACGAAAAGCAGGTGGCACTGGAAGCCGGCGTGGAAGACCGCATCCATTTCATTCCATCCATACCGAATGATGATCTTTGCCGAATGTACAAGGACTTTGATATTTATTCCTCGCATATCGAATGGTGGGGTATCGGGAAATCGACCATCGAAGCATTCCTCACCGGGCTTCCTGTAGTCTTGAACCAGAGAGATATTGGACCGGATCCGGTGGAATACACTCCCGATATTGTCTGGCTGGTGCCAAACACAGCAGAGGCCTTTGCGGAAGCCTTTACAAAGTTGATCGAAAATTCTTCCGAACGGGAAAAATTGGGACGCAACGCTCGGAAAAACGCGGAAGAAAGATGGCTTCCCCGAAAAACGGAAAATCGATTCGTGGAGATTTATCACAGAGCGCTTCAGGAAACCTACAATGTGGATTTGTCCGAATGGCAGCCTGATTTTCGCAGCTTGAAAGAAATCAATGCGAAAGAAGTAATCTAATGGATTTCAGTGGAACTGACCTGAAAACCAGGGTCATCGACAGATTTGGCAGAACTTTCCCGCGCAAGATCTGGATGGATTACAGCCGCCAGGCTGTGAGACAGGGTTTTGACCGCCTGTATCTTCTACTCTCCTTTGATTGTGATACACCGGATGACGCTTTGGCGGCTGAAATACTGGACGCGGCACTTCATCAGCATGGGATTCAACGATCGTATGCTGTTCCGGGAAGCATGCTCGAAATCAATCCATCGATCTATAAAAAGATCGCTGCCAGCGGTGCCGAATTTTTAAATCACGGGTATTTGCCGCATACTCAACTACAGGATGGAGTGTACCGTTCCACCACATTCTACGCCGCCATGGGAAGTGGAGAAGTTGTGCAGGATATTCAGAAGGGGCATCAACTTATTACTACCCTGATCGGGAAGAAACCCGCCGGATTTCGCGCGCCTCATTTCGGGAAGATTCCTCTGAACATGCAGAAAGAAATTATCCGTCCGGTACTGCACGACCTGGGTGAGTATTATTCCACTCAAACCACCCCATTGGATGCCATGAAATATGGCCCGGTCTGGTGGGAAAACAACTGGCCTGAATTTCCTCTTTCCGGTTCAACCTCTGCACCCTACTCCATTCTGGATTCATTCAGCTACCTGAAGAACCCGGCCGAACGGAAAGTAACCCCGCGCTATTCCACCATATTGAAACATACTATCTGGCAATTGCAGGATTGGCGGATTTGTGGTTTGTTGAATATCTATGTAGACCCATCACATGTGATAGATGATCCGGGCTTCATGGAAGCCATCCGCATGGTCTGCGATCTGGGTATCTCCTCGTTGACCTACACCCAGTCGCTGGAAATTTGTGCTCAGGAACCTGCGGAATGAAACGTCTGCTGACGCTTTCCTGGTGTATGCCCCCCCTCGTCATGCCCCGCTCGATCCAGGTTTCCCGCCTGCTGGCTTCGCTGGCCGAGTTTAACTGGAAATCCGATGTGGTATGTGTTGATCCAGATTCGCTGCGGCTAAAAAGCTACATTCTGGATAACTCGCTGGATCGGCCGGCCGGTGGAAAGGTCAGAAAGTTTCCCGTCCCAACCCTGGAAGACTGGATTGTGGTGCGTGGATTGATTCGCCTGTTTCCCGCCCTGGGAATCCTTCCGGATTCGAAGTGGGTGTGGAAGAACGCCGCTTTCCGAAAATGTGACTCACTGACTTCCAGAGAGAAATATGACGCTTTTATCAGTTTCGGGCAACCCTGGACGGATCATCTTGTGGGATTGCAGCTCAAACAGCAGAGCGGACTGCCCTGGGTAGCACATTTCAGTGATCCCTGGGCTGACAGCCCGTATGTCCGATCCACTTCGTGGGTAATGAAACAGCGCTTCATGATGGAATCCTCGGTGATCGAACAGGCGGATGCCGTGGTCTTTGTCTCCCGTGAGACGGCTGACCTGGTAATGAAAAAATATCCGGACACCTGGCGCAAGAAGACACACGTTATTCCACACGGATTTGAACCTGAGGTTTCTTCCACGCAGATTGAAAACAAACCGGCTGCCGAACCACTCGAGTTCCACTACTCCGGTAATTTTTACGGCCTGCGAACGCCCGAAAATCTGTTCAAAGCCGCTGCCCGGCTGGCAGCTGATCCGCACTACCGATCAGCATTCCGAATCCGCTTTGCCGGGAACATTTCGCCAGCCCATCAGAAGATGGCAGAAGAACTGCAATTGACCGAGATTATCCGGTTTGAAGGCGCCGTTCCCTTTTTACAAAGCCAGGAATTTTGCCGGCGGGCAGATGTATTACTGGTAATCGACGCACCTTCCAGTTCACCCAGCGTCTTCCTGCCCAGCAAACTGGTGGATTACCTGGCATTCAATAAACCTATCCTGGGGATCACTCCCCTGTCAGGTAGTTCGGCGGAATTGATCAGCAGACTGGATTGCCCGGTGGTCGATCCGCTGGATATCGATGGTATCGCCCGCGCGATAGCCGCTCTGATAGATGCCCACCGAAATGGATCTCTGGGTATTTCCAACACCTTCGAACAAACTGCCGCGGATTATCGGATATCAAATTCAGCGAAGCAACTGGACGCGCTGTTGGCATCCCTGATCGCCTGAAGGCCTCACTCACATTGAAGTTCGGTACGTATTTTTTCTATCCATTTACCCGCCTGAGCACCGGATTTTTCAGCCGCGGTTTCGAGCCGCTTCCAATCTGCACACAGCGTTTTCCCCATATTTTCAGTCAATTCATTCGCCTTGACTGATACTTTGTAGGCTTCTTCCCAATCGCCATTTTGCGCCAATCCTTCGATGAATGGCTCATATTCCATACCGACGGCGGGAGACAGACCTTTCTCCTCCGCCTGATCCTTCAGAGAAGCAATCTCCGCCCAATCACCGAACTGGCGGGCCAGGTCGGCTTTTTCATAGTAATAACACCAGTTGTGTTCCGGTTCAGGACCAAAGATACTTTCAGGTGATATCCGGGGATCGGGATTCTCTCTGAGGATTTGTTCCAGATTGGAGATTTGTGCCAGTCTGGCTTCAGAAGAGGATATCAGAGGAGAAAATTCATCTTCCGGCCGTAGAATCCGCACACAGGCCTGACCGGCTTTGTAATTTGGAACAATCCCATTCGAAGTGGAACCGGTGAATTTCAAATTACGGATCGTGTAACTGACCGGCAGTCCCGGAATGAAATCGGGAATGTCATTTCCATACGCGCGCATGGAACTGAAGAACCAGTAGGGAATATGCTGCGCAGTCATATCCGGTGCGTAGATCGAATTTATGGCATAACTTACCGAATAATCACCAATCAAGCCAAAGGGCATTTTTGTGCCAAATAACGCAGTTCCGGGTTTCATGGCCGGAACACGCCAGAAGAACTGCCAGTAGTAATCCCGCTGGATATCCCAATTCAACCGGTAGCGGTTGACCGTGCGTATCTGGGTGGAAATCGCCAGAGCCATCAACAGTCCCAACACAACCGTCTTCTGGAGACGCCTGTACCCGAGCAACGAAATCAGCGTAACCAGGATCATCGCAATACCGATCATCGGTCCGAGGGTGAAACGGTCAGACCACTGTCCGACAATGACCTGGCGCTCTGTGATCCATACCGGCAGCCCGCCGGCCAGCACTGATATACCGCCCAGGAAAAGCCAGTCTCTCACAAACCGTTTTTTCTCTTTCGGTTCGGGTTCAATTTCTTCTTTCTCCCGTGAAAGTACAATCCCCGCTGAAATGGCGGCAAAGGCTCCCATCACCCACCCGAACCAGACCGCCTTGGAAGCCAGATCGATCTCATCCGCTTCGATGGTGTTCGTCCAGATAAAGACCAGCATATACAGGCAGTCTTGAATCACATTCTGGATGAGGTGCAGAACCATTCCCGCCGGATCCTGCCTCAGGAGAGTCATGTTGACAACGCCATTGGGATCTTCGGTTCCCGGAACAGTCTGGAAGATCAAAAAACGCCAGGTAAAGAAACCGATCAACGGGATCAGATAGGGAATCCACCACTGGAGGGTCTTCCAGAAGGCTCTGCTTTTCTTCGGGAAGGTATCGCGAATCAGCACCCAGATCAACACCGGGCGGATGATCTCCAGCCCCACAAAATATTCGATGGTCATCATCTGCGCAAAAGAGCAGATCGCCGCCAGCAAAGTAAGCCATCCGTATCGGCGGGGATAACGGAAAGAGAGTGTGGTGAGAACCAGCGAAAGGGAGAAAAGCGCCAGGGCGATAAAATGCCGGCTGTATGTCACGGCGATGGTTTGCTGAAAGAAACCCGGGAAAACGGCCAGCAGTAGAACCAGCCAGCCGGTTTCATAACAACGTTTGGGCCAGACCTGACAGAGCGTCCACCACAAACCTAGCAGGGAGAGATACCGCAGCAGCAGGTTGAAGATTTGCCACTTGAGGGGATCATCCCCCAGTAGCGGGAAGAAGGCCAGATACACCCATACGGTGGTCGGGCGGTCATACATGAAGTATTTCAAGAATTCAACCGGTGAATTTAACCGGTAGAGAAAAATATCTTCCCAGTCATCCCAGTAAAAGCCTAGCAAATTGATCTGCAGACCGTACGCGAAGACCATGCAGATGCCCAGCATTACCGGGAACACCCAGGGTTTGCGCAGCCAGTCGTTCAGACGGTCAGAAAGAGAACGCGGATTCAAGGCGCCGCCTTCCCTTCCGTTGATGTGTCGCATTGCAGAGCAGCGCTTGCCTTTTCCGCCCATCCTTCCGCATCAGAATTCGCCGCAGCCGCGGATTTCCACAGCCTGCACAGGTATTGGGTATGTTCCTTATCCATCTTTTGTGCGGCCCGGGAAATTTCGATCGCTTTTTCAGGTTGTGCCGTATGCACATACCCCAGGATCATGGGCGTGTATTCTCCGGGTGTCTTTGGAACCAGCTTATTTTCCACCACTTCATCGGCCAGACGAGCGGCTTCAGCCCAGTTTTGATCCTGCGCGGCCAGTTCCATTTTCTGGTAACTGTAACACCATCCGTGTTCAGGTTCAGCTCCGAAAATGGAAACCGGGGGAACAGCCTGTTTCGAGGGATGTGAATCGATCAATCCGGGTTTGGACAATTTGAACAACATACTCTCATCATTCACGAGATTCGAACGAAGGAGATCTTCGGGAGTGATGATGTGCAGGCAGCTCGTCCCATAAGAATACTCGGCAACCAGAATTTGATCCGTGCTACCTTTGAAATGAGCGGTCAGATAGCGATATTCGATGGGGAAACCGGGTTTAAATTTGGGGACGAGACTGCCCTGCATATCACCAGCCCGGAAAAACCAGAGCGGCGCTTCGAAAGATTTTCCACCCTGATCATAGATGGCATTCACGGCAAAGCCGATGTGCAGATCGTTCACCAGTGCGAACGGCATGGCCGGTCCGATAATCGCCGTCCCCGATTTGATGGCCGGGGCACGCCATGCCAGCTGCCAGTAAAAATCGTTCTGGTTATCCTGACTCAGGCGGTATTTATTGACCGTCTGCATCTGGCTGGAAAGAGCAAAGCCAAAGAACAGTCCCAGAAGAATTGCCTGCCGCCGGCGGCCGCGGGAAAACCAGCGAATCAATCCCACCAGCAATAAGACTGCACCGAACATTGGTCCCAAAGCAAAACGATCTGCCCATGGGCCGCCAATGGACTGCCTTCCGGTGATCCACACAGGAATCCCACCGGCCAGGACGCCGATGATGCCAATCAGGATGGCTTCCCGGCAGAAAGTATCGGACTGGTCATTTTCATCCGAGGATTCTGCCGCATTTTCGACATGTTTTTTTAGCAGGAAGAAACTGATCAACGTGACCAGCGTGGCGGCACCCCAGGATAGCCAATTGGCTCTGGCACGCAGTTCGATTGTGCCGGGATTAAGTGGCGCCAGCCAGTTATCCACATTCAGGTGAATGAAATCCTGAAGTACCAGGTTGCCAAATGAGATCAATTCCTTCAGTGGGTTTGCTGAAAGACGCTCAAACAAAACCGGAGCGTTCGCTTCGGGGTTGGGGGAAACCAGCGGATACCAGATGAAACGGTAACCGCCAAAGATGAGCAGAACCAGCCCGTACGGCAGCCAGTGATGAAGCAGCATCCTAAACCTTTGTTTCCAGGGCAGGCTCTTGCGGTCCAGATAGATCCACAGGAAGAGCGGACGCAGGATTTCCAGTCCGAAGAAGTATTCCAGTGTTACCAACTGCAGCAGCGATGCCAACGCCGCCGTGATGGTCAGCCACCACCAGCGCTTGGGATTTTCCACCGCGATGAGATTTAATCCGAGGGAGAGAGAATACAGCGCGATACAGGCAAAATGACGGGCATAGGTGACCGCCACAGAATGCTGGGTAAATGCCGGATAAACCGCCAGCAGTAGGCACACACCGCCAACCTCGAACGACCGCTTCGGCCAGACCAGGCGCAGCGCCCACCAGAATCCTACAATGCCGGCCCAGCGCAGCAAGATATTGACGATCTGCCAGGCAATCGGATTCATTCCAACGACAGGTGAAAGCACCAGGTAGATCCAACTGGTTAACGGCCGTGCATACAGGAAATAATCCCAGTAAGCCTTTGGATCATGAAAATGATCCAGGTAGATGATTTCCCAGTCATCCCAGTACAATCCCATACCGGGAAGCTGATAGCCGTAAGTGATTAACACCACTCCCAGAAAGAGGACCGGAATGAACCAGGGCTGGCGTAAGACTTTCTTCCAATCTTTCATAACTGTGCCGCAATATTATACTTGCTTCAATTCCTGTGCCGTGAAATAACGAAAAGCGTCCAGATTTCTCCCCGCGTTTCTTCGGATACAATGTCATTAATAATGAGCGTCCAAATTATCAAACGGATTATCTCAAAAAATCGCCGATATTCGAGCGGTTTAATTATCCTCAGCGCCACCGCCGGTTTCCTGGCCGGATTTCTGATCCCCCTGCGGTTGTCCCTCCCGCTGCGATACGATTTTCTCCTGCCCCTGATCACCACAGTGCTTCTGTTATGGGCTGTCTGGAAGTTGCCACAGCCGTTCAATAAAGCTGCCAGCATCTTTATCACAATGATCCTCTTCACGGGAGCCCTGGCAGCCCAGTGGAGAATGGGCATAAACGGAGTGTACGAAGTCTTTGGCCTGCTCCCCTGGTTTGACGCGCAGGGGTATTACTCGGAAGCCACAAAATTACTGGACGGCGGCACATTCTCAGATATTGCATCACGCCGGCCCCTGTTCACCGGATTCTTTTCGGTTCTTCTGGCGATTACCGGCCGCAACCTACGAATGACGTTGGCCATACTTACCGGGTTGGGTGGACTGGTCACCTGGCTGCTTGCCGGTGAAATCCACCGGTCAGAAAAATCCTCGCTGCTGCCTTCCCTCGTAACCTGTGGAATGTTTTTCTTCTACCGAAATTTTACCGGTGACGTATTATCAGAAAATCTGGGTTTCTTCCTTGGTTCACTCGGACTTCTGCTGTTGTGGCGGTCAGCCATTCATCAGAAGTATTCGCTTGCTTTGTGGGGCCTCTTCAGTTTCTGCCTGGCATTAGTCGCCCGGCCTGGTGCTGTTCTGGCTTTACCCTTTCTTTTGGTCTGGATCCTGTTCCCGGCAGGCTCGCGGCGTTCATTGCTGTTTAAGGGATTATCTTCAACGGGAGTGATTGTATCGGCCTTGCTCTTGAATCATCTATTGACAGCCGTTCTGGCGCCAGGTACCTCGGCTTCATTTTCGAATTTCGCTTACTCATTCTACGGTTTCGCAGAAGGTGGCGCAGGTTGGACGGAGATCTACAGAGATCATCCGGAGGTCTTCACCACAGGCAATCAGCAGGAAATCGCGGACAAGATCTACCGCATATCCCTTCAAACCTTAAGAGAACACCCGGAAAATGCAATTTCCGCCTGTCAACACGCGTATGGCACTTTTTTTTCGACCGGATATTATTCCGCCTTCAATTATTTCGGAACTTTCACCACCCCTCACACCGTCAATTTGGACAGCGCACCCGTTGAATATGGTATTCGGACAACAGTACTATTCCTGTGGATACTTTTCTTCCCGGCAGCCTGGATAAAACGCAAGGATCGGCGTTATAGTCTTCTGGTAGCACTCAATTTTGGATTACTCATCAGCCTGCCCTTCGCCCCACCAACCGATGCGGAACATATGCGGGCTTATGCGGCTTCCATTCCCTCCATGCTGCTGACGGTCGGTCTGCCATTGAATATCTTCAACAAAGATCGGGATGTTGACTTCGCATATCAGGAGGAATACTCTACCGGGATACTCAGCTTTACCGTAATCCTGCTCTGCGCGGTTATCTTCGGTCCTTTGATTTTACGGGTAACAACTCCGGGTCTATCTCTACCCAAGACATCCTGCCCGAATGGCCTGGACGCGGTCGTGGCGAGGATTTCACCCGGTTCATTCGTGAGCATCGGGCAGGATCCTGAAGATCCATTTGGCATTCCTTACGCGCGCTTCCAGAAAAATTTGGATCAATTCCCGTCCGCAGTGATCGGTCAAAAATTGAAAAGTGTTCCCGAGAATTCCAAAATCTCGCAACAGAATAATATTCTGGGAGATAACGATCCCTTCTGGCTGGTCAGTCCGGCACAGGGATTTCCCGTAATCAACCGTCCTGCCGTTTATTGCGGCCGGTGGAGCGATGATCCCAGATTGGATTTTGTTTTTTTCGCCAGCCGTGTACTTCCCTAATCCGGTTGAACGCACTCCCGCACATCGATCAGCTTGCGGAAATCATGCCGCCAGTCTTCCACTTCTTTGATAACTTTAACACAGGGATCCGTATATTTCTTCTGGATCGGAACGGGTATCTCATCCCAGGCTTTCTGATCAAAATAGGCGTAGCTGTATCCGCCGGCTCGCAACGCATAGGGATCCGGAGAAATGGCGAGCTTCTCCCATTCGGGTTTCGATTTGTACCACGTGAAACCGGAATTAGACCCGCGGGCAAAGATTGTTGCCGCCCGAGAAACGATGGGATCGAAGACCAGCGCGTCGGCTTCGAGCTTATTCCAGTAGTCCCGCTCAATCTTCACATCCAGATCAGACAGGAAGTAGGAATACACAGGCTTTTGCATGGCCGGGATTTGAATTCCCGCCAGCAGAATCCCGCCGAACATGATCACGCCACCCAATCCGACAGCCAGAGTTTTCAATATTTCACCGCGACGGCAAACATACATCCAGACCAGTGGGACAAAAAATGTAAGGCACAGTCCGGAGAATTGGTAGAGACGTGAGGTATTGCGAACACCGGTGGAACCCGCAAATTCGACCACCACCATTAAAAGGCTGATAATCCCGGAAAAGACCAGCGCGGCTTCATACCAGCGAGACGCGCGCAGAGCTTTCAAACCAAAAGCCGCCAGTAACGGGAAGGCTAGCAGTGATGGTCCCAGTTCAAGGAGAGCCACGATCAACTGGCCGGGTTTGATCAATGAGAGCACCCCAAGATGGGAAGACACGATTTCAGGCGGCCAGATCAGCCGGAAGGCCACAGTCTGATAGGAAACCGCTTCGGGATCCAGTAAGCCGGCTGTGATATCTTTCAAAGCGCCTCCCTGCAAGAAACCGACAATGCATCCGGCGGACATCACCGCCAGCCAGAGCCACAGGCTGCGGGAGATCCTCAAACCTTTACTTTGAATAATTTGAATTAGAACGACTACCCCGAATCCGCCTGCCAGCAGAAGCATGCCGGTTTCACTGATCAACAGGCTGGCAGCCAGCAGAATAGCCGTAACAACAGCTCCACGCCAGCCCTTCCAGCGGTTGAACACCATCAACAGAAGTAAACCGATGACCACGCCGATGGAACCGTTTGGCCCATGATTCATGACCCCCGGCGCAGCTATACCGTTGGCATAAGCGAAGGGATACCCGATCGGGCCTGCACCTTCGATTCCCCAGGTACGGTTAAGCGCTTCATACAGGGTGGCTCCGGTCAAACGTCCGCTGCCGATCAATTTCATCCCCTGACCCAGAGTATTAATCACTCCCTCGGGCAGGAGAAGCAGAATCCAGCGGGTGCCCATACCAAAAGCAGCCATCATGGCTCCAACCAGCCCGCCAACTTTGCTGAAGGTCAATCGGGCCACCCAGAGATAGGTTAATCCGATCATCAGTCCAAAGGACAATCCGCGGGCAAAATCAAGCGCGTTCCAGGGAAACAGGTCGCCCAGACGCATGAGCTGCGCGGCAAATAACATCAGGAAATAGTGGTAGCCGTATGGAACACTCGGGTCCAGGGCAAAATGCGGCGGCAAGTCACCCGCCGCCATCATGGATAGAGTCGGCAGGTGGGCGTAATCATCATAAATCGCCAGACCGCGCGAGATCCCCGTGAAGATACCGGTGGTGAGCACCAGACAAATGATCTGCGACCAGGGAATTGTGATCCGGAGCCAATCTGAAGGTCTACATCCCCACGAAAAAGCGATCCCGATGATCAGGGTCAGTACAGCCGCCAGCCAGAAGGCCGGCGTGACCGGTAAAAACAACGTCAGCAGATTGGCCAGCCAGGTTTCCACGATCAGGCCAAGAGCGATGCCGCTGATTACCTGCTCCCTTTCCGGCAGCCTGAAGGCAAACCGCGCGATCCCAAGACCGCCAGCCAGCCACAGAATGCACCACAGGCCGATGATGGAGAATTCCTGGAGGTTTCGCAGGATGAAATTCACATCTCCCCCTTACTTCTTTCGCCCGGCAAATACTCTGATCTGAGTAACGGCATCCACCTGAGGATCGCCGGTTTTGAATTCAGGCAGCACCCGTTCAGAAATCTCCGACCAGGCGGTCACGTTACGTTCCAGCACGGTGATATTCACATTTTCAAACTGCCGGACAAAAAGGGATTGGTATGCCGGTAACCGCCAGCGATTTAAATGGCTGGTTGGATTCAACCAGGTTTTCCAGATTTCTTGTTTGAAGGTCAACATTTCAAAGGGGTATCGAAAGAAATGATCGCGCAGATCGATGTAATGCAGGTGCGCACCATTCTCGTGCATGATGGTGTTCAACGCAGTCAGAATGCCTTCCGGATCGACAAGATGTTCGAACACGGAACTGCTGCACACAATATCTGCTTTGCGAATGAGGCGTTCTGCCGCCAGCAACCGGATATCACCCTCCAGAAGAGTTATCCATTCATCCCGCGGCCTGGTCTTTCCCAGGCTGTGTGTGAGGTATTTTTCAAACTCAGGCAGTAGAGCCAGGTTTGCGCGTTCATCCGGTCGTGCGGCAAATTCACAGAGGGTAATATGATCGGCACCCATTTTCAAGAGTTGGCAGGCCAGTGCGAATCGCCCACCATATCCAAAAATCAAGATGTGCTTTCCTGACAGGTCAATCCCGCATGTTTGCAGATCCCGCCGATAACGTTCGGCGGCTTCCTGTGGCGCACGGGTTTCCAGGCCAGGGCGGATGATCAGGCCGCGCAATAACAGAGCCCGGGTGATCTTCTCCGGAAGGAAATGCCGGGCTACTCGTGGGAGAATGTAGGCGAGGCTCATTGGATGGAAATAGCCTTACGCGAGATGGATTGCCGGCTGTCTGCTCTTTTTGATTGCGGTGTTTTTGGAACAGACTGAACATCCAGCGTCAAAGCCTGTATGAGCATTTGAAATCCCAGGATAAGCGGGAGTGAAGCCACCATGACTGTTCCGGCTGTGGCTGGAATACCCGTGATAATCGATCTGTGCCACCACACGGTTCCCCAGATGATCCCGAACAGAGACATCAGGCTCCCCAGGGTCATAAAAATCGTGCCGACCGAGAAATTGAGCACAAAGTATTGCAGCCAGATGCGGCGCAAGAAACGTGAGAGCAGCAGACCGGGGAAAGTGGTGACCACCTGCATGACATTCAATGAACTGGGTTCACCGGCATAAATGGCCGGCATAGGGACCTCTTCCGCCACTGCCCGCACCAGATTCAATTCGACCAGCAGGCTGGTTTCAAAGAAGTACCGCGGGTGAAGATAATTCGCCTCCAACCGGCGGTAAACATCGGCATCGACGGCCAGATAGCCGTTGTTTGGATCAAAAACATTCCAGTAACCGCTCCCCAGTTTGGCCAGAAATGACCAGAAAAGGTTGCCCATCCTGCGGTGAAAGGGCATCCGGGAGATCGATTCGAGACGGCCGAAACGGTTCCCTTTGACAAAATCCGCGCGCCCGCTCAGAATCGGTTCAAGAAGATCCGGAAGAAATGCCGGATCCATCTGTCCGTCGCCATCCATTTTGATCAATACGGTGGCGCCCAGCTCGATAGCCCGGTTGAATCCGGTGATCACAGCGCCGCCCACACCCCGATTTTTCTCATGACGCACCAGTTCCACACGGCTGTTGTGTATGGCTTTAACTCGTTCGGCAAGATCATCCGGGCTGCAATCATCAACAACCACAATCTTCCAGATCCATTCTGGAATTCCCTGGATAACCGATTCGATATGGTTGGCTACCCGGTAGGCAGGGATGACCACGCAGAGTTTTTCCTCGCTATTTTTTATTAGTTGAATGGAATCCATGCGGGCTAATCACATTGCCGGGTTAAATTTTGCGAAGCGTAACTAAAGATATCCGGCTGGTTGTATCCTACCACAAGCCGAACATCTATGAAATCAGATTTTTGACATCCATAGATGATGACATCCGACGCGTGCGTAAATTCCTCCGGTGGTTGTTCCACCGAAAGGATCATTTGCTGTTCCCGATAGGGACCAACCATCATAAATCCCAGATGCGCGTCCTTTTGTGGCTTATAAGCCGCCCACCCGTTCCCGGGTTCGCCGTCATCCGCTTTGTACCATCGTGGGTAAAGAGCCCGGCCGATCATTCTGACGGCTCCGGGTTGCTGTAGGAACTCCTGTGGCGTTCCCAGGACGGTTTCCAGTTGCTCAACCTGACCGGCAGTCTTTATGGCTTCCTGTTCCACCTGCAGCGTATATCGTCTGGGGATGAGCCACTCGGAGGCGGGCAGCGCCAGGCCGGCGAGCAGAACGCTAACCACCGACACTGTGATCCAGGTGGAACTGGTTCTGGATGGCGGCAGTTCACGTGTATTCTTCTCCCGGGGGCGCAGCGAAAGATTCGAAGCCGCAAAGAACCAGACGGTACACTCCGCAAATCCAAGGCAGAAGTAGAAATATCCCACCCAGTCGACCGGTTGAATAAACCGCCAGCCGGAAATGCGCCCAAAGGCTGTGCTCAACGAATATGCGGCATGAAAAGCCAGAGGTAGTAATCCGGACCAGCGCCATTTGGCGAAGGATGAACCAATCCCAATGGAAAGGAGCAGCAAATTCAGGATCAAATAAATCCATTGGATACCTCTGATGGTGCTTATCCCTTCCAGCCAGAAAAGTGACGACACCTGGAAATTATCATGAAAGTCGACGAACGACACATGCAGCGGCAAGACTTCCAGAGTGGCAAAAGCGTTATTGATGAAATGCGCACCGATGAATCTTGCCACATCTATGGGATGTGAGAGTGAGTATTCCCATATATGGGCACCTACCTGACCTGTGCTGGCTTCCAGGTGGATGTTAAGGGCTTCATCCACACTGGAAGAGTATCGCTGGGCCACCAGCACTGCCTGTGAGGGTTGGTCCAGCGCGAAATCCCCGGTGCGCAGACCATTCCGAATGATCCAGGGAGATGCTGCCAGGATCAACCCGGCCAGAAAATAGGCGCTTTCTCTCAAGGCACCTTTCCATCCTGTTTTTCGTTGAAGAAGGAGAAACACCAGGATCATCGGAATGATGAAAGACGTCTGGGAACGCAACAATAACAACAGGCCCATTCCCCCACCGATCAAAACGGCTCGAACCGGCCGTGGGCCGGGTTTCTTCAGCCAGCGAAATACGGCCAGGCACAACAGGCAGAGTCCCAGGCCGGTCAAAGAGTCGGTCATCAACATCTTTGAATGGCTCACTTCGGTGAGCGGTGTGGCAGCGATGGAATTTAATTCCCGGAAGATCGCCAGCAGGCCGGCCGTTAAACCGGCTTCACGGCTGCGCATGGAACGTCCCAGCCAGTAAAGAGCGGCAGGGAAGACGGCCAGCAGCAGCGTTTGCAGAACGATGATCTCCCCATAATCTTGGCCTTCCATGCCGTGCCAGATGGCCAGCAGGAAGATATACAGAGGACGGGTAACAATCTGCCCGTTTAGGAATCCTTCACCCACCAGCAGTGTTTGTGCCGCGTAATCATAAAAACCCGCATCAGAATAGGGGAAGAATTTAAATTCCGGAGCACGGGGGGTGGGGAAAAAGAAACTGGAGGGAATGGGCTGCGCCAACCACAGGATGACGGCGAGAATGAATAAACCGCCGCAGATCATCCAATCCATACGGCGCTGGTATACCCGCAGCACCGGGAAACTCACAAGTACCGTCAACAACACCAGTCCCGCCGCCGCCGAAAGCCAGACCTGCCAGGCCAGCAGTGGAACACCGGGATTCCCCCAGAAGAAGATATCCGGTGTGATACCCCAGCCTGTTATTCCGATGATCAAACCAAAGACCAACAGAATTCCGGCAGCTATAGCACTGGAAAGAAAGACCATTCTGAAGCGTACCAGGCGGTCCGGATGCCAGCCGTAACACTGGATCCACAACCAGACGGCCAACTCCCCGCCCAGAGCGATGAGCCATACCAGAAACGGCTGAAAACGGATATACAGCGGATCGACTCCGCCGTTCACTCCGGAACGCAAATAAACCAGATACCCCCAGGCCAGAACTACGCAAAGAATAGCAAGACCTTCCAGCCAGAGGAAAATCTTCCCTTCATGCCAGCGTTCTTGAAACACAGACTGAAGGCGGTTTTCCTTCATTCCGGCTACAATCGCCGCTGCCAGAAAGAGCAAGCCCAGCAGCAGAACGACCAGCATCATCCCCAGTCTGGGAAGACTGTAACCCAGTATCAGGCTATTCTTGGGATCAGCCGGTAAAGAGGCAATCCAGTACAGTACGGGAAGGGCTTGAACAGATAAGAAAAAAAAGAACCACACCCACCGTACGTCTCTATTGCCGGGGGATTGATCAGGCTCCAGATCGGGCATGTCAATTCTCACGAGGAACTAACAATTGAACTCCAACCTCATCATACGTCACTTTTGGTTTGTAATATTTTAACAAAGGTCGAGAAACCCAGTACACCCAGGAATTATTCTCTTCCGCAAAATTCCGGATATCTTCATCCGCCATAGCTTTCCGCAAAGGCTCACTGACGATCATGGAAAAACGGTGTTTTTGCAGATCAGCATAGAAAGCATCAAAATAAGCCTGGTTGCCGCTTAAAGCCTGATCCATAACCAGTTTTTTCTCGTACTCAGCGATCAGAGGAACATCTTTAATATACCCGAAAGTCAACAACTGGCGTTGGTCCATGAAAAGTACTTCGCCCTCTTTACTGGCAGCCATAACTTCTTCCCTCAGTTTTTCGAGAGAACTATCCGCGAAGTAATCTGACGGCATTCCGTAAGGTTCCCCATACTGAATCATGGATGTGGTGGGGAAGACCATCGCCAGGCAGAACACGGCCAGCAGGGATTTGATCTCATGCAGACCCGGCAGACCGCGGGAAAGCCAGTCGCGAAAAACCCAGGCAGTCAATAAGGCCAGAGTCAACCAGAGCAGATCGAGGTTATGCAGGTTACTGCCACCACCGATCTTCACAGAGATGATCAATCCAATAACGCTGAATGTGCCAATGATCACCACAAGGGCGGCAATTTGCATCCAGTTTGGTTTCCAGTAACGCTTAACGGCCAGCCAGATAAGGAAAAGAAGCAGCGGACCGCCTACCCAGAGAAAACCGAGGAGGATGCCCGGTGAATATGTCGGATTGGGGAAAAGCCGGTCCCATAGCATGGGTTGGCGGAAATCGAACGAATCGATCACCGCTACAGTAATCGAGCCTTCCGAAGCAATCAACCCATTGGAAATCAGAGTGATCAGGTATGGCAGCAGTTCCGCGCCGGCCAACCCGGATAGTCCCAGGATCACCGGACGGATCAGCTCTTTCCAGCGGCCGTTCTTGAATGTTGGTTCCTGCAGTTCGATCAGCGATAGCATGCCTGCCCACAGTCCGGGCGCGTACATCCAGGTCCAACGCGATATGCGGGCATAATACGATGCCGCGGCCACAAGCACAATGGCCAGTGGAAGATTCTTCTGGCGCAGGGCGATGACAACCGCGATGGCGCAGATCACCAGTGGCGAATAGATCGGACCTTGGCTCAGAAAGAGAAAGCACCACAGGCCAAAACCGACCTGCCAGATCCACTCCTTTTTGAAGGTCGAGCTCCTGAATATGGCCGTCCATCCGAGTACCAGCGGTGGCAGAACCCAGATGATCACATTACAGAGGCGCATTCCGCGAATGCCGATGAAAGGAAAAATAAAAGGCAGCGCCCACAGGAATTGCCGACCTGCTTCCAGGAAGGGAACGACCGTCTGCCCGCTCGGGTTGATATACCGGTTCATGCCAAACATGATGGAATAATCCCAGAAACGGTTGCCCTCCGACCAGGTCATCGAGAAGGGATAATCAGAGACGCCGGTCATCCAGTCGCCGATTACAAAGATAGTTGTCGCCACTACGACCATTCCGGAGGCTTTCAGAAGCCAGGTGAAATCGATCTTCCGGGGAAAAAGGAGCAGTGCGGATAAAACTCCGCAACTGAAGATGGTGAAAAGGCGCAACCAGTATATAAAAGCGTATCTTCCAAAGGGTGTATACAGGAACACCACAGTCGTCAGGAAGCAAAGGAAAACCGACAGCCCAATTCTCACATATAGCGGAGTTCGGTCGGTTATTCTTTTGACCACAGATAGTAATATGCCCGGCAAAGACCCATTGGCTGCCAGTTTCAGGCCGTACAGCCAGCCGAGGAACGGGAAGATGGATATAATCCAGAAAACGACAAACCGTTTGGAAGCCAGCGAGGGAGGATTGCCGATGAGGATAAAACCCTGGTACAGGTCATAAACGGCGAGAAAGAAGAACACCGAAATGAGTAGATATACCAGGGCAACAGGACGATCTACGCTTACTTTTAATTTGCTGGGTGTCTTATTCATTAAATAATCGGGGTCCACGAATACATGATTTAAAAAAATCGAGGCGTAATTTTTCTTTGTGTTGAGTATCAATTCTGCTAGAAATCAGGCCGCGATCGATCCGGCGTCCTTTCATCTTGCAGGCAAAATCATGGATGGTCTGCCAGGCCTGTTCGATATTATCTTCTGTATTGGGGATACGCAGGATGGTGTCGGTCTTCAGGTCATCGAGATCGGTATCGATATAGGGAATGATAACCGGAATCCCGTAAGCCAGATATTCCCGAATTTTCAAAGAAGAAGCTTCCTGCATTGATTTCCTGTGCAACGCCAGCGTCCCGAGACCCACATCGTCTCCAGCTAACACTGTTCGAGCTTTATCCGTATCCAGATAGCCGTGGAAAATGATATTGGCCGGCAGACTGGTTCCTTCCAACGGTTTTTCAAAACCGATGATATCAAAATCCAGATCCGGGCATAATTCAGCCAGACGGATGATCTTATCCACGCCCTGCCAAGACATATCCGGCGTGCCGATGAAACCGACGCGCGGGCGGGGATTAACTGGAGCGGTAAAAGCCGGATTTTTGGATAAGTCGATTCCGTTGGCAATGACCACTCCCGGCCGGTGGAACGGCGCGTAGCTCGCACAGGTTTGCAATTCTTTCGATGTGAAAACCAATCCGGCTGCTTTTCGTAGAAAGATCGTCCGGGTCATTTGGTTGTAGAACGAAAGGAGCGGTCCCAGCATTTCGTGTTGAGATACATCATCGGTATTTATTTCGATAACCACCGGGGCGATACGAAACAGGCGGTGCGCCGGAAATACATACATACTCCAACGCAGATAAATGATATCCGGTTTGAATTCCCTCACCGCATTCACCAGCGGGAGAATCGCCCGGCTGCGGTTGATTTCGGTGATCAGCAGACCGGCAATTCCATGCGCTTCTTCATATTCGAAACCGATCCCTTCCACTAGTTCGGAGGTGTTCTTAACAGGAATGCGGTGGGAAAATAGCTGCACGGTGTGGCCGGACTGGCGCCACGCGCTTATTTGTTCTTCAATCTTCCGACCGATTCCGCTGGCTTTCTTACGGGGCCAGTGGAGGGTGATATAGGCGATCCGCATAACGCTTACAGAGACCTGATCTTTCGCATGATCTGGCGCGCCTGGTCGAAACCAATGGTTTTCGCCGCGAGATTGTAATAATTGGGGTAATCGCGAAAGGTCTTCACCGGCGCAGACATGATCTCGTCAAATTCTTCCCCGGTTAATCCCAGTTTCTTGATCACATATTCACGGTCTTCGCGTTGCAGATTTTCAGGATACGTCGGTGCGGCAATTTCTTCCAGCGCGGCTTCGCGGGTAATTTGCCCGCTGCGGATCAAAGCGGAGAGATGCGCGCGGCGTTTATCGATATTGAATTTGCGCGGCAGGATATATCCCTGGAAAAAGCGGGTGTAAATGGATTCGTAATGTTTCCCGCCGTAGTACTCCCAACCCAGCTCATTCTGTAACACATTCAAAGCGCCGGCTTTGTTGTACGGCACGTAATCCAGGATCGGAAAGACTTTGATACCGCAGAAGACCTTCCAGTAGAACTCGTCAATGAACCGAAAATGCGGATAATTGGTCAATTTTCTGGTGCCGAAACGTTTATGCACCCCGTCGATGTACATCCAGTCGCTCACGCCGTACGTCCAGGCGAAAGGCAAACCGGATTCGGTAGCAATATTCGTCCCCAGCAGGATGGTTCTAATACCATATTTACGGGCCACTTTGTAGAGAATCCCGCTGATGGCATGGTCGGTCGGAATTTCCGCGTCAGAAACACTGGCTTTTAAAAAGGCGATCTGCAGGTCTTTGAACTCATCCCACTCGAGCACGTGCGTCAACAGATCGATCCCCAGCTTCTTAAGAACTTTTTCGATGTTGTGCACGGCCAGTTCAGAGTTCCAACCATTATCCAGATGAACGGCGATCGGCCGCAATCCTTTTTGCCTGGCGATGTAGGCCAGATATGTACTATCGACACCACCGGATACCCCGATGACACAATCGTAGGGTTTGCCTTTCCCGTTTTCTTTCGCCCGTGTGATCATTTTTTCCAGTTCCAACTCAATGGATTCCGGGGAATTGAAGGGATAGGCATGAATCACCTCATCATATCGCCGGCAGTGGTTGCAAACGCCCCGCTCGTCGAATTGAATGGAGGTGTCCGTTGTATCCATGATGCAGCGGGTACAGGTTGTATATAGTTCTGGCATGTTCTTACCTCGGGATGTTCAAGAAAAGGCCTGCCGGAGTTCGGCCTGCGTGGGATAACTGATCAATACAGCCCGTAACGGTCCCTGGAATACGAACATACTTCCGGCCGCGGCAGCCGATGCCCCGCCTTCTCGCACAGCGCTCGCCAGGTCCTGAATATTGCGCGCGCCGCCACAGGCAATAACCGGGATGGAGACCGAGGAGGTGACCTTCTTGATCATCTCTACATCATACCCCTGCATTGTGCCGTCACGGTCAATGGCATTCAACAGGATTTCTCCGGCACCGGATTGTTCCACTTCCCGCGCAAAGGTCACCGGATCGACCCCGGCGGCCTTCTTGCCGCTGCGGCAGTATACCTCGGCTTTTCCAAACAGGTTCCGCCGGTAATCCACCGAAATAACAATCGTGCTGCTTCCGAATTCATCGGCAGCCTGGCGGATCAACGAGCGGTTTTCCACGGCAGCCGTGTTGATCACTACCTTCTCGATGCCGATCTTTAGTAACCGACGGATATCTTCACACGAGCTCACTCCCCCTCCGTAACCAAACGGGATGAAACATTCGGACGCGATATCTTGTAAAAGGTCAAAAGCAGGCGCGTGATCCTCTGTACTTGCTGTGATATCCAAAAAGGTCAGCTCATCAACCTCTTTATCGTTGAAAATGCGCACGATATTGATCGGATCGCCCAGATAGGTCGGGTCTTTATAGCGGACGGTTTTTACCAGTCCGCGGTTGCGCAGTAACAAACAGGGAATGACCCGCGTACCGATCATCGATTATTTCTCCGCAAAATTTTTCAAAATCTGTAATCCGAATTTGTGGCTCTTTTCGGGGTGAAACTGCATACCTACCACATTTTCGTGCCCGACGATGGAAGCAAAGGGGTATCCGTAGAACGTGTTGGCGATGATATCTTCGGGCTTCTTACAGACCAGATGATAGGAATGGACAAAATAGAATCGCTGGTCTTCCGGAAGTCCCACCAGATAAGGATGATTTTGCACGATTTGCAGAACATTCCAACCCATATGGGGTACTTTCAGGGACTGCCGGTTTTCCAGGCCATCAAACCGAAAACGGACCGTCTCCCCATCCACCCAGCCAAATCCGGGTAGATGGCCCTCTTCACTGCCATTGGTGATCAACTGGGCTCCGAGGCATAATCCCAGCACGGGAACCTTTTCGACCAGCGCCTTATGATTCAACAGGGGGATCAATCCGTTTTCTTGCAAATTGCGGATTCCCGTGTCAAAAGCACCCACGCCGGGAAGGATGATCTTTTCGGCTATTTCAATTTCTCGGCTGTCGTTCGTAATGACGGATGGGAATCCCGCTTTCTTGAGCATGTTCTTGATAGAACCAAGATTTCCCATTCCGTAATCAATAATCACGATCATAGATTTGTCTCGTCAATAACTTAGTTTCGATGAACAAATAAGAAATTATACCTGTTGAAATCATTTCGGAAATGATCCAAACAGGTACAAAAATTGCAAATGGTTAATCATGGAATACAATTCTTCCGGCTGAACATCGATGGAATTCACTCCGCAGGCAATTTTCAATATCCTCAGCTCATTTCCAGGTAATCTGGTCTATTACCTGATTCTACTTTACGCCATTGTAGCCTGTCTGCTGTCCATCTGGACAGCTTCGCGGGTCAATGATCTTCCATTTCCGGCCGCATCACTGGCCGGATCGACCATACTGTTATTCGCGACCCTGGTTCCTCTGGCTTTTCGGGTGATCGAGAATACATTTTTTGCTTCGCCCACAGGAATTTTTCCGATCCTGGAACGCGCATCTCTGACCTTATTGATGATCTGGTCAGCCTGGATGTGGCTCGGACCGCGGCCGTCCCGGGTGATCACCTTGATGGCGGCGGTTCTCTCCGCAATGATACCTTTGCTGATGATCAGCATTGCTATCATTTTCCCTGAAGATATTGAGGGCTTCAATACCTCGCTGGCAGATATCGGCTGGCATGTAATGGTCATTTTTGCCACCCTTTTCTTTATCATTCTACTTCTACGCAACAAGCCCTCCATTTGGTCGTACGGCATCGGGATGATGACCCTGATCCTGGCCGGATTTTTCATCAGTCTGGCGGTCCCCGCTCCGGGAAATGACATCAGCGGCGCGGCGCGCCTGGGTGTGTTATGCGCTTTTCCATTGCTGCCGCTGCTCGCCCGCCGATATGACCTTGCAGAAGGCGGTGCCGGCCAGCCAGCCTCCTTCGAGCACGTAATGACGCAGGTGACGGCGCATCCCGTCCCGGATGAGATCAATGAATGGCTGACTGCTGTATCCAACCTGGACCTAATCCGCCAGCAGGAAGCCATAGCCCGCATGTTGTGCCAGACTCTTGACGCGCAAAGCTGCGCGTTTTTACAAATCTCGGATAAACCCGGCCAAATCCGGGTAACCGCGGGCTACAACCTTACCCATCAGAGCTGGATCGAACCACGCGAACTTCTCTCGGTGGAATTTCCCCGCACGGCGAAGGGTCTGGCAGATAATCAGATTTCCATTCTTAGAGCCACAAACGAAAACCTGGCCGAATTGAGCCGCTTTTCTGACCGGTTGAAATTGGAAGGTATCACTTCAGCGGCCATTTTGCCCCTAAAGAATGCCAACACGCAGTATGGTTCCGCCATCATCTTTCGGACTGGTTCCTCACCCTCTTTTCCAATTGAGACTCTGCAGCAATACACACCAACCGCCGCCGCACTGGCTCACATTTTCAAAAACAATGAAACGGCCATACGCGAGCGGCAGGACCTGATCAAGATTTCGGCGGAACTGGACGAATTGCAGGCCGTAAATTTGACTCTCCAGGAAAATCTGGAATCACTGCGGCTTTCTGCCGTGCAGGTCACCCCTGAACGCAGCACGCTTCAAATGCTCACATTGCAACAGGCTTCCGAATCGGAGATCGACAGGCTGCGAAATGAGAACAAACTCCTTCTGCAGACCCTGGCGGAGGAAAATCAGAAACGAGCGTTTGAACCGCGTGTTGAAGTGCCAAAGATCGCGGAAGAACTCGCTCTGGCAAAAGCAGAAATCTCGCGTTTGCAGACTCTGCTCCAGGATTCCCGGTTACGCTTGAAGGATATCCAGCGGCAAACAACCATTTCTACGTCTTCCGTGGAGGGATTGAGGCGTTTCAATCACCTGATCACGGAAATTCGCAACCCGCTTTCCACCATCACCGGGTATGTGGATCTGATGCTGGCAGCGGAGAACACTTCACGGATGGAATCAAGCGGGGTAACGTCCATCGAAAACCTGAAAACCGCGCTGGCGAGACTGCGCCAGATCATGAATGAGCTCGCCGATTTGAATGTGTTGAACAGCGGCGTGATCGATCTGGAGCCTGAAATGATGGACCTGGCCAATGCCATCGACCAGGCTGTTACGACCATTTCTGCCGGTTATATGGAGAAAGAAATCTCACTCAAGCTCGATCTTCCGGCTGTGATGCCTTACATTTTGACCTACCACGAAGCACTGAAAAAGGTTATCCTGTATTTGTTGCAAAATGCCGGCAAAGTCACACCCAGAGGCGGTTCGGTCACTCTGCGGGTGGAAGTCCATCAGGAGAGCGCCGAACCTTATCTGCTGATCGAAGTCACAGATCACGGCGGTGGTATCGCGGCTGCAGACCTTCCCAAAGTGTTCCTGCCAGTCGAGACCCTTGAGGAACGTGTGATCCCCGGTTTGGGCGAGATCAATGGCGGCCTGGCAGCATCGAAAACGCTGGTTGAAGCGCACGGCGGGCGCATCTGGGTGGATAGCGAACCGGGTATTTCGACCACCTTCTCGGTTCTATTACCCATTCAGGCAAACAGGATGAAGTGATGCAAGGGTGAAACGGATCATGAAACATACTCCTACATTACTTGAAGGTCTTTTGATGGCACTGCTCGTAGCATTGTTGATCACGGCCGCCATTATTCTGGTAGGGTTTCAGTTTCATGGTTTCCCTGAGAAAACCGTCCCCGGGACGCCTCTGCCCCTTGCTATGAATCTCGAATTTTCTGCAACACCACCTGTTGCCATAGATCAGCCCACCGAAATCCCCTCTCCCACGATCTGCCCGGAACCAGAAGGCTGGCTACCGTATGAAATGAAGATTGGCGATTCACTGGAAGAGCTGGCCGGACAGCGGTTGATCCAATTGCAGGACGTGATGTCTGCCAATTGCCTCAGCCGTCCCGGAGCTTTGCCGGGCACCATCATCTACCTGCCTCCACTGCCACCCACACTTACCCCTACGATCACCTCCACCCCCACCATCACGTTCACACCCACCATCACCCTGAGGCCCTGTGATTATCCCGAAGACTGGGTGCGCTACACATTAAAACCTGGGGATACACTTTTCAAGCTGGGTGTGCGTTTCAAGACCAGTGAGGTTAACCTGATCACAGGAAATTGCCTCGCGTTTGGCACGGCCCTGCATGCCGGTGATATCCTGCTGGTTCCGCAGATACCTACGGCCACGGCATTGCCGAGAAAGTGATCGCAGGACGGTTTGTCAATTTGACAGTAAGGTTTTTTCCTGCTATAGTGAACGAGACTATACGCAAATAACGGAGGGAAAATGTCCGGTCAACCTGCGGTCTCATCCAGCTTTCATATCACATCTAATACAGCCCTTTCTGATGCACTGGAAGGATGGAAGCTATACCTTCGGGATAAAGGCCGCTCGGAACACACCGTCAAGGCCTTTGCCGGTGATCTTCAATTGTTCATCAACCAGATTCCTGACGGCCGCACCGTTTCCTCAGTCACAACAAAAGAGATCAATGACTTTCTGCACTGGCTACAGCATGACCGCGGGATTCCCTGCAGTCCGAAGAGCCTTTCTCGCCGTATCACTTCCATCAAATCATTTTTCCGCTGGTTGAACCGCGGCGGTGTGGTGATGGCGGACCCGGCCGAACGGGTGTTACAGCAGAGTGCCATCAGCCGCTTTCCCGAAGTACTCACGCCGGAAGAAACCGCGCTGGCTGTGGATGCCGCGGCTAAGTGGCACACCTCCGGCAAACCGGATGCCCGGCCGCTGGCATTATTGACCCTGCTGTTATATAGCGGGATCAAGAAAGGTGAATGCCTGGCACTCAAGATAAATCATGTCGATCTGGAAGCCCCGGATGGACCGCAGATCTTTGTGCGCTATGCCAATCCCGGGAATCGATACAAAGAGCGAAAAATTTCGGTACCTTCCGAATGGGCACAGACTTACAGGGAATACCTGGAGCAGTATAAACCAACCGAGGAGATTTTCCCCTGGTCGCCCCGCCGCCTTGAATACATTCTGGAGGACATCGGAAAAGCCGTCGGTCTCTCCAAGCATATTTCATTTGATATGTGCCGCTGGACCTGTGCCTTGAATGACTGGCAATCCGGAATCGAAAAGGAAAAAGTCCGCCAGAAACTTGGAATATCCAAGATTCAATGGCGGGAGATCAGCTACAAGTTGAGTCGTCTGGCGGGGGAGTCAAACGCTGCAGAGAAATCTGAATGACCCGCCGTGTTTGATCGGTGATGGCCGCGCTTTCACTGATCCCGACGCCGGACACCCACACAATTGACATCCCGCTGATGACAAGCGGCCATTTGGCGCGCGCCTGTCGGGAAATTTTTCGGTTGACGAAATAATCCGACAGCTTCTGCGTTTTTCCCTTCATACCCAATGGGGATATTCTCTCACCGTTGTGGGGCGGCCGCACCATCAGGGGAAACTCGAGCAGATCGGCGTCCAGCCAGATACGATCATGCGAGCCGCCATTACGGATGACATCGCGGGCAGCCGCTACATCACCCGGGCTGACAGACAGTCTCCAACCGTTGAATTCCAGTATGTCAGATATCCCCAGCCAACCGCTTTGATCCGGTTCGATCTGGGGGTACCGCTCCATCAATCCAGGTTTCCCATTCCACAGCACAATCTGACCGGCTGTCTTCTGCACCCACAATTTGCCGATCAAATGCATTTCTCCTGAAAGAGACGGGTGAAAAACAAAGTCAGACAGTCTGCGTGTCAGTGCGAAGTCGATATCACGTATGCCCGGGGATAATTCCAGAAGCCCCCGGCGCAGAATATACCGCCGCAAACCTTCCGGTTGGGCAGCCAGTTTTTCGAGCTTTAGCGTAATCCAAAGGTCTGATCTATCCTGAAGAGCCTCCTGCCAGGCCTGCTCTTTGATAATATTCAGAATGGATTGATCCTCAGCCAGAATTTGCGTGGTTTGCAGGATATGGGATTTCGCCTGCGGATTATATTCCTGTAGACAGGGAATTAAATCCATGCGGATCCGGTTGCGGAAGTACCGGGGCGACGCATTGCTGGCATCCATGACTGGTTGAAGGCCGGCTTCAGCGCAGATACTTTCCGTATCTTTTCGCCAGATCGTCAACAGGGGGCGCACTACCGGGGTGTGTGAATTCCAGAGGGGGAAAAATTGCCGGGAGGACATGCCGGTCAGACCATCCAGCCCGCTGCCGCGCAGTAAGTGCATCAATACGGTTTCCACCTGATCGTCGGCTGTGTGCGCGACAGCCACCGCCCGGGCATGGCTTGACTGTGCCTGTTGAAGGAGCCACCGGTACCGCGTCTGCCGGGCAGCTTCTTCCACAGACAGTTTTTGTTCGCGGACAATAGCCAGCACATCCACTTCCCCGGAAACAAAAGGGATATTCAGGTGCGCGGCCAGATCTCGCGCGTTGTCTTCATCCCTCCAGGCTTCATCACGTAAGTGGTGGTTAAAATGCGCGGCAATCACCTGATACCCTGCCTGTTGTAACAGCAACAGTAAAGCCAGACTGTCCGCTCCACCCGAGAATCCCACAAGAATGGGAGAAGACCGGTCAAGCAGACAGGACTCTTCACAAATCACCTTGAAATCCGCCGGTTTCATACGGACATTATAGCAATCCTCATAAATTTACTGATTATTAATCCAAAAAAGATAGCCAAATAACCGATTCTCTACTAGAATCATTAAAATAAAATAAAATCCATACAAACCGATTGCTATTGCAGGTGGCTATGGAGTATGCTAGACTGACGTTGAATTTCGCTAAGGATGTGAGGGTGTATGGCGGAAAAAATCCTGATTGTCGATGACGACCTGGAGACTCTTCGACTTGTTGGCCTGATACTTGAACGGGGGGGATATCAAATCGCAGCGGCCAGCAACGGCCAGCAGGCGCTAACGTTAGCCCACAGCGAACACCCCAATCTGATCATTCTTGATGTGATGATGCCTGATATGGATGGTTATCAAGTCATGAAGAACATCCGTCAGGATTCAGCCATCAATACCATTCCCGTCTTGATGTTCACAGCCAAAGCCGGAATCGAAGATAAGATCACAGGATACGAAACCGGTGTGGATGATTACCTTACCAAACCCATTCATCCGGCCGAACTGGTAGCCCATGTCAAAGCCGTCCTCAGCCGGGCAGCCAGCAAAGCCAGGGAAGTGGAAAGCGATTGCACGGTGATGGGCTTTATGGCAGCCCGCGGTGGACTGGGTGTTTCCACACTGGTATTGAACCTGGCTATCGCCATGTACAACAAGACACAAAAATTCACCGCGGCCGTGGAAACCCTTCCGGGGTATGGCTCCTGGGCATGGGAACTCGGGCATGCGGATTCGGAAGGTCTAAATAAGATCCTCAAGACATCCCCGGAAAATATTACCCGCAATTCGGTAAAAAACGAACTGATCCTTACCAGTTATGGAATTCACCTGTTGATGTCATCTCCGAAATTA
This sequence comes from Leptolinea sp., assembly GCA_012798535.1. Lineage (GTDB taxonomy): Bacteria > Chloroflexota > Anaerolineae > Anaerolineales > Anaerolineaceae > Leptolinea. The sequence continues at coordinate 39,866 of JAAZMZ010000017.1, forward strand.
AAAGACCAGGAAATTATCAACAACACCTCACAGTATCAGGCGCTTCTTCGTGAATTAGTCGGCATGAGCGATTATCTCCTGCTGGATATTGGATCGCCCTGCAATATAAATTGGCGCAGAATACTGGGTTCCTGTACCGAAGCTGTGATCATTGTCGATCCTGATCCGACCACCATGCGGCGGACGAAGTCCCTTCTGCAGGAAATCGAGACTCTTGGTTTTGGAAAATCCCGCAAAGTCACTCCCATAGCGGTGAATCGTGCCCGTTCTGATATTCAATTGACCTTGCCACAGATGGAAGAAGCTCTGGGAGCACCCGTAGCCCTGCTGATGCCGCCCGCTCCTGAACTGGCCTATCAATCTGCCACCCGTTCCATTCCGCTTTCTCTTCTGCAGCCGGAAAGCCTTCTCTCACAGCAATTCGTGAGACTGGCAGATCTGCTGTTGACAAAAAAGTGATTCTTTCGGAAGACCTGATCGGCGAATTAGACCGGGCAGCCACATTAATCCGGTCCAGTCGTAAAGCTGTCGCCTTCACCGGAGCAGGAATATCCGTTCCATCCGGTATTCCGGATTTCCGTTCCGCTTCCACCGGTCTGTGGAAGCGGTTCAATCCCATGGAAGTGGCTTCTCTGACGGCGTTCCGAAGGCGGCCGGAAGCGTTTTATCAATGGCTTGAACCTCTGGCCAGGCAGATGCTTGAAGCGGTACCCAACGCCGCCCACCGGGCTCTGGTTGAATTGCAGACAGCCGGTTTTGTGCAAACCATCATCACCCAGAATATTGACGGCCTGTTCCAGAAAGCCGGCGCCGTGGATGTCATCGAACTGCACGGGAATATGGATCGGATGATCTGCCCGCGCTGCCATGCGGTGTTCAATTCCCGCGATTTCCAGGTGAGCTGGCTGGATGAACACCGCCCGCCCAGGTGCAGCAAATGTGAGGTTTTTTTGAAACCGGATATCATCCTATATGAAGAAATGCTGCCGGTGGATGCCTGGGAACAGGCGGAAGAGGCGTGTGAAGAGGCCGAGCTGATCCTGGTTGCCGGGACTTCCCTTGAAGTCATGCCAGCCGCGACTCTCCCTCTGGAAGGATTTCACCGCGGGGCGAAATTGATCTTCATGAATCTTTCTTCCACTCAGATGGATTCTCTGGCAGAAGCCGTCATTCCGATGGATGTTGCCGACGGACTGCCTGAACTGGCGCGAAGGGTATTCGCCTAACGCGCGCCGCGCCGCCCGAACTGGCGTTCCAGAAGATCGATCGAGAGATGGATCATGGTCGGCCGGCCGTGCGGGCAGGTGCGCGGTGATCGGCATTTTTCCAGGTCGAGCAGCAGGGCTTTTTGTTCCTCCTGCGACAGCACCTGGCCGCCCTTGATGGCGGCTCGTTTGCAAATCCGGGCGATCAAACGGGCTTCGCGCTGTCCCTGCAGCGGTGTCTCATCCTCTTCGAAATCTTCTACCAACACCTGCAGGGCGGCCGCCGGGCGGATGCTAGACAGAATATCCGGGACGGCTCGCACGCGAAATGTGTTGGTTCCAAATGGCTCGATATCGAATCCAAAATTGGAAAGAACCGGCAGCTGTTCGGTGACCATTCTGGCAGCCGGAAGAGAAAGTTCCACCAGTTCAGGTGTCAGCAGTGTCTGCGCGGTAAAATGGCCGTTTACCTGGCCAATCATGCGTTCAAACAGCACACGCTCATGAGCGGCGTGTTGATCGATGAGATACAAACCGTCAGGCGCTTCCGCCACCAGGTATGTCGCGCCGATCTGCCCCACCAGCCGCAGCAAAGGGAGCATCCCGGCGGATATTTCAGATCGTTGTGAAGTATCAAGGAGGATCCCCGGCGCATCCATGCCTTCAACTAAAATAGTCTCTCCGGCTTCGGCAGCCATCTGCCAGTCTGGTGATACCAGAGGTGGTTGCGATTGAGAAATTTCCCAGCGGGCCGGTTGAATGACCGGCACTGGCGATGAGGCCAGCAGCGCCCGCCTTACTCCGCGTTGTACCGCGCTGAAAACCTGATCCTGGCTGCGAAATCGTACTTCCGCCTTGGCCGGGTGGACATTCACATCCACACTTTCAGGGGGAAGCTTCAAGAATAATACCGCTGCCGGGAAACGCCCCACCATCAGCAGCGTATGGTATGCCTGCATGAGAGCGGTGTTCAATGCCGGATCCTGAACCCAGCGGCCATTGACAAAGAAGGTCATATCCCGGCGGGTGGCTCGGGTGATGGAGATCGGGCTTATGAATCCGCTCACTTCCATTTCATCTTCTTGAAGCAGAACCTCGATCATCTGGCGCGCCAGGTCGACACCGTACAATCCAGCCAGAATTTCACGCCGTTTCCCATTCCCCGAAGTGGACAGACCGGTATGTCCATCCTGTTCGAGGTGGAATCGCACATCTGGATAAGCCAGAGCATAACGCGCCACCAGATTATCTATCTGCGATCGTTCGGTGGAATCAGTTTTTAAGAATTTCAGACGGGCCGGAACGGTTAAGAAGAGATCTTCCACCCGCACTGTCGTACCCTGCGGTAAACCGACAGATTCGAACGTGCGTTCCCTGCCGCCTTCCATCACAATCCGGGTGCCGGTGCTTTCGTTGGCGGTTCTCGATTCGAGCGTCAGGCGGGAAACCGAGGCGATGGAAGCCAGAGCTTCTCCACGAAATCCGAGAGAGGTGATATGGAACAGGTCTTCCGCAAACCGCAATTTACTGGTGGCGTGCCGCGCTAGCGAGATGCGCATTTCATCCTTCGGGATACCGCTGCCGTCATCGCTGATCTCGATCAACTGTTTTCCGGCTCCGTTCACCCTCACACGAATGAACGTGGCTCCAGCATCCAGTGCGTTTTCGACCAGTTCTTTGACAACCGAAGCCGGCCGCTCCACCACTTCCCCTGCGGCAATTTGCGAAGCAACTTCATCCGGTAAAATTTGAATACTCACATATACCTGCCCGGCATGATTATAATCAACCCTGTTGTCATAGGAAACCACTATCTGTAAGCTGGAAGGATTGGATTTTGCTGCTATCTCAAAATTACACCACGTTGATGTTCGACGTTGACGAAACACTTTATGAATCATCCACAGGAATCTGGCAGGTAATTCGGGACCGCATCGGTCTGTATATGCACGATCGTCTGGGGCTAGACTGGGAATCCATTCCCGGTCTGCGTGCCAATCTGTTTACGACGTACGGCACCACACTGAGAGGATTGGTGGCGCTTTATAATGTCGATCCTGAGGATTACCTGGCATTTGTGCATGAAATCCCGATGAAAGAATATCTCAAACCGGATCCGCGGCTGCGTGATATGCTGACAGCTTACCCACAGCGTAAGGTTATCTTCACCAACTCTGACCGCAATCATGCCAAACGCGTAATCCAGACATTGGAAATCGAATCAGTTTTCGATCAGATCATCGATATCCGTGACATAGACCCCCACTGCAAACCGATGCCGGAAGCCTTCCAAATTGCGCTGGGCCGGGCGCAGATCGACCCGGCCGTCTGCATTATGCTGGATGATTCACAGCCTAATCTTGCCACAGCCCGGTCTCTGGGTATGGCCACCATACGGGTGGGATCGAACCAGTTATCCTGGGATTATGATGAATGTATCTCCCGCATCCATGATCTGCCGGACGCCCTGACATTGAATGGGCACGGAACGGAAAAAGAACAATGATCTTGTCGGATATCGTCCCTTACCTGGTGGCGGCCTTCATCATCTTGATGAACATTGTTCTATGGTCATCCATCAGGAAGAAGAAACCGGGCAGTTTTTGGGAAACCTGGACCAGAGCCGGGAAATCTCTGCAAAAGCCCTGGGAAAAAGAAGATAGGAAATACCGGCAGCTTTCAGCGCTGGTCGAGAAATTCAAACAGCAAAAAACAGGTACGCAACCGGAGCAGGAATCGGATTCGGTAGAAAAAAAATATCGATTGAGAATATAAGGTACGAACGTATGAAACCCATTCGAATTGTATTAATCGCCATGCTGGCCACTTTGATGGTGCTGGGATTGTTTGTGGGCGGTGTGATCACCGGAATTTATATTCCTGATTCAGTCGTCAGTGCACTTAAGCTTCCCGGGTTAAATTCCACATCCGTGGTCAATGCCGATGGAACCGCAGTAAACAGAGATGAGCTTTTCAAGCCATTCTGGCAGGCCTGGGATCTGGTTCATCAGGACTTTTTTAAACAACCGGTGAATGATGAAAAGTTAATGCAGGGCGCCATCCGCGGCATGATGCAATCGCTGGGAGATCCACACACATCTTATATGAATCCGGATGAATACCGCCAGATGTCAGATCCACTGGAAGGTGAATACGAAGGTATCGGAGCTGTGGTGGATATCACCGGTGAATATGTCACATTGATCAGCTTCTTCCCCGGCTCACCAGCTGAACTGGCAGGGCTGAAATCGGGAGATATGGTGGTCGCTGTAAACGGTAAAGATATGACCGGAATCGATGGTAACCTCGTTCTCCGTCAGATCCGCGGGCCGGCAGGAACGGAGGTCACCCTCACCCTGAAACGAAAAGACCAGGATGAGCCGATTATCGTGACCGTCAAACGCGAGAAGATCCAGATGAATAGCGTGGAAAGTAAGATGCTGGACGGAGATATCGGCTACATTCAATTGCTGACATTTGGCGAGAAGACCAATGATGAGATGAAGCAGGCATTAAGGATATTGAAAAAGCAAAACGCGAAAGGGATAATCCTTGATTTGCGTAACAACGGAGGCGGTTTCCTCAATACAGCTATCGATGTCGCGTCACAATTCATTGATACCGATGTGGTGCTCTATGAAGAGTACGGAAACGGGGAAAAGAAGACCTTCAATACGATACCCGGTGGGATTGCCAAAGACATACCCATGGTCATTCTCATCAACGGGGGGTCTGCCAGCGCATCAGAGATCGTTGCCGGTGCCCTGCAGGATGTGGGGCGAGCCAAACTCGTGGGAGAAAAGTCCTACGGAAAGGGGTCGGTTCAAAATTGGATCCCACTGCAAAATGAAGAAGGGGCGGTGCGCATTACCATAGCCCGCTGGATCACACCCAACAACCGCCAGATCAATGAAAAAGGGCTCGACCCGGATGTCGAAATCAAACTGACGGAAGAAGATGTGAAAGCCTTGAATGATGTCCAATTGAAGAAAGCGGTAGAAATATTGACCGCAGAACTACCTTAGAAATTTTGACGATAACAAAAAGCTGCCCCATTAAAGGCAGCTTTTTGAACCATCTCTGATTTTGCCGGGTATTTGGTGTAAAAATCCAAATAGAATGATTCTGCCCAAACGTCAATTTGACGGTTTGCCCATCTAGGGGGTATAATCTGGCGTCATTAATTAATTTTGCAAATTTTATGGAGACAGGCGCGATGGAAACGATCGAAGCGCAATCGGAAAATTCAACCAGCGAATTGAAACTCAAATCTCATTTCACTGGAAAGGTGGTAAAGACCAGCCTGGCCGGAGCGCTGGTGGACATTGGAGAGAAAACACCCGCCTATCTCCATGTCTCTCAGATTCCAACAACCGGAGAAGGAACTCCCAAAGGGGTTGAAGATATTCTCAAACCCGGGCAGGAGGTGGAAGTCTGGGTAAAACGCATCAAAGAAGGCCGCGTTGAATTAACCATGATCAAACCCATGGAATTTGACTGGCGCGACCTGAAGAAGGATATGGTTGTTTCCGGCAAAGTTGTACGCATTGAGAAATTCGGCGTATTCGTGGAAATCGGCGCCGAACGTCCAGGGCTGGTGCACATCAGCGAAATGGCGCATGGTTTTGTGAAAGCCGCGCAGGATGTCGTCAAAGAAGGTGACGAGATCCAGGCTATGATTCTGGATATCGACCGTAAGAAGAAGCAGATCAAGCTGAGTATGAAAGCTCTGCTTCCCGAACCGGAAAAATCCGAAGAACCTGCTCCACGCGCCAAAACAGCCGGCAGCGGCGCTCCCCGCGGGGAACGCAAAGGCGGCGGCCGCCGCCGCGACAATGCGGCCGAAGACTATACGGCCTATCTGCAGTCAGAAACTCCGTCTGAGCCCGAATTGACCGCCATGGAAATTGCCTATCGTGATGCCATGGGCAAAGCCAAATCGAAACGCACCATCGCGCAGGAAAAGCACAAACGTGCAGAAGCTCAAGAACGTCAGGAACGGGATGATATCTTCTCCCGTACCCTGACCAACAAGATCAAGACTTCATAGGGTATGGAAAAGCGAAAGAAACCAATCTTTCTTCCATCCAAAAACGCAAACCAGAAGTGGGGAGGCGCCCAATCAACGGCCCTCCCCACTTCTCTTTTAATTTAAGAAATACCATCAAAATCGTTCATTCGCAGAAAGGATCAGGCTATGGCAACCAAATACATTTTTTTCACAGGCGGCGTTGTCAGCTCGGTAGGTAAAGGTGTTACCGCGGCGGCTGTCGGCCGGTTGTTAAAAGAGCGCGGTTTCAAGGTTGCCGTACAAAAATTGGATCCGTATATCAATGTCGATCCGGGTACGATGAGCCCCTACCAGCATGGAGAGGTCTTTGTGCTGGATGACGGTGCGGAAACCGACTTGGACCTGGGACATTACGAACGTTTCATCGATATCCGCTTAAACCGGGTTTGCAATATCACCACCGGGCAGGTATATGCTGAAGTCATCAGCAATGAACGCCGCGGAGATTACCTGGGCGGCACCATCCAGGTGATTCCACACATCACCAATGAAATCAAACGCCGCATCGCTCTCGTCGCCAAAACCACCGGCGCCGAGATCGTGCTTGTGGAAGTGGGCGGTACTGTTGGTGATATTGAAAGCCAGCCATTCCTCGAAGCCATTCGGCAATTGCGCAGCGATTTCGGCCGTGAAAACACCATGTACATCCATGTGACCTGGCTAACCTATATCGGCGCAACCGGTGAGTTAAAAACAAAACCTACCCAGCATTCGGTGCGCGAATTGCGGGCGGTGGGTATTACGCCTGATGTGATTGTGGCTCGTTCTGATTACCCGGTCGAAGAAGATCTAATCGAGAAGATCGCCCTGTTCTGTGATGTAGAGAAAAAAGCCGTCTTTCCCATGGTGACCACACCGGTGCTCTATGAAATCCCTCTGCTGCTGGAAAAAGGCAATGTGGGCGAATATATCATGCATCGCATGGGGCTGGAGCCGCGCAGTAAACCGGATTGGAAAGACTGGGAGTATTTGGTACGCCAGGTACACAAGAAAAAACCCACCGTGCGTATTGCGCTGGTCGGTAAATACGTGGAACTGCATGATGCTTACCTCTCGGTGCGCGAGGCCATCAAACATGCCGGATATCACCTGGGTGTGGAAGTGGATCTGCAATGGGTGCATTCCGCTGAACTGGAAAAAGGTCGTGGCTGGGAGACCATAAAATCGGTGGACGGTATAGTCGTGCCCGGCGGATTCGGCAGCCGCGGGATTGAAGGCAAGATTTTGGCCGCCCAGTACGCCCGTGAAAATAAAGTGCCTTATCTCGGATTGTGCCTGGGCATGCAGGTTATGGTGGTGGAAATGGCGCGGAACGTCCTTCACAAAGAGGAAGCCAATTCCACGGAATTTGACCGTGCTACGCCCGATCCGGTCATCGACCTGATGCCGGAACAGACATCGATCACTGACAAAGGCGGAACCATGCGTCTGGGACTATATCCCTGTGTTTTGAAAAGTGGTTCCATCGCCCGTGATGCGTACGGGGTCGAGCAGGTGGATGAACGCCACCGCCACCGTTTTGAATTCAATAATGATTACCGCACCGAATTGGAGGCCGCCGGTATGCGCCTATCCGGCATTTCTCCGGATGGCCGCCTCGTGGAAATCTCGGAAATCGTGGATCATCCCTTTATGGTAGGCACTCAGTTCCATCCCGAATTCCTCAGCCGTCCCAACCGGCCACATCCCCTATTCCATGCGTTCGTTAAAGCTGCCTGCAATCGTGCGGAAGTTTCCACCAACGGGAAATCATGATCACAACGAGCCCTGCCATTTCTCTGAAATGGCAGGGCTCATGCCTGGCTGACCTGTAAGCCGCGTTCTGTCCGGAGAGGAGGTATCTTCACAGACGGTCCTCTCCTGGATGATCATCTCTCTCGGCGCCATGTTACCAAGGCGCTCAAGCAGTCTACCCGGGATTTTTGCCGAAGCTGAGGAACGAGCCGTTCCTCGCGTACCCCGTGGGGCGCATCATCCCTGCTTGACCTTGCTGTGAATGGGGGTTACCTGGCCGGCACATTACTATGCCGCCGGTGGTCTCTTACACCGCCGTTTCACCCTTTCTCCCTCGCGGGAGCGGTTTGTTTCTGTGGTCCTATCCTGCGGTTACCCGCAGCGGGTGTTACCCGCCATTCTGCTCTCTACAGCGCGGACTTTCCTCGGCATCACACCAGGTGATGACGCGATCATCCGGTCAGCCTGGCGCTTACATCATACCGGGACTGACCTTCCCCGTCAACCACCAATTGCGCTATAATCTCGCCGGGGAAAAGTTAAAACCACCCGCTGAAAAGCGGAGACTACTTTCAGAATGAGGTAAAACATGCGCACTCCCATGGTTGCAGGAAACTGGAAAATGAACAAAACCGCTGAACAGGCTAAAGCCCTGGTGAAAGAATTGCTTCCCGGTTTAAAAGCCGCAGTCAAAGTGGAGCGGGTTCTCTGCCCCACTTTCACCTGCCTGTCTTCCGTTCATGAACTGATCAAAGATACCAACATCGGACTTGGCGCCCAGAATCTTCACTGGGAAGCTTCCGGTGCCTATACCGGTGAAATTTCCGCCGGCATGATCAAAGAATTCTGTGATTATGTCATCATCGGCCACTCTGAACGCCGCCAGTACTTCGGAGAAACCGACGAGACGGTCAACAAGAAAACCAAAGCCGCCCAGGCGGCCCAGCTTCTTCCCATTGTCTGCGTGGGTGAAACCCTCGCCGAAAATGAAGCCGGCAAGACGAAAGAAGTCGTCACCCGCCAGCTGCGCGGCGGGCTGGCCGGTATCGTGATTGATGATCCGGCCAAACTGGTAATCGCCTACGAACCGGTCTGGGCTATCGGCACCGGCCGCGCTGCCACCGCCCAGGATGCACAGAATGTCTGCGCCCTTATCCGTGCAGAATTGGCCTCCATGTTCGGCAAAGGAAATGCTGATGCCATCCGAATCCTGTACGGCGGCTCTGTCACCGGCGCCAACGCGGCAGAATTGTTCGGCATGCCGGATATCGACGGCGGCCTGGTGGGCGGCGCCAGCCTGAAACCCGATTTTATCTCCATTGTCAACGCGGCCAACGAGATGGCGTGATTTCTTTTCTGGATTGAATGAAAGAAGCTGGCCGAAATTTGGTCAGCTTTTTTTATCTTGCTTGTGATTTTCTATCTGAGTAAAAAACCTCAGAAAACCAGGAACGACTACGCCGTGCCAAACTGTCGGTCGCCGGCATCACCCAGCCCGGGAACGATGTAACCCTTCTCATTCAGGTGATCGTCCACCGCCGCCAGGTGAATATCCACATCCGGATGCGCTGTTTGCAAGGCTTTAATGCCTTCCGGCGCGCCGATCAATCCAACAAATTTGATGCGCTTCACTCCCCAGCGTTTGAGAATATCCACTGTGGCTACCGCGGAACCACCCGTCGCCAGCATCGGGTCAAGCACCAGACAGACGGAAACCGTCGGTTCGACGGGCAGCTTGTTGTAATATTCCACCGGCTTCAGTGTCTTTTCATCGCGGTACAGGCCGATATGCCACACTTCCGCCGTCGGGATCAATTCCCACACGCCTTCCACCAGTCCCAGCCCGGCCCGTAAGATGGGTACCAGACCGATTTTCATGGCCAGTTCGTGGCATCTGGCCGTGCCCATGGGAGTTTGCACATCGATCACAGCCATATGCAGATCGGTTGTGGCTTCATAAGTCAGTAAAGCGCCCAGTTCACGCACCAGTTGCCGGAATTTTTTTGGTTCGGTATTTACATCACGCAAAATGGAAAGTTTATGAGCTACCAGTGGATGGGGGGAGGGATAAATGTTGGACATGGCGGTTCCTTTCGCGCTTATTATAGCCTGTTATAATTTTCGATATGGTGGAATCACCCGAACGCATCATCCAACCGGAAAATCATCCGGATGACCGCAACGATATGGCGCTGCGCCCTCATTCTCTCGATGAGATGATTGGACAGACGCAGATCAAAGAAAACCTGCGTATCCTGATCGCCGCCGCCCGCCGGCGCACCGAACCGCTCGATCACGTGCTCTTCTACGGCCCTCCCGGTCTGGGAAAGACAACACTGGCGCATATCCTGGCAAATGAGATGAGTGTCAATATCAAAATCACCGCCGGACCTGCCGTGGAACGCGCCGGGGACCTGGCTGCCATTCTGACCAACCTGCACGCCGGTGATATCCTGTTCATCGACGAGATCCACCGTCTGGGACGTGCCATCGAAGAGATCCTCTACCCAGCCATGGAAGATTACGCGCTGGATATCATCATCGGCAAGGGACCATCCGCCAAATCTCTGCGGATGAGGCTGCCGCATTTCACGGTGATTGGCGCCACCACCCGGCTGGCGTTGGTCAGTTCGCCGTTACGCGCCCGTTTTGGCGCTGTTTACCGACTGGATTATTACGATCTGCCAGCCATGCGTGAAATTGTTGAACGCGCGGCTGTCAAGTTGAATGTCACCGTGGATGAAGACGGTGTGGAAGAAGTAGCCCGCCGGGCGCGAGGTACTCCGCGTGTGGCACTGCGACTGCTGCGGCGGGTGCGTGATTTTGCCCAGGTTAAAGCCGACGGGCATGTGTCCCGTATCGTGGCCGGCGAAGCTCTTAATCTAATGAATGTCGACTTGCTTGGACTGGATGAAGTTGACCGCCGGGTGATGATGACCATCATCGAGAAATATAACGGCGGGCCGGTCGGGTTGAATACTATCGCCGCTTCCATCAGTGAAGAACCGGATACCATCATGGATGTGGTGGAACCGTATTTACTGCAGCTTGGATTCCTTGACCGCACTCCTCAGGGACGCGTTGCCACCCGGGCGGCCTATGAACATTTCGGGGTGTTCTTTCCGGAAACCAACCAACCCCGGTTGATCTGACCTGTGAAAACCAGCGATTTTGATTACCACCTCCCGCCTGAGCGCATCGCCCAGACGCCCGTCGAACCGCGGCACTCTTCCCGCCTGCTGGTGTTGGACCGTTCCAAAACTGAACTGGAGCACACCACTTTTTGGAATATTACAGATTACCTGCGTCCTGGTGATCTGCTGGTAGTGAACCGCACCCGCGTCATCCCGGCGCGCATCCACGCCTGTAAAGAGACCGGCGGCCGGGTGGAAATCCTGCTGCTGAAACGTCTGGATATACTGAACTGGGAAGCGCTTGTGGGTGGGAAACGCCTGGTTCCCGGAAAGACGCTGCAGCTTGAAAATGGAACTGCCGTAACCATTGAAGCCGACCTGGGCGGATCGCGCCGTCAGGTGAGCTTCTCAGAACCGGTGGAGGCCTATCTGGAACAGCGCGGGGAAATGCCACTGCCTCCCTATATCCATGAGCGGCTGCAGAATCCGGATCGATATCAAACGGTCTATGCCGACCAGCCGGGTTCGGCTGCCGCGCCCACCGCCGGGCTGCATTTCACTCCGCAACTGCTCACCCGCATCAAGGAAATGGGTGTGGGACTGGCTGAAATCACCCTGCACGTGGGGTTGGATACCTTCGCGCCGGTCACCGAAGAAAACGCAGACAAGCACATCATCCACACGGAATGGTGTGAAGTCACGGAAGAAACCGCCGGTCAGATCAACTCGGCGAAAAGCACCGGCGGGCGCATCATTCCCGTGGGAACGACCAGTGTGCGTACGCTGGAGAGTGCTGCACGGGCGGCCCTGCCCGGTCAGGTGGTGGCACCTTACCAGGGTTCCACCGGATTATTCATTTTGCCGGGGTATTCATTCAAAGCCGTGGATGCCATGGTAACCAATTTCCACCTGCCAAAATCATCACTGATCATGCTGGTCAGTGCGTTTGCCGGCCGCGAACGTATTCTCGCGACCTATCAAACCGCCGTGGAGATGCAGTACCGTTTCTTCTCATTCGGCGATGCCATGTTGATACTATAAATTACTGGCTGATACCGATCATCACCAGGGGAACAGCGGGTACACCCCGACCTTGTCGGATGACATTGTAGAATTCACCTTCATAATATGCGACACCCGAACTCATCTGAGACTGCAATGATTTCATCGGAAGAATTTCAATCCCCACATCAATTTCGTCACCGATATAAAAAGCCAGGTGCTTTACAAACAGGTCATAGGCCACGAAAGAATATTTACCAAATTGGACTTCCAGCGCTATTCGTTCTTTGACAAAATCGGTCTGGTTATAAGAGTAGATTGGCTCATTTCCTGCTTCGAGAATGATTCTCTTTTGTTCATTGGGGCTGAGTGCAAGTGTCTTTCGAATCAACTTTTCTTCTCTGGTCACCCAGTATCCGACTCTACTCTCTTCCCAATTCCTTTTTCGGAGATGGTGTTTAAAAGAAGTATTTAAATCGATTGGACTATAGAAAACCTTCCCTTTCGTTCTAATTTCTTTAGAAATTTTTGTTTTGCATTTTTCAGCATCAATCAATCCAATTACTTCAATAATCTCATCCCATAAATAAGGTTTATGAACCTGTAAATATTCCTTACCATTCAAATGTGAATAGACCTCTTGAATATTCATTTTCCCCCGTAATTCTGCTCCTCTGAAGATTTTTCAAGCAATATCATCTGTTCATTCTTTTCTTCAAGTGTCCATGGCGCAATAGTGAGACTATTCCCGGCAATTATTGGATCATATACCGGTTTATTCATCGGCCTGGTTTTCAGTATTCCAATAAATTCTTTTTGTATTCGATCTGCAGCAATATCCGTGTATTTTTGAACAATTTCAGCGCCAACACCCTTTCGATTGTGTCGAATGGCGGCTATGATCGTTGATCCCACTCCGTTGAAAGGATCAAATACCCAGTCGCCTTCATTTGTCATTGATAGCACTAGTCGTTCGATCAATTCAACCGGAAACTGGCATGGATGTTCCGTTTTCTCAACATGATTACTTTTCACGTTGGGTATTATCCACACATCTCCCGGATTCTTCCCTAAGGGATTCCCGGAATACTGACCGACTTTTGGACCTTTGAAGTACTTCTTTCCAGGGTATTTCTGAGGAACCCTTACCGGATCCAAATTGAAAACATAATCATCCGATTTTGTGAACCAGATGATCGTTTCGTACCGTCCTGAGAATCGAAGACTGCAATGGAGACCATGTTCAAAATGCCAGATGATCCTGTTTCTCATCTTCAATCCAAGATCAGCAAAAATCGGATATAAGACGGTATCCAGAGGAATGATGGCACCATTATCCACGTAATTCCCGACTTGCCAGCAGATACTTCCATGGGGGGATAGACACCGGACACTCTCTTTGATAACATTCGCCTGTTGTTTCAGGTAGTCATCAAGTTTAAGTTTTTTTTCGTATTCTTTTCCAATATTGTAGGGAGGTGATGTGACAACAAGTTGAAGGGTATTATCCGGGATAGTCGCGAGTAAATCCAGACAATCCCCTGAATAAAGAACTACCTGTTCACTTAATGAAAAACTGCCACTGATCTTTGGATATTCAAACATATGTTTTATTATCATCAATAACGATGATCAAGTCAAGAATTTACCTGTACTTGATCTTTCAGTCATCTTTTATGTCCCATCTTCAAAGCGAGCTCTCAAATGTCTTTTGGCACTTCATTCCTAGGTATTATCTTCGGTCTACTGTCCGCCCTGGTGTGGGGCACTGGCGACTTCGCCGGCGGGTACGCGTCGCGCCGGCAAAGCCAGTTTCAGGTACTGGCGCTCTCGGCTTTCTCCGGTCTAATCTTCATGCTCCTGACCGCTCTCATTTTCCGGGAATCGCTGCCCTCCACGCAGGGGATGATTTTTGCCGCCCTCGGTGGGTTATCCGGCGCGCTGGGAATGGCCGCGTTCTACCGCTCGCTGGCCATCGGCAACGCGGCGGTGGTCGCTCCGACGGCCGCGGTGATCGGAACCGCCCTGCCGGTGGTTTTCAGCACATTTTCTGAAGGCGTGCCTTCCTGGCTAAAATTGGCCGGTTTCACCCTGGCGATCTTCGGCATCTGGCTGGTATCGGCGGGTGAATCGACCCACCCTTCCGGCAAAGATGGTTTTTCTCTGGCCGTCCTGGCCGGAATCGGTTTTGCCGGCTGGCTGATCCTGCTGGGCAATGTGGAACATGGCAAGGTGTTCTCTCCACTGGTAGTTTCCCGCACCGTGGCACTTCTGGCCGGAATCACTCTGGTACTTCTCAACCGGCAGTCGTTTCCCGGCCTTTTTTCCAACTGGCCGGCATTCATTTGCGGCGTGTTGGACGTGGGCGGAAATATATTCTATGTGCTGGCGCGCCAGTATACCCGGCTGGATGTGGCAGCCGTTTTATCCTCCCTTGGCCCGGCTGTGACTGTTATCATTTCCACCGTTTTCCTCAAAGAGCCTGTCACCCGCCGTCAGTGGATCGGTGTGATCACCTGCCTTGCGGCGGTAGGATTCATCACAGTTTAGGTTTGGGAGTAAGATTCTCTCATGTTCCAAATTGATGCTCTTCTTCAACTTGAAGAGACCATACCATTTTGCCGACGCTGCCCGCGTCTGGTGGCCTGGCGTGAACAGGTGGCTCTCGAAAAGCGCCGCGCTTTCCATGATCAGGAATACTGGGGCAAACCCGTTCCCGGTTTCGGTGATCCGCAGGCCAGAGTATTGATCATCGGACTGGCTCCCGGCGCGCATGGTTCAAACCGCACCGGCCGGATGTTCACCGGCGATGCCTCGGGCAACTTTCTGTATTCCGCTTTGCACCGGAGCGGATTTGCCAGCCAGCCGCAGGCCCGGCAAAGAAATGACGGGTTAGCTCTGAAGGATGTGTTCATAACGGCGGTATGCCGCTGCGCTCCACCGGGCAACAAACCTTCCCGCGAAGAGATCGCCGCCTGCCTGCCGTTCCTCCAACAGGAAATGGACCTGCTTCCCAACCTGAAAGGGATTGTCGCCCTCGGATCAATCGCCTTTCGTGAATACCTCACTTTATCAGGAAAAAAACAATCAAACCTTCTTTTCGGGCACGGAGCTTATTACAGTTGGGATGACGGTCAACCCTGGCTGCTGGCAGCCTATCACCCCAGCCGGCAGAACACGCAAACCGGCCGGCTGACCGTCGACATGTTCGATCATATCTGGCAAACGGTCCGGTCGAAACTCGAACAGGTTGACTGAAGATAAAAGCAGTATGGTTACCAACAAACGCAAACGACGCATTAATCCCCTGCAAATTATCATAGGCTATACCATTGGTATGCTCATGATTCTGGCGGGTGTCTATCTAGCAACACTTACCCCGGTTGGTCCATTGTCCGAAGCACTTCCGTATATGGAAAGCGATAAGCAGGTTACCGTCACCCATGAAAAATACGCCTTTATTCAACCGGCCGGCTCACCCGCAAAGATCGGCTTAATAGTCTATCCCGGCGGGCGGGTGGATTACCGTTCCTATGCTCCACTGGCCCGTGGATTGGCGGAGAAAGGCTGGCCGGTGGCCATCATTCCCATGCCGCTCAATCTGGCCGTGTTGGGTGCAGACCGGGCTTCATGGGTGATACATGATCATCCCGAGATACAAAGCTGGGTGATCGGTGGTCACTCGCTGGGTGGTACGATGGCGGCGCAGTACGCGTTGAAAAACCCCGGGGAATTTGTCGGGATCATTTTTATGGCATCATTTCCGGATGGCAAGAACCTGGCAGCTTCTAAAATTTCAGTCTTATCGATTTACGGAAGCGAAGACGGTTTGATCAAGATGGATGAATGGCAAAAATATCAGGATCGTTTTCCGTCCACCACGCGCTGGGTGAAGATCGAAGGAGGCAATCATGCCGGTTTTGGCTGGTACGGTAAACAGGAAGGAGACAATCCAGCTTCCATTAGCCTGGAAGACCAGACCGGGCAGATTATACAGGCGGTTGACGAATTCATGCGGACAGTAGAAAATTCTCAAGAGTGAAAGGATCGAGATGACCATCCGTATGAAACCGATCGATGTTTCCAACCACAAAAAAGATATTTCCACCGGAGAGCCTGCTCCCGATTTTGAATTAATGGATACGTACGGCAATCTGGTGCGGTTATCAGATTTTCAAGGTAAGAAGTATGTCGTTCTGGCTTTGAACCGCGGTTTTATGTGACCATTCTGCCGCCGGCACATGGCGCAGTTGCGCCACGACTATCAGGAATTTGTCAAACGTAATGCAGAAGTGATTGTCCTCGGACCGGACGGCCCGGCTGCATTCAAACGCACCTGGGAAATAGAAAATTTTCCCATGATCGGCCTGGCTGATCCTGGTTCAAAAGTGGCCGACCAGTATCATCAAAAAGTCAATCTGTTGAAACTGGGGCGGATGCCTGCTCTGTTGGTGATCGATAAACAGGGAATCGTCCGATATATTCATTATGGTAATTCCATGGCAGATATTCCGGAGAATGCCTCCATATTGAACATTCTGGAACATCTCGATACAGAAATGGAACAGAAAACTGGATAAATAGAAAGAGACTGCCATGCACGGAGCATGACAGTCTCTTTTTTTGATTGTTTTTAATAAAGATCAGCGGCGGATGGCGCTCCAGCCGGCGTATTTGGCTGTATCGCCAAGTTCGGCTTCGATGCGCAGCAACTGGTTGTATTTGGCCACACGGTCAGAGCGGGCGGGAGCCCCGGTCTTGATCTGGCCCATATTCAGGGCAACGGCCAGGTCGGCAATGGTGCTGTCTTCGGTCTCACCGGAGCGGTGAGAGGTGACAGCCCGCCAGCCGGCGCGGTGGCAGGTCTCAACAGCTTCAATGGTCTCGGTCAAAGAACCAATCTGATTCAATTTGACGAGCAGGGCATTGGCAGCTTTTTCTTTTATGCCGCGGCGCACCCGTTCCGGATTGGTGACCAGCAGGTCATCACCCACAATCTGGATCTTGTCACCGATCTCTTTGACCATCAGTTTCCAGGAATCCCAGTCGTCCTGTGCCAGGCCGTCTTCGATCGAAACGATGGGATACTGCTCCACCCATTTCTTCCAGAAAGCCACCATCTGCTCACCGGTCAATTTCTTGCCCTCTTTGCGCAGATTGTAGGTCTTGGTTTCTTCATCATAGAGTTCTGAAGCGGCCGGATCCAACGCAATGGCTACCTGTTCACCGGCTTTATAACCGGCTTTTTCAATGGCTTCCAGGATGACTTCCACAGCCTCGTTGTTGGCTTTCAACGCGGGAGCGTAACCACCTTCATCACCCACCAGGGTGGCATATCCACGGGCTTTAAGAACGGCTTTCAAATTATGGTATATCTCTGCGCCCCAGCGCAGGCCTTCCGCGAAGGAAGAGGCGCCGAAGGGCATGATCATGAATTCCTGAGCATCGGTGGATTGCCAGGCGGTATGCGCGCCGCCATTCAGGATGTTCATCATGGGAACCGGCAGGACGTGCGCATAAACGCCGCCAATATACCGGTAAAGGGGCAGCTCCAGGGATGAGGCGGCAGCTTTTGCCACGGCCAGGCTGGTGCCCAAAATGGCATTGGCGCCCAATTTGGATTTGTTGGGAGTGCCATCCAGTTCGATCAGGGCAGTGTCAATGGCTTTTTGCTCGGTGGCATCCCAACCGACCAGCTCCTCTGCGATCAGGGTATTGACGTTCTCAACGGCTTTAAGTACGCCCTTTCCCAGATAGCGGCTTTTATTACCGTCGCGCATTTCCAACGCTTCATGAATACCGGTGGATGCACCGGAAGGAACAGCAGCCCGTCCCCAGGTTCCATCAGCCAGAATGACTTCGACTTCCACGGTGGGATTGCCGCGAGAATCAAGAATTTCCTGTGCCTGTACAGCTTCGATAACAGTGTCCATTTTATCCCTCGGATAATAGAGAATGATTGGCTAAAATTGCCAATTGATCTTCGGAATATTAAATAAGTATAACCAAAATCAGAGTGGTAGCGTAATTCCGGGTCAATAAGAAGACCTGAATCGGCCCGATTTTCTTTCTACAGCGATCTCAATTTCTTTTCAAGAGTTGGTAGATCTTTAATCAGGATGTCCCAGACTATTGGAAGTTTTATCTAATCATACCCGTGAATAATTACATTTCGGGTACCAATCATGGATGACCAGGGTATTTCCGGATAAATTTCCTGATATTCTTCTGGGATACTGTTTGCTGCTTCACCAAGTATGATTAAATTGAACATGACCGCGTCCTGGGTTTTCCCATCCAATTCAAATTCTTAAAAAGAGGTCATGTGAAATGAGTTGATCTCCTCTATGGCATGTATCATATCGGAAATCAGCTTTTCAGTAGTTTTCATAATGGGAGAGAATCTCTCAAGAGGTTATTTACAAAGTGCTCATCGTTTAACCGTGACAACAATTCTCTCGGGACAGCGTCAACAGAAATACCCAGGATTTTTTCCGCTTCATAGGTAAAACCGGCGATGCCGAAAAGCGATGCGCCTTCCTTTATATCCAGTAGGAAATCCACATCGCTTTTTTGAGAAGAATCACCCCTTGCTATTGAGCCAAATATGGAAATCCTAGCTATTCCAAATTTTCTGGCAATAGTGTACAGCTGAGGCGATAATTTTCGGATCTGATCGATGTTCATATCAAAATTATACATACCTGATCGGGGAACTTCACTTATTGGGAATGTAGCGGTACAAACCCGAACCCCATACATCCTTGATGAATTCCACCCGATATTTAAACAACCCCATATAGGGATCGGAACTGGTGATCATGTATTTGTTCCCGTGCAAGTATTGCATCCTGACCTCATCCATATACAGGTTGGCTTTTCCCTGCTTCAACAGATGGAAATAATAAGTCGAATTCATCAATCCATCCAGATTGATGATGGTGCGGTCGTGAATAAAATAGGCTACCACGCCGCCTCCGGTTGACCCGATGATCGCTCCCGGGGGCGTTTCATCTTCCAGCGCTTCGACGCCGGCCAGATACAGATATTCATTATCGGCATCGACGATCGGCGGCACGAAACTGACCAGATCAGTCACGTAGAAATAAAAAAGAAAAATCGAAATGAAAACAATGATCGTCTGCTGGATATTCTTTGGCACCCGCATGCGGGAGAAAACCTGCAGACCGGCGTCGAATAAAATGCCTCCGCATAGAACCAGTAAGACCATTTCCTGCACCCAGTACCAGGGACGGGTATTCACATAACTGGTACCCATATAAGAAGCGATCTGACACAGGCAGCCGGCAAACAGAGCAGGAACGGCCAGCGCCCCAGTCGTCTGGATGATCTTTTTGCGGTAAAGATAGACCAGCGCGACGGCGGCCAGCCCGGTCATGATCCAGCTCATGGTCATCTGGTTGTAATAAGGATTATCATAGATTGTCATTCCGGCTTTTTCGGCGGCTTCTTCTATGGGGGTATTTATGATCGAAAGGAGAGGATTCCAGGGTCCGCGCTCATTTTCCGGGAAACCCAGTAAGCCTTGCCACACTTGATTCGGCCTGCCATACACCGTGTTGGGTAGCGATCCCCACCACTGTTTGATCTGCCCGCTGACCGGTGCTGGAGTGCCAAAATAAAAATAGTTGAAACAGAAATAAGCGCCCATTAGCACGGCAACCGGCATGGCATAGCCGATTCCCTCCGGCAGCCAGTGATTCCACGAGCGTAATCCGATTCCGATCATTTGCCTGCCGGATTCGCGTTGGATCACCCACCGGTCCGCCAGATGAACAACTATCAGGATGACCAGAGAAATTACCAGGTCGGCAACCAGAACCAGCCGCGGATACCCCGCAAGGAATTTCCCAGCTGTCATTCCGGTCAACAGCGCGAAGGCAAATCCGTCGGCCAGCAGAATCCCGGCTGCCACTCTCCAGATTAAATTCAACCAGGATTTTTCCCCACGCGCTTTGTATACTCCCAGCAGTTCAAACAGGATCGGCTTCCCCAGCATGGAAACAGCCAGCACCACATATACTGAGGAGGAATATTGATAATACTCCCCGCCGGGTTTTAACCGCCAGAAGGCTGCGGCAATGGGAATGAGATAACAAAAGGCCATGTCGATCAATAGCAGTGCATTCAGACGGCTGCGCCGGAATACAAGCCAGATGCCGATCATCCCCACCAGGAAGATGTTATCCAGCCGGCTGAGAATGGTCAGGACGGCAATGAGTCCGGTGGGCAGTACCTGCCTGATCCGCTCGTTCCATGGGCCTTCTTCCACCGGTTGATAGCCAGAAACTTTGAACAGGAGGAACACGATAAAGAAGGCGCTGATGGTGCTTTCCATACCGAGGCGAGAGGTGACCCCCTGAATACCAGGTGTCAACAACCAGAGGAGCGCTGTTATCACGGCCGCCGGTTGACTGATCACCTTTTTTGTCATGCGGTACAGGAGAATGCCGGTTCCGGCATTGAAAAAACCGGCCACCAGCACCAGAACCCGAAGAGGAAGCACCAGATCAAACCGCGCCAGGCTGAACACCGGAATGCATACCAGCATCCACAACGGATGAAAGCCGCTGGACCGGCCAATTCGATCAAAGGTCAGTCCGTAGCCTTCAGAAACATTTTGCGCGGTCTTGAAATAATAAAACGCATCATCGGTGCTGTACCAGTTCATCAAGCTGTTCGCCGGAGCCCATACCACGTAGAGCGAAGAAATCAGAACGATGGTAACAATAATCAATTCGAATGTATTGGCTGACAGAAATTTTTTCACGATGGATCCAGAAACCGGGGATAGGATGAATTTTACCAGCAGGTGCAGGCCAAATCCGGCCGGTCTCGAATGCTATAATTTTTCAAAATTTTTTATATGAGGATCCAATGAAAACACCTTTATCGTTCTTAAACAATGGGATTGCCCAGGTTTGCATCATCGTTCCGGAGCTTGAACCTGTGGTGGAAGCCTATTATCGATTATTTGGAATTGGTCCCTGGCATTTCTATACTTATAAAAAACCGTTTGTGAAAGAAATGCATTATCAGGGAAAATCGGCGGACTATTGCATGCGGGTTGCTCTCTCCAATTTTGGACCGATGCGCATCGAACTGATCGAACCGGTGGCAGGCGAATCGGTCTACGCCGATTTTGTAAGGGAACACGGTTATGGTGTACACCACTTCGGGTTACTGACCGATGATATGAAGTCTGCTCTGAGAGAGGCGGAAGAAGCCGGTCTGCCTATGACAATGGATGGCTCGGGTTTCGGGGCGGATGGCGATGGGCATTTCGCCTATTTGGATACGGAGAAATTTCTCGGGGTAACACTGGAATTGATAGAACGCCCCGGGAAACGGATAAAACCGGAAAAAATCTACCCGCCTGAATGATCCATCCCAGACATAACACCAATCCACAAAGTGGAAAGGTAAGGGATATATGGAATTTAACTGCACGGTTTCAACGCGCGTAACTGTCGAGTACGTCCCTCAACACATGCGGAAAATCGGTGAAAATCCCGCTCACCCCGGCTTTAATCAATTTACGCATGGACGTTTCTTTATTCACCGTCCAGACAAAGACATCGAAACCCTGCTCGCGTATGCTGCGGATCACGCGGGGATTTGCCAGCCGGATACCGGGATTATACGACTGTGCTTTTGTCTGCTGTAGATGCGCCAGCGGGTTCAAATCCAACCATTCGACCAACGCACCCGTCTTTATTTCAGGGGAAATTTCCTTGATCCGAGTAATATATTGATGGTTAAATGAAGACAACCAGACCTGATCTTCCATCCGCATTTCTTTGATCATACCCACCACGGCTTCGACAATACTGTTCGCTCCGGGTATTCCCCGCAGATCTTTGATTTCCACATTGATCTGCCAGTGGTTCTCTTTTGTAAATTGAAGCGCTTCACGCAGGGTGAGGATCGGTTCGCCAACGAAAGCTTTCAATTCATCCGGTTGTAAAACCCCGTTCTTGATCTGCTTAAATGGATCCGTGGAAAGGAACCAGGAGCCAAAATCCAGTTTTTGCAATTCTTCAAACGTGAATGTCTGCAATTTCCATGGTTTGCGATTCGGATAAACAGAACTGGCATTGGACGTCCGCCGGAGGGACTCATCATGCAAGATCACCGGAACGCCATCCGAGGTCAGGGCCACATCGCATTCCCAGAGATCCGCGCCACATTCCAGAGCTTTTCTGGCGGCTGCCAATGTGTTTTCTGGTGCCAGTGAACGGGCACCGCGGTGAGCAATATTCAATATCCTGGGTCGTATCAACATGTTTACCTTTTAATACTATTTTTAATAGTTTAGCAAAATCAAACAAATTGAGGAAATGGCATGCAGATGGGATGATACACCGGGAATCATAAATTTTGAGGCAGAAATGGGGAATCTGATATAAAACTAATAGAAATCTGACAGGAATCAGACAGACCGCGATTACCCTCTCACTGATAATTACATGGAAGGGAGAATCCCTTATGAACCTCGATAAATTCACCCAAAAAGCTCAGGAAGCCATTCTGCAATCTCAACGATTGGCAGGCGATCTGGGGCATCAAATCATAGAACCCACTCACATTTTGCTGGCATTATTGATCCAGCCGGATGGTGTGGTTCCCGCACTGATTACACGGATTTCCGGAAGTACTGCCGGCCTGATGTCTGAACTGCAGAAAGACCTTGAATCAAAACCCAGAGTCTCAGGTCCGGGTGCGGGAGAGTCATCCCTGTCACGGATTTCCGCAGATATACTGACCGCGGCGGAGAAATTCGCGCGCGGCATGCAGGATGATTACACCTCCACCGAGCATATCCTGCTGGCCATGACGGAAAGCCCGGAAGCCAGACGGCTGGAGCAGTTTGGCATCACCAAAGATGCGATTCTCAAAGCTCTGGTAGCCGTCCGTGGATCACAGCGGGTATCCTCTCAGAACCCGGAAAGCACTTACCAGTCGCTGGAAAAATACGGGCGCGATCTAACGGCCATGGCACGCCAGGGCAAACTGGACCCGGTCATCGGGCGCGATGAGGAGATCCGCCGTGTTGTGCAAATCCTTTCACGGCGTACCAAGAATAACCCGGCGCTGATCGGCGAACCCGGTGTCGGCAAGACGGCCGTCGTGGAAGGTCTGGCGCAGCGTATGGTCAACGGTGACGTACCGGAGGGTCTTAAGAATAAACGCCTGGTGCAGCTCGATTTGGGCGCGTTGATTGCCGGAGCCAAATACCGCGGCGAGTTCGAGGAACGCCTGAAGGCTGTTCTCAAAGAAATCAGTGAATCTTCGGGTGAGATCATTCTATTCATTGATGAAATGCACACCGTGGTGGGCGCGGGCGCGGCGGAAGGTGCTATGGATGCCGGCAACATGCTTAAACCAATGCTGGCGCGCGGTGAACTGCATTTAATCGGCGCCACCACGCTGGACGAATACCGCAAGAATGTGGAAAAGGACCCTGCGTTGGAACGTCGTTTTCAACCGGTGGTTGTAGATGAACCAGATGTCGAAGATACCATCAGTATTTTACGCGGCCTGAAACAACGCTATGAGGTTCATCATGGAGTGCGTATTACCGATGCCGCGGTGATCGCGGCAGCCACTCTTTCCAACCGCTATATCACCGACCGGCACCTGCCGGATAAGGCCATCGACCTGATCGATGAAGCGGCCGCCCGCCTGCGTACCGAGATCGATTCAAAACCCCAGTCTCTTGATGAGGTTGACCGGCAGATCATGCAGATGGAGATCGAACGTCAGGCACTTCAGAAGGAAAAGGATAAGGCGTCCAGGGAACGTCTTCACAAGATCGAAGCAGATCTGGCCAACCTTAAAGAGCAATCCGCCCAGATGACCGCCCGCTGGCAGAACGAAAAGACCGCCATCGCCAACCTGCGGAAGGTGAAAGAAGAGACCGAACAGACTCTGCAGGAAGTGGAAAAAGCCGAACGCCGGGCTGACCTGGAAACAGCCGCGCGGCTGCGCTACGGCACCCTGCGCGACCTGGAAAATAGGCAAAAAGAGGCCGACCAGAAATTGAAACAGCTTCAGGAACAGGGAGCCCTGTTGAAAGAGGAAGTAGATGCCGAAGAGATCGCCGAGATCATTTCAAGCTGGACGCATATCCCGGTCTCACGGTTGATGGAAGGCGAGACTCTGAAACTGCTTCACATGGAAGACCGCTTGCACGAACGTGTGATCGGACAGGAAGACGCGCTGCGGGTGGTCTCCAACGCCGTACGGCGGGCGCGAGCCGGCCTTCAAGATCCCAACCGCCCCATCGGTTCATTTATATTCCTTGGCCCCACCGGGGTGGGGAAAACCGAACTTGCCCGGGCTCTGGCATTGTTCCTGTTTGATGATGAACATGCCATGATCCGTATTGACATGAGCGAATATCAGGAGAAACACACTGTCTCGCGGCTTATCGGCGCTCCTCCGGGATACGTGGGATATGAGGAAGGCGGCCAGTTGACAGAAGCGGTCCGCCGCCGTCCTTACAGCGTCATCCTGTTCGATGAAATTGAAAAAGCGCACAGTGAGGTCTTCAACGTGCTTCTGCAATTGCTGGATGACGGGCGTCTAACCGATGGGCAGGGACGTACGGTAGACTTTCGCAACACGGTGGTCATTATGACCAGCAACCTGGGCGGTGAATTATGGCTTGACCGCGAGAAACCGATCCAGCGCGATGAGATCACCCGTGTACTGCAGGCGCATTTCCGCCCTGAATTTCTCAACCGCATTGATGAGATTGTGGTCTTTCACGCGCTCACACGTGAGGATATTGCTGAAATCGTGGGCATACAATTGAAGCGTGTAGCCCAACTGCTCGCGGAAAAGGGATTCGGTCTGGAAGTGACCCCGGCCGCCCGCCTTTGGCTGGGAGAAACCGGTTATGACCCCGATTTTGGCGCCCGGCCGTTGAAACGCGCCATCCAGCGTGAATTACAGGATCCCCTGGCATTGAAGATCCTCGCCGGGGATTTTAAGCAGGGTGAAACCATCTTCGTGGATCGCTCCGGCGATACACTGACCTTCACACCACTGGTCAAACCGGTTGAAGATTAACGCTCTGTAACCATAGACAGGATCGCACATCCAATGATTAACAGGACAACCTCAGAAGATGATCTGTTTGCCCGCTTTCGTTCATCCGACCCGGCCCCGGCGTTGTCTGAACTATTCGATACCTATGCCGATCCGATTTACCGGCTGGCGGTGAATCTTCTGGGAGATGCGGACAGTGCGGAAGATGTTGTACAGGAAACATTTGTGTCTGCTATAACCCATCGTGAAACCTTTGAAGGCCGTTCCAGGCTAAGTTCGTGGCTGTATCGCATTGCTTACAATGCCGCTCTGGCCCGGCTTCGTTCCCGGCGTGAAGATCCTTTGCCGGAAGATGAACCGGACGAGGAATCATCCTTTCCTCTTCCACGTTCTCTCGTTGAATGGACTATGACGCCGGAACAAATGCTGGCTGATTCAGAAGCAGCGGAACACCTTCAAAAAGCGATCCAATCTCTGCCTTTAAAATACCGGGTGGTTTTCTTCCTTCGTGATATGGAAGATCAACCCACCGCCCAGGTGGCTGAGGTGCTGGGATTGACCGAAACCGCGGTAAAAGTTCGACTGCACCGCGCCCGTCTGGCTTTGCGTGAGATATTGTCGGAATATTTTGCCGAAATGACCGGCGCCTGAAGAGGAGATACCCATGAATTGCGAAGATATTGTTAAGTGCCTGTCAGATTATATCGATGGAGATTTGCCGATAGAGATTTTGGAACAGGCGGAAAAGCACATGGCTGCCTGCCCGAATTGCACCACCGCGCTGCACACACTGCAGGAAACCATAGAGGCATACCGAATTTCAGGAAAAGCGCGCATCGCGCCGGAACACCGCGCTTCCCTGTTGTCAGCCATTCACGAGGCCGTCCAACATCATCAGGATTGATGCTTTCCATCCTCTGAATGGGAATATGTAACTATTTGGGATATATTCTATCTTATAAGTAGCATATACTATTGGAGGAAAAAATGAAAATGAATGAATCATCCATCGATCGCGGCATTCGGATTGTTCTGGGAGTTGCTTTGCTCGTTCTGGGTTTTGGCGGTATGGTCACCGGAACGTGGGGGACAGTATTCAAGATCCTGGGTTTTATCCCCCTGCTCACAGGAATAATTGGTTATTGTCCAATATACAGTCTGTTGAAAATTAAAACCAATTAACACCAGTCTGAATAGACAGACGATCCATCTAAAATAGGTGGATCGTTTTTATTATCATCAACATATAAGTCTTGACTCTCCAGCCACTGGAGGGATTAAGCTATGCAGGCTGAAGATCACACATCAAGTAAAAGGAGAGATGAATGACCTGTCTGCATTTGCCACATAAGGTGGCTGATTTCGCCTGTCCGATCAACGGGTTGGAGGATATGTACGAATGGAAAACCGGCTTCCGGCTGCCGGGGTATTTCCTGATGGACCTGAGCATGATGGGCTTTGGGTATATCAAACAGAAAAATGCTCCCTCACCCCGTCTTGTGTTCTGGGGAACCGGTACCGGCCGTCCCCAGCACGAATTGCTTGCCGATATCATTGGTTACTGCTGGACCTGTTCGGAAGGTAAAAGCTTTCCCGCCTCGTGGAAGCTGGTAAGGCAAAGCCTGGAACGGGGTTTTCCCGTTATTCTGGGGCTGATCGATATGTATCATCTTCCGTATTACCCGCGTTTCTACCACACCGTCCACATTCCACAACATTATGTGCTGCTCGTTGGTTGTGATGAAGTGAAGCAGGTTGCCTATGTTCAGGATAACGGGCTTACTGAAGTGCAGTCCATCCCGCTCACCGATCTGAAGGAAGCCTGGAATGTGAATGTACCCAGACAGGGAAAAAAGAACACGCTCTTCATTCTGGAATTCAATGATCGAATTGCCACATTGGAAGAGATTGTCACAAAAGGATTGAAAAAGAAAGCGAATCTGATCTTGAATCCGCCGGTGGGATTCATGGGCATCAAAGGCTTGCGTAAACTTTGTGCGGATATCACTAACTGGCCGCGTGAATTAACCGAAAAGCAGATGGAAGACAGCCTGACCTCGCTGGTAACATTTACCTGCAGTGTTGTTCCCATGCTGCCCCAGCGGCTGCTTCCCTTCAAGCTCAATCAACCGGACAACCACAACGCGGTTCGCGACCGCTTCTCGCGGGAACTGCTCGGATTCGCAGATCAATTCAATCATCCTGAATGGGAGGAACCTGCCAGTCTTCTGGCAAAGAGCGGACGCTTGATCGGCCAGCTTACAGAAATTTTCACAGATCAGCTCCTGAAGAAGAGCTATGACATGAATGCGGCCGTTCCATTGATCACTGAGATTGCCGATTTGGAAAAAAAGGCTTTTCACCTGCTGGCTTGAGAACACCGGTATTGCATGATTCCTAATAGCCCGTTGGATTATCACCGGGCTGTTTTCATTTTTTCCGATGAGTTTATACAAAAGGAGTTGATTTACAGAAAAAATAAGGCAAAATATGAATAGGAAAGGAATAAGTAAAGAAACTGGAGAATAGTGTGGAATACTCGATCGGTGATTTTTCAAAAATCTGTCGCCTGGGTATAAAAACCCTGCGGTATTACCATGAAATCGGACTGTTGATCCCCACACGGATTGATGTTTTCACATCATATCGCTATTACAATGAAAAGAACCTTGCTCGTGTTCAAACCATCAACCGTCTAAAAGAGCTGGGGTTTTCCCTCGAAACTATAAAAGAGATCCTTGAAAAATACAATGATGACCGGAGCCTGATCGCCTACATGCGAACCAGGCTGGCGGAAGTGGATGAGGAAATGGCTGAAAATGCGGCCATTCGGGAAAAAATCGAAGCTTTCATCCGATCTGAAACCAGCATACCGGAACCGGAAGGAGAATTAACGGTCAAGGAGGTTCCAGATCTGTTCATGGCTTCCATCCGTTTTAAAGGCCAGTATTCCGAAATTAGCCGTCACATGACCCGGTTATCCGAAATATTCAACACGGTGGCCAATGGACCGGCTTTCTGTCTGTATCATGACGAGCACCATGCCGACGAGAATATGAATATTGAATGCTGCATGCCGATCCGAAAAAAGATGCCGGCAGCGGGCATCAACTACACGACTCTCAAAGGCGGAAAAATGGTCTCCATCATGCACGAAGGGGATTATTCGACCATCTGGAAAGCCTATCAAAAGATCGTAGATTATCTGAATAAAAGAAACCTACCCATCATGCCGCCTTCAAGAGAAATATACCTGAAAGGTGCAGGTAAAATATTGCCGGGAGATCCTGAAAAGTATCTCACGGAGATCCAGTTCATTTTGAATGAGAATGAGGATGCTATTACCAAAACCATCAGGAATAAAATCGCGGTCAATATCCACGCCTAAAATCCGCCTTCCTTTACGTTATATTCTAATGAGATATATCAACCGGTATGTAATGGAATAATTCCATACAATATGATCAAAGTACACGAGTCTTTCTTGACCTTTCATTACGAACTCCTTGGAGGCGACTGTGGAATACTCTATTGGTGACCTTTCGAAAATCACCCGAATAAGCGGAAAAACCCTGCATCACTATCACCAGGAAGGGCTGGTTATTCCCTCACGCATCGATAAATTCACGCGCCATCGGTATTATGACGAAAATTGCTTTAACACCGTAGAAGTGGTTCATCGTTTTCACCGGCTGGGAATTTCCACAGAAACGATCAAAAATGTACTGGCAAACCATAAAGATAGTAAAAAATTGCTTGAATTCATGAGGAAAGGGTGTATAGCTAAAGAGCTTTCCCTTGAAAAGTTGGGAATTTCACAGGAGACTATCCATGCTTTTTTTCATGGTCAGCCGTCAGCACTAAATGCCGTCGGCCGTCTGGAGTCTTCAACTCCGGCTACTATTTCGGTTGCCTGTGAGAGGTTTTACGGTACAACAGCCGAAATTGGCAGCCACCTTGCGACTTTATATCAGGCCTGTGGATCATCCGTCATCGGTCAGCCCATCATCCTGTTCCATGATGATCACCAGTATAAAGACGAGCGGGATCTGGAGTGCTGTTTCCCTGTGGATGAGACTTTTTCGGGGAACGGTGTGAACAGGCGTACGCTGACCGGTACAAGATCGATTAGCATCAGGTATGAAGGATTTTATGAAGGCATCTGGATAGGTTACCGACAAATCATTGATTATCTAAACCGGCATCACCTCGCCGTTCAATCGCCCTCTCGAGAGATATGGCAGCATTTCAATCCGGCAGAATCATGGATTGATGATCTTCCAGTGAAGGTGGATATTCAATTTATCACCGGTGATCCGGACGACCCCGATTTTAATCGGGATGTTTCCAGACCCGGATACGGCATCGATGCACAATTTGACCTTTGAGCCCGTGAGGGTTTAATTCAGGCCGGCAAACAGGTCAGTCTCTTTTTCACCCGGTTTCGCGGATGGAATGGCACGCATGTACTCCTCCACGGATCCGAATTGACGCCTGAACCAGCCAGCAATCCCGGTTACCATACTTGTCCCACCCTGGCTGGCATGACAAGCAGAAGCGGCATCCCGAATTTCGGCAACCTGACGGCAATTGATTCGCGTTGAGATCGGGAATTCCACTTCTGAGATGGCCACCATATCGATATCCTGATTGGCGCCGAATTTCCGCGGGTTTTTGCCAAACAACCGATACATTCGCACCGCTAACCGTAAAAAAGTACGCGGCATGGTTTGATAATACAATTTATCCGCCCTGTATGGTTCAAGACCGTCCATGACCACACCGGAATCGGCAGCCAGGTCAAACGCCCGAACGGTGGCTTTATGGATCGCAATATGATCCGGATGATAGTAACCGCCTATTGGATCGAAAGTGATCACGACTTGCGGGCGAATTTCTCGAATATATCGGGCGACTTCAACCGCTACTTTTTCAACCGGCTGGGCTGCCAGAGCCTGTGGATGCCGGTTATCTGCCGTGCCGGGCATTCCCGAATCCCGGTAGCCCAGAAAGAACACTGATTTGACTCCCAGCGTCTGGGCGGCGCAACGTAATTCTGATTCTCGTTTTTCGCCGATAGTCGCGAATCCATCCATCAATTCGGGCGGCATTTCGCCGACTTCACCCCGCGTGGCGCATATCAGATACACATCAACATCACGGCGCGAGTACAATGCCAGAGTTCCACCGGTTCCGAAGGTCTCATCATCCGGATGAGCAAGCACGGCAAGCAGCGTTTTTCTTTCTTCCATTATTGTCCTTTTTTCCTGGTTTCAACTGTAGTCATTGTAGTAGTTTTAACAATCTCGGAAAACAGCCACGGCAGATTTGTAGAAGGTGGATTCTTACATGAGGATGTGCGTTTTGGCATAAAATACAACTATGCAGCTCATTTTAACCCACGACCAGGCTGATTTTGACGCCATTGGATCCCTTCTGGGAGCTGCGCTGATCCATGAAGGAGCCATTCCCGTGTTACCTTCGCGCCTGAACCGCAACGTTCGCGCCTTCCAGAACCTGTATGGATCAGAGCTGCCCTTTGTGGATCAGAAGGACTTATCCGGTGATCCGGTGGAATCCATCATTCTGGTCGATACCCAATCTCTGGTGACGGTCAAAGGAATGCGCCGCTCCACCCGCATCCGCGTAATCGATCATCATCATAAGCGCGCGGACATTTCACCGGACTGGCAATTCTCTATGGATAATACCGGCGCGTGTACCACTCTCTTCATTGAACATATCCGTGATCATAACGCAGGTATTAATCCCATTCAGGCCACCCTTTTGATGCTGGGCATTTATGAGGATACCGGTTCTCTGACATACGCTTCGACCACCGCACGTGATGTGCGGGCTGCCGCGTATCTCATGGATCAGGGAGCCAGTTTGAAGATCGCCGCTAATTTTCTTAATCCACCCCTGTCCGCGTCACAGCGTCTGCTGTATGACCGTCTGTTGGCGTCGGCTGAAACCCATCATATCCATGGACACACCGTGACCATTGTCTCCGGTCATGGAGAAGATATGGATGAAGAGATATCGTCCGTCGCGCACAAGCTACGCGATCTTCTGGATCCGGATGCATTGTTTGTTCTGGTAATTACCCGCGACGGTGTACGGCTGATCGCCCGTTCGACCAGCGACCGTATTAATGTCGCCCGTATTGCGCGAATATTTGGCGGCGGCGGACATGAACGCGCCAGTGCCGCCCTACTTCATCCTACCGGCGAGGTTGCACCTGATACTCTTGCGCAATTGCTGGAAGATACGAAAAGGCAGCTCGAGAAACTGTTCCCTGATATGGTTCAACCTTCCATTCGGGTTCGCAAGATCATGTCCCACCGCCCTCTGCTCATAGCACCGGATACTTCTGCCCAGGAAGCTCTCAGCCTGATGCAGAAATACGGCTATGAAGGCTATCCCGTGGTGGATAATGGAAGGGTTGTCGGTTTGTTGAACCGCCGCGCAGTAGATCGCGCCATTTCACACCGTCTTAACCTGCCCACATCCAGTCTTATGGAAGCCGGCGAGGTTACCGTCTCTCCCGATGACCCGATCGATCATTTGCAGGATATTATGACCTCCACAGGCTGGGGGCAGGTTCCAGTGGTTGATCCCGAAAAGAAACAGGTGATAGGTATTGTCACCCGCACCGACCTGTTGAAAACCCTGCATCAGGGTGAAGCCAGTTTGCCGGGGCATATCAACCTGGCTGGAAAACTAAAAAATTCACTCTCCCCGGCAAGAAATGCCCTGCTCCAGGGGATCCGCGAGCAGGCCGAGAAGCTGCACCTTCCAATTTATATTGTAGGCGGTTTTGTGCGGGATCTCCTTTTGGGCCATCCCGGTGAGGATTTTGATATCGTCGTGGAAGGTGATGCCATCCGGCTGGCACATTTCATCAGCCAGCAATACGGAGGCCGGGTGGTAACCCACAGCCGATTTGGTACGGCAAAATGGCAGATCAAAGAAATCGCGGAACAACTGGCCATTCAACTGGCAGTGGAAGAATCGCTGGATGCGCGTGAGTTCCCCGATTTTCTGGATTTCATCAGCGCCCGCACCGAGTTTTATGAATACCCCACCGCACTGCCCACTGTGGAACGCAGCAGCATTAAATTGGATCTTCATCGTCGTGATTTCACCATCAACACCATGGCCATGCGTCTCAACAGCCGTCATCACGGTGAACTGTATGATTTCTGGGGTGGATTAGCCGATCTGAAACAGAAGCGAATCAGGGTTCTTCATTCCCTTTCATTTGTCGAT
>JAAZMZ010000018.1 GCA_012798535.1 Leptolinea sp.
AAAAGAGGAAGCATGACCGGCATCCAGTAATGGTCCGGTTTGACGGCGATGGTGTAGATAACATACAGGCTGAAAGGGATGATCCAGGCCAGGAACTGGCGGCTGATCCCCTGAATTCGACCCCGAACTGCGTTGTACCCATTGGAAAACAGAGCGAAAAGCAACAGGGTGTAGGAGCCGTACCAGCCGGAGAGCACCGGCTGCCAGGCGGACCAGCCTACCGAGTAGGGATCATTATCCGTCCAGCCGTGGGTGAAAAAATAGTTATGGTCGATATGCACCTGGATAATGCGCTCGCGGGCGGAAGCGATGAAAAGTAGCGGATTACTGATGAAGATTACAGCGATCATGACGGCTATGAATGCCAGTCCAGAAAGTATCGCGTTTTTCAATGTGATTCTTTTCTGGATCAGTGCGGTAATTAGCAGATATGCAATAACCGGCGCGAAAAACACACCGATGGACTTGATTCCGATGGCCAGTCCGCAAAAGACGGCTGCCAGGAGGAAATTCCGTCCAAAGCGCAGGTTATCTCGGTCGAGACAAAAAAAGGTCAGCGCGACACAGAGAATGGTAAGCGCGTCAGGATGCCACCACCAGATGTTCTGACGGACGATCCCGGGAATTGTGCACAGGAACAGAAAAATCGCGGCGGATATCCTCGGCGAGCGGAGACGTGTGACCAGGTAAGTGAAAATGCCGATGGCCAGCAGCATGGGAAGAACACTAACGAACTGACGCTCGAGCAGGACGATCAATTGAACCTGCAGCTCGGTAGTATCGCCGTATATTATCTGAACAGGCGCGGCCACCAGAGCGGAAGCCACATAGAAGGGGTAGCCGTAGATATAGTGTCCATAAGAGATCAGACGCCAGCGGGTTTCGGCGGCTGTTTCACCGGGAGTGATCATGTGGATAAGAAACGGATATTGAAAACTCTCATCCACCGAATTGCGCCCCAGTTCATGATCATCCGCCGCGCCCCTGTTATTCAAAGGGATGTACGCGCAAAAGATCAGCAAACCCAGCAAAACAAGAGTCCAGATGGATTTACGCATGATTCCCGGTTCTTACAAGTCGTTTCCGGATCGGATTAATAATGATCATGAGGAAATCGACCAGAACGCGCAATATCAGGATTGGCAGGAGAACCAGCGCCAGCAAAATATTGTTCGCACCCTGCCAGATGTTCCTGAATTGAATAATGATCAGGTTGAACTTTCTTATCAGAAAGAACAGCAGGAACAGGAAGACATTCTGTTTCTTGCGAAATGGCTCATAGTGACTGGTGGTTTTAATACAGTTCAGCCAGAGAGGTTCTGTTCCATACAGATGGAATTGCCCTCTGGCCAGCACATAGACGAGAAAGGCGTAGGCGTTGTTCATGGGTGTGTTGCGGTTGATCCACCACCAGATCGGGAAATGGCAGTCTTTGACGGCTTCAGTGCGGTAAATACCGTATGTCATGCCGTCATCATAGGTCAAAAAGAAGCGCAGAAGGCGCGAGAAGGCTGATTTTCCCGAATAATCAAAAGCGCGGATCGATCCATATCTCTCACCTTCTTCGTTGAAGTATTGATAGGGAGTGAAACCCAGGACAACGGACGGATCTTTCAACATGCCTGTCATGATCGTTTCTACATAAGTGGGATCCCAGCGGTCATCACAGGCTGCCCACATGAAGAATTCCGTATCAGCCTGGCTCTTCAAGAAGTTATAGTTGTTGGTCAAACCGATATTTTCAGGTTGATGGATGATCTCAATCCGTGCATCTTTCTTCTGATAGTCTTCCAGAATTTGCGGTGTTTCATCTGTGGATGCGTTGTTGGAAATGATAATTTTAAAACTGGAAAAAGTCTGACCGAGAAGTGCCTCCAGGCAGCCGGGCAGAAATCGGGCGTCATTATAAGCGCCGACCGCGATGGTCAATACAGGTTTGGCGGTCTTGCGATTTATATCACTTTCAGATGGCATGGTTTTGTCTATGAAGCACCTTTCCGATCAGGTTGATTGCCTTCGTTCTGGTGAAGGGGACAAGAAACAGGACTGTCAGTTGAAGGATGAACGCTGAAATCACGAGTGATGCTACAGAATTCCGGATATCAAGAGTACTGTTTTGGACCGCCAGAAGCACTCCCGCAAAAGCCAGACAGATTGCCAGGGGAATCAGGACATCCCCGCGAAACCAGTTGCCGAACTCTCCCTGCAATATCCGTTTGTGCATTATGGGAACAGAGATCAATAACAACCCCAGATTGTAAACGATCCAGATCCCTGAAACACCGTTGATCCCGAACCACTGATTCAACAACAGAATTAGAATGGCCACCAGAGGCAGGCTGATGATATTGATCGTCAGGGAAAGACCTGTCCAGCCGTGGGAAATCTGCGCCTCGTAGGGCATACTGGCCAGGGCGTTGATGGCCGTTCCAATGATCAAAAGCGCGGCGATCGGTGCGGTTTTTTCGGCAACGGTCGGATTTCCCGTCCAGATACGGATGACAATTTCAGCATAGAACGCGCCGATGGTGGCTGCCGGCAGGATCGCCGCCGAGACCAGCTGGCAGGATTGGTGATAGACCCTGCGTAATGCATCTTCGTCTTTTTGTGCTACAAGCGTGGACATTTTGGGGAAATAGGTCATATAGACCGGGCTGACTAAAATAGTAAATCCACCGCTGACCATGGTAGCCAGGTTGTAGTAACCCAAAGTGTCCAGACTGAACAAATGGCTGACAAGCACTTTATCCAATTGGTGAATGGCCAGTCCCAGAAAGCTTATCAAATTCAGACTGAGAGCGAATTTCCACACGCGCTCCAGAATTTTCAGGTCAATCGACGGTCTGCCTTCAGCAGCCGGCAGGCAGCGCCAGACGGTGATCACTTCCACGATTATGATGATGGTGGATACAAACATTTGCCAGGTGAAAAAGGCGTCGATAGTCGGTGAAACAAACTTCAAGATGAGGAGTGCACCGCCGAATTTCAACAGGCTGTTGGCAATGTTGATCACATTGAGAATGACATGCCTTTGCATCCCGAGCAGAGCGCCCTGATAGAATGTGAAAGGCCACTCCAGCACGACCAGAAAACCCATCAATCGGATGGAATGAACGAGTACGTCACTGGAAAGCTCGTATGACTGCAGCCAGTTTTCGGCAATAACAGGCGCGCCGAAATATACGATGATGCCCAGGACCAGCCCGATGAACCAGTAACCGATCTCCAGCGTTCTGACGAGGTCCCGTCCGCGGTGACTCTGAGCCGGATCGACCGAATACTGTGCCAGTTCACGGTTGATCGTCGGACTGACGCCAAAATCGAGAAGATTGATCAGACCGTAGAGCGTTGTATAGAAACCAATCAGGCCGTACGATTCAATGCCCAGCAGAGAAATGAGCAGGGGCGTGGCGATGAAATTTATGAGAAGCGCCCAACTGCGGCCAATATAATTGGCGATCAAATTGCGGGTAACAGGTTTCATCCGCTGGTGAGAATCAACTCCCGACCCCAATACTCCACAGATCTATGCCGGCTTTCACCGCGTTCTGTGGATCAAGCACCCGCCGGCCGTCGATTACCAGAGGCTGGCGCAGGTTCTTGACCAGTTTCTGCATGTCAAGCTTCAGGTATTCGTCGTGACGAACCATCAGGATGACAGCGTCACAGCCGTTCGCTTTCGCGAATACATCCCCTTTGAATTCCTCCACAAACGGATCGTGCACCACAACTTCGGCACCCAGTGCATCCAATCCGCCGATCAAAGCGGCCGACGGGCTGTTGCGGGTGTCATCGGAATTCTCAAGGTAGGCATAACCCATTACAAGCACTCTGGTTTTGTCGATGGGCCTGTGATATTTCTCGAGAGCGTTCTGCAGCATTTTCACCAGATGAATGGGCATCTGGTCATTAATTGCCCGGGCAGCCGGGATCAGCCGCAGCGGGACTTCGCTGCCTTCCACACCGTATGCCAGCAGCCATGGATCTTTGGGGATGCAGTGGCCTCCCACACCGGCGCCGGGCAGGTGCATGGAGCGGAAGGGACTCTTGTTGACCAGTTCGCGAACGCGGAACACATCCGCACCGGCCTGTTCGCAGATCAACGCGACTTCATTGGCAAAAGCGATCTGTACATCGCGATAGGTGTTTTCAACGGTCTTGACCAGTTCGGCCGTTGCCCAATCCGTGGTATCCAGATCAGCTTCCACAATACTGCGGTAGAGAGAGACCATCACTGAAGCCGTTTCTGGAGAATCACCGCCGCACACCCGGCTCATCTTGCGCAGATTGGTGAGCAGTTTACCGGGCATGACTCTTTCAGGGCAATTCCCCAGAAAGAAATCTTGACCCAGTTTCAACCCGTTCTTCTGGAGCAGGGGTAAAACGGTACCTTTTATTGTGCCGGGTGCAATGGTCGATTCCACAATCACTAAAGCGCCTTTTTTCAACACAGCCGATAGATTTGTACAGGCAGATTTCAACGCGGCATACCGCGGGGTATGCGTCTCGTCCACCGGAGTTTCTACATCGATCAGAATGATATCCCGGTCGCGCAGGTCCTCATAATTGGTGGATGCTCGCATCTGTCTGCCGCCGACCACTTTTGTCAGCAGTTCTTCCAGCCCGGGTTCATCTCCCTCGATAGGTGATTTACCGGAGTTGATCATCCTGACGCGGTCTTCCCGGATCTCTATCCCCAGAACGTCATAGCCTTTTTCGGCAAACATGGCCGCAACCGGCAAACCAACATACCCGAGTCCAATAACGGCCAGCCGGGCTTTCTTTGTCGTGATCAGATTCTCAAGCAATGAATGAGACATAATATTTTCCATTGATAATCGGGATTTCCCATTCCGGGATTTCTTGTACTAACGGGCTATTGTATCAAACTGCGCAGGTCTTTATTGACCCGAAAAAAACTGGCTCCACCGGTAATTTCTCTCGAGCCGATGGAGCCGTCTTTATTAAATGGGGTGAATACCCCGCACGATGCTAGAACGTAATTACCTGATGCGATTTTCCGGCTTCAACCAGTGCCAGGGCAATCCGCAGGGCTGCCAGTCCATCTTCGCCGCTAACCGGAACGGACGTGTTGTCGGTTACTGCTTTTAGGAAGCTCTGCAGTTCCGCTTTTAGAGGTTCGAAACGTTGGATAGCATACCGTGACATGCCGCCTTCACTAACGCCACGCAGATTCTTCAGTGAATCCCAGATCAGGCCGGTGGCTTGAGCGTTTTCATAGAAATAAAGATCCTGTGTCAGGTCATCCACCCGGAAAAGGCCGCGTTCTCCAAGTACCAGCACCTCACGGATTTTGGTGGGAGTCAGCCAGTTGATCTCAACGGCCGCGGTAATTCCATCCGGGAAACGCAGCATGCCAAAGAGGAGGTCTTCGTGTTCGGTGTGAATGCGCTGTTCGGTTTCGGCATACAGGCGGACCGGATCCAGCCCGGTCAGGTAACGGATGATGTCCGCATCATGCGGCGCCAGGTCGATCACCACACCGACATCCCGAATGCGGGCAGGGAATGGACCGGCACGACGGCAGAATACCTGATAGATACGACCCAGTTCTCCGGAGTCCAGACGCTTCTTCAATTCCTGGATGGCAGGATTGAAGCGTACGATATGGCCGACCATGAGCTTGCGATTCAGCTTCTTTGCCAGCAAAATCAAACGTTCGCCTTCTTCGATCGTGGCAGCGATAGGCTTTTCGACCAGAACATGAGCTCCGGCTTTTAACGCGTCGGTGACGACCTGCTCATGCATGGCCGTCGGAACGGCAACGCTTACCGCATCCGGTTTTTCTTTCTCGAGCAGTTCCCGGTAATCAGCATAGGCATGCGTGCCGAAAATGGTGCCGATGGATTCGGCTGTCGCCGCACTGGCATCTGAAACACCAACCAGTTCCGCTTCTGCCAGTTCAGAATATACCCGGGCATGGTTCTTTCCCATGGACCCGACTCCGATCACTGCGGTTTTAATTGGATTGGCCACGGTCTATCCCTTTGCCATGAATTCGTTGATGGTATTGGCTACTTTTTCCCGGTCTTCCGCAGTGATCCCGGGATGTACCGGGATGGACAACACTTCGTTCGCCGCTTTTTCCGTCTCGGGAAGTGAGATGTTGTAGCCGTACTCTTTTATATAGAAACTCTGTTTGTGGATCGGTACGGGATAATACACCTCAGAACCTATCTCATGTTCGGCCAGGTAGGCGCGCAGGGCATCCCGTTTGCCATTGGGAACACGCACGGTGTACTGGTGGTAAATATGACCGCAGCCATCGGGAACGAAGGGGGTGATAACACCTTTTAAATTTTTGTCATAATAGGCGGCATTTTCCTGGCGTTTTTTGTTGAACTTCTCCAGTTTGCTGATCTGCGCCAGTCCAATCGCGGCATGCATGTCAGTCATGCGGAAATTGAAGCCCAATTCGTCGTGATAATAGCGTTTGCGCATTCCATGATTGCGAATCACCCGGCAAGCTTCGTCAATCGCATCGTCGCTGGTGGTGATCATACCGCCCTCGCCGGAGGTGATGTTCTTAGTCGGGTAGAGGGAGAAAGTCCCTGTGCCAAAAGAACCGGCTTTTTTACCCTTGTAGGTGGCGCCGTGGCTCTGGCAGGCATCTTCGATCACGACCAGATTGTGTTTCTTCGCAATAGACATGATGCGGTCCATATCACAGCACAGGCCAAATAAGTGGACGGGCAGGATGGCTTTCGTCCGCGGCGTGATGGCTGCTTCGATTTGATCCACATTCAAATTAAACGTGCGGGGATCGATATCCACGAAGACCGGGCGCCCGCCAGTGAACAACACGCTGTTGGCTGAGGCGATGAAGGTAAATGCCGATGTGATCACTTCATCACCGGCGCCGATCTTATGTGCCAGCATGGCAACATGCAACGCGGTCGTACCTGAAGACGTGGCAATGGCATGTTTGGTGGTGCACATGCTGGCAAAGGCTTCTTCGAATGCCTTTGTGCGTGGACCCTGGGCAATAATCCCCGAATCCAGAACTTCCAATACTGCTTTCTTTTCATCATCGCCGATTTGCGGCCTGGCCATATTTATCATTTTGCCTTCTCCCAGAGTTCAAGAGGAATTTCTACTACTGAATGGCAATCCGGACAGACTGCCGCCATTATCTTACCTTTTACCTCGCCTTTGACCAGTTTCTCGCCACAGGCGCACACAAATCCGTGCAGCCGTGCGGGATTGCCAAACACGAGACCATGGTCTGGAACATCACGGGTGACTACGCTGCCCGAACCGACCATCGCCCATTCGCCGATGGTCACCCCGCAGCGAATGGTCGAATTGGCACCCAGTCCGGCGCCCTTTTTTACCAGGGTTTTTGTCACCACCCAGTCGTCGGCGCTTTTGACGCTCAAATCCGGGTTGACAGCGCGCGGTCGCAGGTCGTTGGTAAAGCAGACATGCGGCCCGGCAAAGACACCGTCTTCGAGGGTAACGCCATGATATACCGATACATTGTTTTGAATTTTTACATTATCACCGATATGCACATCATTATCGACATACACACCTTTACCCAGATTGCAATTCTTCCCGATGTGTGCTCCCGGACGAATCTGGCAGAACAGCCAGATGGCTGTTCCATCACCGATCACAGCGTCGGCGGCCACATCAGATGTTGGATGAATTCTTACTGCCATGCAGTTGCTCCTTTCAATGAGCGCAAAAACGCATGAAATTTATACCGAATAATCGCCAATAATTTCAACGAAACAAACCGTACAATAACGGTGATGTCGTTTGATTACCACGAGCAAATTGTATCACGCCGGATTATCTACCTTTTTTCTATCGCAAGCGCTTCAAGTAGGCGTCAATTCCTTCGCTGATCAATAACTTATCCGTGATCTCATGATCGATGGCGTAATTTGGATTTTCTTTCAAAAAGGCCTGCATGGCTGTCATGGGATTATCCCCTTTATCCCAGGGCCGGTTCTGGAAGTAGCCTTTGGGGAAAAGCTCAACATAGGTATCCATCACCACCATATAAGAGCCGGGCGTGACGATATCTGCATACGCCCTGCATTCCGCCAGAACGTGCTCGTGGGAATGCAGAGAATCTAGGAATACCATCACCCTTTCTTTACCAATGGCTATCTGTCTGATCCTGTCAACGATCGCGGGATCCACACTGGAACCTTCGATCATGGTGATGCGTTTCATCATCGGGTTAGCTTCGATTTCCCGGCGGTTATGCGCGCGAATATCGATATCCACAGCCACCACCTCGCCTTTACCGATGATCTCCAGCATGGAGGCAGAAAAGACAATGCTGCCACCGTGGGCAATGCCGGTTTCGATGATCAAATCCGGTTTGACATTCCAGATGATCTCCTGTAAAGCTAGAATATCCGCGGGTAGTTTGATGACCGGCCGGCCCAGCCAGGAGAAGTTGTAACTGTATTTGTATCTGTCGGCGTGAATCATCCAGTCGATGGATTTTTGTTTCAATTCCTGGTCTTGTGCCATCAAAGCGATAGCCTGTTTGCGTTCCTGTTTGAATTCTTCAATAGGGTCCATATTTATCCTGAAAGAGGCATAATAAAGTAATGATCAGTTCACTTCACAAATGACTATCATTTCTATGCTTTTCAGGTATTTTACCTTATTCAATTATCGGATTTCGGCCTTACCGGATGATAGAATGCGGGTGTTGCTGGTTACACATATACCGGATTGAGGAAATGAAATGCGCATCTTGATCACCGGAGCGAACGGCTTTATTGGCTCGAATCTTGTCAGATTTCTCCTGCGTAGGGATTGCGAGATACTGGCGTTAATCCCGGAGAATGAAGTCTGCGACCGGATCGCCGGAGAGTTGGACAGGATCGCTCTTATTCGCGGAGACCTGGAATTGACGCAGGAAAGTAGAAAAACTATAGCTGAATGGCAGCCGGATGCCTGCGTCAATCTTGCCTGGAATACTGGCAAAAATTATCTGTATTCTGACCAGAATACAGATTTGACCCGCTCCAGTTTTTCGTTCTTCGAAGATCTGGTGGATATGGGTGTGAAAATAATTGTCTTTACGGGCACCTGCGCGGAGTATGCCGAAAGTCCGGATGTCTTATCCGAAAATTCTGCCACAGGTCCTTCCACGCCGTACGCGGATGCCAAACTGCAACTGCTGCGCAGGATTCAAGATTCTTCCGGGATCAGTAAAGTTGATTTTTCCTGGGCTAGATTGTTCTTCCCTTACGGGCCGGGTGAAGCCGAAAACCGCATCACCCCGGCCGCTATTCTGGCATTGTTGAAAGGGCAGGAGTTTTCCACCACCCCCGGTGAACAGGTTCGTGATTATCTGTATGTCGAAGATATTGCCGGTGCTTTCTATGCTATTTTGCAGAACGCCAGTCAGGGGATTTTCAACGTATGTTCCGGTATATCGGTATCGTTGAAAGATTATCTTTGCACCGTTGGTGATCTGCTGCACAAACGGGATTTGCTGAAAATTGGTAATCTTCCCTATCGGGAATGGGATCCCCCGTTCATCGTAGGCGATAATACCCGGTTGAAAAACCTGACCGGCTGGGCGCCAAAATATTCTCTGGAAGAGGGTTTAACAGAGACTATCGTTTACTGGAAGGCGCGGCTGGAAAATAATCCGGGTATGTGAGATCGCGGTCGGACAGGATTGGATTTCCCAGCGGCCAGTCGATGCTGAAACAGGGATCGTTCCAGCGCACCCCGCGGGAACATTCCGGATGAAAGAATTCCGAAATTTGATAATAGATTTCCGTACCATCGGTCAGGGTTTGAAAGCCGTGGGCGAAACCGTGGGGAATATATAACATTCTGCGATTTTCCTGCGATAACTCAACGGAAAACCAGCGGGTGTATGTGGGCGAATCAGACCGAAGATCGATCACGACATCGAAGATCGACCCCATAGTGCAGCGCACAATCTTGGTCTCGGGAAAAGGATTATCCTGAAAGTGCATTCCGCGCAGAGTGCCTCTGAATTTATTGAATGAAATGCTGCACTGGGCGATTCTGGTATTCAGGTGGTGTTTTGATAATTCATCTTCGCACCAGACGCGCGCGAAAAATCCCCGGTTATCGCTGCGCGGCTCCGGTTCTATGACGTACACTCCGTCAAAGTCAGTCTTTTGGAAGATCATATTTACACGGTGCGGTTCGATTGATCAGTGAACACCTTATCGGTGAAAAGGACTGTCAATCTTCTTTCAGAAAGGCTTCATACCACTGGATGGTCCTGCGTAAACCCTCATCCAGATCGAACATGGGGCTCCAGCCAAGAGCGGTACGCGCGCGTTCCGCCGACAGGTACTGGTGGCGGATCTCATTGGAAGCTTCACCTTTCACATCTGGCTGAAGGTTGGAGTTCATCATTTTTAAAACTTTTTCCACGACCTGCAAGACCGTCACCTGAATCTCGTTGCTGAAATTGAAGGCGGTTCCACGCAGTTCCGGCAGTGCTGCCAGTTTTTCGGCCAGCAGGGTATACGCGGCGGCGCCATCTTCCACATAAAAATAATCGCGGATGTATTCCCCATCCGAACGGATGATCGGCCGTTGACCGCGCAGCACCGAGCGGATGGTGCCCGGGATGATGCGGTTCCAGTTGAGGTCGCCTCCGCCGTAGAAATTGCCGCACCGGCTGATGACCACCGGAAGTCCGTAGGTGTTCCCATAGGTCTGGGCGATCAAATCCGCGCAGGATTTGCTCGCATCATAAGGGTGCAATCCCTGCAGCGGCATACTTTCATCGTAGGGCAAGACTTCCTGATCGCCGTAGGCTTTGTCTGAAGAGGCGACGACAATCTGTTTTACCTTCGGGCTGCGCCGGCAGGCTTCCAGCAGCGCCCAGGTTCCGCCGATATTTGTCTCAAACGTGGAAACCGGATTCCGATTGGCGATGGTGACGATGGTCTGGGCTGCCAGATGGATCACCGTGTCGATCTCGAACTCACCCAGAATGCGTTCCAGCAGCGCCTGATCGCGGACATCGCCGCGTACGGTTTTCACTTGCTGGATCAATCCGGTGCGCACCAGCTCTGATTGGGGAACCCAGTCCCTCACCAGGCAGATCACATCGGCTTTTTGCTCGAGCAGGCGTTTTACCAGCCATGAGCCCACCAGGCCGGTGGCTCCGGTTACGAATACAGGACGGTCCAACCAGAAATTGCTCATTGCCAGATCTTCCATGGAGCGTTCCCATTCTGCCACATCGATTCAAGCAGCCGCTTGTCACGCAGCGTATCCATGCATTGCCAGAATCCATAATGTTTGTACGCGGCAATTTGATTCGTCGAGGCCAGGTAATCCAGCGCGTCAGCTTCAAGGCTGCTGCCGTCGTCTTTGATGATATCCATCAACTCCGGTTCGCAAACCATGAAACCGCCATTGATCCATCCTTCACCAGTCTGCGGTTTTTCCGTAAACCGCACCACCAGGTCGCCGTCAAATTCCAGGCCGCCAAAGCGGGCCGGCGGTCTTACGGCGGAAATGGTCACCATCTTCTTCTGGGATTTGTGAAAAGCCAGCAGAGCGTTCAGGTCGATATTACTGACGCCGTCGCCGTAGGTAATGAAAAACGGAGCTTTTTTGATCAACGGTGCCATGCGTTTCACGCGGCCGCCGGTGTTGGTGTTCTGTCCGGTATCCACCAGATGAACGATCCAGGGTTCGCAGTTCGTCTGGTTTGAACTCACTTTTCCGGATTGCATATCTAT
Source organism: Leptolinea sp. (assembly GCA_012798535.1). Classification (GTDB taxonomy): domain Bacteria; phylum Chloroflexota; class Anaerolineae; order Anaerolineales; family Anaerolineaceae; genus Leptolinea. Next base: position 11,742 of record JAAZMZ010000018.1, read on the forward strand.
GGTGGTGATCTGACCGTTTAAATTGGAATAATCCAGAAAGAATCGTTTGATCATCTCACCCTTATAACCCAGGGCGATAAAAAATTCGTTGTGCCCGTAAAAATTGTAATGTTTCAGAATATGCCAGAGGATGGGTTGAGCACCGATCTCCACCAGAGGTTTCGGGCGTGTTTCGGTCTCTTCGGCCAGTCTGGTTCCCAGTCCGCCTGCGAGAATGATGGTTTGCATCCCTTTTTCCTTAATGGTTTCCTCTCACTTTCTATAGAATTTTACCTTGAACTGTAAACTAATGATAACAGCCCTGACGTATTCATTTATAATCAACTGACTGATTTTGAATTTATTATTACTTTCTATCAGGATGGTTTACATTGACAATACTTGACACCCGGTGCCGCTCCTGTGGGGAAACGGGATTAATCCAGATTCTTTCGCTAGGGAAAACTCCCCTGGCCAATGCCCTGCTGACCCGCGAGCAGTTAAAACAACCCGAAGATGTTTTCCCTCTTGAATTATGCTTCTGCCCGAATTGCAAACTGCTGCAAATCTCCGAGACGGTTTCGCCGGAGAGACTCTTCAGGGATTACTTCTACTTTTCTTCCTTCTCCGACGCGGCCATCCAAAACGCGCGCTCCATTGCCCACCGCCTGATAAAAGACCGCGGACTGGATCAGGGCAGTCTGGTGGTCGAAATTGCCAGCAACGATGGATACCTTCTCAAGCATTATAAAGAGAAGAACGTGCCCGTACTGGGTGTGGAGCCGGCAGTCAATATCGCTCGGGTCGCCAATGAGCAGGGTATTCCCACACTGCCGGAATTCTTCTCGGCTGAATTTGCCGCCGAATTGCGCAAGAAATATCCACAGGGCGCGGACGTGATGCACGCCAACAATGTGCTGGCTCATGTGGCGGATCTGAACGGTGTGGTCGAAGGGATCGCCATCCTGTTGAATGACAGTGGGGTGGCGGCTATAGAATTTCCCTATGGGAAGATCCTGATCGACAACGTTGAATTTGACACGATCTATCACGAGCACCTGTGCTATTTCACCATGACGGCATTGCAGCAACTATTCTCACGTCACAGACTCACCATACAGGATGTGGAATTGCTGCCCATTCATGGTGGATCGCTGCGCATTTTTGTAGGTCACCGGCCAGAAATTTCACCCGCCGTGAAAAAGATGCTGGCAGACGAAGAAGCCTGGGGGGTGAATTCTGCGGATACCTACCTGGCATTGACCGCGAAGGTGGAAAAACTAAAAGCGGAACTGCTGCTGCTTCTTCAGGATTTGAAAAAACAGGGCAAGCGGATCGCCGCTTACGGAGCTTCGGCCAAGGGAGCCACTCTTTTGAACTACTTCAAGATTGACGACCGGTTGATCGACTACATTGTAGACCGCAGCACCGTGAAACAGGGCCATTTTGCTCCGGGTTCTCACCTGGAGATCTTCTCACCGCAGAAACTTCTGGACGATAAACCGGATTATGCGCTGCTCTTGACCTGGAATTTCTGGGAAGAGATCGTGGAACAGCAGGCTGCCTACCGGGCGGCCGGTGGGAAATTCATCATTCCCATCCCGAAACTTCGCATCCTCTAAGCATCTCGACAGGCTGGACGATTGACTACCCGGATACCCTACCCGGTTCCATCCAAAGAAGTGGATGCCGAGATTCGGGTATCCAATTCGAGGTTTATTGCCACCCTGGCTCCTGCGGGCAGCGTGGAGGAAGCCCGGGCTTTCATCGATCGGATCCGGGCGAAATACCCTGATGCCACCCACAACGTACCCGTCTTTTTGATCGGGCATGGTGATTCGGTGACCGCCCACTGCAGCGATGATGGCGAACCATCTGGAACAGCCGGCCGACCGGCGTTGATGGTTTTGCAGGGCAGCGGTCTGGGTGACGCGGCGCTGGTGATCACCCGCTATTTTGGGGGGACAAAACTGGGTACCGGCGGACTGGTGCGGGCTTACTCCGATGCCGTCCGGGCGGTGCTGGAAAAGGTAGCGCGTTCCATGCGGGTCGAGACCGACATTGTCTGCGCGACCTTCCCTTATACCTATCTGGAACGCGTCCGCCGTATGGTTAAAGCTTCAGATGGCATAATACTCGAGGAAGAATTCACCGCGGAAGTCACGCTTAGGGCGCGTTTCAAGACGGAAGATACCCCGGGGTTCCAATCCCGGATGATCGAATTGACAGGCGGAAAAGTGCAAGCGCGCATAACCGCCACGGAAGAAGTGTTGATGCCGTTCGAAGGCCGGGTTAAATAAAAAGAGCGGGCGACCGGATTCGGACCGGCGAATGTCAGCTTGGAAGGCTGATGCCTTACCACTTGGCGACGCCCGCAATACAACCGTCATTTTACCCGTCTGCCGTAAAGAGGTCAAGCATATTCGCGTCCGGCTTTCAGGATACAATTTAGCTATTCGTCTTCCACAAGGAATGGAATTATGCAAACTCCCACCCGAACCGGACGCGAGTTTTTTAAAAAAGTATTGAATGCTCTGGGGCATGAAAAACTTTCCCCGGTCATTCTGCTCGAATATGCCTATCTGTTGACCGGCGCGATCATCCAGGCGCTATCCATGCGTCTATTTCTGGTGCCGGCGCAACTGGTCAGCGGCGGGATCAGTGGTCTCGGACAGATCGTCAACTCTTTCACCGACTGGCCGATCGGTTTGATGGTCTTTGTCGGGAATATCCCGCTATTCTTACTGGGCTGGCGCTTTTTGGGAGGCCCGCGTTTCGCGCTGCGGACAGCCATCTCCATCACCGTTTTTTCCTTCTTCACCGACGCATTCATGTGGATGATCCCGGGTGAAGGCGTAACCCATGATCTTGTATTGAACTGCCTGTACGGAGGAGTGATGCTCGGTGTCGGTCTGGGTCTGGTGTACCGTGGGCAGGGAACTTCCGGGGGCAGCGATATTTTGGGACGCATTTTGAACTACCGTTTTGGGATATCCATCTCCCAATCCTATCTGCTAACGGACACACTGGTCGTTTTGGCAGGGGGATTCGCGTTCACCTGGGAAAAAGCGTTGTATGGGCTGGTGGTCATCTATGTCAGCGGGTTGGCTGCCGAAATGATCTCCGAAGGTAGCAGCATCTTCCGCACGGCGTTGATCATCAGTAACAAACCGGATGAGGTCGCGAGCAAGATCCTGATTGAGTTAGAACGCGGTGTCACCGTGCTGCAGGGCACCGGAGCGTATACCGGCGCCGAGCGGCCGGTTTTATATGTGGTCATCAGCCGGGCTGAAGTGAATCAGGTGAAAGCTCTGGTGCAAGAAGTTGATCCGCATGCCTTCATGGTGATCAGCCAGGCGCATGAGGCGCTGGGTGAAGGTTTCAAACCGCTGATCCGGTGAGAAATACATTGGACAATTAAATCCGCCCATTTGCGGCAGGCTCAAATCTTGCCAGAACATGGGCTTTAAAGTATAGTCGGATAAACTTTCCTCCAAATTCAGACATTTTCAAGTGAAAAAAATGAACCTTTCCAACAGTGATGTTCAAGCGGAGAATCCGCAACCGGGTATTCTGGATAAACCGTTAATGACTGTCTGGCCGGCGGTCAATCTCAGGATGATCCTGGGTGCCCTGATTCTGGTGCTGGCTGTGGTCTCGCGTTTTTACAATCTGGATCTCAGGGTGATGAGCCACGACGAAGTTAACCACGTGGTTCCATCCTACGATCTATACACTGGCAAGGGTTACCGGCATGATCCGGTGACGCACGGCCCGATGCAATTCCATCTGGTTGCCGCGTCGTATTTTATGCTCGGCGATTCGGATTTCAGTTCACGGGTGCCGGCCGCGCTGTTCAGCATAGCAGCCATCGCGTTCATTTTATTCAAGTTTCCCCGCTACCTCGGAAAGAACGGCGCGTTGATCGCGGCGTTCCTCTTTTTGATTTCACCGTTCATGCTGTTCTATGGACGGTACACACGGAATGAGGGTTTCATCGAATTACTGGGAGTGATGCTTCTTTACGGCACACTGGCCTACCTGGAAACGGGTAAAAAATCGTATTTCTATTTAATTACAACCGCTCTGGTATTGCATTTCTGCTCAAAAGAGACATCCTATATCTATACCGCCATATTGCTGGTATTTCTGGCTTTCAATTTCCTGCGGGAAACGACAGAGTTGAAATCCCTGGACGCAAATGCCCGCCGGCGGTTTACCGTCTTTATGCTGGCCGCCGGTCTGGCGGTGTTGATCGCACTGGGTGCCGGGGTTTGGGGAGCCGGTTTGAATAAACCGGCGGATGACGGCCTGGATGCCGCGACAACGGCAACCATGATCACAACCATGCCGGTCTGGATCCAGAGCTGTATCTACGGTGGTATCGCGGCCGCTCTGGTATTTGGAGTGCTGGCGTTGTTCAATCTGGCAGGAACCATCGGATGGGACAAAATCCGCAAACTGCGCTCATTCGACCTGCTTGTCTTGATTGTCACCCTGATCCTTCCCCAACTGGTCGCCCTGCCGGTCAAACTGATCGGCTGGAATCCCCTGGATTATTCGGATACCGGGATGATCCGTACCGGTAGTTTCATCATTGTACTTTTTATCCTTTCTGTTATCGCGGGTTACTGGTGGAACAAAATCACCTGGTTGAAGAACGCCGCTCTTTTCTATACCATCTACATTCTGCTGTACACCACTTTCTTTACAAACGGGCGCGGATTTTTCACCGGTATCGTGGGTTCGCTGGGGTATTGGCTGGCGCAGCAGGGTGTTCAACGCGGAAGCCAGCCCTGGTATTTCTACGGATTGATCCAGATACCCTTCTATGAATATCTGGCTGCATTCGGGACAATACTGGCTTTGTATTTTGGTCTGCGGCACAACCGGCTTATCACCTGGTCAGGCGACTCTCCAGCCGATCCGGATGCCCTTGTCCGGGAGCATGAACTGGAAACCCCGGACTGGATGGATGATGCCGAACTCGAACATCAAACAGAAACCCGCCGGCCGGTGCCTACCCTGGCACTTCTGATCTTCTGGGATGTGATGAGCCTGATTGCCTACAGTGTGGCGGGTGAGAAAATGCCATGGATCGCCGTGCATATTGCGCTTCCTTTGTTGCTCACAGCAGGCTGGGGATTGGGATACCTGGTGGATACCACCCCCTGGAAACGCGTGGCCAACCGGTCTGGAATGATCGCTCTGGCGTTGATTCCCTGTTTTCTCATGGCTTTCGCCGGCGCGGTCGGTGCGCTGCTGGGAGACAAGACACCTTTCAACGGCAACACTCTGGAGAACCTGGAAGCCACCAGCACATTTATCCTGTCCGTCTTAATGACGGCGGGTTCATTATTTGGCATCCTTCGCCTGCTCTGGAATTTCGGCGCAAATGACTTGATCCGTTTATTTACGGCGGGAATCGCTGCTATTTTGACTGTATTGACCATCCGCACAACGGTGATGGCCAACTATATTAATTACGACACGCCCAAGGAATATCTGGTATATGCGCATGCCGCGCGAGGTCCAAAGGATATGCTGGCTCAAATTGAAGAGATCTCTCGGCGGACAACCGGTGGCAAGGATATTGTAGTGGAGTATGACAATGACGCGCTGTATCCGTTCTGGTGGTATATGCGTGACTACCCCAATCACCGCTGGTACACCGATAAACCTACCCGAGAATTGAAAGATGCTCCGATCGTCATCGCCGGAGATGCCAATTTTGATAAAGTCAATAACATTCTTAAGAATGATTACATCCAGTACACCTATATGCGGCTGTGGTGGCCCAATCAGGATTATTTCAACCTGGATTGGCCGCGCATCAAGGGTGCTTTCCTGAATCCGGAAATGCGAGCTGCGATTTTTAATATTTGGCTTAATCACGACTATACGGCTTATGCCAAAGTCACTAACAACCAGAACCTCACCCTGGAAACCTGGCAGCCGTCGGCAAAATTGCGCCTGTATATTCGCAAAGATATCATTTCGCAGATCTGGAATTATGGCGCAGCTCCGGCCGCGCCCGTTGCTGCCGAGGTCGATCCCTATCAGGGAAAATTGACACGAATGACCCCCGACAGGACTATCGGAGGCCAGCAGGAAGGTGCCGTGGTATTGAATAAACCCCGGAATCTTGCCGTGGCAGCTGACGGTTCGATCTATGTAGCTGATTCAGCCAATCATCAGATCAAACACATCAGCGCGGATGGAAAGCTGCTGCAAGCCTGGGGTAAGTTTGCTGATATCAGCAAGGGGGATGCTCCCGGTGGAACATTCTACGAACCCTGGGCGGTCGCCATTGGCAAGGACGGTTCCATCTTCGTCACCGACACCTGGAATCACCGTATCCAGAAATTTACGGCAGATGGCAAATTCCTGAAGATGTGGGGATTCTTCGGACAGGCCGAAAAGCCTGAAGGTTTCTGGGGGCCGCGTGGATTGGCCGTGGATGCCAGGGGCAATGTCTTGATAACTGATACCGGCAATAAACGGGTAGTGGTGTTCACTTCTGAAGGTGAATACGTAACCCAGTTTGGACAGACAGGCATGGAACCCGGCCAGTTCGATGAACCGGTGGGTATCACGATCTCCAACGATGGAGAGGTCTACGTGGCGGATACCTGGAACTCCCGTATTCAGGTTTTCACACCAGATGCATCCGGTTTGAATTACACCTTCAACCGCAGTTGGGAACTTGAAGCCTGGAGCGGCCAGAGTTTGGATAACAAGCCGTTTATCGCCATCGACTCAAATAATCATCTCTATGTGACCGACCCTGAAGGTTATCGGGTGCTGGTATTCGATCAGCAGGGACAGTACCTCATGGGTTGGGGTGATTACAGCACGGATATCGATGGCTTCGGACTGGCATCTGGCGTGGCTGTTGATCCAAACGGCGGAGTCTGGGTAAGTGACGGCGGCAACAATCGTCTGTTGCATTTCGTTATGCCGCCGGGCTGATCTGATATTCAGGCGTATCGGGTTGTTGAAACGTTCTTTTGACCCTGATGGATGGGTTGGTTCATCCAGATCAGGGTCAAATGTTTATCATATCCGGCTGATTTAAAACAGTGTTCCGCCCGTCCGCTGGGGAAATTGACCGTAATATTACGGGTGGACGGAGCCTGCAGGCGGGAATGTGTCAACAGGGCAAAAAGCGCATCCTCTTCCAGACTGGCCGGCATGGCCAACCAGAGACTATCAGAAAGACCTTTATTCAATTCAAGGCTGGCCACCCCCAGTAGTCGATCCCCTCGCCGTGCCGACCACTGGTACACTGGTTCATCCTGGATGAAGTGCATGAATTCATTCCAGATACCGGGTTCGAAATTGTGTATCTGAAATGGCAGATGCCAGGAGATCTCAGGCGGGTAAATGGCTTCCAGCCAGGTTTTCTGGCTGGCCCAATCAGAAGACCGGCGTTGAGTCAAATAGATGGTGCTGCCTTCTAGCGCGTTCCGGTAGTTTCGGGGCTGCGCACGATAGGTTGTACGCCGTGCGACTTCATGAAACCCAAGGCTGGCATAAAGATCGTAGGCGGCAGGATTATCTTCACGCACCTGCAACCAGGCGGTGCTGCCGTTGTGTTCCTGAATATATTGCAAAGCTGTCTGGGTCAATTTGCGGGCGATGCCCTGGCGGCGGAACTGGGGGCTGGTAGCCACGTTGGCAATGAGGTATTGCGATCTCCCTTCGCGCAAAAAGGGGATGATGGTCAGGTTACCCACCAGCCTTCCGTCGACTTCCCAGACGAACCCCTGCATGGGAACACCGCTGCCGATCAGTTTTTGACTTAAGTCGAAGATGTATTTTGGTGATTGGGCTACGCGGCGGATCTGGCGTACATATTCGCGGCCATCCTCGTCCATGTGAAAGTCAAAACAGACATCGATCAGATCCGCCACTCCATTAAGGTCTTTGCGAGGGTCCAGCGGCCGCAGGTGTGGATTCTTAGCAATAACAGCCATAACTTAATTATTTTACCGAAAATATTGATATTTTTCTTATACGGTTCTGAAATGCTTTGGATATTGATAATGCTATAATCATTTGACCGGGCAATTTCACCCGGCAAGGACGGACTCTATGATGCGTTTTGACCGATTTACCGAGCGCGCTCAGGAAGCGGCTCAGCGAGCGGCAGAGATCATCCAGCGATACGGGCATAATCAGATCGACACAGAACATATTCTTCTGGCATTGATCGAACAACCCCAGGGAATGGTGACCCAGTTGTTGGATGTTCTAAAGGTGGATCCCGCCACACTCTCTGAGAGATTGGATTATATTCTGCGAACCAGCCCAAAAGCCAGCATTTTCGGTGGCGGTGCCGGGCAGATATTTATCACCCCGCGGGTGAAAAGAATCATGGACCTGGCGAATGAAGAAGCCAGCCGACTGAAAGATGAATATATTTCTACCGAGCATATGTTCCTGGCGATCCTCAGCGAACGCAACACTCCAGCTGCCCGGCTTTTGGAAGGCGCCGGGTTAACCCGCGACCGGGTTTATGATGCCATCATCCAGCAGCGCGGCGGTCAGCGGGTGACTGATCCGCAATCGGAAACTCGTTTTCGGACGCTGGAAAAATACTCCCGAGACCTGACCTCTCAGGCACGGGAAGGAAAATTGGATCCGGTCATCGGGCGGGATAATGAAATTCTGCGCGTGATGCAGATCCTTTCACGCCGTACCAAGAACAATCCAGTGCTCATCGGTGAAGCCGGAGTGGGAAAAACGGCGATCGTCGAGGGACTGGCACAGAAAATCGCTGCCAATGATGTCCCCGAAATCTTGATGGGTAAACGCGTGGTTTCACTGGATCTCGGCGCCATGATCGCCGGGTCCCGCTTCCGCGGCGAGTTCGAGGAGCGCCTGAAAGCCGCCATCGAAGAGGTGCAGCGCTCTGAGGGCGAGATCATTTTATTCATTGATGAACTGCACACAGTGGTTGGTGCAGGAGCCGCGCAGGGCGCCATGGATGCCAGCAATATGCTGAAACCTGCTCTGGCACGCGGCGAACTGCAATGCGTGGGCGCCACCACCCTGGATGAGTATCACAAGTTCATCGAGAAAGATACCGCGCTGGAACGGCGTTTCGCGCCGGTATTCGTGGAGGAGCCCAGTGTGGACGACACCATAGCCATGTTGCGTGGACTGCGCGACCGCTACGAAGCCCACCACAAAGTGCATTTCTCGGATGACGCCCTGGTGGCGGCAGCCCGGCTTTCCGACCGCTATGTGACCGAGCGGCATCTGCCGGATAAAGCTATCGACCTGATCGATGAGTCAGCAGCCAAGCTGCGTGTGGCGTTATTTTCCATGCCGCAAGATCTAAAGGACCGCAAGAGTGAAATCGACCGCCTGCGTGCCGAAGAGGAACAGGCCGGTGTGGAACGCGACTATGAACGCGCCGCTCGCAAAAAAGCGGACCGCCTGCGGTTGGAAACAGAATTCAACGAACTGCGCGATAAGTGGGAAGACGAACACAAATTGGACGAAGTGGTCGATGTGAATGACATCGCCGAAGTCGTCTGCCAGTGGACGGGTATTCCGGTGAACCAGATGATGGAAACCGAGCAAACCCGTCTGCTGAAAATGGAAGAGCGCCTGCATGAGCGTGTCATCGGTCAGGAAGACGCCATCCATGCCGTAGCGGACGCCATCCGGCGGGCGCGGAGCGGTTTGAAAGACCCACGGCGGCCGATCGGTTCATTTATCTTCATCGGGCCTTCTGGTGTGGGTAAGACCGAACTGGCCAAAGCGCTGGCTGAATTCATGTTCGATGATGAAGAAGCTCTTGTACGCCTGGATATGAGTGAATATCGTGAGCAGCACACCGCATCCCGGCTCTTCGGTGCGCCTCCCGGCTACGTCGGATACGAAGAAGGCGGCCAGTTGACGGAAGCCGTGCGACGGCGTCCCTATCGGGTGATCCTGTTCGATGAAATCGAGAAAGCCCACCCGGAAGTCTGGAATGCCCTGCTTCAGATTCTGGATGACGGACGCCTGACCGACGGACAGGGACGGGTGGTGGATTTCCGCAATACTGTGTTAATCATGACCAGCAATCTGGGCACAGAATATGTGCGCCGCAACGGTTCGCTGGGTTTCTTGCTCGGTGAAACCGACGAGGAACGCGAAGCACACGACAAGGTGGAGAAAGCCTTAAAGTCGACTTTCCGGCCGGAATTTATCAACCGCATCGACGAGGTGATCATGTTCTCGCCGCTGACTGTCGAGCAGATGGGCCAGATCGTGGACCTGCAAATGAAAGAAGTCAGCAGCCGGTTGAGGGAACACGGATTAGATGTCATCCTGACGCCGGAAGCCCGTGAATGGGTTTCCAATCTCGGTTTTGATCCGGCTTTTGGCGCGCGCCCGCTGCGCAGGGCTTTGCAGAAATATGTGGAAAGCCCGCTGTCCATCAATCTGCTTTCCGGCATGTACGCGGAAGGTGATGTGGTGACAGTCGATCTGGATAAGAAAACCGAAAAACTGGTATTCAAAAAGAACGAGAAAACGAAATTAGTAAAAACACCCGCAGAAGTGGATGCACCGTGATGATTTTAAACAGGCCTTATTCTGGTGGATGAATTTCGGAGTAAGACCTGTTTTTATTGGATGAATTATTGAGCGGAGAATATGAACCAATGGCATTGATGACTATTGTCAACCTGCCTGATCCTGTCCTGCGGCGCAAAGCCCACAAAGTGACAGACTTCGACAGAGACTTTGAGCAACTGGTAACCGACATGATCGAAACTCTACGCGCGGCACCCGGCGTAGGGTTGGCTGCGCCACAGGTGGGGGTATCAAAACGGGTGATTGTCATCGAATATGGGGATGAAGAAGACGAAGAAGCACCCAAAAAGCTCTATGTTCTGGCGAATCCTGAGATTGTGTCAGCATCCGAGCAGGTCGTTAAAGGGGTGGAAGCCTGTCTGTCCGTGCCCGGACTGGTGGGTGAAGTAGAACGTTATTACGGTGTCACTGTAAAGGGAATGAATCGCAAGGGAAAGCCGGTCAAGGTGAAAGCTCAAGGCTGGTTGGCGCGAATCTTCCAGCATGAGATGGACCACCTGGATGGTATTGTGTACACCGACCGCGCCACCGAAGTCTGGAAACCCAAAGAAGGTGAAGAGTACGCGGCGGATTAATCCATGCGTCTGAACCGCCTGTCGCTGACGAATTTTCGCGCTTTTTCCCGTCTGGAGATGGACCTTGACGGGCGGATTCTCATTCTCGTGGGTGACAACGCCCAGGGTAAAACCAGCCTGATGGAGGCTGTGTATTATCTGGCCACCTTTGCCTCATTCCAGGCTGCCGTCGACCGGCAGATGATAAATTTTGAAGCGATCAACGAACCGCTAGCCGTGGCGCGCATTGTGGGTGAATATGAGCGTTCAGGGCAGACTCACCGGATGGAAGTGCGCATCATACAGGAACCGGTCTTACCAACCGGATCACGCACCCGCAAAGAAATTTTGCTGGATGGCGTGAAAAAAAGCGCGGCGGAAGCCGTGGGGCAGTTTTCAGCGGTGATCTTCCTGCCGCAGATGACCCGTATCATCGAAGGCAGCCCGGATGACCGCCGAAAGTTCTTGAATATGGCACTCAGCCAGGCAGTGCCCGGTTATGCGCGGGTGCTAAGCGACTATACCAGGGTGATTACCCGGCGTAACGCCCTGTTGAAAATGCTGGCCGAACAACACGGCCAGCCCGACCAGCTGATCTACTGGGATGACCAACTGATAATGCTGGGATCAGAAATGGTACGGGCAAGGGCGAACGCCGTCCGGCAATTGGAAGAACTCGCCGCCCGGCTGCATCAGCGCCTGACCGGTGGATCAGAAAACCTGTCTATTCAATATCGGCCGGCCATCGACCTGGAAAATCTGCCGGATGGAAATATCACTCCGGAGAGTGTGGAGAAGAGTTTCCGAATATCTCTGCAACACAATCGTGAAGATGAGATCACCCGCGGAGTCACCCTGTGCGGTCCGCATCGTGATGATCTTCGTTTCCTATGCAATGGTTTGGACCTTGGAGATTTTGGGTCACGGGGACAGGTGCGGACAGCCATGCTCTCATTGAAACTGGCAGAAGTGAATTGGATGAAGAGCATGACCGGTGAATGGCCGGTACTGCTACTGGATGAAACCCTGGCAGAATTGGACCTGCACCGCCGGGCGGATCTGCAGGAAACCCTGGAAGTTTGCGACCAGGGTATTTTGACCACAACCGATCTGCACCAGTTCACAGAGAAATTCATGTCGGAATGCCATGTCTGGCGGGTCACAGCAGGCTGTGTGCAGGTCGAGGAAGTGCCTACAGCGGGCGTTTAGCCGGCATCCCCGCCCGCCGGGGATAGGTGTCAGGCGTGGCAGCTACTTTATCTATGATCACCAGAAAACGTTCATCTGCCACACCGGGCAGCAACACCGGTTTGATCTGAAATAACCGGCCGCCCAACACGTTCACCGCGTGTTCCGCGGAATGCGCTTCCGCCGGTGCGGACTCACCTTTCTGCGCGATCATCCGCCCGCCCACTTTCACCAGCGGCAGCAGGTATTCCACCAGAACGGGCAGGGCGGCCACAGCCCGTGCAACGGCCAGATCATAGTTTTCCCGATGCCCGGAGGACTGACCCAGGTCTTCGGCACGCGCCTGCAATACATCCACATGTTCCAGGTGAAGAATATCCACGATGTGGCGGCAGAAATCCGTCTTTTTCCCCACCGATTCAACCAGCGTAAGCTGGATATGTGGAAACAGGATCTTGAGGGGAATACCCGGGAAACCGGCGCCGGTGCCGATATCGATCACTCTGGCCGGCCTGGATTCTTTGAATCCCTGCAGGCAGGTCAGTGAATCGAGAAAATGCTTGCTGCGGATATCTTCCGGCTTACGAATGGCGGTAAGGTTAAATTTCTCATTCCAAACCAGCAATTCTCTCTCGTATAAAGAGAAGCATTCCAACTGCCGGGGTGATAGTTGCACGCCCAGCAGGTTTTTTGTCTGGGTGGGGAGAAAATCCATAAAATGAATTATAACCAGCCTTTTTCGTCCTTGACGAATGTGATTTTCCCGCATTAAAATATATTGATTCTGAAGCAAGAACAGGAGTGCAGATAGATGAACAGACAAAAAGGAGACACATACACTCGCACCCCTTACATGGGGATGCTTTCTACCGACTGATTGCGCCTGTTCTTTCCTGAGTGACTATTTCCCACCGCGGGTGCGATCTTTTGCCCGCGGTGATTTGTTTCCCCCGGGCTGTGCATAACCGGACTGGTTTTCACTGAGCGAGGATACATGTTTGAACATGAATTAATGGCGGGGAAAAACGTTCATTTGACCGAAATTGATCCTGAAACCGACGCGATGGTTGAAGCTGCCTGGACACAGGATCCGGTGTACCGGTTATTGATGGAATATGATAAACCCCGTGGTTGGACGGCCGATGAACTGAAAAAGTATTATGAAGCTCATCTGAAGGATTCGGATGAACACCGTAATGAATTCCATTTTGGAGTACGCGCGAACACGGATAATCGCCTGGTCGGCATCTTTACCATCCCGGGAGTCGAATGGTCCAACCGGTCGATGAAATTCCACATTGGATTTGGGCATGTGAATGATCTGCAAAACTGGGGAACGGAAGCCTTTCGACTGGGATTAAACTATATATTCGGTGAATTGAATATATACCTGGCAGCCATGCATGTGCCACAGTTTTGCCGGGAGATGGTCGAAGTGGTGGAAGAGGAAGGTATGCAGTTGACTGCCCGGCGGCGGGAAGCTGTATTTTATAACGGGCGTTACTGGGCGGAACTGGTTTTTTGTATACAGCATCCGATCTGGATGGCCAGGAGAACGGGGGTGGCGGAATGAAAGAATGCTTGGAAGGGGAGTTTACTGTGCTGCGGGTTACCGATCCAGAGCGGGATCACGCTCATTTCAATGCCTGGATGAAGGATAGTCATTTTGCCCGCCTGCTGGATTCAGATCCGGTCACCCTCTGGCCGAAGAAGATGACGAAAGAGTGGCTGGAAAAGCACATGGACGACTTCGTGTCGTTCACCATCTACGGAAAAGAGGATACAGAGAAACCCATCGGATTTGTCTCACTGGATGGAATTAAATGGCTGTCCCGGGATGCTTGGGTAGGCATCGGTATTGGTGAAAGGGACTACTGGGGAAAAGGATATGGCACAGAGGCCATGCGCCTGATCCTGCGTCACGCCTTCTGTCAGTTGAATCTGCACCGCGTTTCACTCTCGGTTTTTGATTACAATCAGCGCGCCATCCGCTCCTATGAGAAAGCCGGCTTTGTTCGTGAAGGCCTGCTGCCGCAGTTCCTGGAACGTGAGGGTAGGCGTTATGATCTCATCCTGATGGGCATTCTGCGCAGTGAATGGAAAGATTTGTGTCCGGAAGATCGATGATCAACCATATGGATGCAGAAACTACAAAGAAATGTGGTAATCATCAGTAAACATAATCTGCCGGGTTGAGGCTCCACATAAGATGTTCTTCAGAAGCGGAATCCTGACAGATTTGATACAATTTTGATATGGAAGATATTGTATCTCCCATCCGGGCGGTCATTTTTGATATGGGCGGTGTTCTCCTAAGAACCGAAGATTTGACCTCGCGCACCAGCCTTGCCAGAAAGTACGGTCTTTCGCGCAAGGAGTTGGAGAATATTGTCTTTCAATCACCCGAATCACTGCAGGCTGAAATGGGTGAATTCAGCGGTGAACAGCACTGGCTGAACATGGCAAAGCGATTGAAATTTCTACCGGAAGAGGTGGATGAATTCCAACATGCCTTCTGGGACGGAGATCGAACTGACATCCAATTGGAGAACTTCATTCGGGGTTTGCGGCCGCGATTTAAAACCGGTATGTTAAGCAACGCCTGGCATGGAACACGTGAAAAAGTAGCCAGACAGTATACCTTCCTCACGGCGTTCGATGTGGTCATTTTTTCGGCAGATGTGCACCTGCGAAAACCTGATCCGCGGATATTTCACCTGATGATCGCCCGGTTGGGTGTCAAAGCCCATGAAGCGGTTTTCGTGGATGATTTTCAAGAGAACATTGATGGCGCGCAGGCGGTGGGATTGAAAACGGTGTTGTTCAAAAGCAGGGAAGAAACAATCCAGTTGTTTAAAGAAATGGGTATTGAAGCTTGACAGACAGGATGGAAATCTCAGGAGCGTACCTGACCTTACCACCTAATCCGATGAATGGGGGAGTGATTTGCAGATTTCTGCAGACAAACAGATTCCCCGGCAGAGTTCATTTATTACGTCCAGTAAATTATTTCGCCGGTGATTTAGAGAAATTTCTTTTGAGATGAGGGAAAAGGTTTCGTCTTCGCATATTTAAATTGAACGTGTTTTCGAAGGAAATTGGCACATAAGCTTTCGGTTGATGGAATCGGTAAGGGGGGGAGCAATAGCAGGCGATTTCCTGTAGAATTGCTTATTGGAGGAAAGGGGTAAACATGATATCCAATTCTGAATTAGCTGGTAGAAGAACAGGATATTCTGTGAAAGTATCTTCCGATCCGGCCGACGACGAATGGGATGAATTTGTTCTGCAAACCCCGGGAAGCCATTATGCTCAAACATCAAAATGGGCCAGGGTCCAATCTATTCGGGGATTTGAATGTACGCGCATAATGTTACATTCTGCAAGCGGCATTATCGGAGGAGCGCAGATATTATGCCGCAGATTGCCCATTATCGGTTCTTTTGGATACATAACCAGAGGGCCAGTTTGTGATTACTCAAACCTCGATCTAGTTGAAAAAGTTATCCATGAGATCACAAGAATCTGCCGGCAGAAACGAATTATCTATCTCGCATTAACTATGCCGGTAGATGGAAAATTTGCAACTCAGATTCTTCAAAAATATGGATTCCAGATTACTGATAATTCATACGAAGAAATTGCCAGTGTTTCCATAGATCTTACTCTTGACGTTGATGTCATTCTCTCTAACATGAAATTAAAGAAACGACAGACAATCCGGCAATTAGGGAGAAAGAATGCCTTAAAAATAATCAATGGTACATCACAGGATATCTCGGACTTTTATCGTTTGTATACAATGAGCAGTCAACGCATTGGTTTCTATCCACATTCAGAGGTTTTTTTTCAAACCCTATGGGATTGCTTTGGTCGTACTGGAAACCTTCTTTTTCTCATTTCAAAACTTGAAAATGAACCTGTGAGCGCCTGCATGGCTATTGCTTTTCGAGAGACTGTATACGGGTATGTGATCGGATGGTCGGGTAAACACAAGCAGCTATTTCCGAACGATGCTCTGCATTGGAATATGATTCTACAGGCCAAATCCTCAGGTTTTCATATTTTTGATTTCGGTGGAATTGAACTGGATTTAAATCGACCGATAATGCGAAATGTCCCAATTGCAGAACAATTCGTTAAATCTTACTGCCGAATCAAGCTTGAATATGGTGGAGATGTATATTTCTATCCTGATAATTATGAATTCATTAGCAATTCTCTCTTAAGATGGGGGTATACAACCATCTATCCAAAGATCCCCACAAAATTCTTTATTGACTATATTGATCGGCTGATTAAGCGAAGGGCTGAGAACCTGTAGTAGGCAGGAACGTCAGGATTCTTATTTCTCGAATATATGTACGTAGAAGTTTTGCTGGATATTTTCGCTGTTGAAGAAGAAAAATATGCGAATTCGATGATTATTGATTAATTACGTTTTTTTAAATTCAACCAATCTGTGGTCATCCATGACGAAACAGACGATAGATGTTCTTAAGTAGACGGTTAAGGGCAGGGTGATTGACCAATAGTTGAATTATTGATGAGAAAAGTTGGGGATGGAAATATTCCACAGTGCCGGGATAGGAAACGATATTTTCGCTTATATGCAACTTGAATCCATTGTACGTATGGCCTGCCCATTCTGGCACCGCGGTTCGATTTAGCACAGCATCGGCGACTTCTTTATCGATGCCCCCAAAATCCACCCAGTGATAATTATGCTCATGCGCCCATTTCAATAAGAACCAGTACATTCCTTCATTGGGATATAAGGTATTGAAACCATCCTTCCATCCAATACGGTAAATATGGAGGGTGTCACGAAAAGTGAACACCACCATACTGCAAATTGTTTGACCCTCATACTTTTCCATGAATAAATGCATCCACCCCAGTGGCATAAACTGATCCCATACTATGTCGAAGAACCCGCGATTTTGAATATCAAATTCCCGGTGATCCGCAATTCGCTTGTGCAGTAAATAGAAAGTATCCAGTTCCTGCCTGTCTGTAGATTCAATAAAGGTCAATCCAAGATTCTCTGTTTTACGGAAAAGATTTCTCTTTCTCGGCTTGATCTGTTTAAGGATTTCTTCCTGATTTCCTGAAACATCAATAATAATAGTGGAGCTTTCTTCAAGGTCGATACCAAAGGAAGTTCCATATCCATTCTTCAGCAGTTCTTTGCGAAGGTCCCAGCAGCTATTTTCCGGTTGGGCGACAAAAACAAAGGGGAATTTACGGAAATGATGTTTGATCTCTTCCAGAATCTCAATGGCCGACGCTTGATCGTTGGGATCGTAAATTGGACCCTTTTGTAACTGGATCAAATATAACAATCCAAAAAGTTTCTTATAAAAAACCTGCCCACCCCCACAGATGGCGCCATCCGGATTTTTCAGAATCACACGCAAAGCCTTCCATTCCTGGCTTTTTTTGGCTTTGGCCCATAGACTTGTCTGAAAAAAATTCCCCATTTCAGATTCTATGACATATCTATCCCATTCCTCATTGATATCTGTCAAATCGATGATCGAAGTAAAATGGGTCATGATTCCCCTTGTTGGACTTTATTAGTCTTTCAATAATTATACTGATAATATCTTCTCGAAAAATAGACCTGGAGAGGAAATATAACCAGAAAAAATCTTGAGTGAAATTTACCCAACGGGTAACCTTTCAAATTGAGTGAGTCGATCAACCGAGAAAATTATTGTCAAAATCTGCCTGTATAATGGATTTTTGGACCGTGAAGAACCAGTCACATGAATGGCAGGATCAAAACGAGGAATTCATGAAGAAACTGTATACGACAATGGCAGATCTTTTACGCAGCCGGGAAAGCTTTGTTATAGCCACCCTGTTTGATAAGACAGGTTCCGCGCCGCGGAGTGATGGTGCCAAAATGATCGTTCGAGCGGATGGTTCCATCTTTGGTTCGGTTGGGGGCGGAAGGTTGGAGGCGGCCGCCATCGATCTGGCGAAGAAATCTATCTCGGAAAAGAAATCGCTCATTCAGAACTTCAACCTTACCAGTAAAGACGCGGCCGACTCAGATATGATCTGCGGCGGCAAAGGGGAGATTCTCATCGATTTTATCGATGCAGATGATCAGAATAACCTTGTCATTTTTACTGAAGCAGCTGCAATTGCTTCACAGGGTGGAAAAGGCTGGTTGATCACCATTTTGGAAAATAAACCTGCCGGCGAGAAGGGAGTGACGAGGCAGCACTGCCTGGTCAAGGCGGATAGAACCATGGTCGGTTCTGTGGATTGCCATCCTGATCTGTTGGAACACCTCATTAACGGCCCCGCCAAGATCTCGCTGCATTCCGAGGTGTTTGATGACCAGCGTTTTCTGGTGGAACCCCTGCAGGAAGGCGGCACGGTCTTCCTATTCGGCGCGGGGCATGTCTCCCAGAAGATCGCGCCTCTCAGCGAAAGCGTTGGTTTCCGCACCATCGTGCTGGATGATCGCGCTGAATATGCCAATCGTGAACACTTCCCTTTGCCAGTCGAGGTCCGCGTGATCGAGGATTTTAGACGGCTGCCTGATCTGGAAATCGATAATGACAGCTATCTGGTGATTGTCACTCGCGGGCATCTCTTCGACAAAGATGTGCTTGCACAGGTGTTGCGCACAGGTGCGGCCTATATCGGTATGATTGGCAGCCGCACCAAACGAGACCTGATTTACAAAGAGCTGACCAAGCGCGGTTTTTGTATGGATGAATTGAACCGGGTTTATTGCCCCATCGGCATAGCTATCGGAGCGGAGACGCCCGAAGAACTGGGGATCAGCATTGTGGGTGAACTGGTGAAGGTCAGAGCGGAACGACAAAAATTGCTCAAAGCGGGTAAGTAGCTTCGATAATATCAGTTTCTGATCAAAAAGCTACATTCTGGCTTTAATCACTGTTGCCAGACGCTCCATACCGATCCGAATATTATCCGGTGTCACGCCACCAAAACTTATTCGCATACAGTTGTTATGGCGGTCTTTGTCTTCCACGAAAAATTCTTTGCCCGGTACATAGGCGACCTTCTCTGCCAGAGCATCCTGCAACAGGGTGGTGGTGTTGACCCTCGCGGGAAATTGTGCCCAGGTGAACAGGCCGCCATCCGGATAGATGGACTTGATCTCCGGTGGAAACATTGATTGGATGCAATTCATCATCACATCACGTCGTTCCCGATGAATTTCGCGGATCTTCTTGAGGTGCGGTTCATACAGGCCTCGGTTGAAAAACTCCGCGCAGATGATCTGGGCGATCACGCTGGCGTGCGAGTTGGTGGCGGTTTTCACATCATAAACTTTACGGATAATATGTTCATCCGCGAAAATATAACCCAACCGGCTGCCGGGTGAAAAAATCTTCGAAAAGCTGTTAACAAAGAGGGTGTTGCCCGTTTTATCGAAATATTTGATAGGCGGTAGCGCTTCACCGCTATAACGCATCTCGCTGTATGGATCATCTTCAAGGATAATGATGTCATAGCGGCTGCCCAGCGCAGCCAGAGCTTTACGGCGTTCCAGGCTGGTGGTACGGCCGCTGGGATTCTGAAAGGTGGGAATGACGTAGATCATTTTCGGTGAAAGGGCTTTGATCTTGGCCTCAACATCATCGATGACCAGGCCGTCATCATCTGTCTGGCAGGCAACGCAGCGGGCTTCGAACAGTTGAAAGATTTGCACAGCCTGCACAAACGTCGGTGCTTCGACAAGCACAACATCACCGGGTTCGAGATAGAGCTGGCTGACCAGGTTCATACTCTCAATGCCACCGGAAACAATGAGCACGTTTTCCATGCCTGCCCTTAATCCTTTGGGCTGAAGCAGCCGTTCAATGACTGCCTTCCGCAGGTCGGGTACACCGATGGGATTCCCATATTGCAGCGCCTGAATACCGCGTTTATCCCGGGTGAGCACTTCACTGGCAATTTGTTGAATCGCTTCCACCGGAAGAGCTTCTCTGGCCGGAGCGCCTCCCCCGAAAGAAATGGTTTGTGGATCGGTCATCGATTCAAAGAGCTGGCGGATCACATCCGCTGAAGCCTGCATTTTGGAAATGCGTCGGGCGAAATCTGGCATTCTGGTCACTCCTATCAGCAGAAGAGTTTTTTATGTGATGTATTGTACCCGATGGAGGTTTAGAGGCATACTCCGCGTGGTCCTGTCGGATTTTGACAGGTATACAATTAACATGGAGAGACAAGGGAGGAAGAATTTGACCGGACGCTGGATTTTCCAATTATCCGCAGATCCAATCCCCGCCCTGGCCAGGAGCGCGGATCAGGCTTTGTCCTATTTCACCCGGCGGGATTTGCTGGGGCAATCCGTTGAGTCTGTGGATGTGTTGTGGAACGCGGCTGAGGTTATTCGCCTGATCCGTAAGCAAAAACCTGACGGTTCCTGGCGTTACGAGGGGATAAAAGGGAACTCCGTTCCGGGGCAGAATTATTCCCTCCTTGAGACTTTCCGGAACCTGC
Source organism: Leptolinea sp. (assembly GCA_012798535.1). Taxonomy (GTDB): domain Bacteria; phylum Chloroflexota; class Anaerolineae; order Anaerolineales; family Anaerolineaceae; genus Leptolinea. The sequence continues at coordinate 32,555 of JAAZMZ010000018.1, forward strand.
GCATACTTGTTGAAATGTATGGTATCAACCGGAAGCATCCTATTATGGTAAAGGCAGCCGATTACCTGTTTTCCTGCCAGACGGATGAGGGAGATATCCGCGGCATCATCGGCAATCAGTACATGCCGTATTATCACGGCGCGATCCTCGAATTGTTGATCAAATCCGGGTATCAGGATGATCCGCGAGTTATCGCCGGCTTGGAATGGCTGTTATCCATGCGTCAGGAAGACGGTGGATGGATCGTACCTGCCCAGGCTGTTCCCCCCGGACAACGAACACCCGAATTCTGGGAGGGGACTCCGGTTATGCCTGAGAGAAACCGGCCGCATGCTCATCTGGCAACCGGTATGGCATTACGGGCTTTCGCGGCTCATCCGGATTACCGACGCAGGCAGGAAGTGATCAGGGCGGGTGGCTGTTTGAAAGCCCGTTTCTTCAAGAGCGAAGTCTACAATGACCGGCGGACACCGGATTACTGGTTGAAGTTCCAGTATCCCTTCTGGTGGACCAATCTGGTAAACGCTCTGGACAGCCTGAGCTGTCTGGATTTTTCTGCTAAGGATGAGGATATTTCACGCGGATTGGCCTGGTTCTATGCCCATCAGGAGAAGGACGGACTATGGCCTACAGGGTATGACAAAGGAAGAACCGCCCTGGCGAATCGCCGCTGGATTGGTCTGGCAATTTGCCGGGTGTTGAAACGATTCTCATCATCTACCAGCGCGAAGTGACCTGTGGATTATTTTTCACGCGATTACAACGGAGGCGCGTTTGTTCTATTCGGTCGAGATCACCTGCTCACCCTGGCTCTGGTGCTGACCGTCTGTGTGCTCATCTACTGTTTTCGAAACCGGTGGACTGAATCGGCGAAAAAAGCCACCCGCCTGGGATTGTTTATTGTCATCTATATCTGCGAAGGTTCGTGGCAGATCTGGATGTGGGCAATCGGGAGTTGGACGATCCAGGGAATGCTGCCACTATGGTTGTGCAGTGCTGTCTCCTGGACAATGCCTTTGTTACTCATCTTCCGCAGTCGAAGATATTTTGAATGGGCCTATTACATGGGTCTGATCGGTGCGGTCATGGCTCTGCTCTCTCCAGACCTGATGCAATATGGCTTTCCACACTACCGGTTCATTGAATTTATGACGTTGCACGGAACGATCATCGTGGCCATCGTTTACATGACCCTCATCGAAGGATTCCGCCCGACCGGACGCGTGCTTCCGGTTGTTTTGATCATCACCAATCTTTACTGGCTGATGTGTGCCGGTGTAAACAACCTCATTGGCAGCAATTACCTGTATACTCAGGGGAAGCTGCCCACCCCAAGCCTGCTCGATTATCTGGGTCCACATCCATGGTACTTGCTGTGGATGGAGGTTATCGGAATCATCCTGTGTGTTTTGCTATATCTCCCGTTCGTGTGGAAAGACCGGCAGAAAGGTTGGATTCGGTCCGGGGAGCAGGGACGATAAAATAACCGGAAGGAAACATTATGGGTACATCACAAATTCAGCGAAAAACACATATCGAATGCCGGGCAGTTCTTTTTGATCTGGACGGGGTATTGATCGATTCCACGGAATGTATACTGCGGCACTGGCGGGATTGGGCGGAGAAGAATCATGTGGATATCCGGAAGATTGAGCGGGTGGCGCACGGACTGCGTACCGTGGAAACCATGCGCCTGGTTGCCCCACATCAAAATGTCGAACAGGATGCGGCGACCTTCCACGACCATGAACTTCTCGATACCGAAGGGATCATCGCGATTGACGGCGCGCTGCGACTGTTGACTGCGCTTCCGGAATGGAGCTGGACTATCGTCACATCTGCCAGCCGGGACCTGGTGAAAGTGCGTATGGCCAAAGCGGGTCTGCAGATGCCCGAAAAATGTGTGACGGCGGATGATGTGCGCAATGGGAAACCATCCCCGGAACCATATCTTCTGGGTGCGGAGAAACTGGGTAATACCCCTCAAGAATGTGTGGTCGTTGAAGACGCTCCGTCTGGAATAGAAGCCGGGAAGAAAGCGGGTATGCGGGTGATTGCCATCGCATCCACCCACAGCCGGCAGACTCTCCTCGAAACCGAAGCAGACTATATTGTTGACCGGCTGCTGGATTTGCATATTTCCAGTTCAGACGATGACCGCATTCTGTCAATTATGTTGGAGTGATATTATTTGTGACTTTTCCCGGAGAAGTACCAGGGAAATAAATTGCCTGTTGCGAATGTCCGACTATTTATTATAATAAATTTGTTCTAATTATGAGTCCTATCCCGGGAGGAGATCAAATGGAAAAGGATATTTTAACCATCGAAAATGAAGCCATGGAACGCTGGCGCAACGGAGATCCCATGCGCTGGGCAGAGATCAGCACTGAAGATGTGATCTATGTTGACCCCGGGCAGACCAAACCGATCGTTGGATTGGCGGATTATTCTGCATTCCTCAAGAATATTGCCGGAACGATATATTATCAGGGTTCGGAATTCATCCATCCCAAAGTCATGCTCTATGGCGACGCGGCGGTATTGTCGTATAACTACCGCTCGACTGTGACTGCTGCGGCAGCTACGGGTGAAAGCCAGACACTCTGGAACGCTACCGAGGTCTATTTTTACTGGAATGGAGAATGGAAAATTGCCCACACCCACTGGTCTTATGTCAATCACAGGCTGCCGGCCTCCATGGAAATTCCTTATCCCGTGGAATTGACTCCCCGAATGTACACCGGTGTGCAGGGCGAATTGCTGACCCTCGAAAGTGCTGCCATGGAACGCTGGCGAAAAGGCGATCCGTGGGGGTTTGTGGAACTGTATGCCCCCGAGATCTCCTACTTTGACAGCGGAACATCTCGGAGGATCGATGGAGTGGAAGCTATGAAAGCGGAATACAAAAACCGCGAGGGGAAAATATTTTATGACGTCATGGAATTTATTGCACCCCTCGTTCGAGTACAGGGAGATCTTGCCATCCTGTACTACCGTTTCTTTTCCACCCGCTTGAATCCGGATGGTTCGATATTAAGCCGCATCCCCTGGAATTGCACCGAGGTCTATGTGAAGAAAGAAGGCCTGTGGAAGATCGTTCACAACCATTGGTCATTTATCCTTGGGGAAAAAAATTGACAGGAACAACTTCACCCCATGGATTGAATTGCCGGGAAGATCGCACCTTCATTTTCTGGATTCCCCCAGATTCTAATACTAGATCCCCGCTAGCTCACTAGAATGAGAGATAGTTTTTGTGCCATCTCTCATTGCCGGTCTTTTTGAATTAATTCTGGAAGGTAATATGAAAAACGAAGCTCTCATTCTTCTCATGTATGCCTTCATCGGATGGGTACTCTGCGCAGCCACAATGGGAATAGGAATGGCGGTCACATCGAGCACAACCGCCCAGATCATTCACGCCATCCTTGCGCCTGTCTATTTCATCGTGATCTCATACTTCTATTTCACCCGGCATCATTTTCTTTCACCCCTGCAAACCGCACTGGCTGTTCTTGGTTTTATCATTGCGATGGATTTCTTTGTTGTCGCCCTGTTAATTCTCCACAGTCTGGAAATGTTCTCGAGTTTTTTGGGAACATGGCTGCCGTTTACCCTGATATTCCTGTCAACCTGGATTACTGGCAGTCTGGTCATACGTTCCAAATCATAAATCCAATAATGTAACTCACTGTATTTTCGAATATGTCTTAACCGCATTGAAAAACGACACATCAGGCGACTGGATGACCGCTGTTGATTGCAGATATTTTTGATTTTCCATTGGATTGAAGTGTCAGTTGACTCTTCATACCACAGATAAAACCACTATAATTAAAGAAAGCGCCATCTCACCGATGCCTTATGGGAGAAATGGAAAATGAGGGAGTTAAAAACACCGGACGATATCCTAATAGAAGGACGAACATTACGCGAAATCCTTGAAACGTCGAGCCCGGCTAAACCTGCTGTATTGAAAGGCGCTGACCTGGCAGGCGTCAATTTGAAAAATGCCGATCTGACCGATGCCAATTTATGGGGCGTCAAAATGATTCACGCGGCTTTGAATAATGCCAATCTCAAGGGCGCGTACCTTATGCGGGCGAACCTGATTGGTACGGATTTCGCGGGCGCCATACTGGTCGACGCGAATTTTATGGATGCCAATATGATCGGCGCCAACCTGGAAGGTGCGGATTTGACAAATGCCAACCTGATGGGCGCGGACATGACCGTGGTCAATTTGAGCGGTGCGAATTTACGTGGAGCCATTCTGAAGGATACCATTCTCAAAGGGGCGAATCTGACCAACGCGGATTTGAACGGTGCAGACATGACCAATGCCGACATGAAGGGCGTCATCCTTAAAGGTGCGAAGATGAAGGATGCAAATTTAAAGAATGCCGCCATTGAAGAGGTGGATGAAGAAGAGAGCCGTGCCAAGGAGAAACGCACCTCCATCCTGGATCGGTTTTTTGGATCCGGACGATAAAGCCATCATTCTTCGTTTCGGAAAGAGCAGACGAAGATGATGTTTCCCTTTCGATTCTTCCGGGCGTTGAATAAGCGCATAGTAGAGAATTACCGGCGTGGGATAGGCCCGGTGAATATCACCCTGTTGTTGACGACTACCGGCAGAAAATCTGGTTTGCCCAGAATCACTCCGGTTCAATATGAAGAAGTGGACGGCTTGATCTATGTGGGTTCGGCCCGCGGGCAGAAATCCGATTGGTTCAAGAACATCCTGGCAGATCCGCGTGTGCATGTGCAGATACAAAAAAGAGAATTCGATGCAATTGCCGAGGCAGTCACAGATACCAGGCGGATGGCGGATTTTATTCAACTGCGCGTGCAGCGCCATCCGATCATGTTGCGGTTGATCATGTTCCTGGCTGATGGTCTGCCGTTCAATTTCGATCGCGCACAACTGGAAAAGTACTGCGAGAACCGGGCTATGGTTATTCTACGCCCCGTCGAATCTCAAGAAGAGAGTCCGGCCTGATATCTGCCGGACTCTCTTTCATCAAAGTTTAATTCCCCCCAAGAAACTTCGAGACAATTGCCGCAAACTCCTCTGGTTTTTCCTGGAAGGAAAAATGCCCGGCATCCTGAATGGCAGTGAATTGCGCATCGGGGAATGCGCTGCTGTACATACGGGTGGCGGTTTCACTTTGCAGGTCATTGGTTCCATGGATAACCAGAACCGGTACGGTCACCTTCTTCATAGCGTCCCGTAGATCATAGCGCTGCCCCATGCTGATGTACATCCCCCAGGTCATCCAACCACCCGGTTCCCCCTGTTCGATCTGCGCGGCCTCCGGATTATCGATGACGGAGATATAGTACTGCCCAAATTTTTCGTCCATGGCGATCAGGTCGGCTTCAGAGCGGGAAAAAAGCTTGTTGAAATCGAAATAATCCTTGATAAACGCATCATATTCTGCCAGTTGGGCTTCTGGTAATTTTCGCCTGACGCTGGCAAAGAGATCGCTTTCAGAATCAGGCTGCGGCATGACCAGGGTATTGGCCGGTGAAATTAAAATCATTTTTTCGACATGTTCCGGAAACTCGGCAGCGTAGAGTGAAGCCAGGAATCCACCCCAGGAATGTCCTATGAGGATCAGTTTTTCGTCTCCCAATATCTGCCGGATACGTTCAATATCGGCGACCTGGGCGCCAAGCCCCAGGGCTTTATCCAGCGCGGTCATGTTTTCATAGAATTTTTGTGAAGTGAACCGGTCGAAAGGGCGGGTGGATCTTCCACAACCACGTTGGTCATAATAGTGGAATCGATATACAGTGGTAAGCGGCTGCAGACCGGCGAGAGGTTCCCGATATGGCATTCCGGGACCGCCGTGTATGACCAGGACATTCCGCCCGCTGCCGACGGCGAAGTGATAGAGCCGGATATCATTTTCCACCTGCCAGAAATCCGGATCACCGTTCTGGGCAGGAGGAGTCAGAGGTGAGCGCAGGTTCTCTCCGGCTTTGACCATTCCCGGACGATATAACGGCTGCTGGGTCATCCACCAGAAAGCGCCAGTTCCAATCGCCACGCCGAGGACAAGCACAACTCCAGCGATCAATAACGGTTTGCGTTTCATTTTTCTCTCCATCCAAGTTATTCTTTTTATTATTCGTTTCGGTACAGTCCTGCCGTAATCTGCGCCCATTCACAGACCAGATTACGTACTTCAGGAGGTTCCAACACGATGACACCCGGGCCGTAAGTCAGGGCATTACTGGCAGCCGCGTGGAAATCCGGCGCGTGAAAGGTGACGATCACCGCTCCATCCGGTTGTTCTTCACAGCTTTCCCAGTATCCTTTGGCATACTGCGCCAGATAGGCGAAACCGGGAGAAAAGCGCATACGAACCCTGACCGGCGGGATATCCTGAAAGTCACTGGCGATATACGCCTGGAAGTCGAACTCGGCAGGCCTGATGAAAGTGAGTTCCAGCAGCTTCAATTCCAGGATCCGGTCGACCCTGAAAGTGCGGATTCCCTGGCGCAAGCGGCAAAAGCCAACCATATACCACCAACCGGATCGGTGGAACAATCCATACACATCGACCTCACGTGACTCACCTGCCGGATTCCGCCCACTTTGATAGACCATGAATATCCGCCGGCTTTCACGCAAAGCCTGCCGTAAAACCTCGAGCCGGGGCGTCAATATCTGCATATCGGCGCGGTTCATCCCTGTGGCCACCAGGGATTTCTGCGCCCAGGCGATCTCCTGGCGCTGCTCGGCGGGGAGGACGTTTTCCAGTTTCGCGTGAGCGCCCTGAGCCGCTTCCCGGTAGAGGCTGCCCCACATCTCCCGCACCAGTGCCGTGCCCAGTGAAAGCGTCACGGCTTCTTCCGGTGTGAAGACCAGCGGGGGGAGTTTGTACCCGGGTACAAGAGAAAATCCCCCATAGGGTCCGCGTTCCGCGTAGACCGGTACACCCATTTCATCGAGCATACCGAAATAGCGGTGCAGGGTGCGCACAGATACACCAAGCTGGGCGGCGAGGCTGGCGGCTTTCTGACCGGGCTGGCGCTGCAGAAGAAGGATCAGGGTGATGAGACGGGTGGCAGTTGTCGGCATTTTGTACCTTCAGGTAAAAGAATACGATGGATATATGTCATTTTATGACATATATGTATGTCACGTCATGATTTAATTCAACAATCGCATGAAAACGATTGTCCATTAACCCGGACTGAATGGAGCGCCAGAAGGGATAGTTTAAAACACAGCGGTCAATTGGCCGATGTTGTCGGGCCGAGGTTGGGTAACAGAGGTCTTGATCGGACGGGTGTGATCACACGCCCCGAACAACTGACAGGGGTTGGTCCGCCGCCGATCGGGGTGGGACATCCACTGCCAGATGAGGGCATCGTCCGATGGCTAGAGCAGTCCACAGGGGTTGGTCCGCCGCCGATTGGGGTGGGACAACCGCTGCCTGTAGAGGGGGCGGATCTGGGGCTTGAACAATCCACGGGGGTTGGTCCACCGCCGATGGGAGTGGGACAGCCGCCGGTAACAACCGGGGGTTTACCCGAACAATCCACGGGGGTCGGTCCCCCTCCGATGGGTGTGGGGCAGCCGCCGGTAACAATCGGGGTTTTGCTCGAACAGTCCACAGGGGTCGGTCCCCCGCCGATAGGAGTGGGACAGCCGCCCGGTGATACGGGATTCTCAAGCGCGGTGGGTGGCGGCGGTGGTGTGGCTACCGGTACATCATCGGTGTTACCAATCAATCCTGGCTCATATTTCAACCAGCCGGTGATTGAAGGTTGGGCGGGATCACGTACAACCAGGTAGGCGCTGTCAGCACTCCGGCCGATCACCTGTACTGAAGTTCCCGGTTTTAGCAGGTTTATTCTCTCATAATCAGGACCGGGTCCGGAGCGAATTTCCACATCGTTGTTGAGTGTCAAGGTCAGATGGTCGACCACTGCGTTTTCGGGAATCTTCTTCAACGGCATATTGCAGTTGGATAGCAAGATCAAACCTGCCAGAAGGATAAAAGCGGTAAGCAGTTTTATCTTCATGTTCCCTCCACACTCCGGCAAACCGGGGAACCACTTTTGCTGCCTGATGTAAATTTCTTTTTCTAAAATCAGTCTGGGGAACTATCCACCAACATTCTACATCGAATTAATCCAGAGTGTCTGATAGGGCGCCAGCAGGTAGGCATCCACAGGTTGTTCGCAGGCTGTGATATTTTGCAGACACAGGGTTTTTTGCTGCCCATCAGGTGAAATCCGCCACACAGCAAAAATCGCGGAGCCCCTGTCTATTACCTCCTGTTTTCCGAAAGGATGAAATGCCGGGGATGCCGCTCTGAGGAGGAGCAGATCACGAAAGCGCGAAAAAATTTGCACCCGCCGGGAACCGGGCTGGTTTAAATCGTTCTCCAACTGCTGGTATTCCAATTTTTCCCGGTTGATCGATCGATTTTGCCCGCTCTTGATGACACCTTCGTTCCAGCCGCGCGAGCCAAACAGGCTGTGAAAGTAAATGCCCGGAACACCTTTCATGGCCAGCATAATCGCCTGGGCAGCCATGAAGCGGTCGATCTTCATGGCGGGCGGATCACTTTCGGACGGCGAGTTAAGCGCATCGAAATAATTGATATTCATTTCATAAGGACTCTGAGTCCCATCGGGATTGTTTTTATAGGATACGCGTCCGCCATGCGCAAATGTGACCTGGATCAATTTCTCGATCTCCGCATCGGAAAGAATTCCGCGTGCTGGATTCAAACCGATACCGTCATGCGAAGCGAGGAAATTGAAAAATGTTGTCTGCCCGGATGGCAGATACAGACCGGCTGCCCACCGGGTGAGCGCGGTGGAATCCCCGTTGAGCAAAGTATGCAAAACCAAAGGCGGTAAGGCGAAGTTGTATACCAGCTGCGCTTCATTCGAACCGTCACCAAAATAAGTAATATTTTCTTTGTGAGGTACATTGGTTTCGGTGATGATGCGCACATGTGGAGCGATTTCATCCAGCACTGCCCTGAACAGTTGGATGAAGACATGGGTTTGCGGAAGGTGTAGACAGGTCGTACCGATCTCTTTCCAGAGATAGGCAATGGCATCCAGGCGGATGAATTGCGCACCATTCTGAATGTACTGAAAAAGGATATCGAATATTTCCAGAAGCACATCCGGATTCTGAAAATTCAGATCCACCTGATCCGCACTAAAAGTCGTCCATACCCTGCGTGCGCCGGTGGTGGTCTGAAATTCTGTCAATAGAGGCAATGTGCGAGGTCTGATAACCGTCGACAGATCAGGATTGCCATCCACGGTGATGAAAAAATCCCGGTAGGGTGGTTCATTGCGAAGAAAGGCCTGGAACCATTCGCTTTGGGAGGAAACATGATTGACAACGCCGTCCACCATCAGACGGAAACCGGCGGCCAGATTCTTCACATCCGTCCAATCGCCCAGAGCAGGATCCACCTTTCGATAATCGATTATTGAGAATCCATCATCGGAAGACCAGGGGAAAAATGGCAGGAGATGGATGCCACTGACCACCCCCTTCAAATATCTATCACAGAATTCGCCAAGAATACGCAGATGTGGCAGACCGGGATAGCGTACCTGATCACCATAGGTGATCAAAATGGCATCCCGTTCTGTAAGATGATCGTTATCCGGTTTCGAGATCTTCCCTCGATACCGGGCAATAAGTTCCAACAGGCGATTCAGTACCTGCGGCAGAACCTCGGTGCCATACAGGCATTTCAGTAGATCGGCATACCGTTGCTGATCCATAGTAATCATTGTACAGCAGGTTGATGTACGCCATGTTTTTCTGCCGCCATCCGGCAGACTCAATATTCTCATTTCCCATAACTGCCGATGGGGAAATTATTACAAAATAGCGATCAGCCTGTCTCTATTCGATTGTACGATGATCGTTCAATGCTGCATTTCGAGTATAGGCTTGGATTCGCTGTGCTCTATCTTGCAGTTCAAAAGATCGTTTACGGCTCTGGTCAATACCGAGTCCACTTCGATCATGGCAGTGGTCGGCTTTTCGGTCTTCGGCTTTGCATTGAAGGCTTTGATGCAGTCCACCGAAATTTTAGCGATCAGATCGAAAGGCACTTTGTCGGTATTCAGAGTCAGATCAAATGCATGCACATTATCCAGGGAAATTCCATAGTAGTTGCGAATGAATTCCGATCTGACCCGATCCCCTTCCTCACAGATGGTGGCAGCTTCGAGATGGGTTAGATTCTCTTCCTGCATCAGGCGTTTTACCCGGGCATGGAAGGGCGCCTGAAAGCGGATATGAAAAACATCTGCGTATCCGCCCAGTACGGAAAATCCGCTGCGTCCGAGGATAACCGCATTGCCATGAACGGCGAAGGCTTCCAGGCTTCTGTTGAGCATATCCACCATCATGTCACGCCGTTTATCGCGTTGGGCGTTGAATTTAGCCCAGAATCCTGGCAGTGTCTCATATTCCCTGTCAAATTCCACAAAACCATAGTGTTCCAGCAGGTTGCCGATGATCTCTTTATCCACATAATGGTAGCCCAGATTGTTAGCTATCTTCCGGGCTAGCAAATCCCCCTCGCTGCCAAAATCTCTGGAGATGGTTACGGTAGTCATATCACACCTCCTTTTTGGATATTTGGATTGAAAAGATCTTTTTGATTCCTATTATAGTGAATCCAACCTATTCTTCATTAAAATTTGCCCCAAAAACTTGGACAATTATGTATAAAACCGGTTTTTGGAGCTTTCTTTCGCAATTCTTCAGTCAGAAATTGGGTTGATTTATAAATTGACCTTCAGATCATGGTGGTGATGGGGCATCAACCGCACAACGGAAACCCATCTGACCATCATAATAATGTTCCCCTTTTCCACTGGCACGGTTTGTCACACGCAGATCTACAGCCAGGCTGGTACAGCCACCTCCTTTACGAATGAGGTATTTCCCTGTATCTGGACCAACGGGATTCATATAGGGTGACATGGCGTAGTATTCCGGTGAATAACGGTCGGATACCCACTCCCAGACATTTCCCGCCATATTAAAGGCGCCATAGGGGCTGGCTCCTTCCGGGTATTCATCGACCTTTGCCGTATGGCAGTAACTGCTGTAACCACAGCGTGGATTTTGTGGGCTTTCCGGTGGGAGGTGGTCGCAGATGTAATAATTGGCTTGTCCACAATCCAGGGTATTCCCCCAGGGATACAGGCGTCCGTCTGAGCCACGCGCGGCTTTTTCCCACTCGGCTTCAGTGGGCAGCCGTTTTCCCGCCCACCGACAGTAATCTTGTGCATCTTTAGAAAGATAGACCAATGCCGGGTGTTGCCGAAAATCCGGGTGAATGGAATAAGGAATATACGTGATGGCAGATCTCTCATATATTTCAGGGTGACAGGCGTCTTCAGCCATACAGCGGTCGTAAGCTTCATTGGTCACTTCGAAACGGTCGACCCAGAAAGCGTTAACAAAAACGGAATGCTGAGGTTTTTCATCCTCTCCGGCGGCTGCGTCATCTTGTGCAGCGCCCATAATAAAGGAACCGGCGGGAACGCATACCATCTCCAAACCATCTATCGGCGAGGTCCAGATCTGCCCGATATGCTGGCAAACAGGTGGATATGTATTGTAAATTCGGGAGGATGACCGACTGGCAAGAAAGAAGTATCCGACCAATGATAGACATGTAACGCAGAGAAATCCCCTCAATATAATGGTTTTCATGTGTACGCTTCCCGGATTATCCTGTCAGTTTCAAGTAAGCTGCTTTTTCTTTCCCTTCTTCCATCGAATTTATATTATCGATCTAAATGATCAACCGCGTTGATGAAGAAATCACAACACTGTTTGATATTTTTCTTTTTTCCATCATTATCTATAATGAAGAAACACCGATTCCTATCTTTCATTCTGTGTGTCCGTATCATGGTGATAAATAAGGGAAGCTTATGAAATTACGCGACCTTTTCAAATCCAAACCGAATAAATTCATGCTTATGCTGATCGATCAGACCGAAATCACCGTGAAGGGTCTTGATCTTCTGATTCATTATCTTAAGAAACGCAGTTCCAATGTTGCAAAGCAGATCGTGGAGACGGAAGATCAGGCAGAAGAAATGCGGCGTATTATGATCGAAGAGCTGATGGATACATTTATTACGCCTTTCGACCGCGAGGACATTTTTGCACTTTCCCGGGATTTTGATGATATTTTGCGCTATTCAAGCACCACCGTGGAAGAAATGGAAATACTGGATGTAACTCCCACACCACAGATGCAAAAGATGGCGGAATTGTTGTGCGATGCCGCCCGGGAATTGCATCTGGCGGTATTAAGGCTTCAAGACAAACATTATGCCGTGGCCACCGAACATGCCAATACCGCCAAACGCATCGAAACTCAGGTGGAAACCACCTATCGCGAGGCTATCGCCGAATTATTCGAGGAAACCCGCGATATCAAGCGGGTGATGAATGTGCTCAAGGTACGCGAGATTTACCGTCATTTGAGCAATGCGGCAGACCGCCAGGCCAGAGCGGCGGATGTGATTTCCGATATCATATTAAAGATTGCTTAGTGTACTTCGATGAATGAGCTGGTGGTAATCCTCATCGGGCTGGCGTTAATTTTTGATTTTCTAAACGGAGTTCACGACAGCAGCAATATCGTAGCCACGATCATCTCTAGCCGCTCTCTTTCACCACGATGGGCGTTGGGATTTACAGCCATCGCGGAATTCTGCGGGCCGTTTCTGTTTGGTGTGGCAGTCGCCAGAACGATCGGTTCTGAGATCGTACCACCCGGCCTGATGACATTTCCGATTCTAACCTCGGCGCTAACAGGTGCGATCATCTGGAATCTCCTCACCTGGTATCTGGGTGTTCCCAGCAGTTCATCGCACGCCCTGATCGGTGGGCTGATCGGCGCGACGACGGCGGGAGTTGGTTTTCACGTTATCCATCTATCCGGTCTGACAAAGGTACTGATTTCCCTGTTTCTCTCACCGATACTTGGTTTGGTCGCCGGTTTTATTTTTACACGGCTGGTGTACTGGCTTTCCAGGTCTGCTACCATTAAGATCAATGTTTTCTTCAAACGAGTTCAAGTAATCACTGGTATGGCATTGGCGTTAAGTCATGGAGCCAATGATGCGCAAAAAACCATGGGCCTGATCACCCTGGGTCTTTTCGTAAATGGAACCATATCTAGTTTTACTGTGCCGGTTTGGGTGATCCTGATAAGTGCGCTGGCCATTGCTCTGGGGACTGTCTCGGGAGGCTGGCGTCTGATCAAGACGCTGGGCGCCGGTTTTTTCCGTATCCGCCCGGTGCACGGATTTTGCACGCAGGTCACTGCGGCCGGGGTGATTCTGGGAGCAGCCCTGTTTGGCGGTCCGGTGAGTACTACTCAGGTGGTCAGCTCGACCATCATGGGTGTGGGAGCCGCCGAACGGGTGAACAAGGTTCGCTGGCATCTGGCCGGGAATATCCTGGCTGCCTGGTTGATCACCATACCACTATCCGGATTGATGGCAGCGGGGGTGTTGCAGATTCTTCGGATATTTGGAATTTGATCTTCCATCTGTTTGCCAGGTTATCTATTGACAGGTCTGGATTGTATGAGATAATTCAAACGATCATAAAAGGATGCTGTTTGTTAAGTTTTGATTCGGTAGTTGTAACCACATTCACGGAGGAGTTCGCCCGCCGGTAGAGGCAAACGCCGTTTTTTGCGTTTAACACTCAACCACGGGCAGATTCCAGTCCCGTGGTTTGCATTTAAAGACGTCCCGACCTCGTTTCACAAAATTGCGGGGAATTGGTTATCGCAGGGATCTGTCTAGTACTGACCGAATAACAGTAAAGAATGCAGCCGGCCGCGGGAGCGATCTCACGGCCGGTTCTATATATGTGGTGACAACGTGAAAAGCAAACATCGCCGGAAATACCCGTCAAACGCCGAATTTGATGATGAGTATACAACGAGAAATATTGAAAAGAAAAACCAATCTGAGAAATATGGGAAGCGGAATGAAAGGGAAAGACATCGTGTTCTTATCGACAAACAGGATTTCAAATGCCGGCAGTGCGGTGCTTTTGTATCTGCCAGCCGGGAACTCTCAGGAGTCAACAATCGCAATCACTGTCCGCAGTGTTTATGGTCGCTGCATGTCGACCTGCGTGTGGCGGGAGATCGTAAAGCGGATTGCGGTAGCCGCATGGAACCCGTCGGATTAACCGTGAAACGAGTGGTTAAACGTTATTCACGCAGCGAACCGGGAGAATTGATGCTGATCCACCGCTGCACCGGTTGTCAAAAATTATCCATCAACCGAATTGCCGCGGACGATGATGTTCAAGCACTGTTCAAGCTTTTCCTGGATTCCTTTGAAATACAGCTTGAACCGGGACAGGAAGAGAATATCCGCCTGTTGAATGAAGGCGATTTCCCGTTGGTTTACACCCGTCTTTTCGGGGTCAGCCAATTCATTCAAGATGACAATCTACACGTCGAAAGTCTCAGGCAGATTCAGATAATCGGAACTTATGGAACGGAAAAAGGTGAGCCAACATCAGGGTTGGAAAGTGATTTGCGTATAGCAGAATACAGGGAATGATCAATGTGCTCTGGCTGGATGATCAGTGGATGATCCATCCAGCCAGTTTCTCAATTAGGAATTATTGAAATAATCCAGCAAGCCACTGGAACAACGCTGGATTGCTGTTCAGGATATTGTTGTTCGGTCCGGCGACGGCCAGAAGGATGCCGATTATGGCGGTTGTGATCCCCAGCACCAGTCCGAGGAATCCCCGGGCAGGTGAAGGTTTGCCATTCAATTGCCAGAAGCCCATGGCGGCCAGAAGGATCAAAAGAGGACTGAAATCCAGCAAATAACGCATAAAGGTTGTAATAAAAGCCAGGTTAACCAGTATAGAAACAAGTGCTACAACACCCAGCCCGATAATCTCCGGGGAACGACGTTTCCGTGCAAAAGCTGCCGGGAAAAAGACCAGGAACGGGCAGGTGAACAGCAGCCCGCTGATTGGTTCGCTGTAGTAGTATTTCTCCGGCAGATGAATGAAGAAAGGCCACATTGCTTCGGTGATCCAGGGCGAGTGGATGAAGGGGAATTCTGCGTCGAACAGCGGCGGCCGCAGAAAGGCATTGAAAAAATTGGGAAGCATATACCCGGGTGAATAAAGCATTCCACCCACCAGTGAAATGGCGGCCGGACCGGTGAACTGGTAACTGTAGCCGGTTTCCAGAATAGATCCAAAACGCGCCAGGTTGTACCAGCCCAGTGCCGCTAAGCCAAGAGCAAAAGCTACCCCGCCAAAGAACAGGTCCCGCCGCCAGGCAGGACGACTGAAAAAGAGGTAGAGCAGGCAGGCCAACAGAGCAGCCGACTGCACCAGCAAATTGGCGCGGCATCCTACGGCCGCCGCCAGACACAGACCGGCAAGGATCAGCCGGCCAACCCGGCCTTTTTCAGAGTCAAAACTCAGGAAGATGAAGGCCAGGCCGAGCAGCCAGAAGAACTGTCCCCCGGTAATGGCAGCTTCATAAATCGAAGGCCGCGGCAACTGCCACAAAAGCGGGACGCAGAACGTTCCGGCCAGCAGTGGAGGGATGGCCAATCCCGCCGGCAGGTCGGCAAACCATCGGCGGTGGATCAGAACAAGCAGCCAGGCCTGCACGGCCATACACCCGATCACAAAGAACAGTACCAGACTTAAATCCCCGATGGGTGGCAAGGCAAAGGGCTTGATTATGCAAATTAACAGCGCCGGTACCGGTCCCCAGTAAAGATAGTACTGGCCCTGATAATAAGAAGCATCCCAGATGATCGGAATATCGCCGCGTTCCCGATAATCGTACGGATTGGACAATTCCGCTAGACGGGCGTCAGGTTCCTCCAGTAGAGAAAGCTGACCGTGACTGAATCCCCCGGCCAGCCGGTCATAGTAATAGGTTGTATGCGAGAAATCATTCATTGTTCCCGCGGTTACCAGCCACCAGGCTGTCAGACTGCCGATTAAGACGGTCACCAGCGCCATCCAGCGCACCGATGTCTCTCCCGGCTGGAAAAACCAACGGATGAAGCGCAACTCTCGAAGCGTGTGCACCGGTCGCGATGAAAAGAGCCCGACAGTCGTCCGCCGAAACCAGTGATTAAAAGCCGTCGAATGCCACCAGGAAGAGATGGGTTTCTTCCATCTCCAGAAACAGCCGGTGAGTGTGATTACCAAACCGGCCCACAGCATAAACCAGCGGGATGTACCCCAGTCGGGGGTGTGATCAATTCCCAGAGCATGAGCGAATATTGCCAGAAGGATGCTTAAAGAACCGATAAGCCAGAGAAACCATGCCATGCGTTGAATTTTATCAAGCAAATCACTGCTGATATGAACGATAATTCTTTGAACTCTACAGAGA
This sequence comes from Leptolinea sp., assembly GCA_012798535.1. GTDB lineage: Bacteria > Chloroflexota > Anaerolineae > Anaerolineales > Anaerolineaceae > Leptolinea. The sequence continues at coordinate 49,006 of JAAZMZ010000018.1, forward strand.
ATGAATAATTGTTAAGTGTTTCTGAGAAAAACTTGCATTTGTCCAGTTCTTTTGATATACTTACCAATTGCTTTACTATCGAAGGGTGGCAGGCTTCTTTCTCCCCCTTTCGCCACGTTTAACCAGGAGTAGACATGGCTTCCGAGTTCGACACTAAGAGTTTCGCACGCATTCCATCCGTATTTAATTTACCAAATTTAATTGAAGTTCAACTTGATTCATTTCGCAGATTAAAAACTGAAAACCTTGGAGACCTTTTCAATGAAATCTCTCCCATCGAATCCTACAACAAAGGGATGCGTCTCCACTTTCCCTGCTATGATGAAAAACTGAAAGAGTGGGATTTGAAGTACCGCTTTGGCGAGCCAAAGCACACGATGGATGAGTGCATTGAACGCGATCTCACCTATGCCACACCGCTCTTTGTCACCGTCCTTTTGGAAGGCCCCGAAGTTCCGAGCCCGGTCCGCACGGAAATCTTTCTGGGCGATTTTCCTGAAATGACGGATAAAGGCACATTTATTATCAATGGTACAGAACGCGTTGTCGTTTCTCAACTGATCCGTTCACCGGGTGTATATTTCGAATCCACACAAGACCGCGCTACCGGGCATTTTCTGGCCAACGCCAAATTGATCCCCGATCGCGGCGCGTGGATGGAATTTGAAACCCGCAAAAACGATTACATCATCCTGAAATTCAACCGCAAGCGCACCGTGCCGATCACCATTTTCCTGCGCGCTCTGGCGGCTGTCAGCGACGGCCTTCCCGAATCACCGCTGAAAACCGGAACGGATGAAGAATTGATCTCCCTGTTCCAGGATGTGGATAATAACGTCGACCGCATGTTCATTACCAATTCCATGCGGCAGGAACCCATCTGGAATCTGTCCGGCGGTTTGACCATTGCCCAGGCAGCTTTGCTTGAGTTCTTCAAACGCATGCGCCCCGGTGATCCAGCCAACCTGGATAACGCCAAAGCCTTCATGATCGAGCAGCTTTTCGATCAGCGCCATTACGATCTGGAACGGGTTGGGCGTTATAAATTGAACCAGAAACTCGATCTGGTCGATAAAATCCCGGTTACCCACCGCACGGTGACTGCCTACGATATCGTCTATCTCGTTCGCCGCATGATCATGATCAACAACGAGAAGGAAGAAAAAGATGATATCGACCATCTCGGCAACCGCCGGGTGAAGACAGTGGGTGAGTTGATCCAGAACAAACTGCGTATCGGTATGCGGCGCATGGAACGTGTCATTAAAGAACGCATGTCCATCCGCGATCAGGAACAGGTTTCCCCGGTCTCTCTCATTAATATCCGTCCTGTGGTGGCTGCGCTGCGCGAATTCTTCGGCAGCAGCCAGCTTTCGCAATTCATGGACCAAACCAATCCTCTGGCCGAGCTGCGCCACAAGCGTACGCTATCCGCCCTGGGCCCCGGTGGTCTGAGACGAGAGCGTGCCGGTTTCGATGTCCGCGACGTGCATCATTCGCACTATGGCCGTATTTGCCCGATCGAAACACCTGAAGGTCCGAACATCGGTTTGATCGGCCGTCTGGCTTCCTTTGCCCGTGTGAATGAGTACGGGTTTATCGAGACTCCCTACCGGCGGGTAGCAAAAGCTCTGGCATGCAATGATCCCCGTCTAGTTGGAAGACGTGTCCGTGAAGATTTGGTCAGCGAAAAAGGCGATGTCATTATCAAAAAGGATGAACGTATCACCAGTGAAATGCTCCCGGCGATCGCAAAATTAAAAAAGACCATCTTCATCTATCCATTTGTTACCGATGAAGTGGAATACCTCTCGGCTGATGCAGAGGATAAATTCGTTATCGCCCAGGCGAACTCTGTACTGGATAAATATTACGAATTCGCAGAAGACCAAAATTCGTGCCGCCATCATAATGATTTCGTCATTCAAACACCTGATGCCATCAACTATATGGATGTGGCACCGAACCAGGTCGTGGGTATCAGTGCTGCGTTGATTCCTTTCCTGGAACACGATGATGCCAACCGCGCTTTGATGGGATCGAACATGATGGCGCAGGCCGTCCCGTTGATCTGCCCGGACATCCCGATGATTTCCACGGGAATGGAAGGTTTTGCCGCCATCGATTCAGGTCAGGTGATGGTTGCCGATGAAGATGGTGAAGTTGTCTCGGTCACCGGCCGGCAGGTCTTGTTGCGCACTGCCAACGGTGTGAAATCCTACAATCTGCGCAAATACCAGCGGTCCAACCAGAGCACCTGCATCGACCAACGTCCGGCGGTGGTAAAAGGGCAGAAAGTCAAGAAAGGCACCATTCTGGCGGATTCCTCATCCACAGTGCAGGGTAACCTGGCGCTTGGGCAAAATGTGGTGGTGGCTTTTGTCTCATGGGAAGGTGGCAACTTTGAAGATGCCATCCTGATCAGCGAACGGTTGGTGCAGGATGACCGTTTTACCTCGGTGCATATCGAGAAATATGAAGTCGAAGCCCGCGATACGAAACTGGGTCCCGAAGAGATCACCCGCGACATCCCCAATGTTGGTGAAGATGCCATTAAAGACCTGGATGAATTCGGTATCATCCGTATCGGCGCAGAGGTGGGGCCGAACGATATTCTGGTGGGAAAGATCACGCCGAAAGGCGAAAAAGAACTGACCCCTGAAGAACGTCTGCTGCGCGCTATTTTTGGAGAAAAATCCCGCGATGTGAAGGATACCTCTTTACGTATGCCTCACGGTGAACGTGGAAAAGTGGTGGATGTGAAAGTCTTCACCCGCGAAGATAATACCGACCTGGCCGCAGGAGTCGATAAGATGGTGCGAGTATCGGTCGCCCAGCGCCGCAAGATCACGTCTGGCGACAAGATGGCCGGCCGCCATGGGAATAAAGGTGTGGTTTCCCGCGTCGTTCCCGTGGAAGATATGCCCTATCTGGAAGATGGCACGCCGGTCGATATTATTTTGAATCCACTGGGCGTTCCCGGACGTATGAATATTGGCCAGGTTCTGGAGACACACCTGGGCTGGGCAGCCAAACAGATGGGCTTCCGGGCGATCACACCGGTTTTTGACGGCGCCGACGAAAAAGAGATTGAAGCTGAACTATCCCGCGCCTGGCTGGTCGATCAATCATGGAACGAAGCCGCCACAAAAGCCTGGGTATGGTTAAAAGATCAGGATTATTCTCCCGAAAGTATCCGGGATGATGATGAAGTTCGCATGCTGTACCTCGAGCAATGGCTGGGTGAAAAAGGTTACGATGTCAGTAAACTGGCTACCGATGCAACTTATGCCCGCCGTGCTGTGGTTGAACAATGGCTGCGCGAAAAGGGTTACGATCCAGATGGTGTTATGAATTTCAGTTACGTCCATACGGTGGAAGATTCAGATACTAAAGATCCGCTGGCTATTCATATCTGCCTCAAACTATGGCTGGAGGCAAAAGGTATCGATACAGCCGGTCTGGATGAAAAAGCTGTTCGTGAGAGAGCGTATGCCTTTATGACCGAAACCGGCTTGCCCATGCCTGTTCTCGGTAAGCAGATTCTGCGCGACGGCAAGTCTGGTTCCACATATGACCAGCCTGTAACCGTGGGTGTGATGACCATGCTTAAACTGCACCATCTGGTTGAAGACAAAGTCCATGCCCGTTCGACCGGACCTTACAGTCTGGTTACCCAGCAGCCGCTGGGAGGTAAAGCGCAGTTTGGCGGACAGCGTTTCGGAGAAATGGAGGTCTGGGCGCTGGAAGCCTACGGCGCCGCATATACCTTGCAGGAAATGCTCACCGTCAAATCCGATGACGTTCAGGGTCGGGTCAACGCCTATGAAGCGATTGTCAAGGGTGAACCGATCGAAGAACCGAGCATTCCGGCTTCCTTCCGGGTTCTGGTCAAAGAGTTGCAGAGCCTGGGGTTGGGTGTGGAAGCCGTTATGGAAAGCGGTGAGGTCATCCGGTTCGGTAAGGATGAAGAACGGGTGAAGCCGCCGCGAATGGGCATCGACCTGCTAGGATTGGGTGAAGACCTTTCCGTGCTGTCAGGCGGAGGGCTCGCTTGACGGAGGTTTAACCCCGTGCTATAATCGCCCTCCGTTGCCTTGTATCCGCCCTCGTTTCTGATACCCAATGGTTAATGGTGAGGCCATCACAGCAAGCTAAAGATGGCCTTGCTGTTTGGAAGAACAGGGCAGCAAGAGAAATTATTCGAGATGGTTTTTTTTGGAGAGAAGACGTGCCTACCATCAATCAATTGATCCGCAAAGGTCGCCAGACCAAAAAAGCAAAGAGCAAAGCCCCGGCTTTGCTGTATACCCTCAACACGGTTAAACAACGCCGTGAAAAACAGGACGGCGCTCCGCAAAAGCGCGGTGTTTGCACCATCGTCCGTACAATGACCCCGAAAAAACCGAATTCCGCTCTACGCAAGATCGCCCGTGTGCGTCTTTCCAACGGTATTGAGGTTACGGCGTATATTCCCGGTGAAGGTCACCAATTGCAGGAGCACTCTGTTGTACTGGTGCGCGGCGGCCGTGTCAAAGATCTCCCCGGTGTGCGCTATCACATTGTCCGCGGCACCCTGGATACAACCGGTGTTGCCAAACGATCGCAGGCTCGTTCGAAATACGGCGCCAAACAGCCGAAATAACTTATTAAAGAAAACTAACCGGAGAGAGTGGTATGTCTCGACGCAATAAACCCGAAGCACGTGAAGTCTATCCTGACCGCAAATATTCCAGCATTCCATTGCAGCTTTTAATTCATCGCGTCATGCGCCGTGGCAAGAAAAGCACGGCCGAATCGTTGATCTACGATGCCATGGATATGGTGCAGGAAAAAACCGGAAAGAACCCGGTCGAAGTCTACGATCTGGCATTGAAAAATGTCGGTCCCATTATGGAAGTCCGCCCGCGCCGGGTGGGTGGTGCGACGTATCAGGTCCCGATGGAAGTTCCATCATCTCGTCGCCTGACTCTGGCCATGCGCTGGATCATTGATGCGGCGAAATCCCGGACCGGCAAATCCTTTGCCGAGAAATTATCTGCTGAGATACTGGATGCCTCGAACAATCAGGGCGCTTCTGTTCGCAAACGCGAAGAGACACACAAGATGGCAGAAGCAAACCGCGCTTTTTCGCATTACCGCGCCTAGTCTCAAAGGATCTCCTTTTTTTACGAGTTGAAAGAGTATCAGGATATTAAATGGCGCGCAATTACCCCCTGGAGCGGTACCGTAATATTGGTATCATAGCTCATATTGATGCCGGAAAGACCACCACCACCGAAAGGATTCTTTTCTACACGGGAAAGACCTATCGGCTGGGTAATGTCGATGAAGGCAATACTGTCACCGACTGGATGGCCCAGGAACGCGAAAGGGGAATCACCATCGTGTCCGCGGCTGTTACTGCGGAATGGAAGGGATATCAAATTAACATCATCGATACCCCTGGCCATATTGATTTCACGGCTGAAGTCCAACGGTCACTGCGCGTATTGGACGGCGGTGTGGTTGTTTTCGATTCCGTTCAGGGCGTTGAACCGCAAAGTGAGACGGTCTGGAGGCAGGCAGATCGCTATAATGTGCCGCGTATCTGTTTTGCCAACAAGATGGATCGCATTGGAGCCAGCTTTGAACGCACGGTGGAAAGTATCCGCCAGCGCCTGGGCGCCAATCCAATCCCCATGCAGCTTCCCATAGGTTCCGAAGCCAATTTTAAGGGCGTAATCGACCTCCTTTCCATGAAAGCCATCTATTACGAAGATGAGCTGGGGAAAGAAGAAACCTACGCGGAAATTCCTGCCGAATTGAAATCACAGGCTGAAGAAGCCCGTGCTGCCATGCTGGAAAAGATCGCCGAACTGGATGATGATCTGACCGTAAAATTCCTGGAAGGCGAAGAACTCTCGATTGATGAGTTAAAAGCCGCTCTAAGAAAAGGGATTCTTGAAAATCGGGCGACCGCCGTGTTTACCGGTTCTTCTTTGCGGAACAAAGGCGTTCAGCAGGTTTTGGATGCTGTCATCGATTATCTGCCTTCTCCCCAAGACATCCCCGCGGTGAAAGGCACCAATCCGAATAACGACGAAGAAGTCATCCGTCCGCCGGAAGATGATGCCCCCATGAGCGCGCTGGTGTTCAAAATTGTCACCGATCCGTATGTCGGCCGCCTGGCCTATATGCGGGTTTATTCCGGCAAGGTAACCTCAGGTTCCATGGTCTATAACTCGGTGAAAGGGCGCAAAGAACGCATTGGCCGATTGATCCGCATGTATGCCGACCGCCGCGAAGATATTCAAGAAGTGCTGGCCGGTGATATTGCTGCTGTTCTTGGCCTCAAAGAAAGTTTTACCGGTGATACCCTGTGTGATGCGTCCAATCTCATCACTTTGGAAGCGATCACCTTCCCCGAGCCGGTCATTTCAGTAGCCATCGAACCAAAAACCACCGCCGATCAGGACAAAATGGCGGAAGCTTTACAGAAGCTTTCGGAAGAAGATCCCACCTTTCAGGTACAGACCGATGAAAATACCGGTCAGACCATCATTAAAGGGATGGGCGAGCTCCATCTGGATGTGCTGGTAGACCGTATGCTGCGCGAATTTCGCGTCCAGGCCAATATCGGTAAACCGCGGGTTGCCTATCGTGAGACCATTACCCGGCCGGTACAGAAATGCTCCTATAAATATGCCAAACAATCCGGCGGACACGGTCAATACGGGCATGTGGTTTTCAATCTGGAGATTGGCGAAAAAGGAGCCGGTGTAACATTCGAAGATAAGATCACCGGTGGCGCGATTCCCAGGGAATACATTCCCGCTGTTGAAAAAGGTGTTAAAGAAGCCTCTGAAAGCGGCGTGCTGGGTGGATATCCGGTAACGGATATCAAAGTCCAGTTGATCGATGGATCTTTCCATGAAGTGGATTCCAGCGAAATGTCTTTTAAAATGGCCGCCATCCTTGGTTTCAAAGAGGCCATGCAAAAAGGATCGCCGGTTCTGCTGGAACCAATCATGAAAGTGGAAGCCGTTGTTCCTGAAGAATTCTTTGGTGATGTACTTGGACAACTCAGCTCTCGGCGCGGGATTATCCAATCCACAGAGGTACGTCCCGGCAATGCCCAGGCTGTTCGCTGTCTGGTGCCCATGGCGGAAATGTTCGGCTATGCCACCGACCTGCGTTCATCAACACAGGGACGGGGAGTTTTCACCATGGAATTTGATCATTATGCGCCGGTTACAGAATCGGTGGCAGAAAAAGTGTTGAAATAATTCATCTATAACCACCTGTTATTATTAAGGAGAAGCGTACCATATGGCGAAGCAGAAATTTGACCGATCGAAGCCGCATGTGAATGTAGGGACCATGGGACACATTGACCATGGGAAGACGACATTGACCGCGGCCATCACCAAATATTGCGGATTTCTGGGGAACGCGGAATATCGTGCGTAC
>JAAZMZ010000019.1 GCA_012798535.1 Leptolinea sp.
CTGAGAGATATTTTTTTATTCCGGTGTGCAACCGGTTGCAAAGGAGTGACTTATGTGTAGTATGCAAATGGCGAACAGTTTACTTGAATGGGAAAGAAGGATTCAATACCATAACGAGACGTGGCGGAACCACCGGCCTGCGCCGTTTTTCCCAGACCTTCCGGCCGATCAGGATCCGCGTCAGGCCAGGAAAGAAACCATCCTCGACCGCCTCTTCCGGCGAAGCGAGAATCGCAGGCCTGCAAAATCAACCCGCAAGGATGACAACTGCAAGGACGCGCAGCCCTGCTAGATTGTGATCCATATGTTTCACGGAGTGCGTTCGCCGGTAACCAAAAGCGAACGCACTCCTTTTTAATTGGACGGGTTGCATAATGCTGTGGAATGGATAAAATTATCCTCATACCGAAAAACCAGCCGACAGGCCGGTTCAACACATCCTCTTCCCGGCTTGCAGAACAGCCTTTTTTTGAACAGTGAACCCCGCAGAATCAACGATCCCCTTCATACTTTGCCTGATCATCGCCCTGGTTCTCGATCTGATCCTGGTGATTGCGCCTTCCAGACGCTGGTATCGCAAACAGACTGAACGGAGCCAGACCCGGAATATCATTTTCCTGGGGAAGGGGATGCCTTCCCCGATATTGACATTTGTGTCTTATCTACGGCGATCGTTCCCCCTCTGGTGGATCGATCTGAAAGGCCTGGTGCGCAGCGCACCGGTGCGCATCGGTCACGCGGTTCGGCGGGATTTGCCGCGTGTCGTCAACTGGCTGCGAAGTGCTGCGGTTCATGCAGCCGGCCGGATTTCCCACTTTTGCCGCGTCATGTTTCAATTCATTCGACGTACCTTTACGCGCATTCGTACCGCGTTTCCCCGGTGGTTTTTACGTCTGATCGCCTGGATGGATGAAACGGATTTGCGGCTGCGTAGATGGTTTTTCCGGTTGCCGCAGATTTGTTCTCCCTGGCTTTACGCCAATAGAGGGAATATGGCGGAGATCGGTCTGATCATTCTGTGGGCTTTCTTTGTCGGGCGCAATCTGCTGGGGGATACGCCCGGTATGGTGGATTGTGGAAATGAGTACATCAATCTCCTGCAATCGCATTTTGCCTGGACGGTCTTGCCCAAATGCGGCACCTGTGTTTTCTGGAATGGCTTTATCAATGGAGGCGCGCCGGCTTTTGTGGATACGCTGGGAGCCCTGCTGCATCCCCTGGTGATTATCACCACACTGGCGTTTGGTGTGATCCGTGGGTCGAATTTTGTTCTGGTCGGCAGCCTTGCCATGGCAGGGATCGCCCAGTGGTGGCTGGCGCGCGTCATGGGTTTGCGGCGCTTCTCGCGCCTGTGGGCTGGTCTGTTTGTGGTGGTCGGTGGCCATCTGCTGGGAAAGATGGATAATGGGAATGTTGTGCTGGTGCTCTCCACGGCTTCCGCCAGTCTGGTACTGGCGCCGCTGCTGGATCTGGTACGAACGCGCCGCCGTTCCTCTCTCATCTGGAGCGGCATCACACTGGCGCTGCTGATTGTCTCCGGGCAGGGGTACATTCAAGTCGGCATGGTCGTGGCCGTACTGCCGGTGTTCCTGATCTTTCTGTTCGACCGTCACCTGCGCATTCAACCGGCCTGGAAGGATTTCCTGCTGGCGGGGATTCTGGCCGTCCTGCTGGCGGGTGTATTTCTGGTCCCTTTTCTGCATTTCATGCCGAATTTTGTCAAAGACGCCGATAATAACCTTTCCAATTACCAGACCCTGGAGTATCTGCCCCTCAACCTGGTCATCCATGATATGAACATTTATAAGTCATCGCACCTCGAGCATGACGGCAACGTTTACACGAACTTTATCTATATCGGCTGGGTGCCTGTTCTTCTCGCGCTGTCTTCCATTCCTCTTTTCTTGAAAAAACAGCCCCGCCTGCTGCTGTTCTTCTGGTTGGGGATCTTTCAGGTCTTTTTGCTGTGCAGCAAGGATTTCGGTAAATTCGTTTATCATTTTTTTCCCCTGATCGCCAAACTCCGCTGGGCGTCCATCATTACAGGTCTGACGGTTCCACTGATCATCGGGCTGGCCGCCTGGAGTCTTGATCATATTCTACATTCCGCAAGTTGGCCGAGGTGGACATGGAATCGGTCCGATGGGCAGACATTGGTATTTTCCCTAGCTTTCCTGGTAGCCGGGCTGCCGGCCGTAAGCAGCTTTCATACCCCCTATACTCTCAGTAAGATTTGGCTCAACCAGCACCCCTTTGAAATCAAAGCCGCTGTTCTTGATGAGTTGACGCCTGACTCAGCCCAGTGGGTGAAGACCAAATTCAGCAGCTATGACTGGATGGGCGCTCTGCTGGAGCGGGGGGTTAAATTATCAGAGGTCTGGCGGCCCTGGTTCTGGCGCGACCGGGAAGCGCCTCCTCCGAACCGAACCGCCGTCTATGCCTTCGAAAATTATGAACCCACAACTCCTTTCATCACCCACGGTGAAATCGAGGTCTTGCATTATGTGGAAAACCAGTATGCCTCTGTCAGAACCGGCGATCGCATGATTCCCTGCCGGGCGGAAGCAGCCGGAGGCTTCATCGATGTGACCTGTATGAATGACAGCGATGGAGAACTCGTCGTGCAGGAAAATCAATGGACCGGCTGGACTGCCTTTATTGACGGACATCCCGCCGGACTACAGCCCGGAAAATTTCTTACGGTATCCGCGCCTGCCGGCAAGCATGTTTACCAGTTCCGATACCAGCCCTGGGATGTTTGGGTGGGACTGGGGCTGTTGGTGTGCGGCTTTCTGCTGGCGGTTTACCTGCTCTGGAAAGCACCCGACCCGTTCTAAAGGAGTCATTTCCGCCCGGAGAAGCCCCCTTTCCTCTTGACATTCGTCATAATTTCGATTATCATCGAATTAGAAAAGTATCAAATTAGATGGTCGTCAAAATTGAAAGAATGAGACCTATGGAAAACACCGCGGAATATTCCCTCCTGAATATGTTGAAAGCCCTGGCGGATGAAAGCCGCCTGGCATTGATCCGCCTGCTGAGCGAAGGAGAACACACCGTGGGCGAACTGGCGCAGTTGCTCGATCTGGGTGAACCGACCATTTCTCACCACCTGTCTCGACTGCGGGAAAACCGACTGGTCTCCCTGCGCATGGCCGGAAATCAGCGTTACTACCGTGCCAACGAAACCGGTCTGGCAGAGTTCAAACGTCAGGTCATGCAGATCGAAAAGCCAGCCCCGGTTGTGCCTGTCTCACAGCCCGACAACGAATGGATTGCCGCGCTGGGCTGGAGCGCGGCCGACCAACAGGTGCTGCGAGATTACACACAGGGTCAAAAACTGGTGCGCCTGCCGTCCAAACGGGGAAAAACACAGGTCATTCTGCGCTGGCTGGCCACGCTCTTCACGCCCGAGCGGATGTACACCGAAGCCGAAGTGAACGAGGTGATCAAAGCCGTTTACGCGGAGGATTTTGTCAGCCTGCGGCGCGACCTGATCGATATGGGCTATCTGCGCAGGGAGCGCGGCGGCGGGAAATACTGGCTGGCTCCAGCGGATGAAGAGCGGAGAAACTGGCGCGAAGGATGAACAGCCTGGATTGTATGTACAACTCAACTTGGTGGTAGGATTAATCTTGCGACATTCAATCATCAGGAGGTACAAGTGATCGCATCCAGAGAGCATTTGAACAAACCGCTCATCAGTATCACCGACGGTCGAGATCTTGGTGAGATTCGCGGATTGTATCTTGATGCGGATATGCATCAAGTGGCGGGTGTTTTTGTGGGCAAAGAGGGGATCATCAACCGGAAAACACTGGCGGTCACCCGCGAAGAAGTTCTGGTCTACGGGGTGGATGTCTGGGTGGTCTCCGGACCGGATGTGGTCAAACCATTGGATGAAATTCCCGAATCGGCGGCTTTCATTCTGGTCAGCGACCTGCGCGGTCGGGAAATACAAACCGAGGGCGGTACCAAACTGTGTGTGATCGACGATGTCATTCTCGACAGCGAAGCCCGCGTGCTGGGCTTCACGCTTGGTAAAGTATTTTCCCAGGGACCGCTGGCGGAACGCAAGGCTATCGTCCGTGAGGCGATCACCCACCTGGGCAGCAAAGAGCAGCCCATGACGGCCGAACTGGCCATGGCTGAATCACAATCCATTTCCACACAATGAATCTCAACTGAATGCCTGCCTGCCCCGGATGATTTGCGAAGCGTTGAGTAAGGAGGAATACAGGCTGCCATGCCAATCCCCTATTTCTATCTACTGGCGCTTTCATTGTTGATCATCCATGAAATGGATGCGATCCGCTGCCGGGAATGGTCGATCCTCCCGCTGCTTTCCCGAGTAAAAGACGAGACGGGATATCTGGTTTTTACTGCCACACACCTTCCTCTGGTGTTATTGATCTTTATCGGATTGACAACCGGCGGAATCTTCCTGCCGGTTGTACGCATCCTGCTGGATTCATTTTGTGTTTTCCATATAATTTTACATGCCGCCTTCCGGCGTCATCCGCAGAATCACTTCGAATCCGGTTTTTCTTTGTTCATCATTGCTGGCACCGGTCTGGCCGGTTTGCTTGATCTGGGTGCACTGGTTCTATAAGCCTCAGTTCAATGAACAGGAGGGATTCAATGACAACCTATATCATCCTCAGCATTGTCAGCGGTATTCTTTTTGGCGTGCTGGATGGGTTGATCCACGCCAATCCGGCAGCGGTCAGGTTGTTTGAGGTTTTCAAGCCGATCTCCAGAACGGGGATCAACGTGACGGCCGGACTGGTCATCGATCTGGTCTATGGGTTCTTGCTGGCCGGTTTGTTCTTGCTGCTTCACCCGGCGCTGCCGGGCTCCAGCGGACTGGTCAAGGGGCTCAGCTTCGGTGTGATCACCTGGTTCCTGCGGGTGGCCATGGGTGTGATCTCTCAGTGGATGATGTATACCGTGCCGTTGAACACGCTGTTCTACTCGCTGTTCACCGGTCTGGGAGAGATGCTTATCCTGGGTATCCTTTATGGTTTGTTCCTGCATCCGGCTTGAAAAAGTTTTTCCCGGCTGGTGGATATTTCGCACTCAACATTTTGACGGATATTGGATAGTGAATTTGGAGGAGAAATGAAAGGCAGATCCAACCTTCTCTTCATGGTGATGTTATTTTTCGTCACCAGTGGATTTAACAGAGTGGTCCCGTCAGAAGCCTTTCAAACTCTCTCCCTTCCTTCTCCCACACCGACACCGTCGTCCGGTGCAACCCCCGAACCGTATATTCCAGCCGGAGATTTGCCAACCCCGCCAGTGGTCTTGTCAGTTCGACAGCCGGCTGCCGCGCCGCTCTTCAAACCGGGAGACGCCGTCTCGCTGGAAAAGATCGAGATGAAATCCCGCATCGAGGGCTGGGGGATCAGTGGAGGTAAAGTGCTGACCACCGTGGACGGAGGTAAGACCTGGCGTGAGACTACCCCGCCGGAGAGCTTTCTGGCCGGAGCGAAGGTTCAGGCATACGGTGCCTTTCTGGATATTCACACAGCCTGGATCATCTTTGCAATGGACGGTCAGATTGATCCACGGGCATCAGTCTGGCATACCACCGACAGCGGCCGGAACTGGACTCCCAGTACTCCCCTGAATCATCAGGCATATGGCGATCAGGTCTGGGCGGAATTTGCCCTGCTGGACGAGCAGAACATATGGCTGATGGTGCGCGGTGTGTATGTGGGCGCCGGGACTCATTATGATCATGAGCTCTTCCACAGCGTCGATGGCGGTTTGACCTGGTCTTCTCTGGATGGGCAGACCAGTGACGATTACACTGGAATGGCCTTCGCCGATCCGCGAAACGGCCTAAGAACCCTGCAAACCACCGGGGCGTACGCCCCCGCTCCACCAGCCTTTGATATCTCCACTGACGGTGGCGCGACCTGGCAGACCCGCGAGCTTCCCGCGCCTCCGGGAGCGCCGAATCTGTTCGAGCGCTACCCGTATTGCGAAACCTATCAACCGGTCATGTCATCGGCCAAATCCATCCGTATGCTGGTTGGTTGTTTTGATTACAAGAATCCGCCCCAACAATTTACCGGGTTTTTATATTCCAGCCAGGACGGCGGAGCAGGCTGGCTAACAGCTCCACTGCCCGCCAAAGCCCGGGCTGAGCAGAGTCAAGTGGTCTACCTGGATGCCGGCCATATCCTTTTACTGGGACGGAATATTTATCTCAGCACGAACAGCGGCCAGCAATGGAAATTTGTCAAAATGGTCAACTGGGACGGCCAGTTCTCCTTCATTGATCCGCAGGAAGGCTGGGCGATTGCCCGGGCTAATGGGGAGACTGCGCTGGTTCACACCATCGATGGTGCTGCTACCTGGAAGGTCATCAATCCAGTCATTTCTCAATGATCCCTGAAACCCATCTTTACAAGTAGGAGGTCAGGGATAGACCGGGGATTTCACTTTTCAGGTTTTATTTCTTTTAACAACACATCCTTCAAACGCGTGTACTGCCGTTCCAGTTCGTTCATACCGGTTGAAAAAGCGGCGGTTTCACCGTTTTTCGCGCTTTTTTCAAGTGCCAGAGCGGCTGCCCTTAGAGCCTCACCGCTAATATTGGCAGACGCGCCTTTAATAGTATGGGCGTGCAGTTCAATCCCCGGAAGATCATTCTTCAGAAGGCTGGTCTTCAGCTCCTGGATTTGCAGAGGTATATTTTCGAGGAAGGTAACCAGAATCGATTTGGCTAGCTCTTCATCTCCCATCAAGCGGTCTAAAAACGAAGGTTTGTCGAACACGGGTTTGATGTTTTCCACAGCCCGGATCGCCGGTTCTTTTTCAACCGGTTTTTTCACAGACGTGGATTCAGGCAGCCAGTGTTCCAGGATCTCTGCCAGTTTTTGAGGTTCGATGGGTTTTGATATGTAATCATTCATCCCGGCTTCAAGACAGATCTCCCGGTCGCCCTGCAGGGCATTTGCCGTCATGGCGATTACTGGAACGGCATGGTTCAAAACCGGTGTTTTAGGATCACGGATGCGGCGGGTGGCTTCGTAACCATCCATCACCGGCATCTGAACATCCATCAATACCAGGTCATATGGAATGCTCTCCAGTGCCTTAAGGGCCTCTTCACCATTGGCGGTGGCATCGGCCTTCAATCCATATTTTTTCAAGAAACCCATTGCCACCTGCTGGTTAATAATATTGTCCTCGACCAGCAGTATGCGTTTTTTTGAATCAACCGACACACGGCAAATCTCACGGGCGGAATGTCGGGTAACGATGGCGGGAATATCATCAGAAGTATTTTCAGCTTTTTGCCCGTTGGAATGAGTGGCAAGGGTGGCACAGAGAACGTTGAACAGGTCGCCGTGACGCAGGGGTTTCACCAGATATCCGGCGAATCCGATACTTGCGAAACGACGGGCTTCCCCCCGTTCGCCCAGGGAAGTCAACAGAACCAGTGGAATTTCCTGATATCGGGAGTCACTCTTCATGGCTTTAGCCAGCATGGTTCCATCCATACCGGGCATATGCATATCCAGAACCGCGATTTTAAAAGGATCCCCTTCCGCATGGGCGGCCGCCAGCGCTTCCAGCGCGGCCTGACCATCCGGTACATCGGTGGGACGCATTCCCCAGGATTTCATGCGAACATGCAAAATTTCGCGGTTTGTGTCATTATCATCCACCACCAGAACCTTCACTCCGTGCAGGTCGGCCGGCATAGGAATATTCTTGACAACACCTTCCGGTTGGCGTTTTAGCCTGACAGTGAACCAAAATTCGGATCCTTTACCCGGTTCGCTCTTAACTCCAATACTTCCTTTCATCAGTTCGGCGAGCTGTTTGGATATCGCCAGACCCAGGCCTGTACCCCCAAACTGGCGCGTGGTTGAGGTATCCGCCTGGGTGAACTTATTGAAGATAAGGTCGATCTTGTCGGGTTGAATTCCAATCCCGGTGTCTTTCACACAAAAATACAGTTCAACTTCTTCATCCGTTTTTGAAAGGCAGCGCGCGTGTACGGCCACTTCCCCTTTTTCGGTGAACTTGATGGCGTTGCCCACCAGGTTGGTTAATATCTGTCGCAGCCGGCCCGGATCACCTTGCAACAGGGCAGGAACATCCGGATCAGCGGCGCAAATGAATTCGAGGTCTTTTTCCTGCGCGCGCACGGCCAGTGCGGAGGCGAAATCATCCAGCAGACTCTGCAGATCGAAATTCAGGATCTCCAGCTCCAACTTTCCCGCCTCGATCTTCGAAAAATCGAGAATATCGTTGATCAACGTCAGCAGGGTTTCACCGCTGGTGCGTATGATCTCTGTATAGCGGCGCTGTTCTTCATCCAGATTGGTATCCAACAGCAAGCCGGTCATGCCGATCACCCCGTTCATGGGGGTGCGGATCTCATGGCTCATGTTTGCCAAGAATTCACTCTTGGCAATATTGGCCATTTCGGCTTCAACCGCCAGAGTATTGGCCGTGGAGATGGCTTTTTCCAGTTCGCGGTTGGTTTCCTGCAGTTCCTCGGTGGCGCGTTTCCGGTCGGTGATATCCATCGATGTGCCAAACGTACCGATGATCTTCCCCTTCTTGTCACGTAAAGGTAGTTTTGTAGTCAGCACCCAGCTATCAGGCTGATCCTCGTAGGTTTCCTTTTCTTCCTTCCGTAAGGATTGCCCGGTGCGGATGATATTTTGTTCATCCTCATAAGCCTGACGGGCGTGTTCTTCCGTGAAAAAATCGAAATCTGTTTTTCCAATTGCCAGACCTGGATCAGTGAGTCCCAGACGAAGAGCCTGGTTACTGTTGATGCGAATGAACCGGCTCTTCAGATCTTTGAAGTAGATTTGAATGGGAAGATTATTCATCAGGTTGCCCATCAGGATCTGTTCAACATTCAGGTCCGCTTCAGAGCGTTTTCGATCGGTGATATCCTGAACATTTACAGCCCGATACAATACCCGTCCATTCTCATCCTTGATGGCGGTGGCATCGACTAGAACCGGAAAAGTCGAGCCGTCTTTACGTATGTGCATGGATTCGAAAGCGTGATGACCGGTTTCGTGGATGATGCGAATGATCTCCGGCAATCCATCACGCAAATCCGGAGTGTAAACATCCAGAATGGACAGTTGACTCAGTTCTTCCACTGTATAACCGTGCATTTTCGCGAAGGCCGGATTCATCAACTCGAACCGCATACCCTCGGCACTTTCGGCCGTCACTCCCCAGTCGACATTGATGAAAATATTGGCCCATTTCTGGATTTTTTCACTGGCCAGTTTGCGTTCGGTGATATCTCGAACGATGAAGACCATGCCTACGGGAATACCATCCGCATCCCGAATAACTTCCGCGTTGGTTTCAATATCAAACAGACTGCCATCCGCCCGAACAGCGCGGTATTCCACCGGTCCTTTGAAGTTGTTGTTCTGCATGAGAACAAGATCTTCTTTTACCCGCCGTGCGTCATCGGGCACAAGAAAATCGAAGATCGATCGTGACAATAAACCATCACCCTGAGGATAGCCAAAGAGCCTGTAGGTCGCCGGAGAAACAACCCGGATATTACCCTGCAGGTCTGTGATGGTAATATCGTCGGGTGAAGCATTCAGGATGGAACGATACAGGGCTTCGCTCTTCCGCAGAGATTCTTCGGTTTCTTTACGATATGTAATATCCGAAATAAAACTTAATACCGCCGGTTTTCCTTTCCATTCTGTTCTAACTGCGTTGATCTCCACCCAGATGGTCTGACCGTCTTTACCCAAAAGGCGGATTTCATATTGAGGATCGACGCCTTCTTCTTTCAATCGTTTCTCATAGCGATCGATCACCACTGGGCGATCATCGGGATGGATGAAATCGGTGAATGATGAAGCCTGGGAATCGGCTTCCGAATAACCGGTTAATGCATAAGCTTTTTCATTACAGAAAACCAGTCGGCCATTCTGGACCACAATGATGGCTTCATGGAGGCTGTTCGATATGAATTTCTGATAATTTTCGTCCAATAGATATTCGGCGTGGTTGTTTTTATGTCCGATCATCTTCTGTATCGCGCTTCCCATCACCCGCCAACCCTTCCCGGACCTTTTCTCATGCACAGATTCTGGTATTCTGCAGGTATTTCTCTAACCAGTCTTAAAAGTTCAGAATTAATCATCCCTTCAAAAATCCTGCATAAATTCATAAAAGATCCGTGAACTGGTCTGTTCCCCGGTTTTATCCGGGGAAAAACACTCCGCCTTTGATCCCCTTATATGTGGTTGAAATAGGTCAAAAACACGGATTGACAGAAACTATTCCCACCCCATCAAATAAGGCCCGGCACCCCTTTGGAATTCTGGATACTCATCCATTTTACAGGTTCATGATATTCCGATATCAGCCGGCTGACTGTAAAAGATCGGTTAAATAGTCATAAAGCTGATGTTTGTACTTTTCTGGTGATATGGACGTTTTTCAATATACGGTCAGTTGATCGGAGGAAATCCCCATCGATCAGGCCTTGATTTTTCTGGCAAACTCCAATCCAAAAGCGCGGCCCTGGACCAGTTCTTCATATCCGGGAGCGCCCTTGAAGATCAGACTCCCCAGCGATTCCCATTTCAGAACTTCCACCAGACTGAGGAATTCTTTCTCACCACCGCCCAGCCAGGCATGACTGCCAAAGATGGCGGTCTTCCGGTTATAGATATGCTTACCCTCCGCCATCTCGAGGGCGGTTTTCATATCCGGGAACAGGCCGCCTTCATAGGTCGGTGCGCCAACCATCACACCCTGCCTGGTATACAGGCTTGGCAGGATATAACTGATGGGGGTTTGAGAGACATTATAGATGGTCAACGGTACTCCCGCATCCACAATACCCTGGGCTACAGCTTCCATCATGGCTTCTGTGTTTCCATACATGGAGGTGTAAAGTAGGGTGACCGCCGGATCTGCCGGTTCGGTTGTCAGAGAAGCCCATTTTTTATAAAGCTCAATCATTCTGCCGGGATTGTTGTGCCAGATCAGTCCATGCGACGGTGCAATGATGCGGACAGGCAGTGATGCCAGTTTTGCCAGCGCATTGTTCACAGGTTTGGAAAAAATAGCGATGATGTTCACATAATAACGCAGCGCCTGCTCTTCATACCAGTCCAAAGGCACCCCGGCATCATCGAAGATAGTGCCGTTCAATACCCCGTAACTGCCGAATGCATCACAGGAGAACAGCATCTGTTCGGACTCTTCATAGGTCATCATGGTTTCAGGCCAGTGCAGGAAAGGGGTGACAAAAAAACGTAGAGTATGCTTTCCCAGTGTGAGTGTCTCGCCGTCCGCCACTGCCCGAAGGTTTTCTGTTATGCCATAGAAATCCTGCAGCATGCCAACCGTTTTGGCCGTACCGATCAGTTGTACTTTCGGCGCGATTTTTAACAGGGTTCGCAACACGCCGGTATGATCAGGCTCCATGTGATTGATAATCACATAATCCAGTTTCTCAAGGCCGGTCAGGGATTGCAGTTTATCCATGTATTCGCCGGTCATTATGACCTTGTTCAGATCAATAACAGCTGTCTTTTCATCCCGGATTAGATAACTGTTATAGGACACACCTTCTTTACTGATATCCCACAAACCTTCAAATAGCTGTGTGATCCGGTCATTAACGCCAATCCAGAATATTCCAGGTTTGATTTCAACAGGGAGCATCTTCTATCCTTTTCCAGGTGGTTTTTATTAATTCTACACCAGTGGATATTTAACGGTCTTGGTCGAAGCTGGAAGGCCGGAAAAATACCGGCAGGTCAGGCAGCCGGAATTACCATATCACTGATACAAACCCCGAATCTGCCGTTTGTATAATCATTTAAGGTGTTCTATGATAGAAAAACCTCCACCCTTCAGATAATTAAAAATTGATCATGGGAGCAAGCGAATATGAAGAGCAAGCTTATTCTGATAGCGTTCCTGATCCTTTCTCTTATTTTGACTGGCTGCAATATGCCCCTAAGCCGACCTACTGAAACATCTGCGCCGATCATTCTGCCTGAATCGTCCAGTGTAAGCCAGCAACCGGGATCCACTCAATTCGAACCAACCCAGACAGCCGTTATTACGCCGGAACTTCCCACGCCCAGCCTGCCGCCTGAAATTGTGCATAAAGATGTCCCCGGTGCGCCCATCGGCAAGGTGTTGCAAACAGTACATGATCAGGTGGACACTGCGACCGCTCCGAATAAGCAGGCTTTTGGCGGGGATAGTTTTCGAACTGGAAAATATGAACGTCCCTTTGATCAATCCATGAACTACCTGCCTTTGGTCGATCTGGTTTCTGTTCAATTAAGCCGCGAAGATCCGCAGTGGATCTACATTCTTTTCAAGGTAGCCAAACCATTCACTGATGATCCCAAAGCCGATACCCATTTTATGGTTGAGTTGGATACCGATCTTGATAACCGCGGGAATTACCTGATTGTCACCGGTATGCCGAAAAGCAAGGAATGGTCGACCGAGTCGGTACTGGTTCTGGCCAACCCTGACCTGAATGTGGGCGGTGTCTCGGTGGTTAAGCCGGATGAGAAATTGTCTGAAGGCCGCGGGTATTATTCGGAAATCTTCAATAATGGAGTGGGGGAAGATGCAGACCTGGCCTGGTCACGTCTATCCAGAGTGGATTCCGCCGTTGCTCAAATTGCCTTTAAAAACACCCTGACCGGTGGTGAAAAAGGAAAATTCATCTGGCTGCCCTGGTCGGATGCCGGCATACTTGAATGGTCGCTTTTCGAATTCAACGATCATTTCACCCTGTCCGCGGCCGGTTATCCGGTGAAGGACGATATGGCGAATTACCCGATCAAAGCGCTGTGGGGTATTGACAACACCTGTAGGGTTCCTTCGGGTTTTACACCCACCGGAACCATGCCTGGACTCTGCGGAAATTATGATCCAGTTCCTTACAAAGAAGACCAACCGGTGCCGTGTTCATGTGATCCGCGTGATAAAAAGTGCGTTTGCCCGTAATGTGAATATGATATAGGAAGCCCCCATATTTATGGGTTTTTTCTGACCTGGTTGGAAGCAATCCTGACAGGTGATGTTAGAATATCCCGCAGTCATTATTTATCCATACTTCGGGGATTCAAGTAGAGTCATACCCGGAAGAGACGAACACCGGGGTTCATCGAAAAGCACCCCCCACCCAATCCCCCCCATAATTCCTAACCAGAGTGAGCTCGATCGATAATTATGAACAACACCTCTGCTCAAAAGAATAAGGAGAAATCGTCGAAAATATCCAATTATGCCGGACTGATCGTATTTCTGCTAACCGGCATTGTTTTCAGTATCCATTTCTCCCCTTCACTGTATTACGATGATTGGAATCACTTTGCCTACAACTTCTATAAAGGCACACTTCCCTGGTTCATGCCCGATTTTATCCGGCCGTTAACCTATTTTCCTCTGCGGCTGGAAACAAGTCTGGTTGGTATGAATCTGCCCGTTCTTACGGTAATTCATATCACCCTTCTGGCTCTGGAAGCATTTCTTTTCTATCTGCTTCTCGAAAAATTGAGACTCTTCCCCACAATTCTCAATGCCCTTGCGGCATTGCTGATCATTTTTTCTCCCATGGATATGACCCGTATGTGGCTTTTGATCAGCCCGGGCATGATGATCTGTGTGTTGATCTATATGCTCAGCCTGGTTCATTTCATCGAGAAACAGAACTGGTTGGTCTTTGTAGCAGGTTTGATCGTTGGGTTTGTAACCCTGCTCTATTACGAAATTCAACTGGGATTGATGATCATCTTTCCCGCCGCGCTCTTCCTATTAACGAGGATCAGGCAGAGGAAAAACGAGTGGTGGATGCTGTTTCCCATTTTTCTTGGCATCGATTACCTAGTTTTCCGCATGTTGGGCATCTCCATGGGCGGCGCGTCATTTCACACTTCCCAGTCCATCACAATGATCTATATTCTCCGGCAGGTACGCAACGCGCTGCTATGCCTGTTCAACGCCTGGTATCTGCCGGTAAAAACAGATATCGTCATCGGCCTGATCGCCATATGGTCAACGGTTTTCGCCGTACTCTTTGTTGCGTATCAATATGTGAGATCGGGATTTGAAAAAGATGTGCGTTCAAAATTCTTGAAAGCCGCTTGCATATTTATGTCAGGGATTTTCATCTGGCTGGCAGGCTACATTCCCTGGCTGGCATATGGGATTCCGTCCATCATGGACTGGTTCTCGTCGCGAGCTCATAATACGGCCATACCCGGTACTGTGATTTGCCTGTGCGCGCTACTCTATTTCCTGGCAGAAATTCCCCGTGTCAGTCCTTCGCGAAAACAGGGATTGATGATTGCCCTCGCGATACCATTTCTCTTAACCGGAGCGTTGTCTCAAACCACATTGCAGTATGAGAACAAGCTGCTGTGGAATGATTATCGAAAAATGTGGAATGGTTTCTTTGCGGCTGTCCCCAATATTAAAAATGATACCCATGTTGTTCTGGTCATCAGTCCCAATCCTGAAAAACCAAGATTTGGAGAACGTGAATTTCTCACCAGCGCGAGTTTCAATGTTGAAATCTCCAGAGCTCTGAATATTTTTTACGCAAACAATACTCTGGAGGGAGAATTCATGTATAAGCACATGGAACTCCCTGATACACCCGTGATGACCGATCACGGGATCCGGAATCCACCGACCTACTCCGGAGCGATCCCGTACGATGAAATCCTGTTTATCGAATTTGATAGGGTGTCTGGAAAGGTGAAAGTCATTCGTGATCTCAGAAATGAATTCGGGATACCTGATCCGGCCTATAATGCTGACCGGCATATCGATAACAGACCATTGGATAAACCGACGCTGCGCTATATCGTTCAATAAAGTAGATTCATTTCAGTGTCAGGCGTCAGGCAACCGCTAAATCACAAATCCGTATAAATATATATATCTGGCGGTTGGGGAAGGGATTGCTTAACCGTGAGAGCCAAAAGGAGAACGGAATGAAGACACTGGTTTTATTCGAATCGTTTTTCGGAAATACCGAGAAGGTTGCCCGTGCCATCGGATCTGCCCTGGGTTTGACCGATGCCGATGTGATGCGGGTGACAGAACTGAAACCCGGCCAGCTTGAAGAGACCGAATTATTGATCGTAGGATCACCCACCCGCGCATTTCAAGCCTCGCCGGATACAAAAGTGTTCCTATCGAAACTGGCGTCAAACTCGTTAAAAGGGAAGAAAATTGCCGCATTTGACACCCGTGCCGAGATGACAGAAAAAACTCCGGGATTTCTGCGCTTTATGGCTGGCCTGTTTGGATATGCCGCCGAACCTATCGCCAGAAAGCTGGTGAGCAAGGGCGGCACGCAGATTCTGGCACCCGCCGGATTCATTGTGCTAAACTCTGAAGGCCCTCTAAAAGAAGGCGAACTGGAACGTGCCGCCGCGTGGGTCAGAGAAATTAAATAATTCCCCCCTGAAATTAAATCAGAAAGAAGCGGGTCGTTTGATTTGCTCCTCTCTGTTGATTTGTCAATCCTTCTGTATCAAGCCGTCACTTTTTCCGTGTGCAGCAGGTTTAATCCACTTTTTTCGAAAATGTAAAGAGGAGCCGCCGCGATGCCCACCACACTGGGTCCGGTATGCGCGCCCAGCACCGGCGCCACCGGAAGGGTTTCATCAAACACACAGTCAAACATGCTGGCGATGCGTTCTTTCAATAAATTCACCCCTTCCATGTTATTTCCGTGAATGAACTGGATGCGCAGCGGAATGTTCTGTGAAAATTTCTGGGCAACGATATCCGCCATACGGTGGATCGCCCGCCGAAGGGTGGGCGCCTGCCCCCAGTTATAGTATTTGCCATCATCTTTGGCTACACCGATGATCGGTTTGATATTTAACATGGAAGCCAGCAGCCCTTTTAGATGACTGATCCGTCCACCGTGGATCAGATACTTCAGATCACCCAGGGTGAAGAGTGTTTGCTGGTTCTCGCGGATCTGATCCACCAACTTGATTATGTCTCCCATCACCCAACCGGTGCGCATCGCATGCGCGGCAGCCTGAACTTGCCATCCCAGAGGGCCGGAAAGGGTTTTTGAATCCAGAATGGTCACATGGGCTTCGGGGACCATCTGCGCGCCAAGCCTGGCCGAATTGCAGGTTCCACTCAACCCGGATGAGATATGAATGGACAGGATATCCGGGTCGGTTTTTGCCAGTTCACGATACAAATCGGCAAAATCACCGGGAGAAGGCTGCGATGTAATGGGAAACGCGCCGGTATCGGTCAGTATTTGATAAAAGGTTACATAATCGATATCTTTTCCCCCCACATAGGTCTTTCCATTCAGGGTGATCCGCAGGGGTAAGGTATGTATGTCCAGTCCCGCAGAATCAGTTTCGGAAAGATCCATTCCCGAATCGGTAACAATCTGCATGTTTCCTCCAATAAAAAAATGCCATCAAAGGCCTTCGAGATAGCGAGACTGTAACATTAATTGAGTCATATTCAATGTGTCTTTAGATACAGTAAGCGGCCTATTTTGCCCTTGCGGGTTCCACTCTCGCTCTTCGATATCCTTTCGAGTCGCAGTTGGCCTTTCGAAGGCATTACAATTTGATAGGTAAATATCCTATCGGAGCGCCACCTATGACTATCCCCCCGTTTAAACTGGAACGCTATTACGCATTATATGAATTCAAAGCCAGTATTATGTTGAGTTCATCGGATTGTGAAAGCCTGTCTATGGCCGAAGTTCTGGACATGGCTTCGCCGCAGAATCTGGATATCTGGAAGAACTTACGCCTTGGCTACACCGAAACCCAGGGAAGCCCAATGCTGCGGGAAGAAATTGCCCGGAAGTACGGAAATATCCACCCGGACAATATCATGGTGGCCGCCCCGGAGGAATTGATCTTTATTGCCATGCAAACCCTGCTGACGCCAGGAGATCATGTGATTGCCATGGCGCCGGCTTATCAATCGTTGTATGAGATCGCCGCATCCAATGGTTGCTCCCTGTCCTTCTGGCATCTCAAACCAACCGGTAATGGTTGGACGGCTGATCCGAATGAGCTTAATTCGTTGATCACCCCGCGCACCCGGATGCTGGTAATGAACTTTCCCAACAATCCCACCGGCTACCTGCCCACGCGCGAGCAATTCGATGCGATTTTGAAAATTGCTCAAAAGCATGGCATCCTCCTTTTTATCGATGAGATGTACCGCCTGCTGGAGTATGATCCCGCCGACAAACTGCCGGCTGTGTGCGATGTCTATGAAAAAGGGATTTCACTCGCAGGTCTTTCGAAATCTATGGCCTTACCCGGACTTCGAATCGGCTGGCTGGCTACACAACAAACGGAGTTGATGGAACGGTGGCTGGCCTACAAAGATTACACCACCATCTGCAACAGCGCGCCCTCAGAGATCCTCGCGCTCATTGCTCTGCAAAACCAGGACTCTATCGTTAAACGCAACCTGGAGATCATCCGGTCGAACATCCAGAGAGTCACAGATGTATTTACGCGATACAAACACCTTATCAACTGGATGCCTCCCCGCGCCGGATCTGTCGCATTTCCACAGTGGAAAGGAAAAATGAGTGCGGAAGAGCTTTGTCAGCAGATGCTCGAACGATACAGCGTGATGCTGGTACCCGGTTCTCTGTTCGATCACCCCGGTGTTCATTTCCGACTCGGATTGGGCCGCAAGAATTTTGCCGCAGGGATTAGCCTTCTGGAGAAGCTCATGTCTGAATGTGATTGATCCCCTTCTGCGGATGATTGCACCATACTTATCGAATCCATTTGTATTCCCGGGCAGATTCGGATACCATCAGAGTGTCGTAAGGTTTATCAAGCCAATGCTATCCTATCGAATTAAAGGAGATGCGTGATGACTGTTGCAAAAGTAACCGAAATTAAGGCCTCTTCGACGAAGAGTTTTGATGATGCCATTAAAGCCGGCATTGCCCGGGCTCATAAAACCCTCAAGAATGTCAAATCCGCCTGGATCGAAAATCAAGAAGTCCTGATCGATGAAAAAGGAAATGTGTGCGAATACCGTGTGGAGATGAAGATCACCTTCATTCTGGAGGACTAATTTCAAACACACGTTACCGCCGCTAAGAATAAAAACCTGCCCTGTGTACACGGGGCAGGACGATTTTTAGAAAAAGATTCCAGGATCAACCAATCTCTGAAATAAACCGTCCATCAGGCATTCCCTTCGTATTCCGCGGCCAACTGCTCAAAGAAATCTGTCATGGCGTTGTGGCGTTGTTCAGCCATATGTCTGGCAGAATCCGTAAACAGGCGGTCTTTCACTTTTCGTAATTTGAACAGATATTCATGATAAGAGGAATGGCGTTCACCGGGCATCTCTTTTCCGGTTTTCAAGAATTGTTCGCTGGGGTGCTCATACATCGGTTCGCCCGCCAGAACGGAATAGGCAATGGTGCGGGCGGCGCCGATCGCACCGATCACGTCCAGTTTATCGGCGTCGAACAACACCCGGGCTTCTATCGACTGCGGCGAGTCTTCTTTTCCGCGGTAGCGGTGGGCCCGGATGGCATGCTGAACCGCGCTGATGCGGTCCTCCGGCCACCCCTCATTTTTTAGGACTTCCCCGGCAAAGATAGCAGATGCCAGGTGATGTTCGGCTCGCCCGGCGCCGCCCGGTTCGGCGCCGCGTGAATCATGCAGCAGAGCGGCGGCTTCAAGAATCTCAAGGTCGGCGCCTTCGGCCTTCCCAAGTTTCATCGCCGTATGATAGACGCGCAACACGTGTTCAAAATCATGTACCGCGTCTTCACCGGTATAGAAGACGCGTGCCTGTTCGACTGTCAGCATGGTTTACCTCTACAGAACGGGGATGATCCGCCCTCTCTTGATCACAGTATTGACAAGGTTATCGCCAAAACGGTAACCCAGGTGGCGGTAATCGTTGATGTTTAAGAGGATCATATCTGCCTGCTTGCCGGGTTCGATGGACCCAATACGGTCATCCCTTTGAATGGCTGCGGCGGAATTGATGGTGGCGGCGGCCAGAGCTTGCGCCGGGGTGAGTTTCAATGCGCGGCAGGCCAGCGCGATGACAAATTGCATACTCTCGCACCAGGCAGTCCCCGGGTTGCAATCAGTAGCCAGCGCCAGCAAACCACCCGCATCCAGGATCTCTTTCGCCGGAGTATAGTGTGGATCAGCCAATCCGAACGGCGTGCAGGGCAGGGCAACGGCCACCGTGCTACTGGCTGCCAGGGCTTTGATATCGGCAGACGAGGTCTTTACCAGATGATCGGCAGAGGCCGCGCCCAGTTCGGCCGCCAGACTCGCACCGCCCAGATTATCGAATTCATCTGCGTGGATCTTCAATGGAAATCCAAGATCACGGGCGGTCGTCAATATCTGCCGCGATTGTTCCAGATCGAACGCACCGGTTTCACAAAACACATCCACGAAAGGTAGAGGTTTTTCGGCGGCGTTCTTTTTCCACCAGTCAAGGGCGGCCGGAATGATCTTATGGCAGATCTGTCGAACATAAGCGTCTGGATCGGTCTTGTATTCCGGGGCGATGGCATGCGCCGGCAGAAAAGTGGGCACAATCTCCAGCGGGCCTTCTTTATCCAATTTATGCAGGACCTGAAGCTGCAACAGTTCAGAAGTGCTATCCAGGCCATAACCGGTTTTGGCTTCCGCTGTGGTGGTTCCATGCCGCAGCATGGTGCGCGCCCTCGCCCGCGTCTGGGCATACAATGAATCAAAGTCCGCTTCGCGGGTTGCTTCCACAGTGGAAATGATCCCACCACCGGCAGCCAGAATTTCGAGATAGGTGTGGCCTTCCAATCGCATTTCAAATTCCACCGCCCGGTCGCCTGCCCACACCAGATGGGTATGCGGATCGACAAAACCGGGAAGCACGGCTTTTCCGAGGGCGTCCAACCGGGGCTCATCCGCATAGCGGGAAAGAAGGTCTTCTTCCAGGCCGACTGCCTCGATGGTTTCACCGCGCATCAGCACGGCGCCTTTTTCCACCATTCCCAGATGCCCTAACTCGCGACCACGTTGAGGACCACCCTGCATGGTAAGCAATTGCGAGATATTATGAATCAGCATACCAGAATATTATCATTAACCGGGCAGGGTATAAAACCGATTATTGAAAAAAAAGGAAGTGGGTATTTCCCCGAAGGGAAGGATTATTCTGTTCTGCGCACCCGTGGAAGCATGACCAACCCCAGAACATTGGCCGCCATAGCGGCGATTACGTTAAAGGTGAACCCACCTGCCGAATACAGGCGCGGTCCGCAGAACACACCCGCCGCCATTCCCAGCGAACTGGCTGCCAGAAAAACGGCCATCAGTGTGGCGCGGGCGGAGGGCAGCACTTCGGTCATCAATGGTAATGCGGCTACCAGGGTGACCTCAAAGGAAAGATAAAAAATGAACAACCAGACGAGTGCGCCGGCCACTGTTCCACCCATAAAAAAAGGCAGCGCGGCAGAAAGGATGTTGACAATAAGTCCGGCAGCGATAGTACGGCGTTTACCGAAACGGTCCACCACCAGCCCGACCAAACCTTCCCCGCCCAGTTCGGCGAAACCGATTACCATAGCTGCCGCACCGATGGCTGCGATCTTTAAGCCATACGCTTCTTCCATCCAGACTCCGAAGATCACACTGATCAGGTTATTGCCGGCGATCACCAAAAACCCCATGGCCAGCCCAAATAAGGCGGCGGGGGATTTCAGGATCAGTTTGAAACGTGAACCGGAAATTTCTTCCTCTTTTGTGTTTACCGGTTGTGTCGGTACCAGTCGCATCACTGCGGCAATGGAGGCGAGCCCCATCATAAACAGGGTGAGGAAAGGGGATTGCCAGCCAGCCCGGGAGATTAAAAATCCAACCAGGGGTACACCGATTATGAAAGCACCTGCCCAGCTAATTTCCAGGATGGATAGAGTCACTCCGCGTTTTTCGTAGGGAACACGATCTCCCACATACGCCTGAACAGCCGGCAAGAAGATATTGTTCCCCAGACTGGCCAGCAGTAGGGCAATGAGAAATGCGAGATAGGCCGGCCAGATCAACATCAAGCCCACACCAGCGGTGAAGATGACCAGCCCCAGCAGCATCCCTGCTCTACGGCCGCGGCGATCGGCTATTTCCGCAAGAAATGGACCCAGCGCGCTGGCTGCCATGGATGCGGAAACGGCTGTCGCCATGGAGGTCATATCTGCGCCTACCCCGCGGGAAAAGACTAACAAGAATGGTCCAACCATTCGAATGCTGGTGTTTATGGCGGTGCGGATGAGAAGAAAGGCAGCTATCTGTAATCTAAAGAAATGCGGACGCGGCTCAATCATTTATCTGATTGCCTTTGTTCTGGTTGATGTAGACTTCACATGAAAAAATGGCACTCACAAGTATACGCTTTATCCCCGGGAACAGCGTTGATAAATAGACCTTTCATCAGTCACATACTCCATGTAAAGTTAAATTTCCTGGAGAATGATCCATTCGAATAATGCCGGGTTGGTTGATCCAAGAATCCAGAACTGATTGACGAAGGTCGTCAAACAGGATTGGATATATTCAATTGACGGAAAAAGGGTGCTCAGGCGGCTTTTTTCACCAGTGAAGCGAATGTGGTCTTTCTCAGTTTCGCGACCAGTTCTGACTGGGCTTCGCACCACAGTTTATGGATCGGGCAATCCGGTCCATTGGGGCAAACCGCAGGATTGATCGTGCATTCGTTCAGGGCGATCGGACCGTCGATAGCTTCCACAACATCGAGTAATGAGACTTTTTCCGGTGTAACTGCCAATGAGACTCCCCCACGAGCACCGCGTGAAGTATGAATCAAACCGGCGATGGAAAGTTGAGAAATGATCTTGGCCAGAAAAGATGGTGGAATGGCCTGCTCATC
Organism: Leptolinea sp.; assembly: GCA_012798535.1. GTDB lineage: Bacteria > Chloroflexota > Anaerolineae > Anaerolineales > Anaerolineaceae > Leptolinea. The sequence continues at coordinate 21,940 of JAAZMZ010000019.1, forward strand.
TGCTATCTGACTGGTGGCCGCCCGCTGATTGGGGGGCAGTTTGGCCAGGAATCGCATGGCGCGGAGGGCATAATCCGCTTGCTTGGTGATCTGCATGGTTGATTCCTTCAAATAAGAATATTAGATAAACTTACTCCAATTGAAGTCTAATCGCGAACCGGAATTTGGGCAAGTGATATCCATCACTCGTCAGAATGACATTTTACGAAGTTTACCCGAATCAGTTTTTATTCTTGTTCATAATCCCTATAATGAAGGAAAACCATCTGGTGGAGGGCGCTATGATCAAAGAATTCAAAGAATTCATCATGCGGGGTAATGTTCTGGATCTCGCGGTGGGTATCATCATCGGAGGAGCGTTCGGCAAGATCGTCTCTTCGCTTGTGGATGATATCATCATGCCGCCGATCGGATTGCTGCTGGGCAAAGTGGATTTCACCAACCTGTTCCTGTCTCTTGACGGCAAAGTATATGCTTCTCTGGCCGTCGCCAGAGAAGCCGGCGCACCCACCTGGAATTATGGTCTCTTCATCAATACTCTCATCAATTTCTTGATCGTGGCTTTTGCCATCTTTCTGCTCATTAAGCAGGTCAACCGATTGCAAAAACCGCTGCCACCGAAGGAACCGGACACAAAGAAATGCACATTCTGCCAGACAGACATTCCGGTAAAAGCGACCCGCTGCCCGCATTGTACATCCCAACTGTGAAGACCACAGACCGGTAGATCCGGATATCTGATTTAATACGACTCGCAGGGGAATAACTGCGTATTTAACTATAACAATAAAAAACCAAGGAGTAATTTTAAATGACTGACCTTTGGGTAACAACGGCGTTTGGATTCGAAGGGTATAAAATCACCCGCAATCTCGGTGTGGTTCGAGGGATCACGGTGCGTTCGCGCAGCATGCTGGGGAACCTGGCTGGCAGTATTCAAACCATCTTTGGCGGCAATATTAGCATCTATACCGAATTGTGTGAACACGCCCGTTCCGAAGCGTTTGATTTCATGGTGGAACACGCCCGGCAGATGGGTGCCAATGCCATCATCGGTATGCGTTATGATGCCAATGATGTGATGGAAGGTGTTACCGAGGTTCTGGCTTACGGAACAGCCGTTGTCATCGAAAAGGCATGACCTTTTATCCTCTAAATTTAACCTGACCTAAATTGCCGAAAGGATTTAATTCTTTTTATATGGAATGATAAATTTATCTTCTATACCATTTATGAGTATTTAATGACTTTACAAAGCATACAGGTATAGAAGATGAAAAAAGGGCTTGCTTCGCTTCAATTTCAATTAACGATCAGTCTTGTTCTACTGGTTGTTATTATCTCCGGAGTGCTGACAATTGTGCAATTTGCACGATACAGCACGGATTTTGATCAGACCCTGCGGCAGAACCTGTTAACCCAGGTTACCACTGCCGCTCTTTCCATTGACGGTGACACGTTCGGTCTGATCAACGCGGATACTGACAGAGAAAGCCCAGAATACCTGAAGATCATTACGCCGATTAAAAAGATATTTGAATCCAACCCAGATCTTGGTGGAGTGTATACCATAGCACCTGACGGCAGCGGTGGATGGATTTTCGTAGTGGACGGTGATCCAAATCCAATCAAAATCGGGACACCTATTGAAGATCTCAGTGCCATTCTGCAGGAAAATTCCACGGGGATCACCGAACCCGCCGTAGAACGCGACTATTACACGGATGATTGGGGAACGTGGTTGACAGGGTACGCGCCAATCCATACCCGGCAGGGTGAGGTGGTTGGGGCTCTTGCCATGGATATCGCGCAATCAACGATTCGGGAAAAGCAAAATCAACTCTTGCTGGTTTCAAGTTTGATATTCGTGATTTCTCTGGTTTTTTCCGTGTTCATGGGCTGGTTGATCTCCTACCGGATCGTCCATCCTATCAAAAAAGTGAGCATTCTCGCAAAGTCACTAGCGGAAAGAGACCTGCCCGAACTGGCTCTGGCCTGCGACCGCCTGGCTGAAGGTGATCTCAATCAGCATATCGAAATAACTTCTGATCCGGTTGAATATCAATCAAAATCCGAACTCGGAAATATGGCCAGTGATTTGAATTTTATGATCACACATTTGAAAGCTGTTGGAGAGTCCTTCAATCGAATGGCGCAATCATTTACTTCTGTGCTGGCAGAATTCGGAGATCAGACTCAAAAGCTGAGTTTTTCTGCGGATCATATGAAAGAGAAATCAAGCCTTATTGAGGCACAGGTATCTCAAATTCAGAACGCCATCCAGATCGTTGATGAAGGAAGCCAACATCAAATGGATTCTGTGGTTGAAACAAGAGATCGATTGGGAAAGATCGTTGAAACCGTTTCAAGTGTGGCGCAGGGTGCCGGGGAACAATCAAAAGCGGTAAGTGACACCGATGTTGTGATGGATGAATTCTCGCGGTTGATCGAAATCGTGGTCAAGAATGCGGATGATCAAGCGCAAACCGCACGTCACTCGACTGAGACTGTGAAACAGAGTGCCGGGGTTGTGGAAATGGCGGTTGAAAGTATGCGTCGTATTCAGGTGATTGTGCGGGAATCATCACAAAAAATGCAGGAAATGGGAGAACAAACCCGTCAAATTGAAACTATGCTGGCAGCCATCACAGATATTGCCTCACAGACGAATCTTTTATCCCTGAACGCTGCCATAGAGGCCGCCCGGGCTGGAGAACATGGAAAAGGTTTCTCCATTGTGGCGGATGAAGTGCGAAAATTGGCTGATAAATCTTCAACGGCTGCCAAAGAAATCTCCACATTGATCGCTAGGATCGAAAAATCCGCCAGTGAAGCTTCTACTGCCATGCAAAACAGCCAGAAGGAAGTGGAAAGTGGTGTGCAGATGGGTGAGAAAGCCGGCGAGGCTTTAATAGAAATTCTCGACTCGGTGAAACAGAGCCAGATATCGGGTGAACGGATATCAGACGAAGCCAATAAGATGGTTACTTTTTCAGATAGATTGACAGATTCGTTGGATCGGGTTTCCGCTATCGCGCAGAATTATCAGGTGGCCGTGGAGCAGATGTCGGCTTATATAGAGAGCATCCAGGGTACGATGGATCGGGTAAATGAGATAAGCCGGGAAAATTCCGGATCCATTGAGATCGCATCCTCCCAGGTAACCGGGATTAATCAAGGAATGGATGAGTTTTCCAGCTCATCCGCTGAGTTATCAGCGCTTTCGGGGAAATTGCGATCGACACTCGCCCGGTTCAATCTGGCAGATAAAAACGCCTGATTTTTGAGGTAGAATCGAATACGATCAAAAGGGCTTGTTTCCTGTTTTTCAAAAAAACCATCATGGAGCGATCAAACGCTCCATTTTTATCTGTTGAGGAAATCGGGTACTTTATGCAAAGAAAACGAAAACAAATTCTATTGACGAACGATGACAGCATCAAATCTCCCGGACTGTGGGCGGCGGCCGAAGCTCTGTCCACCCTCGGGTTTGTAACTATTGTGGCTCCCCGCGAACAGGCCAGCGGAATGGGGCGCAGTATGCCCCAGACTTCGGATGGAAAGATTACCACCACCGAATTGCATATCGGTGAACAGGTTTGGGAAGTGTACGCCGTGGGTGGAACGCCCACGCAAACCGTCCAGCACGCCGTGTTGGAGATTATGCCCATAAGACCTGACCTGGTCGTGTCAGGGATTAATTATGGTGAAAATCTAGCCTCCGACCTGACCTCATCGGGTACTTTTGGAGCCGCCCTGGAAGCCGCCTCGATGGGCATCCCCGCCCTGGCCACCAGCCTGCAGTTGAAAAACGTGGCGGTGGATTATCTGAGTCATTCCACGGATTTTGATTTTTCAGCCGCGGCTCATTTCACCCGATTGGTTGCCAATTTCATGTTGAACTATCCGTTACCGGATGATGTTGACCTGATGAATCTGGTCGTGCCGCATGATGCCACCCGTGAAACCCCGGTGCATATCACCCGCCAGTCCAAACGCCGGTATTTTATCCCTTTTTCCAACCGGAAAGGCAACTGGGAAGAAAGCGGCTCTCTGGCGGCTTTTACCACCATGGCGGACGAGGATATCGAATCCGGAACTGATGTGCATGTCGTCGTAAAAGAAAAGGCGGTATCCGTTACCCCTTTAAGCCTGGATATGACCTCCCGGGTTTCACTCTCCTCGTTGGAAACGGAATTTCTGCATTCGGCTGCCAGCCTGGACTGACATCCCTGCACTTGGCATCCTAGTATGATAAAAAATCCTAGTATGATAAAAAATCCTCACATGTTTTGTGTGAGGATTTTCTCTCTTAATTGATGAAAGACCTAAATATTGAACCGGATATTCAGGATGTCCCCATCCAGCACGATGTATTCCTTGCCTTCCAGGCGCAGGCGGCCTTTGGCTTTGGCTTCATTCATACCCCCCAGTGACATAAGATCGTCGTAAGAGATCACTTCAGCGCGGATAAATCCCTTTTGCAGGTCGGTGTGGATCTCACCCGCGGCTTCGGGTGCAGTGGCACCGCGGCGAGTTGTCCAGGCACGAACTTCATCGGGGCCGACTGTAAAGAAGGACTGCAATCCCAGCAGGTCATATGACAGGCGGATCATGCGATTCAGGCTGGGTTCGCTGATACCGTATTCCTGCAGGAACAATTCAGCTTCATCCGGCGGCAGTTGGGCAATATCCATCTCCAGTTTAGCCTGTAGCCCGACCACCTGACTGTGTTTGTGGTCATACGTTATGGCAGGTTCCTTCTGGCCTTCCGACAGATTCATCACCACCAGCACGGGCTTGCGGCTCAGGAATCCGAACCCGGCCAGCATTTTTTCTTCCTCGGAAGTGAGAGTCATATCACGCAGTAGTTTTTCCTGCGAAAGCTGTTCGTGAAAGCGGTTGAACAGTTCGGTCTCGCGTTCAATCACCGCTTTGTCCCTTCCGGCGCCTTTCTTCTTTTCTTCCGTCAATTTTTCCAATCGGCGCTCCACGGCGATCAGATCATTCAAGATGAATTCCGAATCCATGGCCGCCAGATCGCGCAGTGCATCCACCGAACCGGAAGGATGCGGCACGTTCTCATCTTCAAAACAACGCACCACATGGATGAAGCCGTCCATCTGGGTCAGGTTGTTCAACAGCGTACCCGATATGCCGCTTTTGCCGGCGCTGCCGTCCAGACCGGCGATATCGGCGTAGGTTACCTTGGCGTAGATGGTCTTTTTAGGCTGGAACATGGCGGAAAGTTTATCCACCCGGCCGTCGGGCACATCCACCACGGCGGTGTGTACTTCAATTTTGCCGGTGATACCGGTTGGCTGGGTGGCGCGGGTTAACGCGTTGAACAGAGTTGTTTTCCCGCTTTGAGGTAGACCGATAATTCCAAGTTTCATAGAGTTTTGAATCCTTGACCGGGTGATGATGTTCCGATATACTCAGTGTGCTCGCCGGAGTGGCGGAATTGGCAGACGCGCACGACTCAAAATCGTGTACCGTAAGGTATGTGGGTTCGATTCCCACCTTCGGCACCAAAATTATAACATGCACCCCGATTGGTTCGGGGTGCTGTTGTTTTCAGGTCAGAGTCTTTCGCATTACCGGGTGATTCGCCGACCTTCTTGCCACCTCGACAAACCCTGCTTCTAAAAATGCGGATGTGACACCCAGGTATATCGAGCTTGCTCCCACCTTCCTCTCTGGCTCGGTGGGATAGCCTTCAACGATCTTTGCGCCTTTTGACCTGGCGTACTCCACGGCGGCATCGATCAGCGGGCGCATTAATCCTTTGTGCCGGAACTCGCGGTGCACGAAGAAACATACGATCGACCAGACAGGCTGGTCATCCACTGGTGCCAGTACGCGTGAGTTGTTCAGTGTGGGAAAATCACCGCGGGGGCCCACAGATACCCAGGCAGCAGGCAGGCCGTCCACGTAGGCCAGCAGGCCGGGTTCGCGGCCGGCTTCGACCAGTGCTTTTATCCCCAGTCGTCTCTGTTCTTTGGTACTGGTTGTAAAGGCTTTGCCAGACGCCCGCCAGTACATGCACCAGCATCCCCCGCAGGCGCCATTCTGTCCGAAGACGGTCACGAAATCATCCCAACGGTCGGGGGTGAGGGGGTGAATTGTTATTTGATTCTCTTGAATATTCATACATCTAAATATTTATTGCGCTTTTGAATAAATACGTTCAAAATTCTTTTCAAATTCACCCGCCAGAGTTGGGTCTGTGATGACCAATACATTTTCATCGTTCCGGTTCTCTGCGCTGGCTGTGTAGTTGTATGAACCAAACACGACGGTGTCTCCATCGATGATGATGGCTTTCGTATGCATCAATCCTGATTCACCATCCAACCGCACATCCAATCCGTCTTTCTGCAAGCGGGAATAATCGGCGCCCTGGTTCTCATCGGCCGATTCGGCGTCGAATACTCCGCGTACATCTATACCTTTTTTTTGGGCTTCTATCAAAGCATCCGCCAACCGATCGAGGGTGAAGGAATACGCCAGAATGTGTACGCTCTTCTTTGCGCTGCCCACCAGGCTGACCAGGCGTGTATCGATCTTGTCCTCGGGCGAGAAGTAGTTTTCTACCGGAACTCCATCCAGATCGAAGGTGGTCTGCGCGGTTTTCGACCGGCTGTCCATCCCAAATTTGTCTTCGTTAAACATCTGGTTGTACTTTACCAGATAGTTGGCAGCCAGTTCTCTCGATTTCAGGCGCACCATCACATTTTCGTCATTTTCCGCGCCACTGGCCGAAAGGTTCAGGCTGCCCGTCCACAGGATGCGGCCGTCGATGACTACAAATTTATTATGCATCAGGCTTTCCCGGCGGTCGCCCATCACATACACACCCGCTTTTTTCAGGCGGGGCAGGTCCAGTTTGTCCAGTGCGTCGCTGTCCACCACTACCCGCACGGCCAGGCCACGGTTGGAAGAATGGATCAATGCCTGACTTACGTCATCCAGCGTGAAGTTGTACATGGCCACATCGATAGACTCTTGCGCGGCATCGATATCCTGGATCAGAGCGGCGATGACTGCCTGCCCGGGAGATTTTTTACCCTTTATTGCCGGATCAGTGAAATATGCTGTGATTACAGGGGAATTATCCGGGGTGCTTGAGGGGGTTGGAATTGGAAGCGGTACGCCAGAATCCCATTTCTGCCTTTCCGGTGTCATGGTAGACCCCGGAACACAGCCGGTGATGGTTACCAGAACTGCAGCCAGTACAAGAAGAGGGTTCGCGAAAGAAAATCTTTTCCCCGATGTCAAAAACGCCTCGATAAAACAGGGTGTGTATCGTTAGAGATTATAGCATTTAGGTAATTATCAAATTATTCTTCCGGTAATTCTCTTTTCTGCCAAAACTGAAAAATGAGAAAATCCATGATTACCTTCTGAATACGAATTGTAATTATGGATCGATAAGCAAGCTATATCGGATTTCTGTATTAAATCATGTACCCGTTTTCCCTGATGATCTCCCCCACCCGGGGAAAGTTCCGATAGAATCCTCGGTACTTCTCCGGCAGCAGCGCGGCAATCTGGCACATCACTTCGGTGGTATTAGCCTGCATGGCGTCATCCCGCCCTTCGCGCGGAATAGGCGGCAGGTGGAAAGCTTTTCCGAACCGGGCGATGATCTTCGGTTTGCGGAACGAGAGCAGCTTTTGCATGCCGTCTTCTGTTCCCGTGATTCCCACCGGCACAATAGGAACGCCCGCCCGTGCCGCCAGCAGCAGCACGCCTGGTTTACCTTCCAGCAACTGTCCCACCCGGCTGCGGGTGCCTTCCGGGGCGATCCCCAGAACCTTGCCCTGTCGTAAAAGATCCACCGCCTGACGAAAGGCGGAGAAATCCGCTTTTGTGCGGTCCAGCCAGATCGCTCCCCCCGTCTGAAGAATGATCCAGAAAAACAAATTGGAACGGTAATCATCGGCAATCAAAGCCGTCATATCATGACGCACTGGATTGGCGAAAAGAATCGGGATATCCAGCCGGCTGTTATGATTGGTGGCCAGAATGCAGCCCCCATCCGGGAGCATGTTTTCCGTCTGTAGATAATCCGTCCGGGTAACCAGCCGGACGGCATTATCGATTAGATAGCGGAGTATTTTATTCTTCATTCCCCTGGAGTCTGCGCCGGTTTGGCCGCGATTTTCGATTCACGTTTGCCTTTTATATACTCAAAGACTGCCGGCATGACAGAGATCACGATAATCGCCATGATAACGATCGAGAAATTATCCTTGACAAATGGCAGGTTGCCGAAGAAATAACCACCGAAAATACACAGCGCTGTCCAGACGATACCGCCGATGATGTTATAGGAAATGAAATAGCCGTAACGCATTTTCCCGACACCGGCAACGAAGGGCGCGAAGGTGCGGATGATGGGGATGAACCGGGCGAGAAAGATGGTTTTTCCGCCATATTTTTCATAGAACGCCTGGGTTTTATCCAGGTATTCTTTCTTTAAAAAGCGAATATCTCCCGTGAATACTCTGGGGCCGATGGCATGGCCGATCCAGTAGTTGGCCGTATCACCCAGAACGGCCGCCGTGGCCAGGAGCGCGAAGAGAAGCAAGGGGTTGAAGGCTCCCGCAGCGGCAAACGCTCCGGCGGCAAACAACAGGGAATCACCCGGCAGGAAGGGTGTTACGACCAACCCGGTTTCGATGAAGATCACCACAAAAAGGATCAGATATGACCACAACCCGAAATCCTGAATAATGACACTCAGGTATTTATCCATGTGCAACAAAAAATCAATCGCTAAAGAAATGTATTCCATCCAAGTATTTCCTTTCGCCGAATCCTACCACAGACTTGGTTCCTCCATGGTTATCGTTTGGAATTCTAACCACAGACTAATTTTCACCGCGATCCGGGACCGGATCGCAGAATCCTGTTCGCTTTTATGGTCATCAGAACCATGAAACCGGCCAGCATGACAAGAATAAAGGGAGAAGCCTCTATAAAACTATCAAACCTCTCGATCATCAAGGGGGAAAACTGTGCCAGTTCACGAAATCCGGTCATCAGAGCTGTCGTATTCCACAGGGAATGAAAACCAAAGGCAGCCAGATAGGCTCCGACAAGTGACAGATACTTGCCTTCACTCCAGGCGCGGGCCAGTCCCCAACCCACCAGTCCGCTGGTGGTAATATGCAAAAGTCCTGTTCCAATTCTTCCAATAATTAAGAAGACCCATGCGGAAGAGTCCAGATCAACCAGAGCCCCCAGACTCTCCAGAAGAGCGAAGGCCACTCCGCAAATCATACCGCCAACAAAACCTTCGCGGGGAGAAAGATGTTTCGCGGATAGACACCAGAGAGCCAGAGGTTTTAAGAATTCCTCCAATAATGGAATGATTCCGGCTGTGACGGCAATAAAGGCATAGATCAACAGGGGATTGTTGAAGAATGGCCGGAGCACACGCAGGATGGCTTCCCTGTCCATATCACTGCTCATCAGCCGATTGGCCATGGTGGAAAGCTGATCAAGCATCAAAGGAGAAGTCACCGAAAGATAGATCAATACTGTGAATACAATACCGGCGATCAGAAGGAGTTCAAAGAGAATCGCCAACGGCATGGTGGCCGTGATGCTAAAAGACAATAAACCCCATTCACGCTGGGAAGATCCAGGTAAAAGGTTTTTTCTTCCCGTTTCCAGCATCCACAGAAGGGTGAGTGTCACAATGGCTATCTGGAACACTGGCAAGAGAACCATTGCGAGGATCGAATGACCAGAAACCAGATATCCCAGCCCGATCAACAGGGGAACAGCCAGGACGGCGATGTTTACCGCCCGGCCGATCCAGCGGATGTGGATTTCGGGTACGGGTTTACCCAGCAGGCGGATGGCCGCCAGTGAAGTGGATGGCAGTAAAAGCAGGAAGATTAATCCCGCCGCCCAGGCGAGGTTGAAAAGGCTTTGAGCTTGAGAGAAATTCTGCGAAATCGGCAGGCAATTTAAGATCCCGGCCAGGAAAAAACCGGCCGTCGAAGTGAACGCGAGGAATGCGCCGCCGCCGCTTAATAAAAGAATACCAATGGAAGGGATATGGGTTTTGGAAGTTGAATTCATGCCTGTTGGCCGTACAATTTGGACACTAAATTTGACGAACGGGTTAGTTCCCCGTTGATCCTAATGTATTCTCCCGGAAGTTGGTGAAATGCCCCTTTCGCTGACGATCCCGATCTGGTTTTCCGGTTTTACGATCCTGTCATGAGAGGCGTGAATCCACCGCCTGTCGGATAGCCAATTGTACCATCTCGGGTGTCTGTGACCCATCCAGCGTGATCCAACGATACGCCTCCTGCGACGCGAGCTCGTGATACCCGGCACGCACCCGCCGGTGAAACTCAAGCTGGTAGGCGTCCATGCGATTCCATTCACCCCCGCCGGATTGCCGGCGGCGGAGGCCTTCCTCCGCATCGATATCCAGTAACAATGTGAGGTCGGGTTTTAATCCGCCGGTGGCAAAATCCAGCAGCCTGGCAACAAGGTCACGGTCATACCCGTGCCCGTATCCCTGATAAGCCATAGTGGAATCCGCATAGCGGTCTGAGATGACGATCTCGCCGGCAGCCAGCCGCGGCCGGATGACCTCTTCTACCAGCTGGGCGCGGGCGGAGAGAAAAAGAAGAAGCTCGGTGCGTGGGTGCATGGTGGTGTTTTTCATGGCCATAATGATCTGGCGTACCTGGTCGCTGATGGCTGTTCCACCGGGTTCGCGAGTGGTAAAAACCGTGCGCCCTTTAGATCGCAGGTAATCGGCCAGGGGGGCTACCTGGGTGGATTTCCCGCATCCGTCCGGACCCTCAAGAGTGATGAACAGGCCGGTCATTCGCGGAATATCCGAACATATCGATTGGGATCTTTCCCATACGAATGGGAGACAAGCTGTGCCTGCCGGGCCATTTCATGCTGCAGCCGGCGGATGGGCGCTGAAGCCGGTGGCAGATCGACCCAGCGGCTGCCGTTCATCACCGCTTCGATAGCCGAGCGGGTGGCATTGGTATAGTCCTGCCATTCATTGGGTGTGGGACCGTCCATGCTCAGATTGAACATATCCGCCAGCGATTGTTCAATCTGGTTGATGGTGTTGGCGCGCAGAACATAGATAGGCAATCCGCGTTCTTCGGCATCCAGTATGGTTTGCTGCCGGTTGCGGTAATACGCCCGCAGGGTCATCAAGGCTTCTGATTCTTCCAGATTCTTGACCACCAGCACCGGAACTCCCAGCCTTCGGGAAGCCTGGATCAGGCGGTTACGGGCTACACCGTAGGGATAGAGGCGCACCGGCTTCCCTTCATAAGGCGAAATCACCTCCGCCGGTTCATCTGGGCTGAGTTCACCAGCGGGATTAATTGCCAGGGTTTGGTAGCGCCCGCCGCGGCGTGTCGATACGCCGGGCTGGGTCGGAATATCCTGCATTCCGCGCCGGAATCCCTGATAGGAGCCAGGCCGCGCGGCAGGCGGAGGCGCCGGTTTTTCGATCATGATCTGGTCGTTTTCACCCATCGAGCGGATCTCGGGCATGGGGGTAGTTCCGCGCACCAGCGAATCGACGGCGGCGGATACATCCGGGTGAACGGCCACCCGGTCGCGTTCGATCATTTCGATTAAAACATCGAACGTGGGGGGCGCACGCCGCTCCAACACTGTCTTCTGGGTTCCCCTCCGGCGGGCTTCTTCATCCGAAAGGGTCACCGATTCGATACCGCCGATCAGGTCGGAAAGAGTGGGATTCAGCAGCAGATTTTCCAGTGACCGGCCGTGCGCCGTGCCGATAAGCTGAACACCACGCTCGGCAATGGTGCGTGCCGCCATGGCTTCCAATTCGCGGCCGATCTCATCGATGACGATGACTTCAGGATTGTGGTTTTCGACCGCTTCGATCATCACTTCATGCTGCAAGGATGGTGTGGGCACTTGCATGCGGCGGGCTTTTCCGACCGCGGGATGCGGAACATCCCCGTCCCCACCGATTTCATTCGAGGTATCCACAATGATCACGCGTTTTTCATCCGCCAGAATGCGGGCGGCTTCGCGCAGCATGGTTGTCTTGCCAATACCCGGACGGCCGAGGATCAGGATACTCTTTCCGGATTCGACCAGGTCTTTGATGATATCGATCGTTCCATAGACTGCCCGCCCCACACGGCAGGTGAGACCCACAATGTGTCCCCTCCGATTACGGAAGGCGGAGATGCGGTGCAGGGTGCGCTCTAGGCCGGCGCGGTTGTCGGCATCAAATTCTCCGATGCGTTCCACTACGTAGCTGATATCCTGGTGGGTGATCTCATGATTCGACAACTCGATCTCACCGTTGACGAAGCGTGCTTTGGGCACCCGGCCGAGATCCAGGATGATTTCAATCAGATTATCGATATTATTGGCCCGGGTGACGGCTTCAGCCACGACCGGGGGAAGGACTTCGAGTAATTTTTGTAAATCGTCAGTAATTCTTCGTTGTGTCATAGCCTGTATATAGCATAAATCATGCGCGTTTCAAATGCAAATAAACATTTGATAAAGGAGTTTAATGGCCGAATGGAATTAATACATCGGAATGGTTGGAAAAGGCGTGCCGGTTGATCGATCAGTTCTTGCTCTGTGCCGATCCGGGTTCGACCCGCGCCATTGGAGAAGATGGTTCAGCGCGGCGGCGTTCCAGGGCTTGCAGGCTGCGTTCGAGAATGGGACTGCGCTGGCGGGCGATCAGGTGTTTCACAAGCAGCGCCTGGCGCGGCGCGGATTCGGCGCCCAGTTTTTCAAGGCCGTTTTCCAGCCAGGATTGATACGACCGCACAGCCATGTAGATCGGGCGTCCGCTGAGATTAGGCAGCGTGGTAGTTAATGCCCGGATCAGGCAATCCACGTCCACGGCATCAGGGTGGAAGATCGGTTTCAGAAAGATTCCCCGCGGACCGAATTCCACATCCGTATACGCCGTCACTTCCTCCTGCTGCTGGCAGGCCAATCCCTGAAAGGTGTGCACAGACATGGGTTCCGCGGATAATACCAGCGGCGGGACTAGAGATTGGAACAGAGAGCGGATATTGCTTTCCTGGTCAAGCCGGGCAGGCGCCCAATCCGCTTCCGGTGGATTCCCTCCGGTGGCGGGTGGCAACTTCCAGATGCGCTGCCAGGCAAACACGCTGAATCCAACCCGGCGGAATGATTCAAAGGAGGAGCTGTTCTCCTCCATCTCTGCCAACAGATGGTAGGCTCCCCATTCACCAGATTGCCGTGCCAGGTCTTCCAGCACAAACGGAAGCGAATCCTCTGATGAATTCGTTTCCGGGGTAATAAACACCACGCGGGCAGAACGTTCTCCCTGTTGAAAATTCACCTGCCCGAATATGGGCGGATCACCGTCTTCTGATATGGCGACGTTGGTATACGTGCCCCGGTTGGGATGGATCTGCGCGAATAACGCGGCCAGTCCCAGCGGATTGCCCCTTGTCAGCATCAAAGCGCTGTCCAGCTCCAGCACATCCCGCCGGTAGCGGTACAGTGCGGGCAAATCAAACCAGGCAATTTCTCGTACGTTTATTTTGCCAGCTCCAGAAAATATCGGTGAAAGCGATCATCATCGGTCAGTTCAGGGTGAAAGGAGGTTGCCAGCAGATGGCCCTGGCGCGCAGCTACAATGCGGCCGCCGCCCTTAAGGCTGCTTTCCGGCAAGCGGGATAAGATCTCGGCCGGGGGATGCACTTCCTGGATTAACGGGGCACGAATGAAAACCGCGTGATACGGTTTTCCCTCAGGATCAACGGTTTTCAAAACCGGAATATCCAGGTCGATCTCGAAACTATCCACCTGCCGGCCAAACGCGTTACGTTCCACGATGATATCCATGACCTCCAGCAGGGGCTGTTTGCGGTGAGCGTCTTTCGAAAGGAAGATCGCTCCGGCGCAGGTTCCCCAAATGGCGTGGTTTTTCGCGAATTCCCGCAGCGGATCTATCAATGTATAGGCCACCGCCAGCTTGCCGATGGTCGTCGATTCTCCGCCGGGAATGATCAAACCATTCAAACCATCCAGGTCGCCCGGCAGGCGAACCTGGATGGTCTCTATTCCCAGGTTTTGCAGCGTTGTCTGGTGTTCGGCAAAATCACCTTGCAGCGCCAGTACACCAATTTTCATACAGGATTTACCAGCCTCTTCCGGCGATCAGCTCCGGTTCCGGAATGGCCGAAACCTGCCGGCCTACCATGGGTTCACCCAGATTGCGGCTGACCTCGGCCAGGATCTTAGGATCGTTGTAGTGTGTGGTGGCTTTAACAATGGCGGCGGCGCGTTTGGCCGGATCGCCGGATTTGAAAATGCCTGAACCCACGAACACACCGTCCACGCCCAACTGCATCATGAGCGCGGCATCTGCCGGGGTGGCAATACCGCCGGCGGCAAAGTTGACCACCGGCATGCGGCCCAGAGAGCGTGTTTCCATGACGAGTTCATAGGGTGCACCGAGTTCCTTCGCGAATGCCATGACCTCTTCTTCGGGCAGATTCTGCAATCGGCGGATATCTCCCAGAACCTGGCGGGCATGCCGGACAGCTTCCACTACATCACCGGTGCCGGCCTCGCCTTTGGTGCGGATCATGGCCGCGCCTTCACCAACCCGTCGAAGAGCTTCTCCCAGGTTGCGGCAGCCGCAAACAAAGGGGACCTTGAAGGCATGTTTGTTCACATGGTGCGCTTCATCAGCCGGAGTTAGAACTTCTGATTCGTCAATATAATCGATTCCCAGCGCTTCAAGGATCTGGGCTTCCACAAAATGACCGATGCGGCATTTAGCCATCACCGGAATACTGACCGCTTCCATAATGCGGATGATCACTTCGGGATCGCTCATTCGGGCAACCCCGCCACTGGCGCGGATATCCGCGGGAACTCGTTCCAGAGCCATTACTGCGCAGGCGCCGGCATCTTCGGCGATCTTTGCGTGATCCGGGGTGACCACATCCATGATCACTCCACCTTTCAACATTTGAGCCAGTCCCTTCTTGACGGCAAAGGTGGCTACTTGCTGTTCCATAACTTCCTCCTGAAATGGTAAAAAAGAACCCTGCGTTTCGATTCTACCACGCCGAAACGAAGAAGAAGATGGAACGCGGTTATTTATGCAACCTGTCAGGCATCCAGATCGATGATGGCTGCATCCGGCCACAGATGCGCGGCTTCCCCCATCAATTCAGGGCGTATGACCACGACCGACAGACGGCAGCGGCATTTTTTCAATGTTTCGAATGCCTTGACCCAGCCTTTCTGCCGGGAGATTTCCAATGGGCCCAGTTCATCCACCACCAGCAAATCACATTGCCGGATGGAACCCAGCACGTCATTTCCCCAGGTGAGCACATCGGCATAAAAATCCCAGTGATCGGCGACAATATCACCCGTATCCCGGTCGACCTGATTCGCCAACCGGCGGCGCACACCGCTGGAGAGATCGACGGCGTCAATGCCCGTCTTCCGGCCGCGTTCAAACACAGCCGGGCAGACCATTCCGGCTACCTTCCACCCGGCCTGCCTGGCCTGATCCACCCAGTGCAGACAGGTGCGGGTTTTTCCACTGCCCCGTGCGCCGGTCAGGATCACCTTTGGATCAGTTATGGAGAATAGATCTATGTCCATAACGCGATCCTCTGCCCGTCCACCTGAACGATGCGCACTGGAACACCGTATGCCCGGGTCAGGTTCTCTGCCGTAAACACCCGTTCGCTTTGACCACTGATTAATATCTTCCCTGCGCGCAGCAGTACGATCTGAGTGGAAATGGCCGCGGCTGCTTCCGGTTCATGAGTGGTGAGCACGATGGTGGAACCGGCTTTGTGCAGTTCACGCAAGATCTGAATCAGGCGGGCTTTGTTGGCAAGATCTAAATGAGAGGTCGGTTCATCCAGCAGGATAATGCGCGGCTGCTGGGTGAGCGCGCGGGCCAGCAGAACAAGCTGCCTCTCCCCGCCGCTCAGAGAGGTGACTGTGCGCTTTTCCATTTCGCTCAATCCGGATATGGCCAGCGCGTGCCGGGCGGCTTTCAAGTCGTTCTGCCGGGGAGATTCAAGGGGATTCAGGTAGGGTGTCCGCCCTAAAAGCACATATTCCAGAATTGAATAGTCAAACGGCATGTGTTCGATCTGGGGCACCAGCGCCATCATCTGGCCGGCTTCTCGACGGCTGTACTGATGCAGGGGCCGGCCGTTTAATTTGACAAGTCCTTCGCGAGGTGGTAACCAGCCCAGGATCACATGCAATAAAGTGGATTTACCGGCGCCGTTCGGTCCTAACAACGCCGTGACAGAACCTTCGATGATCTCCAGGTTCAGATCTTTCAGCACATCCCGGTGATCTCCATCATAACTGTAAGAAATATGCTCCAGAGAGAGGATCGGCTGGCTCATCGTTGACTCCGCACACCGGTCATGGATAACAGCAGAATGAAGATCAACGCTCCCAGCAGCGATGTAACGACTCCCAGGGGAATTTCGCCGGGAAGCAGAGTGCGCGCCAGATCATCGCAGAACAGGGTGAAAATGCCGCCAATCAGCAGGGTGGCCGGCAGGGTAAACCGCGAATCGGCTCCAAAAAGCCGCCGGGCAATATGCGGGACGATCAAACCAACCCAGGTAACCAGTCCGCTGACCGAGATCACCGACGCGGTAGCCAGTACGGCAGCTCCCAGCAAGATCAGCCGTTCGACTCGCGGCGTCGCTCCCATAGAAAAGGCAGCTGCGTCACTGAGAGAAAGCAGATTCAAACGCCAGCGCAGCAAGAACAGGATGACCAGGCTAATGGATGTGGCGGGTAAAATGCTTAAGAATTTGTTCCAAGTGCTGCTGGATAATCCACCCAGCAGCCAGAAGGTAATCTCCGGCAGTTGGCTTAACGGATCGGCCATGTATTTCAGGATGCCTAATCCGGAAGAGAATAGGGCCGAAACGGCAATACCAGCCAGCAACAGCCGCAATACCCAGCCGCCATATCTTAAATTGTGTGCCAGGTAATATGAGAATGCCAGGCCGGCAATGGCAAAAATCGTGGCAGAAGTTTGCACCAGCCAGGCGGTATTGCTGAGAAACACAATGGCGAAAGCCGCGCCAAACGAAGCTCCCTGGGTAACACCCAGAAATCCCGGCTCCACCAGCGGATTACCGAAGATCATCTGAAATACCAGGCCGGAGGCGGAAAGCGACATTCCCAGAAGGATGGCAATGATCATGCGCGGAAACCGTAGATTCATCACCAGGCGGGTGGCCATCTCATCTTCAGCAATAGCCGCCGGTGAAAGGAATTGAACGGAAGGGTATCGGCCAATCAGCAGAGATAACCCGGCGGCCAGCAGCAGAAGACAGGCCAGCAGCAGGATCGAATTCCCCGGCCGGAAGCGGGAAAATGACCCCCTCATCTTAATTCGCCCTGTATGCCGTTTGGGTAAAGAGGTAGGTGAATGACTGTTGCTTGATCACGACGGATACACCTCCATATTGATCTTGTTCTTTGGATGTAAGCATAATGTACATATATCTAAACTGGCGCCGCTTCTCTTCGATGGACGATCTGATCATGAGCGCATTCTTCCAGCCACTCCAGCCACGCGGAGATTTGTTTGAGGCGGGAATTCAGAACCAGGCGGTCGTACTCATCTTCCACGGTAAGATTTTGCAGAGAAAGAAGCACATCCTGTTTCCAGGCTTCCGCTATGGATCTCTGTGTTGTGATCAGTTTCACGACAGTATCTGGACTTTCCCGCATGGCAAAAAAGAGTTTCGCCAGAAATATCTGGCGCATATCCCGGCCGTGCAATACAGGCTCCCGCAGCCATTTTTCATAGACCATGGAACCGGCAGCCGTGATGTGGTATTCCTTGCGCATGGGCGAACTGCCAATCTGGATCATGTGTGAGATCAGATAGCCCTGGGCTTCCAGACTGTCCAGCATGGCGTACAGATTGCTCTGGTTGATATGCCACACATTCGAAATTCCCACTGGCTGAGAAAGCACTTTAAACAGGTCATACCCGTGAAGAGGCTTTTCGGCGATGAATCCCAGCAGAATGATCTCGAAGGGGGTGGATGTCTTTTTTCTGGGTGACATAGTCAAAAAACGAATAATCAACGAATGAGTAGAAAAATTATAGCATAGATAAAATTGGGCAGTTTGACTCCTTTGCATGCTCCGGTATAATGATGGGCAAAGGAAAGGAGCATTGCATGTATGTTGGGATCATGCATTATGCAGCACCGCCAGTTGTTGGGGGAGTGGAATCTGTTATTCACAGTCACGCTCAGTGTATCAGTCACGGTGGACACACAGTAAAAATCCTTGCCGGGCGGGGGGAAACAACAGATGCCCGTTGTCCGGTTGAACTTCTCCCGCTGCTCGATTCGCGGCACCCCAGAGTCTTGAATGTTAAAGCTGCATTGGATACCGGTACGGTTCCGGAGGATTTCACGCCGCTGGTTGAACAAATTCGGCGCGATCTGGAAATGGCATTGACGGGTATTGATATCCTGATAGCACACAATGTAGCATCCCTCAACAAGAATCTGGCGCTCACCGCCGCTCTGTATCAGATCTCTCAGAAACCCAATCATCCACAGATCATCCTCTGGCATCATGACCTGGCCTGGACGACGCCACGCTATCAACCCGAATTGTTCGATGGGTATCCATGGGATCTGTTGCGCACAGCCTGGCCGGGTGTCACTCAAGTTGTGGTATCGGAGGAACGGCGCAAAGAGTATTCAACCCTGGCGCATCTTTCTCCTGAAGTTATTCAGGTTATCCCGGCTGGCATCGATCTGGAAGAATTTCTTGGTCTCAACAGGCAGGTCAGCCAGCTTTGTTCCCAGTTAAACCTGTTTCAGGCGGCTCCCCTGTTGCTTACTCCGGTGCGCATAACCAAACGAAAAAACCTGGAACTGGCCATAGAAACCACCGCTCACTTACGCGAACATCTACCTTCCGCCCAACTGGTGATCACCGGACCGCTTGGTGCGCATAATCCTGCCAATCAGGAATATCTCAAAAAGCTGGTGTCACTTCGAAAAATGCTGGGGATGACGGATCATATCCATTTGATGGCCGAGCATATCCCGGATGGACTCGAAATGGACAGCGTGGCCGGTTTTTACCGCCTGGCAGACGCGCTGTTGCTGCCCAGCCGCGAAGAAGGTTTTGGGATACCCATTCTTGAAGCCGGGATCGCCATGAAGCCGGTCTTTTGCAGCGACCTGCCGCCTCTGCGGGCGCTGGCCGGTCCCTGGGCGAAGTACTTTTCGCCAGATGACAAACCCGGCAAGATCGCCCGGTTGATCGCCCAGGCGTTGACAGAAAGTCCGGTTTATAACCTGCGGATCAAGATCCGCAGCGCGTTCACCTGGGAAGCTATTTATCAAACACGGATCGCTCCATTAATGAACAGGGTACTCTGATATGACATCTCCCGATAAACGCATTTTCCGACCTTTTCGCAAGGTGGTCTTACCGTTTCTTAATGATGAAATCACTCCGGTTTCTCTGGCGGCTGCCGTTGACCTGGGAGTGGAAATCCAATTGATCGGCCTACTGGTCGTTCCTCCGGGAGCTTCCGCCAGTGAAAAAACTGAGCCAGCCCGCCGCCTGCGCGGCCATCTGCATGAGATTGCGGCGCAGCACGGCCTGTCCACGCCACCCGAACTGGTGGTATCACCCCAACCCTGGAAAGACCTGTGGAAGAAACTGACCCGGGAAAAAAGCACCCTGGTTTTATTGGAGTATCCGACCCTGTGCCACGGTCCATGGGGATTGACGGATGATCTGCTGGAATCCGCCCCCTGCGACCTGGCGGTCATCCGCGGAGCCTGGCCTGCGCAGCCTTCTGCTATCCTGGTGCCGGTGCGCGGTGGTCCATCTGCGGAACTGGCGCTGCGTTTCGGGATGTCACTTCCCAAAAGCAGTTTCGAAGTTGTGCACTATTCCTCAACCAGCGACCATCACGGCGCTGACGAACCTTTCAAAGGCTTGGAACGCATTCTGCCCACTCTTCCCGGTGTGCAGTTTCGCCGCGATCAATCCGAAAACGCACTTGAATCCATCATGCAGCAGGCTGCCCGGAAAGATATCTTGATACTGGGTGCTCCCATAAAAGGGATGCTTTCTGCGCCACCCATCCATAACCTGCTGCAGAATGCTCCCTGTGCCGTGGTTATGGTGCGCCGCAAAGGCCCGGTAAGACAAACCTGGAGCGGCACGGAGGGCGCCATGTCCGGTGCCAGTGCCATCAGCCTGCTGGTTGACCGCTGGTTTGCCGAGAATACCTACCACGCTTCGGAATTTGACGATCTCGGCTGGCTTGTCGATAAAAAAGAGCAGCAGGGATTATCAATCAGCCTGGCGCTGCCCGCCCTTAATGAGGAAGAGACGGTCGGTGTCGTTATCGAGACCATCAAGACCAGTCTGATGGAAAGACATCATTTGCTGGATGAGATTGTGCTGATTGATTCCACATCCAGCGACCGCACACGGGAGATTGCCCGCGGGATGGGTATTCCCGTTTATATTCATCAAGAATTGCTGCGTGAATACGGACCGCGCCGCGGTAAGGGAGAAGCTCTCTGGAAAAGCCTGCTGGTCACCAGAGGAGACCTGGTCGTTTGGATCGATACGGATATCGTCAACATCCATCCGCGTTTTGTCTATGGTGTGCTGGGTCCTTTACTGGTCAACCCGAAATTGCAGCTTGTGAAAGGCTTCTACCAGCGGCCTTTGAAAAGTGAAGACCGCCTGCAGGCTGCCGCTGGTGGCCGGGTGACCGAATTGACCGCCCGCCCGATGATCAACCTGTTCTACCCGGAACTTTCCGGTGTAATCCAACCGCTGGCGGGTGAATACGGCGGCCGCCGCAAAGCCCTCGAACAAATTTCTTTTTCGTCGGGTTACGGTGTGGAAATCGGCATGATGATCGAGATGTTCGAGCGCTTTGGGCTGGAAGCCATCGGTCAGGTCGATCTGCTGGAGCGTATTCATCACAATCAATCGCTTGAAGCACTCAGCAAAATGTCATTCGTCATCCTGCAGACCATCTTCCGCCGGTTGGAACACCGCTACGGCCGGTCTCTGCTGGAAGATGTGAACAAATCCATGAAGTTGATCCATTACGCCGACCAGAATTACTTCCTGGAGGTGGAAGAACTTCCGGAAATGGAACGTCCTCCAATGGTAGAATTGCCGGAATACCGGGTTGCCCGGGGAATGGCTTAATCCCCCGGCACCGGAATATCTTTTATTACAGGTTCAGAAATGGCAGAGTTCTGGCTGGTGCGGCATGGACAAACGGATTGGAATCTGGAAGGCCGCCTGCAGGGACAATTGGATGTCCCATTGAATGAAACCGGGCGGGAACAGGCCCGTCAACTGGCAGTTACGTTGCGGGGAAAGCGATTCGACGCCATCTATTGCAGCGATCTACAGCGCGCCCGGCAGACTGCGGAGATCATCGCCCGGGTAGTCAATCTGCCCATCCGGCTGGATAAACGCCTGCGCGAGATCTCACAGGGGCAATTTGAAGGCATGTTGTTTTCAGAAGTGGTGATGAAATTCGAAAACGCGCTGGCTGACCGGAGCCGTGATCCGGTGTATTCCCGGCTGCCGGAAGGCGAATCGGTTGCCGAAGTGGCTGCCCGTGTCAGGGATTGTATTGATGAAATTGCCTGCCTGGGGAGTCGTGAACCGGTGATCGTGGTGTCACACGGACTGGCACTTGCCACCATTTTATGCCAGGCGCGTCCTTTCCCCATGGAAACCGTTTATTCTCACATCCAGGGAAATGCCACGGCTGAAGTGATCCAGTGGATTGGCACACACTGCTGTGAATAGCGACACTTTCGGCTGATCCACAAATTGGTAGATCATTTCTCTAATTCATAAAACATCTCTATAATAATCGCAGGTTCAGGTTATTTCCTTATCTGCCTTCAAGGAGTGGGATATTATGCCGTTGCGCACCTGGAATCGCCTGTTAAGGATCGGGTTTATCTCTACCCGCCTGCAAGGGACCGATGGGGTCTCACTGGAAACTGAAAAATGGGCAGCCGTGCTGGAACGTGCCGGACATCAGTGTTTTTATTTTGCCGGTGAATGCGACCGGCCGGCTGAAGTTAGCCGCATCGTGCCGGAAGCACATTTTCAACATCCTGAAATCAACATTATCAATCGAACGGCCTACTCCCAACCGCTCAGGCCGCCGGATATCACACACCGCATCCATACTCTTAAGAATTATCTGAAAAACGAGCTATATCGTTTTGTCAGTGAATTCGATCTTGAGCTTTTGATCACCGAGAATGTGCAGTCCATCCCCATTCATATTCCCCTCGGGCTGGCGCTCACAGAATTTATCGCCGAGACCGGCTTTCCGGTGATCGGGCATCATCACGACATGTTCTGGGAACGCAAACGCTTTCTGACAAATTGCGTGTGGGATATCTTGAACTCATCTTTTCCGCCCCATTTGCCCAGCATCCGGCATGTGGTCATCAATTCATCGGCTGCCAACCAATTGGCTGTGCGTACGGGCATTTCCAGCATCTTGATCCCCAATGTTATGGACTTCGA
The DNA here is from genome assembly GCA_012798535.1 of Leptolinea sp. GTDB lineage: Bacteria > Chloroflexota > Anaerolineae > Anaerolineales > Anaerolineaceae > Leptolinea. The sequence goes on from JAAZMZ010000019.1 coordinate 44,566, forward strand.
TAATCCACCTCCTCCGCCGGATGAATATTCGAAGCAGGTGCGCCATGATCTCGGGCTGAAGGCCGGGCAATACCTTATCCTGCAACCGACGCGCATTGTGCAGCGCAAGGGGATCGAACATGCCATAGAACTGGTAAGCCGGTTGTATCTGGACGCGCAACTGGTGATCTCGCACGCCTCCGGAGATGAAGGCTATGAATATGAGCAATTCATTCGTGAATATGCCGAACGACTGGGTGTAACCACTCTGTTCATTGCCGATATTATTAAAGAAAAGCGCGGAAAAACCGAAGATGGCCGAAATATTTATACATTGGAAGATGTTTACCCGCAATCTGCCCTGGTCACCTACCCGTCAGAATTTGAGGGTTTTGGCAACGCTTTTCTGGAAGCCATTTATTACCACCGCCCAATCCTGGTCAACAATTATTCCATTTATAGTATTGATATCAAACCCAAGGGATTCAGGGTGATCGAATTTGACGGCTATATCACCCAGGATACCGTGACCAGGACCCGCGAGATCATTCAAAATCCAGATCTGGCCAAAGAAATGGCGGATCATAATTACGAACTGGCGCGCCATCATTTTTCTTACACCATGCTGGAAAGAAGGCTGCACACCATTATCTCCGAAATCTTCGGAGAGTGAACCGATATTATCATTCCATAAATTGAGTTAAGTTCACTGCAGGGATATTCGGTCATTCTCTATTAAAATAGGGGAATGCCTTTATTAACCACGGAGCGCCTGGGGAAGTCCTTTGGCGCTGTTGATCTTTTTGACGGTATATCAGTGAGCATTCCGGAAAAAGGCCGCATCGGGCTGGTCGGTCCCAACGGGGTGGGAAAGACCACCTTTCTGCGCATCATCAACGGAGAAGAAGAAGCCAGCCGCGGGGCGGTGTTCCGTGCCCGCGGTCTACGTACCGGATACCTGCCGCAGGAATCCGACCTGACCGGTGAACAAACCCTCTGGCAGGAATGCCTTCAACCCTACAGTTCCCTGATGGATTGCCAGAAAGAGCTGCACCGTCTGGAAGAAGCCATGAGCAAACCGGACGCCGGTGAGAACTTGCTGGAATCCTACGGCCGCCTCCAGCATGAATTTGAGATGGCTGGCGGTTATCTGTATGAAACCCGCATCCGGCAGACCCTGACGGGGTTGGGCTTCGCTGCCGATGATCACAACCGTCCACTCAGCCAGCTTTCCGGAGGCCAACGCACCCGGGCACTGCTGGCGCGGCTGCTGTTAACCCAACCAGACCTGCTGCTGCTCGATGAGCCGACCAATCATCTGGATATCAAAGCTGTGGAATGGCTGGAGGATACCCTGAAAGATTTCCCCGGCGCGGTACTGGTGATTTCGCACGACCGGTTCTTCCTCGACCAGGTGGCTGATACGATCTGGGAGATGGACAACGGTTTTGAGACCTATCACGGGAATTACTCGGCCTATCAACGACAACGGGAGGAGCGACGCATCCGCCTTTTAAAAGAAATGGAAGCCCAGCAGGAGTTCATCCAGAAAGAGCAGGAATACATCCGCCGCAATCTGGCCGGTCAGAATACCCGCCAGGCGCAGGGACGCCGGAAACGGCTGGAACGATACCTGGAAGAGAAGAAACTGGACCGTCCTGCTGCCGGTAACTCCCTGCGCCTTGATCTGAAACCTGCCCAACGCTCTGGCGACCTGGTGCTTAAAACTCACAGTCTGTCAGTGGGTTACGCAGATGAAGGCCGTCCTCTGTTCATGGTGCCCGATCTGATCCTGCTGCGCGGGGAATGTGCCGCCGTCATCGGCCCGAACGGCGCAGGCAAGACCACCCTGTTGAAAACCCTGCTGGGACAGATCCCTCCCCTGGATGGGGAAGCGGCGCTGGGCGCCAGCCTGAAGATCGGTTATTTCGCGCAGGCTCATGAAGGCTTAGATCCCCGCAACACACTGGTGGAAGAGATCAACAGAAGCGCGCCGAAGATGCTGCCGGCTGAAGTTCGTGATTACCTCGCGAAGTTCCTGTTCACCGGTGATGATGTGTTCAAGACGGTCTCGCTGCTCTCGGGCGGCGAGCGCGGACGGCTGGCTCTGGCCTGCCTGGCTCTGAGTGGAGCCAACCTGCTTCTGCTGGATGAACCCACCAACCATCTGGACCTTGCCTCTCAGGACGCTCTGCAGGCGGTTTTACAGGATTTCAACGGCACCATTCTTCTGGTTTCGCACGACCGCTACCTGATCGACGCACTGGCCACCCAGATATGGGACGTCCAGCCGGAGGAACGCTTGATGAAGGTTTTCCCCGGCACCTACAGTGAATACGCAGCTTTCCGCCGGCAGGAGAAAGAAACCGAAACGCGGCCGGAAAATGAAAAGAAGTCCTCCGTTACCCAGGCTGCCGGCCAGGTAGACAAGGCGGGATCGTCGAAATCCACCCGGAAACAACAGGAAGAGATGAAAAAACTGGAAGCGGATATATCCAGGCTGGAAAACGAACTGGATGTCATCAGCCGCCAGTTGGAAAATCCGATGGATGATCCGCAAGAGGTGGTTGAACTGGGAAGCCGGTTCAGTCAGATCCAACAGGAGCTGGAGGAGCAAATACGCCGCTGGGAGACTCTCTCCTCCGAGATGTGATTTCAACGATTATTCAGCGCGACATCCGCACATCTGGTCGCTATAATAAAAATGATGTCCACGGTGATGGAAATTCTGGATAATCTGACCGGACCAGCCGCGTTATTCGAACCGGAAAAGGATGGACAGGTGCGCTGTCTGGCGTGTGCCAACCGCTGCCTGATCAAGCCCGGCGGCCGCGGTGTATGCCAAGTGCGCTTCAACCGCGGTGGAACGTTGATGGCGCCCCGGGGATATGTGGCCGGAGCGCAGGTTGACCCGATCGAAAAGAAACCTTTCAACCATTTTCTTCCCGGCAGCAGCGCCCTGACCTTCGGTATGCTGGGCTGCGACTTTCACTGCTCTTTCTGCCAGAACTGGCTATCCAGCCAGGTGCTGCGGGATGAACGGGCCACCCGCTCGGTGGGCCGTATCGAACAGGTGCAGCCGGAACAACTGGTGGACTATGCCGTGCGCAGCGGCGCACAGATAATCGCCTCGTCCTACAACGAGCCGCTCATCACCACCGAATGGGCGGTGGAAATCTTTACCCTGGCCGTGAAAGCCGGCCTGAAATGCGTCTACATCTCCAACGGTAATGCCACCCCGCATGCGCTGGAAATGCTGCAGCCCTGCCTGAGCGGCTACAAGATCGACCTGAAATCCATGCAGGAAAAGAATTATCGCGAACTGGGCGGACGGCTGCAGAACGTTCTGGATACCATTCAGAAAGCCTATGACCTGGGTTTCTGGGTGGAGGTGGTCACCCTGGTGATCCCCAGATACAACGATTCGAATGAAGAATTATGGGAAGCCGCCCGCTTCCTTTCTTCCGTGTCTGCGGATATCCCGTGGCATGTCACCGCCTTTCACCCGGATTACCGCATGCAGGACCGCCCGCCCACATCCGTGGAGACACTGACCCGCGCGGCCGAGATCGGCCAGGAAGCCGGGCTGCATTATGTGTATGCCGGCAACCTGCCGGGGCGGGTCAAGTCGCTGGAGGATACCTATTGCCCGGCGTGTAACACACGCCTGGTGGCACGCTTCGGGTACACCATCAGAGAATATCAGATCACGGCGCAGGGCACCTGCCCGCAGTGCGGAGCGCGCCTGCCCGGCGTGTGGACGGATAGGCCGGAGACGGTCAATATCGGGGGAGGGGGATACCCGCGGCGGGTTATTTAGAAGAGACCTTCACAATTGAATACCACGGGATTCATTAAACACCTCTAGTGAAAATCCCTGCCTTGCCACATCGACTCAGGCCGACTACAATCAACGGGACTGACGTCAAATCACCATTTATTGCTAGAAAGTATTAAGCTTATGCCGCCTACTCTGGAAGAAATCAAGATCATGGCCCTGAAAGCCGGGGATATCCTGCGCGCCGGATACGGCCAGGTTCATCAGGTGGAAATGAAAGGACTCACCGACCCCGTAACCGAGGTCGATAAACGCTCGGAGGAATATCTGGTCTCCACCATCCAATCGAACTACCCCGACCATTCGATCGTGGCGGAAGAATCCGGCCTGCACAGGGGAACCAACGGTGCTTGCTGGTATGTCGATCCGCTGGATGGCACGGTCAATTTTTCGCACGGCGTACCCATCTTCAGCGTATCGATCGCCTATGCGGTAGACGGCATCGTCCAACTTGGGGCCGTTTATGACCCCATGCTGGATGAAATGTTCGCCGCCGAAAAGGGTAAAGGCGCATGGCTGAATGATCGCCGCCTGAAGGTTTCGCAGACCACGGAATTGATCCGCAGCCTGAGTGTGACCGGCTTCCCCTACGATCAATCTTCTGCCGAAATGCGCCGGGCGCTGGAACTCTTCAACCGTTTCAGCCTGCAGGCGCAGGCCTGCCGCCGGCTGGGTTCGGCCGCCCTGGATATGTGTTATGTGGCTGCCGGCCGGCTGGACATCTACTTCGAAATACAGGTGAAATCTTATGATATTGCGGCCGGACTGCTGATGGTACAGGAAGCCGGCGGAGTGGTCAGCACCTTCGATGGTTCCTCCGACCTGATCTCCCGGCCAACCAGTATTGCCGCCGCTAATCCGATTCTACAACCCCGGGCGCTGCAGGTGATTCGGGAGGCATGAATTTCCCCATGACCGCCGGCATGCCGTTGGATCAGATACTGGAAGGAGACTGCATCGATCTCCTGGCGAACCTTCCGGCCGATTCGGTTGACCTGGTCTTTGCCGATCCTCCCTACAATCTGCAGCTTCAGAACGAACTCCGCCGGCCGGATAACTCTCTGGTAGACGGGGTGGATGCTCCCTGGGATAAATTCACCAATTTCGCCGCGTATGACGATTTTACGCGCACCTGGCTTGGCGCCTGCCGGCGGGTGCTCAAACCTTCCGGCACCCTGTGGGTGATTGGCAGTTATCATAATATTTACCGGGTGGGCGCCATTCTGCAAGATCTGGATTTCTGGATTCTGAATGACATTGTCTGGATCAAATCCAATCCTATGCCCAATTTTCGCGGGGTGCGTTTTACCAACGCGCACGAGACCCTGATCTGGGCGCAAAAGGACCGCAGCTCGCGTTATACCTTCAATCACCAGACCATGCGGGCTTTGAATGAAGAACTGCAAATGCGCAGCGACTGGTACCTGCCGTTGTGTGTGGGGCGCGAGCGGCTGCGCGCCAACGGAACCAAACTGCACCCCACACAAAAACCCGTCGCCCTGCTTTACCGGGTGCTGGCGGCCAGTACAAATCCCGGCGATGTGGTGCTGGATCCATTCTTTGGCACCGGCACCACGGGTGAAGCTGCCATACGCCTGAACCGCCACTGGATCGGGATCGAAAAAGAACCGCTATATATCCAATCCGCGCGCGAAAGGCTCGCCAACATTCATCCGGATTTGGCTGAAATGGAAACCGGCCAGAAAAGCGACCTTCGACAGAAAATTCGCCTGCCGTTCGGCAGCCTGCTAGAATATGGGTACCTGCATGCCGGCGACACATTGTATCTGGGTAAAGAGCAAACCATTCAAGCGGAGATCACCCGGCAGGGACGGTTGACATTCAACGGACAGACCGGTTCGATCCATGAACTGGCCAGTAAATTGCAGAACCGGCAGGCCAACGGCTGGACGGACTGGTTCTACCGGGACCCTGAAGATCTTCAGCTTTATCCGCTGGATCGACTGCGCCAGCGAATCATTTCCAGTCAGGAGTGTAAATCTGATGAGTGATACCCCTAAATTCCAACAAAAAACCTGGTCATTGAAAGACCTGCTGCCAACCGGAGCCGCTTCCGAATTGGATTCCCTGTTCGCCGACCTGGATAAGATGGCGGCAGATTTCGAAACTACCCGGAGCCTGCTGAAACCCGACATATCCACCGAAGCCTTTTTAAGTCTGGTTGCCCAGCAGGAAGAGATGACCCGAAAAGCCCATATCCTCTTCAGTTATGCCAACCTGAGCTTTGCCGCCGATACACAGGATCAAAAAGCCCTCACCCTTCTGGCGCGCATCCAGCAGTTCACCGCCGAATTGACCAACCGTACCATGTTCTTCAGCCTTTGGTGGAAGGACCTGGATGATGTCAACGCCGACCGCCTGATGGCGGCTGCCGGTGATAACCGCTACTGGCTGGAGGAAATGCGCCATTTTAAAAAATATACGCTTTCTGAACCGGAGGAGATCGTTATTAACCTGAAAGATGTGACCGGATCGAGCGCTTTGAATACCCTCTACGATACCATCACCAACCGCTACACCTTCAACCTGACCATCAACGGTGAAGTCAAGACCATGACCCGCGGCGAGTTATCCGTGTACATCCGCGAAGCGGATCCCAACCTGCGTGAACAGGCTTATAAGGAGTTGTACCGGGTTTACGGGCAGGATGCCCCGATCTTGGGGCAGATTTACCAGAATCTGGTGCGTGACTGGCGCAATGAACAGATCACCCTGCGCAAATTCGTATCGCCGATCGCTGTGCGCAACCTGGCCAATGACGTGCCCGACGAAGCCGTGGAGACTCTGCTGCACACCACGGAAAAGAACGCCGGCCTTTTCCACCGCTTTTTCCAGTTGAAAGCCCGCTGGCTGGGGATGGAAAAATTGCGCCGGTATGACGTGTACGCGCCGGTGGCCAGATCGGACAAAACCTATTCGTTTGATTCGGCTGTTCAGATGGTGATGGACGCGTATCAGGCGTTTGATCCCGGTATCGCGAAACTGGCGAGTCGGGTTCTGGAAGAAGATCATTTCGACAGTGAAATCCGCCGGGGAAAACAGGGCGGCGCTTTCTGCCTGACAGCTCTGCCCAACCTGACACCCTGGGTGTTGCAGAGTTTTCAGGGTAAAGCGGAAGATGTAGCCACCATGGCACATGAACTGGGGCATGCCGTGCACTCCATGCTGGCATCGCAGCACAGTATCTTCACCTTCCATGCCTGCCTGCCGCTGGCGGAAACGGCCAGTACCTTTGGTGAAATGCTGCTGGTCGATCATCTCTTGAAGCAGGAAACCAGCGAGGCCGTGCGCCGGGATGTGCTGTTCCGGCAGGTGGACGACGCCTTTGCTACCATTCTGCGCCAGGCGTATTTTGCCATCTTCGAAAAGGAAGCTCATGAAATGGTAGCGGCGGGTGCTTCGGTGGATGAACTTTCTGCCGGGTATATGGCCAATTTGAAAACACAATTTGGGGACGCTGTGGAGATCAGCGACGAATTTAAATATGAATGGGTATCCATACCGCATATTTTCAATGTGCCATTTTATGTGTACGCCTACAGCTTCGGTCAGCTGCTGGTTTTCTCACTGTATAAACAGTACCGCCAGGAAGGCGAGGCTTTCAAACCGCGTTACATGAAAATACTGGAAACCGGCGGATCACAATCACCGGACAGTATCCTGTCGGCGGCAGGCATAGATCTGCGCCAGGCTTCTTTCTGGCAGGGCGGTTTTGATGTGATCGACGGCCTGGTCAGCGAACTGGAAAAGATCCCTGTCGTGAGGTGAACCCGTAGAAAAAACAGGCTGGCAGAAGAATTCCTTTGCCAGCCTGTGTGATTCTTCCAGAAGATCAATCGATAACCCGGATTTCCTTGCGCAGTGAGTTGTTGTCCTCGTCACTCTCATCGACTGCGTTTGGTGGATCGATCACAGCTTTGGTCCACAGGCTGGGATACCAGCTCGGATACCCGGCATAAACGCAATTCAGCACCCGTCCACCACCCGGATTGGAATTGTCTACATTCCAGGCACAGGCCGGCGCGGCGTATCCCTCGCCCGCCCACCATTTCACCTCATAAGGCCCGGAAACAGCCGTCCCGATATTTTTCGTTTGGACGGTGACATTCACCGGTTCGCCATCTTTCGGTATGGCCGGATTGAGGGTTATCTTGAGGATGATCAAATCCGGTTTGCCAGCAGCAGCGGGTTCTGCTTCCTCTTCCGGTGCCACGGCTACTATTTCGACATAGAATGGAACACCACTACCTACACCAAAAAGCTCCCCTTCAGGGGAACGCAATTTGAAATTCCCGCGATACGTTCCCGGTTCAGACGGCGCCTTTAGAAAAACGGAAGCTTCCACAGAGGAGCCATACGATACAGTGCCACTTGTCACCGGCACTTCATCCGGCGCGCCCATCCGGTCTCCATTGACAAACACAACGTGATACCCGGATGTCCAGGTGCAGGAACCATTATTCTGCAGGCGCCAGGTCTTTGTAAAACCTGTCCCGGTCTGGATCTCGCTGCCATCGGCGATGGTCACATCTGCCAGAAAAGCGGCCTGATTGCATGGCCGCTGGGTCAGCGTTATGGTTGGTGAGGCGGTCGGAGGCAGGGTGGGCGTGTTTTCCGCCATCGTCGGTCTGGGTGTGTGGGTGTTCACGGCCGGCGCGGGTTCTGTCGCCCTCGTGGCAGACGTCGGGTTTGTCATTTGAGCGATGACCGTCTGGGCGATTTCGGTGGCATTTAGCGGCGCGGCAGGCGTACGGCTTGGTTCCACTGGCGAGATGGTGAAAGGCAAATTGCAGGATATGGAGATTACCAGAAAACTTGAAAACAAAATTAGGATACGCTTTGTTATCGCCGTCATTCTTCTCTTCTCCCTTGACAATCAGTCTGGCCTGGCCCTGTCATCCATCAAACCAGCCGTCGGGTCCATGGTAAGCCGTGGATTTATGATTTGCCTTGACCGGCTGTTCGCGCAAAAAATCCAGACCGAACCCGTGCAGCTTCATATAATCGAAAAAAGAAAGGACTATTTGAATTGTACAGGCATAAGAGAAAAAAACAAACACCCGCAATTTCCGGCGGGTGTTCAATTATTGACTTCCAATGGAATGGGTTGTTCTATGCAGCCACAGTCTTCTGGCTTTTTTTCTTCTTTCGTTTTTCCTTATCTTTCGGACTTTTGTCTCCCATAGTAGCCTCTTCTTTCTTGGTAGTTGGAACAGAATGGAACGACGATCAGGTGATACCGAAATACTTAATGAAATAACCTTATCACATTTTTAATTTGTGAACAAGCTGGGATTTTCCAATCGGCAACACTGCAAGCAATCCATGAATTCGTCAATATTTCTATAGAACGAAAAACCAATTACGAAATGGCCCTCTGAAGTGAACACCCGTGATTTCTAATTTATTCAGAAGAAAGCAGATTCATAATTTCTGATTCAAAATGAAGATAGGTCTCAGCGGGGGGATCGGCACCATAATCCCTGGCGAAATCAAAGATCTTTACAATGCGGGCAGGTCGGGAAGATAAAACAACAACACGATCTGCAAACATATATGCCTCTCTGGGATCATGGGTTACAGTAATGAGGGTAAAAGAGCTATTTCGCCATAAAGTATTAATATCATCGATTATGTGAATCTTTACTCCCCAATCCAGTGAACGGAAGGCTTCATCCATCAGGAGAAATTCGGGACGATTTGCCAGCGCTCGAGCTAAATTAACCCTCTGACGCATACCTCCACTCAACTGTGAAGGGAGGTAGTCTTCAAAACCAGACAGGTACAGACTATCAAGTATTTTTAAATTGTCTTCACTGTTTATAAATAGAAGGTTCTTTTTTACTGTCAACCAGGGAATTAAGCGTGATTCTTGAAAAACAAAACCCATCCTGAGATGGAGATGATCAATTGCACCACTTGTGGGTTTTTCGAGACCGGCGAGAATTTTTAAGAAAGTGGTTTTACCACAACCGGAAGGTCCAAGGATGACCAGTCGTTCACCTTTCTTTATATCAATTGACCAATGATCAATGACGGATAAAGTACCAAAAGATTTGCACAGATTTTGAATTCTTATCCAATCGTCCATTTAAACGCTACTTTTTCCAGTTCAAATCTGATTAAATATTCTGATATGACGCCCAGCAATATGGCAATAATGGATAATGCCCATACCTGAGTTGTGTTTATGGCCATTCGGGCATCTAATATTTTGGCACCCAACCCACTGTCACCACAAAGATACTCGGCTACCAGAATCACTTTCCAGGCTTGACCAATACTCACTTCCAAAATGGAGATCATGAAAGGGAAAAGTGAACCAAGGTAGATATCTTTGAGCACTCTTGAGCGCGGAACTCGATAAACGCGAGCCATTTCAATAAGTCTTTGGTCGAGGTTGCGTAAGCCCGATAATGTTGTAAAAATTGAAACAGGCAATAAGGAAAGAAAAGCAATGAAGACGGGACCCTTCCAACCAAATCCCCAGAAAAAAATAACAAACGAAAGCCATGAAACAACCGGAACCGCCTGGATGGTCATTAAAAATGGGCGAGCAACTAAATAGAGACTTGCAGATTGTCCAATAATTAAACCAAAACACCATCCAACCAGAATGGATAGCCATAATGCGAGTAAAACCTTCCATGTTGTTTGTAATATTGCAATCAGGATTTCTTTTGAAAAAAGATTTGTAATCAACACACCTATTGTTTCAATCGGGTCTGGAACAATTATTCCTTTATTGATAATAAAATCGATAATCGTCCAGATTACTATAAGTAAAGCTATACCTGTCAATGAGTGGAGACTTTTCTTCATTGGAAAAAAAAGCGATCATCCGGAATTACCTTTAATCCAGCCGGGTAGTATTTCTTAATTGTTTTCAGAAAATGGAGCGTTTCCGCTTTTGCATTTTTAGCAGAAACAAACTCAAACTTAATCCGTTTCAGAGCTTGCTGCATAATTGCTTCAGGATAGGGGAGTATATTCGAACTGGCTTTGATGGACATATCAGTGTTCTCCGAAGACCATTTCACCGATGTCGAAAAGAGATTAATCACGTCATTAATTTCTGATGGATGGTGATCTAAATAATCGCGTGTTACAAAAAGACCGGCAATCGGTATTCCATTTTTTGCACCACTGACGCTGGACCAGTAGTCCTGATAATCAACAACGATCTTTCCTTTGCCAGTACTTAACGCCTGTGAAACAAATGGTTCCGGCAATGCTGCGTATTCGATTTTTCCTTCCATGAATAGGGATGCAATTTCCTGAGGAGGAGCATAGGTAAAAGAGACATCTTTTTCTGGATCCAGTCCTTCTTGTTGGATGGCAAACCGGGTCAAGATATCCACCGTTTGCCCTCTACCTTCGGGAGAATACACCGTTTTTCCGATCAGAGATTTCCAACTCGTAAAAGCAACTCCTTCAGCGGCTAGTAAATAAAAAACTTTCCATTCGTGTACACCCAATAACACCAGATCAATATCGCTGGCGCTTATATTAACGGCTGTCGTGATAGGAAGCACTGCGAAGGAAGCTTTTTTTGATGAAAGATACCCAATGGCATCATCTGTTGTCTTCCAATAGTGGATGTCAAATTGAACGACACCTTTGACTTCTTCGTTCAGGATGCCTGCTAACGGAATCACGGCAGGTCCCGCCGGATTGATTATCTGGATCACTTTACTCTCGGCAGATAAGGTAGATTGGTGGCTTTCAATAACGGGACTGCAGGCATTTAAAATAAAAATACCTGAAATAAATATCAACAGAAGATAAGTCCCATCTTTGGGATTGAAATTGCTCACAAAGCAAGTTGGTGGCATGTTTACTTTCATCGTTTCTTTTTTTTACGTAGATTTTTCAGATTTAGGTAATGTGTAGTCGAAAATTATAACGCTATAAAATGCAATAGCAAATAAAAGCAAATGCAAAAAAATGCATTATAATTTCCCTGCTGATATAAATTGATAGATCAATTTTTATTCTCACGATTTCTTTATGAGGGAAGAATAATGATTACAACCGAAGAGCGGATTTCTTCAATAACCAGGCGTTTTAATGCTGATCGAAGTAATCTTATTCAAATATTACAGGAAGTCAAAAAGGAAGAATCGCAAATATCTTCTTCTGCTATGCAGATAATCGCATCGAATCTCGGAATGGAACCGGCAGAAGTTTATTCAGTTGTTACATTTTATCCATTTCTGGGTGAGCAAAAACAGGGGCGATACACTATTAGATTGTGCCGGACTCTTTCCTGCCATATGAAGGATAAAGACGGCATTGCCGAACAATTATCCAATGAGTTGGGTATATCTTTTGGACAAACGACCTCTGACGGTCTTTTTTCGCTCGAGTGGACAGGTTGCCTGGGCGCATGCGATCAAGGACCGGCATTATTGGTCAATGACAATTTATATACTCATCTTTCTGTAGGCAGTGTGAAACAGATCATTCACAAATACAGAGAATTGGCCGCAGAAAAGGAAAAAAGCCCGCATGATCAACCCGGCAAGGTAATAACACCAGGATATATTAATTTACAATCCTTCCCGAATTATGAACCCTGGAAAGGCATCAAATCACTCATTCGAAAATCACCCGTAGAAATAGCCCATGATCTTTCTTTGAGCGATGGGATTTTTACGTCAGAGTTGAAGTCTCTTCTAGACGAGGCAAAAAAGGGAAAGGCGGAGTTTAAATATATAGTCTGCAATTCTGATGAAAGTGGTCCGGGATCCTTTAAAGATCGTTTCCTTCTATCGAACTATGCCGATCTGATGATAGAAGGTATGTTGATTTGTGGTTATATCTCTGGTGCTTCTAAAGGGATAATCTATCTACGAGGGCAGTACGCGGACCTGCAGAACCATCTACACAGAGTACTGGTTGATTGTCGTCAAAAAAACTATCTTGGCCATGAGGTTTTTGGGCTTGCGGGATTCAATTTTGATATTGAGATACGGATGGGCGCGGGAGGATACATCGGTAAAAATGATGGTGCCTTGATCAATGTGCTTAATGGGCAACGTACTGAACCTGCAGTTATTTCAAGGGCGCATTTTATTACCACTATCGAGGACTTCATCCGGGTTTCCTGCTCTTCTGAAAAAGGGAAAAAAACCCAAAACCAGATCAGCAAACCCTCTTTTTCATCAAAGGTGTTTTCTGTTTCTGGAGATTGTACCCGGCCAGGAATTTATGAACTCCCGTTGGGAATCTCAATAACTTCACTTTTAGAGATTGTAGGAGGGAAAAATGCCAATGGAGTTTTACTGGGTGGAGTAACAGGCAAATATATTGCCGCAGAAGACTTTGAACTTCCGGTTATGCAGGAAAGCGTAAACACAGGGGCAACAGTAGTGGTTATAGGACCTGACCGGAATATGATCGAGATTGCGAAAAACCTGCTGGAATTTTTTATTGAAGAATCCTGCGGGCAGTGTACTCCCTGTCGTGAAGGCGTTCCCAAACTGCTGGAAGGATTGAAAAGCAGGCAAATATCTACTTCGAGATATTACCTGCTGGATTTATGCGAATTGAGCGAATGTATAAAGCTAACATCAAAATGCAACATTGGTAGATCTGCTCCCGATATTTTTCTTTCAGTAATGAAGAAAAAGAGATCAACACAATCTTAGAAGAACAGCTCACCAAACCCGCATCTCCCCTGGAATTATAAAAGGAGGAATCTATGCAAAACTTTCTAAATAACAACTCGGGTTTACCTCTACCATTGAACGAAGATACTGGCCTGCTGGTGAAAGAAAAAAATCCGGCAAAAACCACAGTCAACCTGACGATTGATAATCGCAGCATGGAGGTAGCCTTTGGAACGACCATTCTTGAAGCTGCGAGACAGACTAATATTTATATTCCTACACTATGCTCTCACCCGGATCTCTGTATCACAGGGTCTTGCCGCATATGCGTGGTTGAAATAGAAGGGATGGAAATCCTGCATACATCCTGCGATTATCCCATCACACAACCCATCAGGGTTTTTACCTGTTCGCCGAAAGTGCAAAAAGCTCGAGCTTATATCCTTGATTTATTGATTTCAAAGCATTATGGTGAGTGCTTTGAATGCGGCCGAAAAGATAACTGTGAATTGCCGGCCCTGGCAAAACAATTCAGTACGGCGTTCTTGCGCTTTGGGAAACCTTCACCTCATTCCGAGATTGATGATTCCAGTCATTCAATTACACGGGATATGAACAAATGCGTCTATTGTCAGCGTTGCGTTCAAACTTGCAATGACATTCAGGGTATTGGTTGCCTTGCCCCAATTGGTAGAGGGAAGAATATCAAAATAGCCAACTTTTTAGATATGCCACTGGGTGAAGCGATTTGTATTAATTGTGGACAGTGCGTTGACCGATGTCCGACAGGTGCATTGCAGGTAAAAGACTCAACGGTTGATGTCATGAAAGCCATCAACGACCCGAATAAACATGTTGTAATTCAAACCGCCCCTGCTCCACGGGCAGCGATTGGTGAGTACTTTGGTTTGGAGCCGGGTCATGCCCTCACATTTGAGATGAACACTGCTTTGCGGCAATGTGGTTTTGATAAGGTGTTCGATACAAATTTCAGCGCCGACCTTACCATCATTGAAGAAGGTACTGAATTGATCCAGCGGTTGTATAAATTCCTGGTTGAGAAAGACAATTCGATTTCCCTTCCTCAATTTACATCCTGTTCTCCGGGTTGGATAAAATATCTCGAACATTTTTATCCTGAATTTATTCCCAATCTTTCCACGGCCAAATCGCCACAACAGATGTTCGGAGCTGTGATTAAAACGTATTATGCCAGACAGACCGGAATTAACCCCAAAGATATTGTTACTGTTGCCTTAATGCCCTGTACCGCCAAGAAATTTGAATGTAATCGACCTGAGATGGAATCAAGCGGATATAAGGATGTTGATTACGCAATTACCACTGTAGAAATGGCAAGGATGTTGAAAAGCAAGAACATCGATTTGCCTAAATTGACAAAATCAGAATTTGACGATCCCTTTGGCACAGCAACCGGATCAGGTGTGATCTTTGGTGCCACCGGTGGTGTTATGGAATCTGCACTTCGTACAGTACTGGAATTGGTGACCGGCGATAGTGTGGAAACCTATTTTAATCACGCTGACATACAACCCATTCGTGGCATGGAGGGTATCCGGAAGGTTGAGATCGTGATTCCAAAAATCGGGCCGGTTCCTGCAATTATTAAGAACATCGTTCCAGATATGGAATGGTTAAAGGGAGTGACATTGAAACTTGCCGTAGCTCATGGGACTGTCAATGCCAGAAAGGTGTTGGAAAATATTAGGGCTGGCGGTGAGTTGGCTTCATTTCATTTTATCGAATTTATGGCTTGCCCCGGTGGCTGCCTAGGCGGCGGCGGCCAACCTGTTCCAACCAGTGAGGCAATTCGACAGGCCCGCGCACGTGCCATCTATTCTGAAGATAACAACTATATGATACGTAAATCTCATGAAAACCCCGCCGTATTGAAGCTTTATGAAGATTTTCTAAAGGAAGGTCCGGGTGGCCATCTGAGTCATAAACTATTACATACAAGGTATACACCCAGAGGGAAAAAACTGAATTGAATCTCGATTCACAAGAAACCAGCAACGAATAATTATGGAAGAGACACATTATCTCATTGATAGTTCGTTAGTCATTAACGACTCATGGCAACAACAAGAGAAATTGATCACTATTGAGCATATTGTTTCTTTGACAATCAATGGGAAAATCTGGCTATATTTTGGGTGTACACCAACAGATTTGGAGGCACTTGCCATTGGCTTTTTATTCAATAACTTCATCATTGATTCTATGAATGAAGTTGCCTGCATTTATGTTTGTGAGAATAAGACCAATGTTGACGTTTGGTTACACCATAGCGCTGAAAAACCTGAACAGATGGAATTTGTAAACATCGATAATGTGCTTTCCACTGAGTATTCGTTTCCGGTAATGGATCGAGAAAGAAGCCCGGTAGAGTGCCAGGAGAAAAACATCGCATTTCTTTACAAAGATTTCATTAAGACAAGGAATCTAAGCCTGGATTCGATAAAAGATGTATTCTATGCCGTGCTTTATAGCGGAAATAAGAGAATTGGTCAGGCATGT
The DNA here is from genome assembly GCA_012798535.1 of Leptolinea sp. Classification (GTDB taxonomy): domain Bacteria; phylum Chloroflexota; class Anaerolineae; order Anaerolineales; family Anaerolineaceae; genus Leptolinea. Next base: position 60,559 of record JAAZMZ010000019.1, read on the forward strand.
GATATAGAGAAGAAACAAACCCTGGATAAACTCTCAGGACAATGTCTATTACAGTCAATTAATATCAAGGGCAGTATTTTAATTACCAATGCCCTGATAAATGGAGAAATGATGCAGAAAGCGGCTCGAATGGGCGTGTCAAAGATGATCTCGTTAAATTCGGCCAGTACTTTCGCGCTCGAATATGCAAAAACAATAGGAATACGTATTATCGGATACGTACATCAAGACCATTATTCCATTCTAATATAGTTCTCCAGATAAATTACACGATTGCCAGTATTTCCAGAAATCGAGTATGAAAAAGAATAGAAATCACTTTTACCACTATTCTTCTACTTGTGTTTTTTCCACAGCATCTTTCCGGATAAAAATCACTTCTTTTCATCAAAGCGAAAGATATACATCCCTTGATAGGTTGTAATCACGTAGACTAGATCTTTGTCCACGGCCAGATCCCAGGTCTGTAGGTTTCCCAAAAGACCGGCAAATTCAGGTTTGTCCGGTTTTAAAATGTCATACACCGCTGATCCACCCAGATAAAGATACTTGCCATCTATATATATATCCGGCGCACCGCCCGGAATGGAGTCCGCCGCGATCCTCTTCGGGTTATCAGGTTCTGCCAGATCAAAAATCAGCACGGTTGCAGGAAGAATATGAATATATAACCGGCTGCCGTCCGTGGTCATATCCATGGGAGACAGGTTTTGTGCTTCGGCCAGCGGGATGGTTCGCACCTCCGTCGGTTTTTGTGGGTCTGCCAGATCAAACACCCTCAACGCGATGGGTTCTTTCTGCCCTTCATAATTCCTGTCCATTGAGCCGTCCAGAGCGTAAAGATGGTTTTTTGCCAGAGCAAGTATCCATCTTTCATTGGCGGTGTCAATGAAATTGACGGCTTCAGGGGCATCTGGATGAGCGATATCCACCACCCAGATACCTTTGCCTGGATAGAAAGCATCCGGCCCGCCCCAACCGGAAAGATATGCCAGGCTGCCGTTCAAAACAATGTCAAAAGCGCCGTCTGAGGCTTTTTCATCAAACACCGCGCCGCGCTCTACCGGCTTCGCGGGATCTGACACATCATAGATATGAAAGGGATAATTCATATCGGCGATATAGGCAAAACCGTCTCTGACCTGCAAACCTGAAGGAGTCTGAAGGTTCAGGTTTTTGCGTTCATCATCGTAGAACAATTCTGCAGGTTTTTTCGGATTGGAAATATCCACCGTTCTGAATCCGCTGTAGCGCCCGGTTACGTACGCGATTTTTCCATCCAGACGGATATCGGAAAGCACATCCGGAAGGGGCGTCATATACCCGCCAGTCAGCCGGGGCTGTGCCAGATCGGCCACGTCCACAATGATCAGTCCGAAGGCCGGATCAGTCACCCACAGCCGGCCATCCTGCAGATACAGCCCGCGTTCGCCATGTTCCTTCACAGTCAATTCCCAACCCCCGACTGCTGTGGGAAGCTGCCCGACCTGAGCCGGGTTCACTGGGTCGGTGACATCGATGATATGCACACCGTCCATATCATCCGCCAGATAGACGGTGTCTCCTTCGACCACCAGTCCGGATGCCGACTGGGTATCCAGATGGCCGATCATTGTGGGTTGATCTTCCTGGGAAATATCCAGTATGACCAATCCATCCTGCCCGGCAGCCAGACACAGGTACTTTCCACAGGAGCGTACACTGGCTATACTTCCTGTACCCTGCTCTGCGGTGGGCAAGGCGGAGAAGGGGAGTGCCCCGACTTTTACAGGTTTTTGAGGATTCTCGACATTGAATACTTCCAGTTCATGCAAGGTCGTATTTACAATATATATACGGTTATTGACCAGCGCCACCGAAAAATCGGCGCCGCCCGGAGCCGAGCTTTCAAAAAGAGTTTTCGGCTGCCGGGGATCCCGGATATCCGCGATGAACAATCCGGCCGAATTGCAGGCCATATAGGCGGTATTGTCATCAATAAGGATGCCTTCACAGCCTGCCACTTTGGGTTCCACATAACCCACCTTTTTTATCTCTGCGGGATTGCCGATATCCAGAACGGTCAATCCACCGTACAGGGTGACTGCGTAGGCATTCCGGTCGATCACTTCCAAACCGGTGACCAGTCCGGGTAAAACCTCACTTTCACCCAGCCATTTCGGGGCATCGGGATGTGAAATATCCAGTGCCGCCACCCGCGGCCCCTGACCCAGAAAAGCCAAATCACCCTTTACGAACACAGCCTGTGTGCTGCCGCCCAACTGTCCGAGCAATGTGAATCCCTGGGGGGACACTCCTCCAATATTCACCTGTCCGCTGGTTTGTCTGAAGAGGTCGGTTATCCCCTCCAGAAATGGTTTGGCGGTTTCCTTTCCCGATTCAATTTCGGGCACGGGTGTTGATCGGTCATTTTCCGCGGGTGCCAGGAACTGGCAGGAAAGTGTCACCAGGCTGATCACCATACAGGCTAACAGAATCTGATTGGATGGATTCTTCATTTACCACCTCCCCAAACAGAATCACGCGGGTATTAAACCGGTATTTCACCCCTGGATGAGACTAACGTGCATTCATCATAAAGGAGGGCGATATGAAATTCAACTGCCTTTTCCGCGAAATCGCATCACCGGCCCGATCGTTTTACGCATCAAGATCTCATTGTGCCCGGGGATCATATATTCCCGCAATACCCCCACTTCCTCATATCCCAGGTGTTCGTAGATCGGACGTACGGAGCTGTTGAAATCCGAATAGCACAGGAAGCAATTGGGTGAAACGCTGAACACCCTTTCTTCCGCGAATCGTATCAGCTTCGAACCCAGACCACCGCCGCGAGCGGATTCATCCACACAAACCGCCTGGAGATAGCCTTTCATCGGACCGGTCAGGTCGATCACCAGCAGACCCGATAGATTTTCTCCGCAAAAGGCGCCGTAGGACTCCTTTTGCGGATTGGAAACCGCGTCCAGGCACTGCTCATAACTCCGCCCGAATGTTTTCCAGGGGTCGGTCTTCATCATCAAGCGCGCGGCAGAGGCACGTTCATCCAGAGTTTGAAATCCCCGGATGATCACATTGTCCAGATTTACCATCACCTATCCTGTTTATTATCAGGGTTGCCTGTAATCCGACGATGCACCTGATTAAACGATCATCATATTGATCTTCATCTCTTCCATCTTGTGAAGAATGTCCCGGTTGATCTCTTTGCCGGTGATCACCAGGTCGACCTCGTCAAAATGGCAGATGTTGACAAAGGCAATCTTTTCGAATTTCGAATGGTCGCACAAAACAATGACCTCATTGGAAGCCTGGATCATCAGTTTCTTCGTCTGGATTTCTTCCACCGAGAAGTTCATATATCCGATATTCATATCCACCGCATCAACACCCAGAAAAACCTTGTCGGCATGGATCTGCCTGATCATATTCTCGGTGAAATAACCGTTCAACGAGTAGTGATGCTTGCGAAGAGCGCCTCCAAATACCGTTAATTCGATATCCGTGTTCTGTGAAAGTAGCATCGCACTGTTGAGATCATTGGTAGCGATATAGAGATTATTCTTGTTCATGAGGGCTTTGGCCAGCTCATAAACAGTCGTTCCGCTGTCCAACAGCAGCGTTTCATTTTCCTGCACCAGCTCGATGGCGGCGCTCGCGATCCTTTGTTTTTCGTCGTAGAAGAAATCCTTCCGAACGTCGAAAGGAGGTTCGTAGGATGTCCTCTGAGTCAACGCGACAGCCCCACCGCGAATACGTTTGAGGGCGTGTTCCAGTTCCAATTCCAGCAGATCACGGCAGATTGTTGAGCGGGAGGTTTTCAGGCGGGTGGTCAGCTCATCAATTGATACGATCCCATGCTGTTTGATCTCAGCCGTGATCAATTCCATGCGCTTTGCTTTTAAAATTTTGCCCTCCTTCGCCGGCGAAGATCAAAAAACCTGGCAATACGCCCGGCTGTCAACTGGCGTTAATTGAATTTCTCCAAATAATCTGCCACGATCTTCAAATTATCGCGGAACGATCCATCTTTCTTAAAATTCTTATTAAACAGAGCACTGCCCATGGTAAAGCCAAAAGGATCGACTTCGTGCATGAAATCCATTCTGCCAAAGTCATTTATACTCCCGGCGATTACCGTTGGCAAATCAACCTCTCTGGTGAAGCGTTTGATCAATTCCACCGCGTCGTCTGTGTAACGGTAAGCCAGCAGATCGATGCCGTCTGCCCCAAGTTTTTTCAACCGGTTGGCATCCGCAATGATTTCGTCAATCGTTCCTCCCAGAATGGAAGGATTATCCCATACTTTGCCGCAGAAAGGAAAATATTTGATCTTGTTCTTGACCAGCGCGCCGACCGATGGAAAATACAGTGTACCCATCAGACAATCAAAACCGCAATCCATCGCCAGTTTAGCGGCCTCCAGGCACTCCTTTTCGGTGTATGTCACAACCTCGAGGTAGGTAGTCTTTTTGGCCTTCTTCATGTTTTCCACAAGAATTTTCATTTGCGGAACCGGTAATCCGATATTCTTGAAACCCCAGTGTTTCACCTTCAAATCTTTGCAGGATTCAAAAACATCAATAGCGTCTTTCACAGTCTGATCGTTATGGGTAAGCATGACAATTAAGTTCAAGATGACACCTCACATTAAATGTATTGTTCTCGCGTTATCGGGTTATTGACGGTATGTTTTTTCAAACATGCCGTTCAGGTCAGAGAATAATTGTTTGTAATCTTCGTAGCCGGTATCATAGGCTGACCGGTTGTTTGCATCTGGCATGAACCGGGCTTTTTCTTCCGCCATACTGGCGCAGGCTTTTTCGATGCTGTCGAACATGCCGATAGCCGTTCCTGCCAGAATGGCTGCACCCAGGCAGGCGGCTTCAGAGCATTTAATGGTAACCAGAGGTTTTCCGATAATGTCCGCTTTGATCTGGTTCCATAAAGGACTCTTGGAGCCGCCCCCCAGGGAACGAAGTTCTGAGACACGTAAGCCGGCATTTTCGAGTGCTTCGATATTGCGTCTGATGATGTAACCAATGGATTCCATAATGGCCCGGATGAAATGCGGTTTACCATGTTTCATTGTGAAACCATAAAACACACCTTTGGCGCGGGCGTTGACGTCCGGCGCCATGGAACCACTCAGATGCGGCAGGGCAACCAGCCCGTCACTGCCCGGCGGCACCAGTGCCACTTCTTCATCCATGATGCTGTAGGCGCTCTTTCCGGAAAGCGCGGCAACGGAGATTTCCAGGTCGCAGAAGCTGTCGCGGAACCATTTAATGGCCATGCCGCCGGTGGTGAAGGTGTGCAGCATATACATATCGGGAATGCCAAAGTAATGCAGCGGCATCCTCCGATTGGGATCGAACAGAGGTTTGGAAACAGGCGCGCAAATAGCCAGCGCGGCGCCGATATTTTCTGAAAAGCGGCCTTCACAGATATTGCCAACGCCAATGGCACCGGCCGCCTGATCCAGAGCACCGGTACACACCATAATATCGTTGTTCAGACCCAGACTGGCTGCGACTTCTCGGGTAATAACCGCGACTTTCTCCCCCGGTTCCATAATCCTGGGGAGTTGTTGTTCCGTAATTCCCAGGTAGGCCAGCATTTCCGGCCACCACTTCTTGGTGATCAGATTCCAGTAAACGGTGGAAGTGATTAGAGATCCTTCGGTTACCATCTGGCCTGTCAAACGATAGATGAACCAATCTTCGATCAGGGCAAATGTTTTTGTCTTTTTGAAGATGTCCGGTTGGTTTTTCTTGACCCATAGCACTTTGGCGGCCGGCCAACAGGGATCGAATTGCACCTGCCCGGTTGTCTTGTAGCAAACCTCGTCGGTGAATTTTTCGCGTAATTCCGCTGATTCGTTTTCCGCCCGGTTGTCCATCCAGACGATGGCGTCGCGCAGAGATTTCCCCTTTTCATCCAGGAAGAAGAGGGTTTCGCCCTGAGCCGAAATTCCTAACACCCGGATGGCTTCTTTTTGCTTTCCGATCGTTTCCAATAGTTCAGCCAGTCCACCGGTGAAGGCGTTCCAATAGGTTTCTTCACTGCATTCTACATAGGAAGCCTGCTCGGTTTTCAGAACGTACTCCCGCGTGGCAGTGGCCACGATCCGGCCGTGTTTGTCAATGATGGCCAGTTTTATGGATGTGGTACCCAGGTCAACGCTCAAGATCAATGGATCCAATGTCTTACCTCCTCTGGAGACAATTCGGGTCAATTTGCAGTTGGAAAAAGGTGCGCTTTGCCGGTTCAGTCCCATTCCGGGAAAGATCAACGGCTGACAGCTAAGCGTAAAACATAGTGCAGGAATGCAACAAACTGGAGCATAATGGACGGTAATGACAATATTTTATACAATATAACACAACGCCGGGAGGCAGTCAATAGCCCTGCAACGCGAACAAACCGAAATTACAGGCGAAATATCAGAATATCACCCTCTTTCGACCTGAAAAGTACCCAAATGGAGACAATCTACCTATTGACAAGGCAATTTCTACTTACTATAATTTAACCAGAATTATTCAATTATGTTCATTTGTGAGCATCTCGCTTCAATTCAAATGAATGCAGACCGATAATCCCCCATAATCCCAATTTTTTCCGCAGAAGGAGGTGAGTGAGTTTGAAGCTTAGTGGCAAAATTGTGCATTTAAAAGATACAGTCGCCCGCATGGATGAACAAGAGCTTGTCAGGCAATACTTCCAAACCGATAGGATCACTTTTGGAATGTCGATCCTTCAGGCTGGTCAGGTGGGCGGATTGGACCCCGGTCATGCAGAGGCCGATGAAGTTTTCTTTTGCGTTCAAGGACATGTTCTCTGCTTTTTCCCGGAAGATGACTATTATTACGAATTGGAAAAAGGTGACGCACTTCTGATCCCACCCAAGACGGGGCATAAGCTTTTCAACATTGGAGAAGAAGTTGCGATCATCACCTGGAGTTGTGCTCCCCATCCTTAAAGCGGTTCTTTGCTTTAAGGATTTTCCTCTCCCGCACCGCACCTGATTTCCCTGCGTCAAACCAGGCAAGCCCAAGTCATCCGGATATTTCCTCTAAGCCGTTTACAGAAATATCCTTCAATTTCCACAAGTCACGTTCAATTAATAGAGGAGAAATGGAATGAAATTTCGAAACCTGGTAATTGCTTTACTGCTGATTACACTTTTGGCCACCACATCTGGCTGTGCAGGTGCCGGTGGTGCCGCTGCCGGCGGTGATGTGATCAAACTCGGCGTCAACAACGAGATCACCGGCGACAATCCGATCATCGGTTCATCCGCTCGAAAAGGCATTGACCTGGCCCTTGAAGAGATCAACGGAGCCGGCGGTGTCAAGGTCGGCGACAAGATGTACAAGCTGGCCGTGGAAGAACTGGACAATGAATTCAAACCAGAAGCTGCCGCAGCTGTCGCCCAGAAATTCGCCGATCGTGCGGATATCATGGGTATGATCGGCCCGAATGACAGTGCCGATGTTATGCCAACTATTCCGATCATCGAAAAAGCCAAACTGCCCTCCATCACTCCGTGGGCAACCGCTGTCGCCATCACCAAGGATAATGATTATTTCTTCCGCGCCTGCTTCACCGACGATTTCCAGGGCGCCATTATCGCCAAATTCGCCTTCAACGAAGAAAAAGCCAAAACAGCCGCCGTTCTTTACGACAATTCGAACGATTACAACGTGGGTATTGCCACCATCTTCAAGAAGACCTACGAAGAAATGGGCGGCAAAGTGGTGGAATTCCAGTCCTACGGCCGTGGCGAGAAGGATTTCAAGAGCCAGTTAACCAAGATCATTGCCGCCAATCCTGATATTCTCCTCCTCCCAAATTTCACCGCCGAAGTTCCTCTTCAGGCCGAACAGGCTCGTAGCCTGGGTTACAAAGGCAAATTCATGGGTTCAGACACCTGGGGTGATAAAGAGATCATCAAACTGGGTGGAGAGTACATTGAAGGCGCTCTATGGGTAGGCCACTACGCGGTGGATATCGCTTCTGACAAGGCCAAAGCCTTCATCGCCGCATTCACTAAGAAATACAATGACACTCCCAATGATATTGCCGCTCTCAACTACGATACCGTGTACCTGTTCAAACAGGCCATCGAGAACGCTGGTAAAGTGGACCGCGTGGCCATTCGCAACGGTCTGGCCTCCATTAAGGAATTCGAAGGTGTTACCGGAAATGCTCAGTTCAACGATACCGGCGATCCTGTGAAATCTGCCGTGATCATCAAGATCCAGGATGGTAAGTTCACCTATTTCGCCACAGCTAAACCATAACCCGCTTCTTACAGGATTATCAATTGTGAGTACGAATGAGGGGCTGTTCATCAGCCCCCCATTCGTATCGTTCCGACGAAGTGAAAAAATTGTGTACGATTGCCATTATTCTTTATACTTGTTGAACGCGGTTTTATCTTTAAAATGAAGTATCCGAAGTAGGAAGAGGTTTCAGATGGAAATATTCCTCCAACAGGCTATCAACCTTATTCAACTGGGAAGCATCTATGCCCTGCTGGCTATTGGCTTCTCCATCGTCTACGGCATTGTACGGCTGGTGAACTTCGCCCATGGAGATATTTTCATGGTAGCCACGTACGCCTTTTTCTTTCTGGCAACCTGGCTTCTTTCATCCATCCCGTCGCTTTATGTTGTGTTGATCATCACACTGGTGCTGGTGGCCATCGCGGTATCCATTCTGGCGGTGGGAATCGAACGCGTTGCCTACAAACCACTGCGTTCCGCCCCGAAAGTATCCGTGGTGGTGACCTCACTGGCAGTTGGACTGCTTCTGCAACATCTAGTGCTGCAGTTCATCGGCCCCACACCCCAGCGTGTACCCCGGTTGGTGCCGGATATGCAGTTCCAATTTGGCGGCGTTTATGTCGAACTCTATCAGTTTGTGATTATTGCCGTCGCCCTGTTCATTATGCTGCTCTTAAGCCTCTTCATCATGAAGACTAAGACCGGCATTGCCATGCGGGCGGCCGCCCAGGACGCCACTGCGGCCAGTCTGATGGGTATTTCGAACGATTTCATTATCAGCATTGCGTTTGTGGTCGGTGCGACGGTGGCTTCTATAGGCGCCGGACTGTACGGCATGGCCTACCCGATATTTGATCCGTATATTGGCCAGATGATCAACTGGTGGTCGTTCACGGCGGCTGTGCTCGGCGGGATCGGCGATATAAAAGGCGCCGTACTCGGCGGTTTCCTGCTGGCGGCTGTCATGGTCATCACCCCCATGTTCCTGCCCGTTTCAAGCTACCGTGACATTGTGGCGTTTGGCATCCTCATCTTGATACTGCTCATCAAACCAAGCGGTTTGCTTGGCAAGAAGACTGTTCAGAAAGTGTAGTGGTGGACAATATGTCTTCGAAAAGAACCATTAATCTTGCCCTGCTGATCATCACCACAGTTGTTCTGTTCGTCATTGATCACTTCCAGGTGGTCGGTGCCTATTATCTGCAGATCGCTCAATATATCGGTATTTATGCCATCATGGTGCTGGGCATAAACCTGGTCAACGGTTACCTGGGAATCTTTTCTCTGGGACATGCCGGTATTATGGCAGTGGGCGCCTATTCTTCCGCGCTTATCAGCAAATATATATTTACCGATCCGATGTTATTTCCGTTGAATATCTTTCTGGGTGGGATGATTGCCCTGCTGGCCGGTTTTCTGATTTCGATCCCATCCTTCAAAGTGCGCGGCGATTACCTGGCCATCATCACGCTGGGGTTCACCCTTATTATGAAGAGCGTGTTGACCAATATCGAATTTGTCGGCGGCGCCCGCGGTTTACGGAATATCCCGGCGAACACCAACATCGGCTGGGTTTTTCTCTGGCTGGTGGTTGCCATCCTACTCGTGAGAATGTTCATCAATTCCAAATATGGTCGTGCCACATTGGCACTGCACGAGGATGAGGTAGCCGCTGAACTGGTCTCGGTGGACACCAAGAAAACTAAAATGGTGGTTTTCGGTTTCTCCGCATTTCTAATCGGAGTGTCCGGAGGTCTTTTGACCCATCTATTGAGCTTCACCAACCCGAATACCTACGGGTATGTGATGGTTTCTGAAGGTCTGATCATGGTCTATCTGGGCGGCATCAGCAGCATCACCGGTTCGGTGCTCGGAGCTGCCGTATGGACGCTGCTGGTTGAAATTCTGCGTCCGCTGGGAGTATGGCGCTGGATCATCGGCGCAATCCTGTTGATTGTTGTGATGATCTACCGGCCGGGTGGACTGGCCGGTGGAACGGAACTTACCACCCGTAATATCAAGGATTTCTTTACTTCCCTGAAGAAGCGCGTAGGTTCGAAATCCAGATCAACAGTTGAATCTGAGAGTGGAAAGCGGTAAGACGATGAACAACGAAACGATCTTGACATTTGATAAAGTATCGATGCACTTTGGCGGTGTAAAAGCCATTGATGATCTCTCTTTCGAAGTTCACCGCAATGAGATCGTCGGCATTATCGGTCCCAACGGCGCCGGAAAGACCACCGTGTTCAACGTGCTCTCCGGCGTATACATCCCCACTGCCGGAGATGTGATCTTCAAAGGCAACAAGATCAACCGCCTGCCGGCGCACACCATCATCAACAGCGGGATCGCCCGTACTTTCCAGAATATCCGTCTGTTCGGAAAATTGAGCGTTCTGGATAACGTGCGTACGGCATGCTTTGGAAAGACGAAATACGGAATTCTGGATATCTTCGTAAATTCGTCCAAAAAGCGCGCGGAAGAGGATCAAATTAAAAAAGAAGCACTCGCCCTGTTGGATGCCGTCGGTCTGGCCGGAAAAGCCAACGTTCTCGCTTCAAGCCTGCCTTACGGTGACCAACGCCGTTTGGAGATCGCCCGCGCGCTGGCCTGCAAACCCGAAATCCTGCTGCTGGACGAGCCTGCCGCGGGAATGAATCCGAACGAGATCGACGAACTGAACCGCATGATCGTCTCCATAAAGGAAAAGTTTGACCTGACCATTTTGCTGGTAGAACACCAGATGCGGTTGGTCATGGGCATCTGCGAACGTATTCTCGTCATGAATTTCGGGAAGAGTCTGGCCATCGGCACCCCTTCTGAGATCCGCAATCATAAAGAAGTTCTCGAGGCATATCTGGGGAAGGGTCGTAAATAATGATAAATAACAACCGCAACGAAAAGAAAGATCCAATTCTGGATATCCATAATTTGCATGTCGCCTATGGAAAGATCAAAGCCCTGCACGGCGTGTCCTTTCAGGTGTATCCCGGTGAGATCGTCTCCATGCTTGGTTCCAACGGCGCCGGAAAAACGACCACGCTGAACGCCATCTCGGGCGTCATCCCGGTGCATTCTGGCAAGATCACCTTCAAGGGTGAGAATCTGGTCGGCGTAAAGGCGCATACTATCGTCAAGAAAGGTATTGTGCATGTACCGGAAGGCCGCCATATTTTCCCGGAATTGACCGTGGAAGAGAATCTTCGAATTGCCGGATACCTCTTCTCACGGCTGGAGGAAAAGAAACTGCTGGCTGAACGCACGGATTATGTGTATTCTCTCTTTCCACGCCTGAAGGAGCGCGCCCGGCAAATGGGCGGCACGCTTTCCGGCGGCGAACAGCAGATGCTGGCCATCAGCCGCGCGCTGATCACAGGCGGCGACCTGCTTTTACTGGATGAACCTTCCATGGGTATTGCCCCGAAACTGGTGGAAGAGATTTTTGAGACCATCATGACCATCAGTAAAAATGGGCAGACCATTCTGCTGGTGGAACAAAACGCCGTGATGGCCATGGAGATTTCAGATTACTGCTACGTGCTCGAGACGGGTTCGATCGCTTTTGAGGGTATCGCCAAAGACCTGATGGAAAACGATACTATTGCCAGAGCATACCTGGGTGAATCGATTTAACCCGGATAAAAGTCAACGACAGTATTCCTTTCTGTGAAAATACCCCGCCAGGAAAAGCGGGGTGTTTTAGTATGTCTGTAACAGGCTGCTGACGGGATCAGTCTGTTCTCGGTGGTGTCGAGACCTCCGTGAGGTTCGACGAGCTTACCTGCCGGGCGGTTTGATACCCTGAACCTGTCTGATCCCGATGGCTGAGCCTGTCGAAGCCTCCGTGCGATTCGAGAGGCTCAGCGGCCCGATGGTTTGCTGCCTGAGTATGCAGTTTGTTCAAAATACTCTAAATAATCTATAATTATCCAATCCCAACCAAAAAACGTCAATTTAATAACCATCCTAAAAACGAGGTAGGCACTATGAAGCATCCTGCTGTCGAAAAACTGGCCAGATTCCTGTTGACCGGTGTAATGCTGTTCATGACGGGGTTTAATATCTTGGATACGCCGCCCACCCCTCCATTGGAACCAACAAGGATTCCAACACCGGAAGGGCAGGAAGATATCATCGCTATCAATCCAGGTGGGGAGATGAAGAATAACGCCACCTACGCTCCCTCCTTCACAATTGATCACCCCTTCCAGATCACCCTCATCCTCACCATTCACTGGAACGGCGGTAAAGGCGCGGAACCGGGAACGATCAGTCTGGAAGATTCTGAGGGAAACGTCTATGGACCCTGGCAGGCCAGAGGAGCAGCCTACAAAGATGTTCCCAATGTTCGCTGGATTGTCGAACCCATGGTCATGATCCCGGCCGGGGAATATACGGTCTATGACTCTGAACCGGAAACCTGGACGAATAATGAAGCTTCTAACCTGACAGGATTCACCCGTGTGGCGGGATACCGCATGGGCGAAGTGGCCGGCGCGCATGCGGATCCGGTGGAAGAATCCGCACCGCCCTCCGCCAGTGAGCCGGAACAACCGGTGGAAGAAGCCGTACCTCCTTCCGTTGATGAGGCTGTGCAGACAGTGGGTGAATCTGCGCCTTCATCTGTAGGCATACCGGAAGAAACAGTAGAAGAACCGCCGGATGCCAGCTTGCCGGCGATGCCGGTGGACAATCTTCCCTTCCTGCCGGAAGGAAAGAAACCCGATCAGCCGCCCTTGCCCATGACCCTGGTTTCACAAACCGCTTTCAATGCCGATAACCAGCTTTATCAGGATAAAGCCGGAGTGTACGCATCCGCGCCGGTAGGGACAGTTCCACAGGGCAGCTCCTTGAAGCTGGTGGCCAGCCAGCCGGCCGAGGATGTTGATCGTTCACTGGAACAGACCGGGATAAAACGGATATCCAGTTTCTATAAAGTGGATGTCAACGGCGATGGAGACAGCCTGCCGGACGCGGTCATCTCTTTTCCTTCCACTTCGCCCAATGACCGGATCGTGGAGCTGATCGAAGGCAACGGCTTGATCATGGCAGATGACGCCCTGGTCAACGGCCGCCGTGAAGTGCATGTCACCATCTCAGCGGGCAATATCTACGCCCCGCAGTACGCGTTGATGAACTTTACGAATGGGATCACCACCACATCGTATGAAGTTCCTGCCAGAAACAAAGCGAGTGGCGGGCGTCAGGCTGATTTAATCCCCGCGGAGGACTGGCCTGTCCCAAAACTGGAGGATTGTCATGTCATCGGTAGTTTGTCATCACAGTATAGCGGGAGAGTATATTTCCGTGAACTCTCCTGTCTGCGGGATAAGGCCTATCACATCGATGCCGTGTCCAGTGATATTTTGAAAGAAGAGGACTGGAACAACAAGAAGGATCGAATAGCGAAAATCATTGAGCAGGTCAGATTGGCCCGCATTAAATATCATGAAATGAATTTCACGGGAGCATTATTGAAAAAAGATGGCAGCAGTCGAACGGTCATGGTTCGGCTGCAAACAGGTAAAGAATCCCCCAAATACTCATCCATTTCTTCATCCATCAATCTGGGCTGGGATTTTCTGGAAACAGATCTCACTCCCAAACTCAAGCAGTCCATTGCCCATGAAGTCTTCCACTGGGTGGAACACGCCTCGTACTCCATGAACAATTTTGTTTCCATGGATAATGATATGCGCTGGTGGCTGGACATTTCATGTGAACTGGCAACATTCTTGATCGATCCAAAGAATATACAGATCGAACTGCTGGATTACGGTCAGCAGGGCAATAAAGGTGCCGGGAACATTTTAACTTTTCAGGAACCCATTCTGGAATGGTACCGCCACGCTGAAGATTCACGGTATCTGCAGGCGGTCCAGTATTATTTGTTAATGAGTGAAAAATCGGGGACTGGAGATGTCAGTTGCCTGCCGGATAGCACCAGCTTTGTGAAGTTGATCAACGATGGCAAGGTCGGGATTGCCGAAGAGAAAAACCGGTCGATTTTTATTGGGGGGAATTGGACCTACGCGCAATACCTGTTGAACCAACTCCCGGAAAAAATGTGCCGTCCTGTTCCCACCGGTGGAATACTGGAAAAAGCGGTGGGGTATGGTGACTGGCTGCATGCCAGCGGGTTCAAACCGACGGGCGGGGTTTATTACGGTATGGATTCAATATCGACAAATATCCAGAAAAAGGAAACCGGCATAGCCACGATCTCCGCCCCCATGGCGCCAGGCGCCCTGTATCCCATTCGTTTCAGCAATGGAGCCGAACTGCCTTATGTTGATCTGCAGAATAAAGGCGGCTGGGCAAAACCCTCTGTTCCTTACGAACTGGTCATCTATCCATCTGTGCCCTATTTCTACTCCATCGGAAACGGCCCAAAATTATGGAATGACGGTACAAAGGAACTGAGGATTTCTCCCATAACCAGCGAGAAAAAGGCGACGATTTACGAAAAAGACGCCGGTGGCAATGTAGTCAAGGTGGAAAAAGCCGGCATCCCGCTGGTTCGTGTTGTGGCCATTAACAATACAAAATCAGAAGCCACATTCAAAGCAGTCTTTAAACCGGTTGGTCCGTATCTATTCCCGAATCCAACTAATTTGAATAATCTGTCCCAGAAACCGGATCAAAAATTGGCTGCCCGGTTGGAAGGATTGCCGCCCACGATCACCGAGCCGGTGGTATTTAAGTTCTCCCAGGTTCTGGCAGATGGTTCGCCAAAAGAATTTGCCAGTCTTGAAAAAAAGCCGGAAGACGGTAAAGCGGAGGTCGAATTCCAATGGAATTTCACTGATCCAACCATAAAAGAAGTGCTGGTCGAGGCATTGTACAAAGCCGGAAAAGATGGGAATCAGACCGGTGAGGTCAAAGGAAAGATTCCGGTGAAGGCTGCGCCGGCGAACAGTTTTGTGGATGTCATTTTGACAGCATTAACCATTCCTTACACAACGACGGTTTTTTCCGTCGCGGAATATCGATGCCCGGTGCATTGGACCAGCATCTCATCTTTTGAGACTGATATTTCACAGGGCCAGTGCACAAAACAATATACAGGTGAAGCAGCTTTCCCCAAGGATGGGATCAGCATCACAGGGCAGATCGGGCAGGGTGTGGTGGATATCCAGGTGTCTGATCCACTCATCGATCCGGTGGGGCAGGTGAACAGTGATGTGGATTGCCCGATTAGCTTCAACTTAAAAGGCATTCCCATCTCACCCACCGGAAGTAAAACACCCGGAATGGATCTGTACAAGTATCATGGAAATTCAGATGGTGCAGGTGATGCCCTGCAGCATATCTCGAATTTTTCTGTGATCCTGTTTAATCAGTACATTGGGAATGTGATGTGTACCGGTGATCCGTCCAATTTGAGTTTCGATGTCAAGGTGCTTGCGCCAGCGACCCGTTGAAAAAAGCCTCCCTTGGACCAACCGGAAAAAGGGAGGCTTTTTTTCTTTCAGGGTGTGGGAGACGGCTCCTGCGGGCTGCCTTCGAGACCAAGACTGTCACAATAAACCTGCGAAAGGTTGCCCTTTTCATCGCGGTACTGAACATTGACCGAAAAAGTCGTCCAGTTGATGGGAATGGTCGTTTCAAGCGTCTTTTCCCCGGTGAAAGGCTCCCACATATCCCGCAGGTCTGCCGGTGAAAAGGGGCAGGATCTACCCAGACGCATCTCGGTCACTCTACCGGCCGGGCTTTCTGCCTGAAGATTCACTTTTATCTCCAGTTTCGATCCGGCTGTTCCACCCGCGCAGCAGGGACTGCCTTCGATCTTGATCGATCCGTTGACCGGATAAGCCGCGCGTTTTTCAGCGACGGCAGTTTGAAGAACTGCCGGGAGCATATCGAGCGGGGTGGTGGGATTGACTGCCGTGGTGATGGTCTGTTTCATCACCAGCTGCCCGCCGGTTATCGTTTTAAGATTTGATCCATCTGTCGCGGGCACCGGGTTTCCATCCCGGTCCAGGAATTCAACCATCAGGTAAACCTGGCGCAATCCCAGCCAGTCTAGCGGTAAGGAGGTGGAAACCTGCGTTTCAAAAGAGCGTTCCTCTCCCGGTTCGGTGCAGGGCTCATCTAACTCCAGGCAGTAGCGCATCCGGCTGACCGGATGGTCATTCCATTCCCCTGATGTAGTATAGGAGAGGCTGCCATCCGCGTTATAGAAATTCTGAATGATGGAGGGTGTGAACCTCAGAGTAACCTCGGCAGTGCTGCCGGCTTCCAGGCAGTTTTGGACCACCGGCGCGTTGATACTCCAGCGCACCTCCACCACATTCTGCGGCAAATCCTTCTGTGCCGCTTCTTCAGTTTTTGCCTCAGGGAGGAGGGTGGGATGATAAATACCCTCGTTCTCATAGAATCCAGGTGGTTCACAGGCGGCCAGTATAAGGACGAGAGGGATAACGAAGAAGCAGCGTTTCATATAACTCCTCGGCAGTGTTAATAATTGAGTGTTAAATAAGCTAATGGGATCTAATCGCTGTTTATTATACAAAATATCAAAGGTCAGGTAATTCCAAGACCTGGTTTCCACCGGAAAAAGAATCAGGCCGCGAACGGATCGCTCACAGCCTGATCGATCGATGCAGCCATTAAATAGATCAATCGCAGCAACCTGGAACAGATAAACATGGTCTGTGGCAGAAGGTTCCTGGACCATGGTTGCCGGAAGGTAATTCTTCGGGAGGGGTAATGACTTCGGGACACAGTCCCGGGGTATTGGCTTTGGGCTCGAAGCCTGAGGCGACCCGGCAGATGTTATCTATTCCCCACAGCGCTTTCAACGGATAATTCTGTGCGTCATCCTTCACAGGGTAGCCGGATTGCGAGAAGGTGAAATGGTCATTATGATCGAACACGGATTGGTCTTTCATGCCGGTATCTGCCCAGGCCAGCCAGATGAATTCCCCCTTTTCACCGCCGGTGAGTGTGTTCTTGAAGGCGATTTCCATGGTCTGGTTATCGGTTTTTGACAGCCTTGACCAGGCCAGATCCTGGTCGCTTCCTTTACCGCTGTTAAAAATCTCCTCAAAGTAACCGCGGCCTTCCGAGGGTGTTCCATCCGGCCGCACGGCTGTCAGACCGCCGACGTTGTGGTCGGGTGCGGTCAACACCACCACCGAATCGGTGGACCACTCTGTGCTCAACGGTGTACCCGAAACGATCAACAGGTCGCCTCGCACGTCTTTATCGACATCGATCTCCACCATGAAGTTAACAGTACCGGGTTCTCCCGCGGCGAACGGTTTGATCACTTTAATCAGCACATACACCCAGAGAGGGTCAGTGCGGTTGAGTTGCACGGTCACCAAATCGGCTTCTGGCAGGTAGTTCATATCCTTATCGAAGGGGCGTTCGTATCTGCCGTTGCGGAAATCATCGCCGCCGTATACCTGCTTCTGGGAGGCGGTCTTATCATCCACCTGGTCGTGCACCGTCTGGATGATCTTGCCTACCAGTGATCCCGGCAGGTCCTTATGTTCCGGTTCGGGTGTGGGAGAGGCCGTCAGAGTCGGCAGGTTCTCGGTGGCAACAGGGGGGAGGGTGGGCGGTGGGGTTATTGTGGGGATGATTGTATGAATGGCCGCGGGGATGGCCGTGGCCGGAATGGGTTTCAGTGGCATATTGCAGCCGGTTAGCGTGATGATGATCAGCAGCGGAATGAGAACAGTGAGGGCAGCAGAGGATTTCATAGGCTCCTCCTTCAACTATTAATTCTTCATCCCAAATATCCAATTTATACAATGATAGATTAGGCTGTCTGTAAAATCAACCGCGAATTTTACATCGCTAGTTTTTCCATCTGTTACGCACTTTTGGCGTGATTATCCGGTTTGCTGTCATCCTAGATGGAGCGCTCTGGTTTAATCTACGACCGGTACCGCGTTTCTCCGTAGATTAAGAAAGACGCGGTATTTTTTACAGCTTCTTTACCAAATCTGTGCATCTATTTAATACGTGCTGTGTTTAATAGCATACAGAGGTTCAGCGGTTCTTACCCAAGGAGGTACTTATGGGCGCCGTATATTTTGTAGTCACCCTTTTGACAACCCTTTTCGCTGCCATCAGCTTTGCCGGTCTGTTGGGCAAACCGGATTAGTTTTCGTTGAGCAGGCGGAAGATATGATTGATATGATCCACCTCGTGCCAGGCGGCGCGCCGCAGCACCTTGCGTGGACTCCAGAATGACCCGTCTTTACCGTTCACCACAGACTTGTTGGCCAATCCGCGCAGAGCGCGCTCGAATATGCTGCGCGTGGCATCCAACCGGCGGTAGGCATCTGCCGGCAGGGTGGTGGATTCGGAAAACCCGATATTGAGCCGGTCGAGCAGCCACAATTCAGAAGAAGCCAGGTGATTGAGAATTCCCCGGATGCTCCATTTCTCGCCGGGTCTCTCACGGTCCATCACGTCGTTAGACAGATTCCGGGTCAGATCGACCAGATCCTGACGCGACCACTGCATGACCAGTAAACCGCGCTCGATTTCCTCGTCTGTCAATGGTTTCCAATCCACTTTCCAGAAGGCGGTCACAGTCCGACCGGCGGCCGAGGGAAGGGTGTCATTGTCGACCTGATAACATTCGAAAGTCTCTGCCAGGTGCACATCGATATCGTCAAAGTCGATCCAGCATTTTTCGGCTTTGGCCTTAACACGTTCCTTGTAACCGATAAAGGCGCGGGGAAAAGCCAAAATAGCAGCCGCACCTTCCGGTCCGTAGGCATAACAGCCGGGGTAATCCAGCGCCCAGGCAATCGACTTATTCTCAAATCCGTTTTCCAGTCCGATTTCGATTCTCATGTTATACCGGGTTTCCTTCCCACCCGCAGCGGGCATTGGGGATGGTGATCCACTGGTTGTCGAACTTCCCTCCGTGCGGGCGTAGGCGAAGGGTATCACCGGTGAATTGTATACGAATATCCAGTCCTTTGAGGCCGAAGCTGGATGTGAAACGCATGTCACCCGCCACCGTAACGGCGGCGTTGATCAACGCGCAGCGGGCGAAAGGTTCGCTGGTGATGGCGAAAGCCCCGGCGTTATTGAGTTGTTGAGACAGACGGGTAGACGCCTCCTGCCCTTCATCACCTGAAAGACCATGCGCTCCAGACCGATCCATGGTGATGGTCAGGGCATTCTCATCCCAGTGCCAGGTTCCGACACCCAGTAAAGGATCGCTATAGGCTTTTTCACTCGCGGGGGTGATCAAGTTCTCCATTCTGGGCGAATGGATCCAGCCCTCGGCATTATTGATGTAAAACCGGCCGCGAGATTCGACCAGGTCTAGAAGACGGTCGGGAATGGGTATGGCAGGCCTGGTCTGAGTCCAGATATTCTGTTGAACGATCTGGATTTTATTGCCGGCTACCCGGTTTACCACCATGATATGGTCACCTGGAATGCGATATGTGTAGATGATCAGGTCGCCGGCATGCGGGGGAGTTGTTCCGCCGTTCGGAGTATACGAAAGGTCGGCAAAGGGCAGGAATTTAGCCGCCTCCGGGTCATTTACGCTGACAGCACCTTTTTTCACCAGTCCCTGCATTTCGTGGGCTGTGTTGATCATATCGATCAGGTCATTGGGTATGCTCACCGTATCCGGCAGGCGGCCGTTGGTCGAGATATACCCCAGCCGTTCGGCGTACAGGCGGGTGGTCAATTCGATGCACTGGTAGCAGTAAGCATAACCGCAAAAGGGGGTGATCTCTACATAGCCTTCCCCTTTGGATGGACCGATATCCGGGTAGAAGACATCCACGCCATACCCGGCCAGCCAGTCCTTTCCGTAGAGCAGCAACTGGTCGGAAGTGGAGCGCGCTGATACAGAAGAAGGCGTCCCAAAGAACGCGATCGCGACAAACACCAGGGTGATTCGCAAGAGGTGGTTTCTCATGGGTGGTGTAAGTTGATTATACCGGGCAAGAAGGTGCAAGTTTAATGCCCTGTGGGAAGGAATGATCTGTGATATTATGTATGTGTAACTGTATGTGTAAGGAGAATCATGAATTCAACATTCGAACGCGTGCAGATGCTCATCCGGCCTGACCAAAAGAAAGAATTGATGCGCCGGGCGCGGGACGCGAAAAGAAGTGTGGCCGAGATCACCCGCCAGATGCTGGACAGCGGCATCCAGAAAGCCCGCGAGGAAGATGAATTCGCTAAAACCAGTCTGTTTATTAAAAGGGCGGAAGCCCACCGTGAAAAAATGCCGGCCGTCAGTATCGACCTGGTCGAAATTCTGAACGACATCCGTGAAGGCGGCCATGAATAGCACCCCGGCCGCCGTGCTGGATGCTTACATTCCCGTTTCCATGGTGGTCAATTCACCTCTTAGCCAGGCGGCCAGCAACCTGTGGAAAGACCTGACCCTGAGCGGCACGCAGATTGTCGTCCCGTGCCTGTGGATCTACGAGGTCACATCCCTGCTGCGGCAGCTGGTTTCCCGGAGGGTTATTTCTGCGCGGGTTGGCGAAAGTTCGCTATCTCTTCTGCTGGAATCAAATATCCATTTCAGAGAAGAGGATGCAACACTGGCCTTAAACGCTTTACGCTGGGCGGACCGGCTGGGGTATGCCCAAGCCGGAGGGTGTTTCTATGTAGCCCTTGCCGATCAATTGGGCGCTGAATTCTGGTCGGCCGACCGGCGTCTGGCCGGAAAATTAAAAGCGGCCGGCTGGCCGCATATTCGGGAATTGGAAAAATAGGCTCAAAAAGCAGGTTCTACCCGCAGCAGCCCGAACTGCCGCTGCTAGAATCACCGCCACAGGTAACTTCTTTCTTTCCCTGCAAGGCGGCCATGATCATGGCTGTAGTGCAGCTCACTCCGCTGTTCACATAAATGGCTTCCCCCGGGCAGTATTGCATGCAGGCGCCGTACTCCATGCAGTTCTCTGGACGAACCAGCCTGGCGTTGGTCTCACCGCTTTCAAAGACACCGTGTGGACAAACCATACTGCACATGCCGCAATTCACACAGGCATCTGAATCATATACCAGGGTGTTAACTCCGAGATAAACAGGTGCCTGCATCAGACTGCTCCCAGTAAACCCATGATACACAGAATAATGGTAAGTACAATCCCGCTGCCAGATGATCAGGCCATGACGGGAATAAAACAGTTCATTTTCAGGTGCACACCGGTTTCGGAGGTGAACGGCGTGGAACCGGCAAAATTCAACCAGATAAAGGCCGAGACCGCCGGAAAAACCAGAGCCAGCGAAAGCAGGTCAAAACGTTGGGCGCGCTGAAATTTGGAATCGTTTACGCTTTTTGAATAATAAATGGCAGAATGACCAGTCCGCCAAGCACAAATCTCTTCAGTCTGAATTCGCGGAAGGGTAACCAGGGAAGCAGCAGCGGGAAGAGAAGTGTTCCTGCCAGAATGGAACACACGGCTGCAAAGGCCAATCCCCATCCACCCAGCAACCAGGCGACAAGCCCCGCTCCCAGCATGGGAAGTAAAGTGCCCACAACTTCCACAGGGATTAAAACGGCCCGATCTCGCAGGGGGAATTTCACAGTACGCATTTCCGATGTGGCCTGGCGGGTTTGTATATACTCCGATAGACCTGTTTCCCTGACAGGTCCGTATTCCACGCGGAACCCGGTGGCTTTCTTGACCTCGTGGGCGGTTATACCCGGAGCGCCCAACTCGGGCAGTATAAGTACGCGGAGGGAAACCACCTCGGCCAGACGGGTATCCTGTACACGGTGGATCAATTCTTCCGTGCCGAACGTGCCCTTACCGGCGGCTTACCACACATTCACCCCAAAAGTACCCAGAACCAGGATATAGGCATCCACCCTCGGCAGTGCCGAACGCAAAGCGTCAAAGCTGAGGGAATAATTCGCCGTGACCAGAACAACCGATTCGGGACCGGGATACAGCCAGGGATTCATACGGTGAAAGTAACGCTTAACCCCCAGGCGTGCCAGAATGTGATCCCAATGATTGGCAGCCGTCAGAGTGCTGCTGGTATCTTAATAAACGGAATGATGAGTTCGAAATACTGGCATATCCACCTGTTCGTAAACTTATTCGCAATCCTGCATATATTATGGCGAATGGAATAAGAAGACTGCCAGGAATTCTTAGTTGCTTCAAAGAGTTTTCACCTTCTTCCAGACAGTCATAACAAATCTTTATCAAGAGTAGAAACAGGAATACAATAGACCTGTATGAAACTCAACCTTGCCCTGGCTCAGACCACCGCCGTTCTGGGCGGCGTTTCACAGAACCTGGAGGCTCATCTGGCACTGGTAAAAAATGCCCGTGCCGCCGGTGCGGATCTGTTGATCTTCCCGGAACTGTCTCTCACCGGTTATGTGTTGCAGGATCTGGTTCCCACCGTGGCACACCGGCCGAATGTGCATGACCCGGTTTTCAAGCCGCTGCTGGAAGCTAGCAAAGAGATCGATCTTCTGGTGGGA
>JAAZMZ010000020.1 GCA_012798535.1 Leptolinea sp.
GGCATTACCGGCGACCTGCTGGATGGAGGAGGAGAGGGAGCCGGTGAGGGAAGCCATCTTGGAAACAGCTTCGGCCTGAGCCTGGGCGCCCTTCGAGACGTTCTCAATGGCGCGGCGAAGCTGTTCCACGGAAGCGGCGGAGTGCGTGGCGGCTTCCGTCTGCTGAGTGGTTCCGCGGGCGACCTGCTGGATGGTCGTGGCGATCTGCGAGGTGGCCTGCCCGGCCTGGTCGGAAGCCTGTGCCAGTTGGGTAGATGCATTATTCAAATTGTGAGCATTTGAGGCAACCTGACCGATGGCCTCACGCAGGTTCTTGATCATGCGTTCGAAGGCCACACCCAGGACATCTTCTTCTGATTTTGGCGCAACATCAACTGTCAAATCACCGTTGGATAACCCTTCCGCAGAAATTGCCATAGCTTTCTGGAAATCGATCATTTCGCGGAAAGAATTGGCCAATTCCCCAATTTCGTCTTTCGATTTGTAATTGATCTGCTGATTGATCTTCCCCTGTGCCATCAAAGAGGCTGCCCCGGCCATTGTTTGAATAGGTTTGGAAATGGAATTGGCGATGATGATGGCAAGAATGATAATGACGATCAACGATATGGCAATCAAACCCAGGATTACATTACGAAGTTGGTTGACGGCTGCAAACGCTTCCGATGAATTTTGTTCGGCAATGATCGCCCATTTTTGTTCAGGGAGATAGCTGTATGCGCCGATGACATCCACACCGCGATAGTCTTTATATTCTGAAAGACCGGTGTTACCGGCAAGACCTTGCTGTGAGGCATATGTATCAATCTGCAGCTCCAGTTCTGATCTTGTCTTGACTCTACCTTCACGGATCAAGTCTTCTGTAAATCGGGAGGGCGTGATAAAAAAACCTTCGTTATTGACTAGGTAAGCTTCACCGGTATCTCCAAGCTGGGCGCTGCTCATCAGGTTGGCAATATAAGTTGTGGGCACGGTAGCTAAAACTACTCCCACCGTGCTTCCATCGCGTTTTACCGGGGCGGCAACGGCCAATACAAGATTACCGGTTGCTTTGGAAACCACGGGTTCTGAGATGACTACATTTCCCGCCAGAGCATCTTTGACATATTGCCTGTCACGCAGATCCATCTGACTGTTATCATTTGTGGCGATGGATTTACCGGACAAATCAGTGACGGCCATTGTCTCGTAGCGTCCCCACCCTGAGGAGAACTGATCAATGGCCGCTTTTGCGCTTTCAGGTTCAAGAGACTGAATACGGGCGTTGTAGGACATCACGATGATGTCTTTTTTACGGCTTTCCAGCCAGTCCTTTATGGTGGCAGTATTATTATTGGCCAGCATCTGTAAATGTTCAGTGGTCTTTTCCCTGAGAGCATTCTGACTCTGGATAAAAGCGAATACACCTACAATGATAAGGGGTATCAGTGAAAGTGCGAGGAAGAACATCAACAATTTGCCGCGCATCGAGTTGAAAAACGATATTTTCGCGCTCATTTTTTCCTTTTCTCCTAACTGTAGGAAATTGATAAATTGGGCTGATTAAAAATAGAATAAACCGGTAAAAAATACAATAAAAATGGAATAAATAGTAAACATCCAATTTGTCGCATTCCTGTGGGATGAAAAACGTGAAATGATGGATTTTTCAAAGTAAATAAACCTGGTGGAGTATTATTATTGATAGTCACAGAGGAAAACATTCAATGGAACTTCGAATCGATCAACTTGTCTATGGCGGATCAGGATTGGCGAGAACAGAGGACGGCAGGGTAGCACTGATCCCTTTTACATTACCGGGTGAAACAGTTGAAATTGAATCACTCACGTATAAAAACAATATATATACATCGTTTCCATCTTTAATTAAAGTGGCACATTCTCTACGGGTGAATCCTCCCTGTCCGTACTATATGCATTGCGGTGGATGCCATTATCAGCATATGACCTATGACGCTCAATTGACAACAAAAAAGATCATTCTGATGGAACAATTGGGACGGATTGCTGGGAATGTGCAGACGGTTGTTGAAAATACAACAGCCTCAAACAAAACTTTCAACTATCGTAATCACGTTCAATTTCACCTTGACAGTGAAGGGAAACCCGGTTTTCAGATGGCTTCATCGCATGATGTTGTGCCTGTAACGAATTGTCTCCTGCTGGAAGATTCGCTGAACGCTTTGCTGCCGTCTTTATCATTTGAACCGCATACCGGTCTGCAGCGGATTGCCCTGCGGGATGATGGAATGGGTGATCCTCTCCTGTTTTTAACAGGGAATACTATCAACCCGCCTGAATTTGAGGTGGATTTTCCCCTCAATGTTGTCTACCGGGGTCCAGCAGGTGATATGATCCTTTCCGGAGAAGGGTATAACGTGTTTTCGATGCTTGGCAGGGAATTCAAAGTTTCTGCCGGGTCTTTCTTTCAAATCAACAGGAGTATCGCGGAAAAGATTATCAATCTTCTCCTGCAGGTTGTCGATCAGGAACAATACCCGACTATACTGGATTGTTATTGCGGTGTGGGATTGTTCAGCGCCTTTCTGGCGGAACGAACAAACCGGTTGATTGGTATCGAATCATCCGAGGATGCCTGTGCGGATTTCACTGTGAACCTGGATCGATATGATGCAATTGAACTGTATCAGGGTAATGTTGAAGTCGTTCTTCCCAACCTGGATATCCATCCAGGTCTTGTGATCGTCGATCCACCCAGAGCCGGAATCGCGCCGGCTGCCATACGGGCGCTTATCAAGTGCCACCCGAGAAAGATTTTCTATGTTTCCTGTGATCCGTCCACTCTGGCGCGAGATTCAAAAATCCTGACAGGTTCCGGCTATCAGATTGATAGTATTACGCCGTTGGATATGTTTCCCCAGACGTATCACATAGAAACGGTTACGGTTTTATCTGTTCAAGAGACCTGATTATTTCCTGATGAAATGAGGAAGTTCTTCGGGCAGGGGGAGGGATATCTCCACCAGGCCTGAATATTTTCCTTCGACGTACCAGGGTGCCTGATAGATCATTTTCTTCACCCCATTTTTCTCAATAGTGTATGCATTCACTCGGGGATTATCCAACAGGTTCTTCAGTTTAGATCGGGCTGGTTCGGGATGGCAATCCAGCAGGTTTTTCCCAATCAGCGCTTCACCCCCGTCTTTCGAAAAGGTGGCGATTGACCGTTCATTCATCGACAAAATTATCCCATCTGGATCACACACTGTAACGGCTGCATGAAATTGTTCAACCCAATCTGGTTTCATGATTCCCTCAAAATGATGTATATTTTGTTGGTTCAATCTACTTTTATAACATGACAGTCTGGCATTATAAGAGAAACGGGGAGGTTTTTATGAAGGGAAGAAATGGCCGATACCTCGGAATAGTCCTGCTGGCGCTATCAATTATCAGTTGTAATCTGTCAAGTATTGTCAATCCTCAACCGACACCGACAGTCGTTATACTTCCTCCAACTCCAGAAAACACGGCCACACCCGCATTGCCGCCCACCTTTCCACCACCAGCAATTGTCTTCACACCCACTTCGATCCCACCAACTTTCACAGATACTCCTGTTGATACACCAACACTGGAATTACCAACTGCCACTTTTACCAGCACATTAATCCCTTATGATCCGAATGCCACGCCCACGCCGCCACCCACTATTCCATCCGGATATCATACCGCCGTGCCTCATGCCGCCTACACGAGAACACCTACAGGTCCGGCGCCGACCGCTCGATCAATAGCCAACGCCTATGCCATTCAATTTACACCTTCCATCGATGGAGATTGGAGTGAATGGCCAAATTCAGAAATGGCTGCCGGGTATGTCGTATTTGGCAGTTCGAACTGGGTTGGAGAGAGCGACCTGAATTCCTCATACAAAGTTGCCTATGATGGCAATTATCTATATCTGGCAGTCAAAGTGATCGACGACGTGTACGCGCAGAATGCCACCGGTTATCAGATATACCTGGGTGACAGCCTGGAGGTTTTGTTCGATACCAACCTCGAAGGCGATTACTACACCAGAGGACTTTCTCAGGATGATTTTCAACTGGGGATATCTCCGGGAAAAGGGAGCATTAGTGGTTCGAAGGAAGCCTATCTGTGGTATCCAGCCGGTATTCGAGGCGCACGACCGCAGGTAGTTGCGGCTTCCCAATCAATCAACGGTGGGTATGTAATAGAATGTGCCATTCCGTGGGCTGTATTTGAAATGGCACCTGTGAGCGGTCGGCACTATGGATTTGCGGTTTCCGTATCTGATAACGATAATACCAATCAAAACCTGCAAGAAACAATGATCTCGAATGTCAGCACGCGCCGATTCTTGAATCCGACAACTTGGGGAGATTTGACTCTCCAATAAGCCTGTTTCAATTCAGATTTTATGCTTCCCCTGAACACCACCGGGAGATTTTCTTCAGGTATGGTACGCTTCTTGCTACTTTACGGTCGACGGTGAAAATTGGCTTTCCGGTTCGCCGGCAGAGATGTTCAATTCTCGCAACAATAATCCGTATTTGATACTTTTGCAGAGCAAAATTCGTGAAGATTGAACATCCCGCGTAAATGGAGGCAAAACCGCAACTCCTGGAGGTGAAGTATGAATCATTTATCGAAAGTTCTTCTTGTAATGATCATCATCGTTGGACTGGCCTTCCCGTTTTCCGGCGTGGTGCAGGCATCCAATGGAGTTGATCGACAGGTAGGTGATGATGAAAATCCGGAAGAACCTGCTCCTGAAGGTCAGGGGGGCAATCCCACGCCTACATCAATTCGGGTGCGCATGAATGGGACTGTCAAAGCCTATTACACTTCGGTGGCTCCTTCGATCGACGGGGATTGGAGCGATTGGTCTGCACCGGAAATGCCGGCCAGATTTATTGTAGTCGGCGGCCAGCATCGGAGTGGAATTCAAGATCTTGATGCTTCTTTCAAACTGGCCTGGGACGAAAATTATCTGTACGTTGCCGTGAAAATGAGGGATGACAAGTATGTCCAGAATGCCCGCATTGACCAGTTGTATAAGGGCGATTCCATTGAGGTTCTTTTTGACTCCGAATTCTACGGGGATTTTGACAACGCCACTTTGAATAACGACGACTATCAGGTTGGGATCAACCCCGGGCACGGAAGTCCATCCGGACCCAAGGAAGCCTACATCTGGTATCCGGCCAATCAGGTCGGCCCGCGCGACGATATCGATATTGGCACAAAACGCAGCGGCGGTATTACCCGGATCGAGGTGGAAATACCCTGGTCGACATTTAATGTAACCCCCGAAACCGGCGCGCATTATGGTTTTGCCATCGGTATTTCAGACAATGATGATGCAACCCGTGATGTGCAGCAAACCTTCATGTCGAATATCCGCAAAAGGACGCTGGCCAATCCAACAACATGGGGCGATCTGACCCTGATCCAGTAATTCTGTAGAACCGGAAAGAGCGAACAGGAGGCTGCCTTATATGACAGCCTCTTTGCTTATTTAAAGAGAATGATGGATAGTTCTTCGCGATATGCGCGTGATTGAGGATCCTGGTTTCCCAATAACTCCAACAACCCGAGGAAGGCGTTACGGGCTTTCCCTTTGCGGTAATTTCGATCGACCTTCAAAATTTCAAGCAGACCGTCGAGAGCGGCCAGAAGATTTCCCCTGTTGACCAGATTCAGACTGTTGGAATACATGGCATCCAGATCGGTTTCCACTTCCAATGGTGAACTGATATCGGCAGCGAGAGGAAGAAGTGCCTCCGCCTGCCTGTATTCAACACTGGCCGGGAAGTTTTTCAGGATACCCAGAGCTTCTTTCGCCTTTCCCTGGGGGATTAGCGCTTTCGCCAAACCCAGATACGCTCCCGTAGGGCAATCTTCGGATCGACACAATTCCCGAAATACCGCTTCCGCCTGTTTCCAATCATGGAGATCAAGAACTGCCTGTCCTTTCTCCATTTCAAGATCGATTTGGCTTGGTGGCAACAGCGTGTCTATGAATTCATCCAACTGGGATTGGGAAATCAACCCGGAAAACTCCGCGATCATCTTTCCGTCCTGAAACGCGATGACGGTAGGCACGGTTCGAATCTGATATTGCATAGCCAGATTGGCATTAGCGTCCACATCGACTTTCGCCAGGCGCAAAGCACCGTCCGCTTCGGTAACAACCGATTCAAGCATTGGACTCAGTGTTTTACACGGCTGGCACCAGGTAGCCCAAAAATCAACCAGCACAGGCATATTCTTCGAATAATACAGAACTTCGAATTCGAAACTCTTCTCGTCGACATTCAGAATGAACTCAGATGATGCCATTTACGACCTGTGTGTACTTGTTGAGATTAGGCCAGAATCCAGCAGAAATCCTGGTTATTCTTCCTCTGGTGGAAGCATCTGACCGGGTTGTTCGACGTTGACAACTTCTCCATGAATATTGATTGTGACCCGAAAACCCATCATACCAAGATACTGTCGGCTTGATTCAGGAATACCAACTTCCGACAGACTTTCAAATTGCTTATCCATGTTTTGAAGCTGGTTCATCAAAACAGCCCTTGAAAAGATATTATCCTGGTCGAGCATTTTTGCAGCCTGCTCAATGATAATATCTTCATGTCCACGGATCTGTTCCATGAGCTGATTGAAGACCTGCTTATCGACCTCACCGGCTGGAATGTGACGACGGAAGCCGGCATCATTCACCACATAAAAAGGTTCTCCATTGACGGAGACCGTATCGACGGTTTGACCATTCTCATCGAGGATCAAACCGGAAAAAAGAGGGTGTGTATACATCTACTAATTATCCTGTCTCAAATATACTATATTAGAATACGCTACCAGTATAAAAAAGTTGTTAGAGATCAGTGGACAAATACGAGTGTTCCGATGCTCGCCCATTCATATAACCATTTGGCATCATCTGTTCGCAAATTCACACATCCATGACTCATGGGCGTACCAAAGTTGTGGTGCCAGTACGTACCGTGCAAACCGTAACTTTGATAGAAGTACATAGTATAGGGTACATTGGGCAGGTAATAACCGGGACCACGCATATCAGCATACCGGCGTTTGATGTAGACATGAAAACTTCCTGTCACCGTGGGATGTGCTGTTGTTCCGGTGGAAACTAAAAATTCTTTCAAGAGAATCTCACGGGCGTAGGCGCGGACCTTCTGATGGGCCAGGTCAACTTCGATCCAGCGTCCATCTTCAAGAGTATCGGCGATCTGGTCACCGATTAGGATGGGTATGTTGTTTTCCTCACCCGTATCCGTCGCTTCAGGGGTTGTGGGAATGGGTGTGTTCGTCGGTTGAGGAGTATGAGTCTGGGTAATGGTGGGAATTTTTGTCGGGGTGCGGGTGGGAGATGGCGTGGGTGATGGTGTGATCGTGGAAGTGGCTTTTGGGATGGCCGTCAATATCTGTTTGACCAGCTCATCGGTCGAATAGTTCGGTTTTACAGATTCTGCCCGTACACTGGGTAATCCAGAGAGCAGCCAGATGGTGGAAAAGAAAAGAAAGATCACAAAAGAAACAGTATATGGAAGTAAAACCGACCAGGGATTCACCGGAGACGCGGGTTTTGGCCGGGGACGTCTCTGTTGAATAATCGTTCGCAGCTCTGTTTCTGGCGCTTCCACCTGGGGAGAGATTTTCTCCTCCACAGGTTCAGGCGGAGAAAAGGATGGTTTTTCTAAGGGTTCTTTTTCCGCCTCAATCGCACTAAAATCGATCGTCGGATAATTCTCTTCCCGAAATGGAGATGTGAATTCCGGAAGATAATCGTGTAAACCGGTTTGATATTCGGCGAAAGAGCGGCCGGTTAATTCTTCAGCCCAGCGAACACCTCGATTTCCACGGCGGCTTCGTGGATTGATCTCTAAAGCTCTTCGCAGGTATTCAAAACTATCATATGGGTCTGATAGCGCGGCAAGAATTAACCAGGCTTCTTCCAGTCCCGGATCCATACTTGCGGCCTCAGATGCCCAGAAGCGCGCGTCTGTTATCTCACCTTTTCGAACCAGGTGCCAGGCGTGATCAAGCGCTGATTGGGCGGCCGAGAGAGACATCAGGGAGTTGGTTCCTGGGTTGGCTTGTTATTCAGGTCTTCATTCCGGATAAAGCATAAAACACCCTGTGAAATGCCCCTGGCAATGAGATCGGTATGTTCTGTCAATATTTGCCGGTCAAGATTCATAAAACCTGTCTCGATGATCGCAGCCGTTGTCTCACTATGGATTTCATTGAAGGTGTGGTAATTGGTCATATCTTTCGTAATGGTGTTTGGATGGTATTTCATATTCGTGACCGAGCCGTACCGATCGACCAGACAGGCAGTCAGGCGCGATGCTTTTTCAGGAAACACAGATGACATTGCCGCCGCGACTTTGAATCCGGTTGCATCGTTGTTTATGTAATCACAAGAATCATTATGGATGGAAACCAGCGCAAGAGCCGTATATTCAAAAAGACGTTCGTCTTTTTCGGTCAAAAGATCAACGTCATAGCCTTCATTGATCAGGTCATCCCGCACCAGAGTAGCGATCTTTTGGTTCAATTCGACCTCGGTCAAACCATCCTGGCAGACAGCGCCAGAATCATTTCCCCAGTGACCGGCTACAATTCCTATCCTCGGCCTGGGTGATGGAGTAGGTGTCAGTGGTATCGATGTGGCTTTGACCGGCTCATAAGCAGAGGACTTGAACATGCGATCAAGCATCTGGTTGGAGAAAATATTGGAGGGATTCCACATGGTGAATAGAGTGGCGATCACAATGGCAACAGAAAATACCGATTGCAGAGCCGCCCACATATTAAACCCGCTGCCTGTTGTGGGTTCCGGGAATTCGTCATCACCGGTTGGATGATTTTGTTGTGACGAAGATTGTTTTTTCCCCGAGGATGATTGGAATGGATTTGCTCTGGTCATAATTACCCATGATACCAAAAATCCTTACGAATAAACAATATTAATAAACTTGACGATGTGTGCCCATTTATGTATAACGAAATAAGAATTATTGAGGTGTAATTTGGATGCACAATCAGAGAATTTAAGAAATACCATGCGGCAATGGACCACCGGCGTCAGTATTGTGTGTACAGGATGGGAAAGACAAATTCAAGGAATGACTGTTAATTCATTTTCATCCGTGTCGCTTGATCCTCCATTGATCAGTGTTTCACTGGCCAATGATTCAAGAACTGGGAAAATGGTACAGGAAACCGGTCTGTTTTCAGTGTCGATCCTCAACGAAGGTCAAAGGGATCTGGCGGATATATTCTCCAGAAAGACCGGCGAAAAAGAAAACCGTTTTGATGGAGTAGAGCTCATTCAGCATAGTAACGGTGTACCGGCAATAAAGAATTCTCTGGCCATATTAAACTGCCTGGTACGAGAGAAATTCATCTCCAAGAATTCGACATTATATCTGGCTGAAGTCACTCATTCGGAAGTGACCGGCGAAGGAAACCCTTTGGTCTATCACAACCGGGAATATTGGACATTATGAATAAACAAACCATCCGTGATGAAGATCGACAGATATTACTGGAATTGGCCAGACGTTCTATTGAAGCGGCAACCCGGCAAAGATCGCTGCCGCAAATTCATCTGGCAGATTATTCCCCCGACCTTCAATCAGAGGGAGCAAGTTTTGTCACACTGACAATTCAAGGTGTATTGCGTGGGTGCATTGGGACTCTTGAGGCTTATCAGCCATTAGTGAAAGATGTTGTGGAACACGCCGCGGCTGCGGCAACGGAGGACTTCCGTTTTATGCCAGTGTCACCATCTGAAGTGAAACTGATTTCAATTGAAGTTTCTATACTCACACCACCCGACAAGCTGGAATATGTTTCTATGGATGATTTACTGTCGAAACTCATTCCCGGGGAGAGTGGTGTGATCCTCAAAGATGGCCACCGAAGAGCCACCTTCCTGCCGCAGGTATGGGAACAGTTACCAGAGAAGGAAGAATTTCTTTCTCATTTGTGCTCCAAGATGGGAGCCGCGCCCAATCTCTGGAAAACAAAAAACCTGGAGGTTTTCACCTACCAGGTTGAAGAATTTCACGAATAGGCCTTTTATGGAACTTTGGTTGTCTCGAGGAAAGCTTGCCCGTAGAAGTGTCCCATGATAAGCACGGAATAAGGAACTGTGATCAGCAATCCAACAAAACAGACAATGACACCGGCACCTGAGATGACACCGGCTATTAGTGTACCGATCCAGACCAACAGATAAGCCATTGGCGCTTTTTTGATCAGCGTGAAGATTTCATCAAATTTGAAGCCGGCGCCAATTTCTTCATTGTTATTTAAGAAAACGGCATATACGGCAGGCATGACATACACCAGGATCAGGCTGTACACGACATTCAAAATACTCGTGCAGATCGTGATAATCGCCAATCCTCCCAATACAGTGCCGCTTCCATCATCGTTCGTAGTTGTCTGAGCCACGACGTTGGTAAGAATGTTGGGAACCTGGAATATCATGGAAGGAATGGCATAGACCAGTGAAATCACCCAGGCTTTCAAGCCGCGAACCGTGAATTTCCCGAAATCTGTTTCGGGGATGACTACCGGCTCCTTTTTAATCAATTGGCGGGCGATTTCCAGACTCCAGCCCAGAATGTATAGCCAACCCACAACAGGTATCAGCGTGATCAACCCGGCAATGGCGAGTTTCTTAAACCAGGCTTGATCTTGAAATGGGAAACTAAACGGTAACCCGAAATCCATTCTGTATCCTCCACATGAATTTTTTTAAAAGTGTATGAATTTATCCACTTTTATGACAAAGACGGTTGCCTTTTTGCCACCCTGCTCAAGAGGCTGAACGCAATTTTCTTTTATTGTGGCGATAGCCTTATCCACCTGATCATCTTCCACACCGATCAACAGGGTGGTCGAACCGCGATGGAAAAAACCGCCGGTGGAAGCGATCATGGTGACCGAGAATCCGGCTTCGGTTAATGCATGAGAAACCTGGTCATTATCAACATCTCGGATAATGGTAATTATCAGTTTCATCGTTTAGAACTCCTCAAAATGTTCAATGTCAATACTGAAGATGTTTGCTCCACCAACATTGATCGGAGTTGGGGTTGGTAAGGGAAGAGGAGCACTTTCCAGCGGAACTGCCAGATATTCAATTCTCTGTCGGCAGCTATCCTTCAAGGCTGTCTGTGCCTTATCCAGATCTTCCGGTTTCAATCCCAATAACAGGGTGGCATTGCGGCGTCCCAGGAAACCACCGACGCTTGGCAGGCGTGTAGCAGAAATTCCAACCGCTTTCAACGCGGAATAGGCTGCGTCGATATCCTGTGCTTGTATAACCGCGATAAACATTCTCGAAATTTCCTGGTCTTTATTTTTTGACATAGGCTCTCAAGATTAATCTGATATTAAATTCCATTTGTATTTTACATACGGATTGAGGAAAGGTCAAATAATTTTATAGTAGAATGAGAAATCATTAAGAATTCTCTGCGGGATTGGAAATGTCAGATTATCACCCAATGGATGAAGGAAACTGGAGTTATCGGCGATCTGAGGAATCAGACGATTCTGAATCAGGGGAAGACATTGAAAAATCGGAGGATTTCTCCACACAACCTCAGGAAATAAAACCAGATTTTCCCATAGAAGATATTACCGAAAACCGGAAAAGATCTGAATCAACGACGACACCCGATCCTTTCTCCAATTCGAATGGATTCCTTTTGAATGACACCGGGGAAATGGAAGCCCTTGGCAAAGGCAAGGCCTCTTCAACCGGATCAACGGGACCAAAACGCCACGCCCCGCCATATGCCACCCAGCCATTTTTCCAGACACCGGTTTCAGCCAGCACACGGGCACCTTCCCAGCCTGTTCCAGGTGTGAAGCGGAGCGCCTCACAACCTGTTTCACTCTCGAAATATGAACCAAAAAAAAACCAAACGAAGCAGAACTCCATCCCGCCGCGTAAAACTGGACACAAAGGAAAGAATCACACAGGTTGTTTTACAAAAGCTTTGATCGGGCTGCTGGTGACGGGATTGGTGGGGGTATTTATTCTGGGTGCAGTAGCAATATATCAGTATTTCTCATTGGCCAGTACGCTGCCTGCAATTACGAACCTGTCGGAAAAGACATCGCAATTTGAAACCACCCGGATCATGGATCGAAATGGCGATCTGCTCTATGAAATGATCAGTCCGACAGCTGGCCGGCGCACCTATGTGCCTCTAGAAAAAATCTCCCCTTATCTGGTGGCGGCAACAATCGCCACTGAAGACAAAGATTACTACAACCACCCGGGATATGATCCGTTTGCCATTTTCAGGGCATTAATCCAGAATTCCACGGCCGGTGAGACTGTTTCAGGCGCATCGACCATCACCCAACAGCTCGCGCGTATGCTGTTGTTCTCGCAGGAAGAACGCTACGAAGTATCAATAAAAAGAAAAGCCCGAGAAATCGTTCTGGCAGCCGAGATCACCCGTAAGTACTCCAAAGAAAAGATACTTGAAATATATCTCAATGAAGTGTATTACGGAAATCTGGCATATGGTATCGAAGCTGCCGCGGAAACGTATTTCAACACAACAGCCGATAAATTAACATTGAGCCAGGCTTCCTTTTTAGCCGGGTTACCACAGGCGCCAGGTGTGTATGATATTTTCACCAACCGGGATGAAACCTTGCAGAGGCATGTGCAGGTTCTGGATCTCATGGTGAAACTTTCGGTAGAAAAGAACTGTATCTATGTCAGCACCAATATCCAGCCAGTATGCATCGAGGCCAATAATGCCGCACGGGCGGCAGTTGAAATTTCCGATTATCCATTCCAAATCCGCGAAAATAACATGCGTTTTCCCCACTGGGTCAACTACATTCGATCACAGTTGGAGCAGCAGTATGATCCACAGACCATCTACCGGACGGGTTTCACAGTGTACACTACCATCGATCCGGCCATGCAGGAACTAGCCGAACGTGTGGTAAAAGAGCAGATCGATAGTCTGGCCGATTACAACGTTCAAGACGGCGCACTGGTAGCCATTCAACCTTCTACCGGGCAAATCCTCAGCATGGTGGGTTCGGCTGATTTTAATAATGCCGAAATCAGCGGGCAGGTCAACATGGCGTTGAACCCCCGGCAGCCAGGTTCATCAATAAAACCTTTGACTTATACAGCCGCGTTTGAAAAAGGATGGACTCCCGCGACCATTATCTGGGATGTGCCTAGTGAATTTCCTCC
Organism: Leptolinea sp.; assembly: GCA_012798535.1. Lineage (GTDB taxonomy): Bacteria > Chloroflexota > Anaerolineae > Anaerolineales > Anaerolineaceae > Leptolinea. Next base: position 13,274 of record JAAZMZ010000020.1, read on the forward strand.
AAGCGGTAATCCGAACGATCCACGTGAACCGTACAAACCGGTCAACTATGACGAGAAATTTCACGGCCCGGTCACAGTGAGAAGCGCGCTGGCCAATTCCTACAATATCCCGGCGGTGAAAACCCTCCAATTCATCGGCATCTACGATAATCCGGATACTCCTGAGGTGGATGGATTTATCAATTTTGCCAAACGCATGGGGATCAATACCCTGACCCGTAATGATTACGGGCTATCGCTTACGCTGGGCGGCGGTGAAGTCACTCTATTGGATATGACCTCGGCTTTTTCGATATTTGCGAACCAGGGTAAACGGGTAAAACCGGTTTCCATCCTGAAAATCGAAGATTATTCGGGTAATCTCATATATCAATATAAACCGGAAGAAAACGAACAGGTTATCCGCCCTGAACACGCCTACCTGATCTCTTCTATTCTTTCAGATAATGAAGCGCGAACCCCCATGTTCGGTGAGAACAGTGTGCTGCGCATGCCCTTCGATGCTGCCGCCAAGACCGGTACGACCAATGATTTTCGGGATAATTGGACAATGGGTTTCACCCCCGATCTGTCGGTGGGAGTCTGGGTGGGCAATGCAGATTACTCAGAGATGCAGCATACGACCGGTATGACCGGAGCAGCGCCGATCTGGTCAGCATTCATGCGAGAAGCCATTCCCTATCTAACAAAAGATAATCCATCTCCCTTCCGAAGACCAGGTGGTTTGGTCGATAAAGTCATCTGTTCCGCGTCGGGGACAGAACCTTCAGAAGATTGCCCCGGTACGCGATCAGAAGTGTTTGCCTCAGATCAATTGCCGCTGCCTTCCAATAAAGATTTCTTTGCACGAGTTACCCTGGACACCTGGACACAATTATTCTCCTCCAGTGAATGTCAGGATTATCAAAAGTCTGTTAAAGCGCTCCAAATTTCGGATGAATGGGCAAAGAAATGGTTGACCGAGACAGATGAAGGCCGCGAATGGTTAAATAGTGTGGGATTGGGTGAGAATGTGCGTTTTGCACCGGAACGGGAATGCCGGGCTGACGATCCACGGCCGACGATTTTCTTTGCCGGAATTGAAGACAATCAGACAATCACTGAAAATCCATTTGATATCTATGCTGTTGCCGATGTACCGTCAGGTTTCAAGGATTTCAAACTTGAATATGGACTGGGGGAGGAGCCGGGAGAGTGGCGAGATCTGGCCGGACCGTTCGATTCTCCACGATCGTCTCCAGATCGGCTGGTCACCTGGGATGCTTCCGAATTAACTGGAAATCTGGTGACAGTGCGGCTGATCATGTACGGCAATGATGACAATTATGCCGAGAAGCGCATTCACCTGATTCTGAATGTGCCACCTCCCACACCAGTTCCCCAGCCCACAGCCACACCTACGATGGCGCCGACAATCACACCAACCTTCACGACGATTCCGCCTGCCTTAACTGTGACTTCAGTACTATCAGAAACCTCGACAACCCAACCTTTAACAATCGAAACACTGGTGGAAGAAAAATGATTATCCTTAGTGTATGAGCAGAAGACAAAGTAACGATTCTCAGAAACCGGGAAGCAGTGAGGTTGTAGACCAGGCAAAAGCCGTTTTGGCCGGTAAGTCCGGGACTTCTGGTTTAAAAAAGATCGCTCCTTTCCTGGGTCCGGCATTCATAGCAAGTGTGGCCTATGTCGATCCGGGGAATTTTGCTACGAATATTCAGGGCGGCGCGCAATTCGGGTATATGCTCCTGTGGGTCATCATCGCGTCGAATATTATGGCCATGTTGATTCAGTCCCTTTCGGCAAAACTGGGAATTGCAACAGGGAAAAACCTGGCCGAGCTGTGCCGGGAACAATTTCCCATGCCGGTTGTCTGGATCATGTGGGTGTTGATGGAACTCGTCGCCATGGCGACCGATCTGGCTGAATTTCTCGGCGCAGCTCTGGGATTCAATTTGCTGCTGGGTATCCCCCTGTGGCTGGCAGGTATTCTTACAGCCATCGCGACTTTCCTCATACTGGGATTCGAACGATCAGGATTTCGTTCTCTCGAAGCGGTCATCACATCGTTTGTCGGGGTGATTGCCATTTCCTATATTGTCGAAACCTTCCTGGACAAACCCGATTGGGCTCAGGTGTTCCATGCTGTCGTAGTACCCCAGTTTTCTGGAACGGAAAGTATATTGCTAGCAACGGGTATACTGGGCGCAACGGTCATGCCGCATGCCATCTTCTTGCATTCTGCCCTGACGCAAAACAGAATCGTGGTGCGTAAGCCAAAGACCATGCAAAAGTTATTCCGCTACGAACTGATCGACGTCCTGATCGCCATGGGTGCTGCCAGCCTGATCAACGCCGCGATGTTGATCATGGCAGCTTCGACTTTTCACCGCAGCGGTCTGACCTCGATCGGCACTATTGAACAGGCGTATGTCACGCTGGAACCTCTTTTAGGAAAAGCTGCCTCTTGGGTATTCGGACTTTCATTGCTGGCTTCCGGACTATCATCTGCTTCTGTTGGCACTATGGCCGGGCAGGTTATCATGCAGGGATTTCTGCATTTTGAAATCCCGGTGTGGATCCGCCGCCTGGTAACCATGATCCCTTCGTTGATCGTCATTTTTCTTGGACTGGATCCAACGCGCACACTGGTCATCAGTCAGGTGGCATTGAGCTTTGGCCTGCCTTTTGCCATCATTCCACTGGTGCGTTTTACATCACAGAAAAAGATCATGGGTGTGTTGGTCAACAGGAAATTCACAACACTGGCTGCGTCGCTGGTAGCCATTTTAATCCTCGGCTTGAATTTCTTGCTGATTTTCTTCGCGTTACGTGGAGGAGCATAATGTATAGACACATTCTCGTTCCTCTGGATGGGTCTCACCTGGCGGAAAGTGTACTGCCAGTCGTCAGGAATCTGGCCAGAAAGATAAATGCCAGAGTAACGTTAATCCACATAATTGAAGAGGATGCCCCGGAAAACATACACGGGGATCATCACATAAAGACTGACAAAGAAGCCTGTCAGTATCTGGAACAGGTAGCCGGACAATTACGAACAGTAGGGATTGACACACAAACCCACGTGCACACCACCTGTGTGGCGGATTTGGCGGAAAGCATTGTCGAACATGCGACAGAGTTTGACCATGATCTGATCGTTTTATGTACTCATGGAGAAGAAGGTTGGAAAGATCGCATGGTTGGATCGATCGCCCAGCAGGTGATCGGCATGGGCAGACTGCCGGTTCTGTTGCTGCAACCTCAGGGAGAGGATGAGACACCTCCGCCGGAAAAGATATTCCAGAAGTTTTTGCTGGCGCTGGACGGCAAAGAAGACCACGAGGCCGGAGTAGAAAAATCTATCGAACTGGCCGCGGCATTGAAAGCCGGCCTTCACTTACTGACAGTTGTTGAGACCTTCTCCTCGTTAAGAGGTTCGGAAGCGGCCATGGGTATGCTCTTGCCGGCCGCCACCACGGCAATGCTGGATATCGCCGAAGAAGATGCGAAAGATCGCCTTTTGGAAAAGGCGGAATATTTGCAAAAAAAGGGATTTCCTGTCAGTCTGGATGTGCATCGGGGCGATCCGGTTCAATGGATCATTAAAGACGCAAATTCACATCAGTGCGATCTGATTGTTCTGGGTACCCACGGAAAAAGTGGGATGAAAGCGTTTTGGGCGGGTTCCTCTGCACCAAAAATACCGGAATTGACTCGTATCCCTCTGTTATTGATCCCGGTGCATCATTCCTGATCCGGTCGATCTATAGTTGAGGTAACAGCAAAAATCCGAAGATAATTAAGAGCAAACCTGCGCCATCGAATACAATGAACCGAAAGAGGCTTGAGCGCAAGATGATCTGGTTAGCCGGTACTGTTGACCAGAGAACAAATTCACCGATAAAGCCAATAGCCTGCATTAAGATTGCCTGAAGATAGGAAGTTCGGTATTTAACCGGATTGGCGAAAGCGAAAATATAAGGAACATTCCACATCAAGAAAAGAATTCCGGTTCCACGAATGACCATATCTCCCGGAAGACCGGTCAGCCCGAATCCCCCTGCATAAATGGCAGGCGAAGAAATGAACTGAATGGCACACTGGAGATTCAACAATAGAACCAGACCTATCGCCAACCGTGATAGTTGCATTCGATTGGATGCCGTGAACCATCCAGATTTAAACACGATAGAAATATTCTTTTTCGATCTGTTGCGCCGTTTCGCCGGGATTTGTTCGAAGGAATGAACCCAGATTGGGCGAGACCTTGATCATCTGGTCGGTCATCTCTTGAGCGATCCGCCGCATGGAAAAATGGGCATTGGGTGCAGAACGCAGAGAGAGAAAATGAAACAGGCTGCGAAAATTCGACTGGAGGATGACCTGGCGATTATAGGCATTGGGGAGAACATAAGACGCAGCCGGAATTGAAATGGATGCCAACCGGTGATAGGTTTCACCGGCTTTTTCCATGACACTTGAATAATCGTTCAAGAGGCCGGCTTTCTTGATTTCCAGAGGGATACTGTACCCGAAGCGCGGGGTGAACGGGGAAGGGGTCTGGGTCATCATGCGATGGCGTTTCAATTCAAGATATGCCCCCTGATCAAGAATTACTTCGAAGATGAAATTACCATACTCCAATTCGCGAATGGGAATATCATGGTCACCCAGAATGCCGAAAATATTCGCGTAAAACTCTTTTCGCGCATCAGCGGTCATTGAAGTGAGAAATTCAACAGCCTGCGCATAGGTATAACCAGAATATCGGATTATGGCGGCAAGCAGAATTTGATTTTCAAAATCAGCATCAAACCTTACCAGACGGGCTCCGGGAAAGGAATTGCTGTCTGAAATTTCTGCAACATTTGGAACGGATTTCTCAAAAAAACCGGCAGTGGATTGAAGGGAAGGTTGTCTGTTGGCGTACTTTAACAGAGTAGGCAGGCTGCTCTTCGCGATCTCTTTGATCTCCATGCCGATTTTCTGGACTTCCAGCAATGGGTGTGACAACATTTTGGTGATGGCGTGTTCAAGGGCCCGGGCGTTGATGGTCATACCGACATTCGCGAAAGCAGATACCGGCAAGAGGAAACGGCAAACATCACCTGCCGCGGTAAGAATGATACGGTTACGACGGGCGGGTGTTTCATCCTGCTTATGTGGATATTCTTTTTCCAGCGAAGCAGCTACTGCGGGAAGTGATTTCTCGTACAGTTGAAACAGTGCGAGGCAGGTTTCAATATAGAGATCACGGATTTTACTCTCTGCAAATTCTTCGGGAATATGGAAATCTTCACAGGACCATTGCTGGTAACGTGTCGATTTTTCAGTATATGATGCCAGGCGATTCGATTCCAGGCATTCGACGGCCAGACGTGAAATATTCTCGACGGCAATATGCAAGACGGCATGTTCCGACACAGAAGAATGACCGTATCCAACCACCCATTTTTCGTTGAATTCTGCGCTTGATTCGCCGGTTAATTCTGACGCGATCTTTCTAAAAGACTCCGGTGAGCGGGATGTCTTGGCAAAAGCAACGGCGATGGTTTCAGGTGAGTATTCCTGGGGATCCAGTAGATAGATTTCTCGCGGTCTGGGCATGGTTCAGAGTTCCCTGGCGATTTGAATATCACGGTTGATTTGCTGTACTAATTCTTCGAAAGAGGGGTATTTTGTTTCACCGCGTAAGCGGTGAGTGAATTGTACTTTAATTTGCCTGCCGTATATATCTTCCTGAAAATCAAGAAGATGCACTTCGACAAAGACTCTATTTTTGTTTTCTGTAAAAGTGGGACGAAAGCCTACATTGGCTACAGACAGATACGTCTTTCCATTCAATTCAGAAATGCAACGATACACGCCGGAAGAAGGTAATAATTTTTGTGGCCAGATATCCAGATTGGCTGTTGGGAAACCGATTGTCCGGCCTCTGCCATCTCCTCTTTCCACAGTTCCTACAACTCCATAATCTCTTCCCAGCGCGGTTGCCGCAGTCTGCACATCCCCGGTTTGCAGCATAGCCCGGATCATACTGGAAGACACAACCTCTTCACCGGATCGTTTCGGTGAAATGCAGGTTACAGAATATCCTTCTGATCGGCCGTATCCAGATAGCACCTCCACTGTGCCGGCGCGGCCTTTGCCCAGGGCGAAACCTTCCCCTACCACCAATTCAGTCAATCCTAGATGTTTTCTTAACAGTCGAATGAAATCAAGCGCCGGAATACTCGCGATGTCCAGCGAGAATGGGATGGAAATTAAAACGTCGACACCCAGATTGGAAAGCTGTTCCGCCTTCTCTTCAGGTGTGGATAGATAAAATGGAGTCCCGATCTGTTTGAAAACAACAGCCGGGTGAGGGAAGAATGTAATGACAACAGCCGGAATACTCTGGCTGCGGGCTGAATCAACCAGCGCCGCGACTAATTTCCGGTGGCCGGTATGCACACCATCGAAAGAACCTATCGTAACGCAGGCCTTTTTAAGGTGGAGTTCTTCAATGGAGCTGGCCTGGATCATAGTGAATTATGAGAAGAAGACTTTTTTAGGCTGCCATTCCTGCGATTCAGGATTGTATTCCATCAATGCGACCAGTTCGCCCTGTTCATTGATGCCGCGAGCCCAGGTGGATGCCAGTGCCGGTGATTGCACCCTGATTCCATGACGCACTGCTTCCACCTGTTCAGCGGTCAATTCAAGCGCGGGCCAATCAGATAATGCTTCGGCTGCGGGGATCAGGTACTGGTACCAGTTTCCAGAATCGAAGGATTCTCGCAGCTTTCTCAAAGGGACGGCGTCGCGCAGGGTAAATCGACCGCTCTTTGTACGCCTCAGGCCGACCAGATGAGCACCGCAACCCAGTTTTTCACCGAGATCATGGGCCAGTGAGCGAACATAAGTTCCGGAAGAGCAATAGACATCAACAACCGCTTCAGGCGGAGCCCATTCCAGCAAATCGAGGTTGTACACATGAATGGTACGCGGTTCCAGGTCAAATTCTTCGCCATCACGTGCCATATCGTAGGCTTTTTTCCCTTTGATTTTGATGGCTGAATATGGAGGAGGAACTTGTTCGATCTCTCCAATGAACGATTTCAATTCGTTTTCAAACTGCTCTTCTGTGATATCCACCGGAGATGACCCGCCTGTGATGCGACCTTCCGCATCATAGGTATCGGTTGTCTGCCCCAATCGAACAACTGCCTGATAACGTTTATCTGATGCGGAAACATATTCACTGAGGCGCACAGCCGGTCCGAGTAGAACGACTAACACGCCAGAAGCACGCGGATCCAGTGTGCCAGTATGTCCTGCCCGCCGAATATTTGTTCCCTTGCGGATGATCTGAACAACATCATGCGAGGTCAAGCCGACCGGTTTATCAACGACCAAAACCCCTGATATCGCATTATTGACATTGAAGGATTCCTCATACATAGTTATTTGAGTTCTCCCATATTTTTCATTTCCTCACCTGAACTATCAATATATTAATTATCGCTTTTTTTCAGATAATTGATAGTGGCAGACAACACCTTCTCTTTCACATCGCTTAAGGAGCCTGTGATTTCAGCTCCCGAGGCTGCCGGATGTCCACCTCCACCAAAAGATACCGCTAATTTTGATATATCGATTCCCGGTACTGCCCTCCAGCTAACTTTTACTTTATCACGGCCCTGTTCCACGAACATAATGGCTACATCCGCATTGTTGACCGTACTTAATATATTGATCAGATCGGCATCATCATTTCCAGGATAAGCGGCATTTTTTCGGTCTTCCAAAGACAAACTGGTGTAGATCACCCGACCTTTTTTTGAAAGATTTTGAAGACCCATACCCCAGTATTTGACCGCCTGAAAAGAACGTGTAACAAGCGTTCGGGTATATATATCCGAAAGGTTGATCCCATAATCTATCAGGTCGGCCGCCAGACGCAAGGTGGCCGCCGTTGTGTTGCTGGTGCGAAATCCCAGTGAATCGCCAAGAATACCCATCAAGAGAGCTGCCGCCACCGATGGATCGATTTCCAGCCCCCAGTCTGTGAGATGTTCTGCAATGACGGCACTTGTAGCGACATTCTCGGGTTCAACAAGATTGATACGGCCGAAATTCAAGTTTGAAAGATGGTGGTCGATGTTGATATCCACCATTGCTCCGGCTGGCAGAGCATTGCCCAGCCTTTTAGTATCCGAACAATCCAGCGAGACAAAAAGATCAAAAGGTTCCTCCGCCGCATGCTTTACTTTGTCCGCGCCTTCTAGAAAACGCATCCCAACGGCGATCGAATCGGAAAGAACCATTTGAACCTGTTTACCGGCTTTTTCAAGAGCAGCTCCCAGGCCAAGCAGAGAACCTATGGCATCCTGATCTGGCCGTATATGTGAAACTAAAACAATGCGGCTGGCGTTGGAGAAAGCTGAATGGATTTGAAGATCAATGGGGCTGGTCATTCTTTGTTTTTGACGCACTTTCCGCCTTGATAGAAGCCAGAAGGGTTTCTATGTGGTCTGCCCGCTCAGGAGTTGGATCCCAGTGAAAGCGTAAACGGGGAAAAACCCGAAGCTCGATCCGGTCTGAAAGTGATTTTCGCAAGAATCCGGATGCGTGCTCCAGACTGTTTATCACCTCTTTCGAACGGATACTGCCTTCCACAGCCGACACAAAAATATCGGCATAGGCCAATTCGCGATCCACCTTGACATCCGTAATTGAAATCCCGTCAAGGCGCGGATCGGCGATTTCTTTTATCACCATTTCAGACAGCTCCTGACGGATGCGGTCTGAAATTCGCTGTAATCTCATGCTTGATGGCATACAAATTATTCTTTCTTACCGGGCTATCCGAAGATCAACTCGTGCGTTCCAGCGTGAAACATTCGAGAAGGTCGCCCTTTTCAAATTCATCAAAGTTTTTTAATGAAATTCCGCAATCAAAACCCTGACGGACTTCTTTGACATCATCCTTTTCATGTTTGAGGGAAGAAATTTCCCCTTCGAAAACTTTCTCGCCATTACGGATCACTCTTATCTTGCCGTTACGACGGACCTCATTGAGAGTCACCCGGCAGCCGGCAATATTACCCAGTTTTGAAATCTTAAAGACGGCCAGGACTTCGGCTTTCCCGATTTGCACTTCCTTGAATTCGGGTTCCAACATTCCTTTAAGAGCTTTTTCAACATCTTCTATGAGTCGGTAAATAATTTGATAAAGGCGAATGGATACACCTTCCGCTTCTGCCAGTCGTTTGGCGCTGGCATCCGCCTGAACGTTGAACCCGACGATGATGGCTTTTGAGGCGGAAGCCAGGTTTACATCGTTATCCCCGATGTCACCGGTCTCCGAGTAAAGTACATTGATACTCACGTCACCTTTCTCAATCTCATTCAAGGCGGTTGAGATTGGCTCAAGAGAGCCCTGCACATCCGCCTTCACTATCAGACGCAATTCCCTGGTCTCGCCAGCCTGAATACGGTTAAAGAGGGTTTCAAGAGAAGCTTTCGGCGCGTTTATCGATTTCTGCTGCTGTTGAGATTTGCGTTCCGCGGCGATCGTGCGGGCCTCTTTCTCGCTGGCATAAACCTGGAACAATTCGCCCGCTTCTGGTACATCGGATAGACCCATGACCTGCACCGGTGTGGAAGGTCCGGCTTTACGGATTTTCTTTCCATGGAAGTCAAACATGGCACGCAGTTTTCCTACCGCCTTACCGGCCAGAACCACATCGCCGACTTCAAGACTGCCGTTTTGAACCAGTAGGGTGGCCATAACACCTTTTCCATGATCCAGTTCGGCTTCGATCACGGTACCGATAATTTGATTACTGGCGGGATTGGCTTTGATATCCATGCTTTCAGAAACCAGAAGGATAGCTTCGAGTAAATCTTCGATGCCCGTTTTCTGTTTGGCGGAAACGGGAACAACCATAGTATTCCCATCCCACTCATCCGGAACCAGCCCAAGGTCTGCCAGTTGTTTTTTCACAAAATCCGCATTTGCATCTGGTCGGTCGATTTTGTTCAGAGCAACAATGATCGGGACACGCGCGGCGCGGGCATGCGCGATGGCTTCACGTGTTTGAGGCATTATTCCATCATTGGCTGCCACAACCAGAATAACGATATCCGCTCCTTGGGCTCCACGGGCTCGCATGGCAGTGAATGCCGCATGGCCTGGAGTATCCAGAAATGTGATCAGTTTCCCCTTGTGCTCAACCTGATAGGCGCCGATATGCTGGGTGATACCGCCTGCCTCGCCAGCAGCTACTTCGCTGTGCCGGATGGCGTCGAGCAGAGTGGTTTTACCGTGATCAACGTGACCGAGAATTGTCACCACCGGAGGACGGTTCATCAGTTTGGATGGTTCTTCGCTGGCGATGATCTGTCTCCAGAAAGGAATCTCTCCGGATTCAGTTTCTTTTACTTCTTCTTCAACTTCCAGAGTTGCATCAAATCCCAATTCTGAAGCTACAATGGCGGCCGTATCGAAATCTACCAGTTGGTTAATATTGGCCATCACCCCGTTTGCCATCAATATTTTAATTACCTGTATTGGGCTGGTGGATGTCGCCGTTGCCAGATCTCTGACGGTGACATTTCCGGCCAATTCAATTGTCTTATGCCCATTCTCGCTCATACTGCACCTCCAGTTTTTCGCGAGCCTGTCTTCCCACCCCCACAAAATTTGGAAACCAGGGCCCGATCTTTTCTTTCTTTTTGAAGTAACGCGAGAATGATCGAATTTAGATTGATTTACATGCTACTTTCCTGATACAGATTCATCATTAGCTGAAAATGGATCTTTGGGAAGTGTCGCAAGAAAGGACATCAGTACTTCACGATCGGTCTCGGTTATTTCTGTTTTTAACGCTCTGGCAAGCGAGCCTTTCAGCCCTTTTTCCCAACACGATCTCTGTTCATGAAGGTAAGCACCGCGGCCGGCGATCTTCCCGCCGGGATCGATGACTATACCCTCACTTGTGCGTACCAGGCGAATGAGCGCTTTCTTTTCATGCACCTGATGACAGCCTACACAGGTCCGTTGGGGTATATGCCTAACACGAATTGCTGTTTTTTTTGCCACCTTTCCTTTACTTTTTGCTCTATTCTTCCCATTCCCAACCGCCGCCGCGTTTGTGCTTCTTGACAACTGTGGTCATATCGCGATCGGGATCATACGTCACTTCGACGTGTTTTGGTTTCTTCTTCTTGCCGGTTTTCTTGTTGACTTCGTCAAGTTCTTCATCTTCTTCTGAAATCGGTTCGATATTATTCAGTAGAGTCTCAGATTTCAGAGCAAACAATTGATCGAAGGATACTTCTTCTTCAGCCTCTTCGGCCTCACCGGATATTCCCGGCTCAACGGTCTGAGTCTCTGGAGAAACCGATTCTATCACTTCGACCGGTTGTTCTTCAACCGGTTGGACAACGACAGGTTCGGCCTGTGATTCAACCGGAACTTCAGCCGGAGCTGCCAGCTGTGCCATGAGATTGTGGATTTCCTGCATGGCGCGGGGACCGATTCCCTGCAGTTTCAAAATATTGTCAGGTGCGGTGCGATAGGTGTATGCCAGATCGCGTACGGTTGAAATGCTGGCTTCCTGGAGGAGATATGCCACATGTTCGGGCAATCCCGAATCGAGAATATCGACATCCAATTTTTCCTGGGGGATATCATGCAAGACTTCCACCGCTCTGGATTCTTCCACTACAGGGACAGGTTGCTTTCGGGCAATGGCACGGCGTTCCACCCGATCCACAAATTTGGTCATGACATCGTAGTCTTCCGGCGGCAGCGGGCGGCCATCTGCTTTTTTGGCCAGCATGGCTTCTATCAGAGGAACGATATCTTTTTCATTTTCGAATTGTGGTTTATAGGTGTCATCGGAAGTCAGCTTGTTTAACGCATCGCTGGCTGCTTCAGGAAGACTCTTGATATCGATCCGCCAGCCGGTCAGTTTGGCCGCCAGTCGGGCATTTTGACCATCGCGGCCGATAGCCAGGCTTAGCTGGTCTTCCGGAACTACCACCGTGGCGGTTTTTCCATTTTCTGAAAGCTCATTTAAATAGACGCCACTGACCCGCGCGGGAGAAATCGCTTTTGCGATGTATACCGCCGGGTCGTTATTCCATTCGATGACATCGATCTTTTCATCGTGCAATTCGCGGACAATGGCCTGAATGCGAACGCCGCGAATACCCACACACGCACCAACCGGGTCGATACCAGCCTGGGCGGCGGATACGGCGACTTTGGCACGCTGACCGGGTTCACGGGCTATAGAACGAATCTCGACCACGCCGTGATAAATTTCGGGGACTTCATTTTCAAGCAGACGACGCAGGAAATTGCGATGGGTGCGGGAGAGAATGATCTGTGGACCGCGCTGGGAATCCTTGACTTCAGAGATCAAAGCCCTGACACGGTCATGAATGCGAAACCGTTCTCCGCCGATCATTTCTTTGCGCGGCATTGTCCCTTCGGCCTTCATTTCAAGACCGATCGTCAATCCCTGGGCGCCAACAGCCTGAACGACACCGGAGACGATCTCTCCCAGTTGTTTTTCATAGAAACTCAATTGCGACTGGCGTTCGGCATCGCGAATTCTCTGTTGAATAACCTGTCTGGCGGTCTGGGCGGCCACACGGCCGAAATCTTTCGGGGTTGATTCGACCAGTACCATACTGCCCAACTCTGCTTCGGGGTTAACTTTTTGGGCATTTTCCAATGTGACTTCGGTGCGGTCATCCTGGGATTCTTCCACGACTTCTTTTTCCGCATATATGGTGACCTGTCCCGTATCAGGGTCGATCTTGGCCTCGACCAGTTGCGCGTTTGAAGCGTTTACCGCCCGCCGATAAGCGGATACCATGGCAGATTCCAATGCCTGGAGAATGATCTCTTTGGGTAGCTGTTTTTCTTCCAGTACTTCATTGAAGGCCAGTGTGAATTCGTTTTTCATTTTCTTGCCGACTCCGCGTGAAACCCGTTACAAACAGAAAAGTGGGGGAAACCCACTTTTCAAGGACGACTAAAAAGCTAAAAGCAACCACATTTTAGCATAGGCAGGATACTTAAGCAAGTTAATTCGGGTATACTAAGGAAATTGTAGATTAAAGGTGGATGAGAATACTCCATTCCAGATAATACTATCCCAATGGTAGACTGACCATGCCATTGGGATTATCGCAACCTTTTTGAGGGAAAGATCATGGACTATTCCAACAGTAAAGTGATCATTACCGGCGGTTCTCGCGGAATAGGACTGGCTCTGGCGGAGGAATTCGTCAGACTTGGAGCGGGTATAACCATTGCTGCCAGAGATGAGACAAGAATCGCGAAGGCTGTTGAATCTATTCAAGCATGCAGAGTTGATACATCTCAGAAGGTGACCGGAATACCCCTGGATGTGACCAGGATGGAGGATGTCCAAAAAAAGTTGGGGGAGTGGGTCGTTGAAAATGGCGCACCGGAAATTCTGGTGAATTGCGCCGGTTTCGCACACCCCGGGCAGGTTGAAGATTTGGCTATAGATATTTTCAAAAGGACTATGGATGTCAACTACTTCGGAACTGTGAATTGCGTAAAAGCGGTTCTGCCTGCCATGCTGGCTAGAGGTAGCGGAATAATCGTCAATATTTCCTCCGTGGGTGGATTTCTTGGAATTTACGGATATACAGCCTACAGCGGATCGAAATTCGCGGTGACCGGTTTCTCGGATGCGCTGCGCAATGAGTTGAAACCCAGGGGGATCAGGGTGAGTGTGGTGTTTCCACCGGATACCGACACCGAGCAACTGGCCTATGAATCGCAATTCAAACCGGAGGTGACCAGGAAAATTGCCGGGAATGCCGGCCTGCAGACACCACAGCAGGTGGCCAGGGGAATTATCTCAGGCTTGAACAAACGTCAATACGTAATCACCCCGGGTTTCGAGCCTACTGTGATCTATTGGCTGCATCACTTCATGGGCAAATTGACGTTCAATATTGTAGACTGGATGGCCGTTAATGCCTGGAAAGAAGTAAACCGGCGAAATACCACATCCAACTAACTGAACTCAGCGAGAGACAACATGCCGCTCTTGCTGAATATCTCCAGCTAAGAACCAATCGAATGGACAAGGGAGTATATGATGGATATCTTTCAGAAGTGCTTCGAATATACTGACGCGAAAACCGCAATCAAAGAAGGGTACTATCCGTATTTCATACCTCTGACAGAGAACGAGGGAACGGAAGTCACCTACAAAGGCCATCGTCTCATCATGTGCGGCTCAAATAACTACCTGGGATTGACCACTCATCCGAAAGTGCGTGAAGCGGCCATTGATGCCATCAAACGCTACGGAACAAGCTGCACCGGATCACGGTTCTTGAACGGCACCCTGGAAATGCATGAAACGTTGGAAGCAGAGCTGGCACAGTGGGTTGGAAAAGAGTCGGCGCTTACTTTCTCAACCGGCATGCAGGTCAATCTGGGGACGATCAGTGCGCTGGTGTGTAAGGATGATACGGTGATTCTGGATAAAGATGACCACGCCAGTATTGTGGATGGCGCGCGGTTGGGATTTGGAAAATTGGAGCGTTACCGCCACAATGATCTGGATCATCTTGAACGGGTGATGCAGGCCATCCCCGAATCATCCGGGAAATTACTGGTTACCGACGGTGTATTTTCCATGGAAGGTGACCTGGCGCTGGTGCCGGAACTGGTGCAAAGCTGTCAAAAGCACGGAGCGCGCTTGATGATTGACGACGCGCATGGTATGGGCGTTACCGGTGATGGGCATGGAACCGCCTGGCAATTCAACCTGACCGATAAAGTGGACCTGGTCATGTCAACATTCAGCAAGAGTTTCGCCTCACTGGGTGGATTCGTGGCCGGCGATGCGGATATTATCGATTATATTAAGCACCACGCCAGATCGTTGATCTTCAGCGCCAGCATTACACCGGCTCAGGCGGCTTCTGCTCTGGCTGCCCTGCATGTGATGAAAGAAGAACCCGAACGGATCAAACGCATCAACCAGATCGGCGAGAAGATGCGAGCCGGATATAAATCCATGGGATTCGACGTGGGCAAATCAGTTACCCCGATCATCCCCATCATGGTGGGAGACGATCTGAAGACTTTCAATTTCTGGCGGTCCCTGTTCGATGAAGGTGTTTTCGTGAATCCGGTAATCTCACCGGCGGTCGCTCCGGGAAAGCAACTATTGCGTACCAGCTATATGGCTTCTCATACGGATGCGCAACTGGAAAAAGTTCTGGATATCTTTAAACGTGTGGGAAAGAAGGTTGGAGTTATTTAATGAAGAATGGCATTGTCAGAGCGGGTGGTTGGGTAAAAGATAACTGGGCTAATCTTCTCACAGGGGTGATCATCCTGGTGATGGTACAGTTTAGAATAACTTTCTACGGTGATATGAAGTTATCCATCGCGACTAACGATACCTCTTCCTATTATTTGCAGGCCAACATCCCACTTTTCAGTTGGGAGGCGTTCACTTCCCGCCGTTTGCCGACGTACCCAGTTTTCTTCAATTTATTTGAACCAAAAAACGGTTACCACGAACCAGCGGCTATCAGTTACCCGGCGGCTCCCGAAGTGGGGACGAAGAATAAAGCCTATCAACCGGAATATTTCAAGATCGTGCTTGTGCAGGCTGTTCTGGCGATTTTTGCCTGGATCACCCTCACGCTGGTCATCTGCCGGTATTTGAAAACCAAAGCCCTCAGGCCTGTAGCGGCCGCCGCTATTCTTATCTTTGCCTTCAGCCCTTCGCTGGCGGAATGGGATTCCATCCTGATGACGGAATCTCTCAGCTTTTCCCTGTTTGCACTGCTGGCGGCAACGACACTTGAACTCCTGTACCGGGTGTCTCGTGAAAAGAACCATGCGGGTATTCTGACCCGGGTGCTATTTGTTGTCTGGGCACTTCTTTTACCAATGTGGGCATTCACCCGCGATTCCAATTCTAATACCCTGATCATCATTCTTGTCTTTCTGCTGGCATTCCTGATCATCCCGATTATTCGCCGGAATTTACCGGTGTGGTGGATTGTGGGATTGACCGTCTGGGTGGGATTTCTCGCCTACTGGTATTCGATAACGACCTTCGCAGCCAACCGCTGGGCCTGGGGTTGGTTTGATATCTATAACGACTGGGTGAATAACTTCCCTGAACGCGAGCAGTACTTTCAACAGGTTTGGGGTATGCCCATACCCTGGACGAATGAATGGGTGCAAAAAACCGGTTCGAAAGCCTACCTGAGTTTCCTGTTTAATAATCCCGGATTCATGGTGACGGAATTCATGGGTAGGTTGTCGGACGCTTTTTCCGAGAACCTCCAACCATATTTCTTTACCGGTTCTTCCGTTATCCGTAAGCTGGTTCTGGAAGTCGGCGATATCTTCCACCCTATGTCGAGTGTCTCTTTCTTCTTCCCTCTCTTCTGCGGGCTGCTGATCACCATCACGTCCATTCGCAACTCGATCAAAGAGAACAAAGCCTGGTTGATCTTCAGCCTGTGGCTCATGGCCATGATCTACGGGTTGTACACGGCGGCCTTTTTTGGTGACAGCGCCGGCCTGATCCGCCACACACTGGGTGCGGTGGTGTTCATGCGCCTGATGGTCTGGTTGTTCCCGCTGATCCTGGCTGAAATCGTCTGCCAGAAGAAGGAGTAAATATGGCGACCGCCTGGAGAGATATCAGGCGGTCGTGTAATGTTATAGATTCGGATACAAAAAAATGAATATATATACAGATGCGTAAAAAAAATTCTAAATTATGTGAAAATGATTCGATATGTTTAAAAGAAATATCTCGTTATGACGGTGATAGATCAGGGAGTTGACAAAGCGGTCAGCTTGTTCCATCCAATAAACTATATCTTTACAATTTATTATTCTTGATTTACCAGATCTAAGAATTCTATAAAGGTTAATTCCCTTTCAATTTAATTAAAAAGGATACCATTGTTGAAAGGTTAACCTAGAATATTATAGACAAAAGAGAAAATATTGTTTGAAAAATCAAAACTAGAATATTTGTGATTTTTACTGAAATATCAAATTAGTTCTATAAATCTACCCTAGCAAGCGCCTCATTCACTGTGGAGACGATCTGGGCGTCCAATTTTTGCAATTCCTTCACCTTATTCGCATCGGTGGAAATACCCCATTTGGTCAACCATGCGGATACTCCCTGTATATCCAGCAGATCCACAGCTTTGTCGGCGCTTCTGACGCCCACCGGCGAATCTTCAAAAACATGGATATCCAGTTCGCTGAATGAATCATAGAACGTAGTGGGTTTGTCGTTCAGCAGATTCCAGCCTGCCTGGATTGAACCGAGCAGGTCACGGGTGACTGCCATCCCAATGGCACCCAGAATGTGCACGGGTGAGGGCTTCATCAATTCGACCGATAGACAGCCCAGCTGATCGGCGGCATACTGAAGCTGTCCCAGCCCGATCATGGGGATACGCTGCCAACCGAGCTGATTCACGATAATATCGGCTTCCGGAGAGAACTCAATGCGTCCTTCACCCGGTGGATAATCCTGCGCGGAGGGGCGGGCGGTGAAAATAGCCATATCAACCAATCCATCCTGCCAGCGTTTTTTCAGCGCCGAATTCCAATCCGATGTAATCAGGGGACGGTCCACGATGCGTTCGGTATTGCGATCAAAACAAATGGCCGGCAGGTGGAAGGAATTCTCAAAGGCGTTTTCCCCCAGAAAAACCTCCTGAAAAACCCGGGTGATCAAATTTAGGTGTACGTTGCGCGAGTGTTGTAGTATGTCATCCAACAAAGGAGTTCCAGCCAGACGGCTGAAAACAGCGCGCGCCGGCCCGGATTCCACCAGATAAAGCACCATATCGCAGTAAGCAAACCCTGATTTTTTCAATCCTGGCAGTTGCCCGAGAATAGTCTCGACATCGAATTCTGGTTTGGAGATACGCGCTCTCTTCACCATCTCACAAAAAGTGAGCAAATCATTGGGGATGGTCATGTAGGTATTGGCTTCCAAAACGGCCTCGATCACTCCGGCGATATACACCGGCGCGATATCCCACTCGCTGATGATCCCCCGTGATTCGAACCAGGCGATGGTACTCTCACCAGGATAGAGTGAATCCCAACCCATAATTCTGCCGAAATAATCCATGGTGCTCTGCAGGGAAGCCCGATAGCGCCGGGGTTCCACCAGAACTCCATCCATATCAAACAGCAGAATTGTTTTTCTCATTTATGGCGTTTTTCCAATTCTCCTAGAATATCATCCGGTGTGATATGGTGCAATGCCATTAAGACAAGAACATGATAGGTTAAATCTGAAATCTCTTCAATAAGTCGTTCTTTACCCTGATTATTGGCGGCAATTATAACTTCAATGGCTTCTTCACCCACTTTCTTGATGATCTCATCCGCACCGGCATCAAACAGGTGCGCGGTATAGGAAGCGGCGGTGGGATTCGCTTTTCTTTCCAGGATAGTGGTGTACAGATCGTTAATCTTCATGGTTTCCCTGATGTTATGGATTGATCAGATTGATCTCACGGAAGAAACAGGATGTCTGGCCTGTATGGCAGGCTGGACCGGCAGGATTTACTTTCAAAAGAACCGTATCAGCGTCGCAATCAACCCACATGGAGATAACAGTCATGGTGTTCCCCGATGTGGCTCCTTTATGCCAGATTTCCCGTCTGGAGCGCGACCAGAAGTGCGCCTGGTGGGAACGCCTGGTTAAATCGTAAGCTTCGCGATTCATCCAGGCAACCATCAACACGGCGCCGGTTGAATTGTCCTGAACTACAGCCGGGATCAAACCGTTAATATCAAATTTCAGGTTGATCTTCTCTTCCATATTACCAGACCTTCCTCAACTAAAATGATCTTTATATGTACTATATCTTACAACAGGCGCACGGGAATGGATTGGCTTTTCAGATAATTTTTCAATTCCGGGATCGCCAGAACACCATCGTGGAACAACGATGCTGCCAGGGCGGCTTCCGCTTTGCCGGCGGTGAGCACTTCGGCAAAATGCGGCATGGAACCGGCACCGCCTGAGGCAATCACCGGGACGGAGACCGCTTCCGCAACTGCTCGCGTTAAAGTTATGTCATAACCATCTAAAGAACCATCTTGGTCCATGCTGGTCAACAGGATCTCACCGGCACCCAGTTCGACACCCCGGCGCGCCCACCCAACGGCATCCAGATCGACCGGTGTGCGACCACCGTGTATGGTCACATCGTAACCGGAAGGTGAAATACCGGATTGTTTCCGTGCGTCGATGGCTAAAACGATACATTGACTACCAAAAGCTCTGGCTCCTTCAGTTATCAATTCGGGATTTTGCACGGCAGATGTGTTAATGCTGATCTTATCCGCACCGGCCAACAGTAAATTGCGCATATCTTCCACTGAGCGGATACCGCCGCCCACGGTGAATGGCAGAAATACCGCCCGGGCGACTTTTTTTACCACCTCGATGCAGGTGGCTTTTCCGGCAGCGCTGGCAGAAATATCCAGAAAGACCAGCTCATCCGCGCCGGATTGGTCATAAATCCGCGCCTGTTCCACCGGATCTCCCGCATCGCGCAGATTTAAAAACTGCACGCCTTTGACCACCCGGCCGTCTTTGATATCCAGACATGGAATGATGCGTTTGGTCAGCATAATTATTTCCTCTTATCTCTAGCAGCTTCCAACAGATCGGGCAGGCATACGGTTGCTTCATACAGCGCGCGCCCGATGATCGCGCCTGCGACCCCCTGATCCCTCAGTTGTTTCACTTCATGCGGGGTGCACACACCACCTGAGGCGATAATATTCAACCCGGTGTCTCGTGCCAGAGCAGTGGTGGTCTCGACATCACTTCCGGTTTGCAGACCGTCCCGTTCGATATCGGTGTAAACCAACCACGATAGTCCCATTTCTTTTAAATCCCGCGACAGTTCAAACACACCGATTTCAGACGCCTGCTGCCATCCCGCCACCATCACTTTTTTCTGCCGGCCGTCCAAACTGACGGCAATACGCTCCGGACCGAATTTCTGAAGAAGGCGTTTCACGGTTTCAGGAGACCTGACGGCCAGACTGCCGATGATCGCCCTGTCGATGCCTGCGGAAAGTATCACTTCCACCTGCTCGACAGAATGTAACCCGCCGCCGCATTGCACCCGGCCGTTGTATTTTTTTGCTGTATCCAGAATGGTGGCGAGCGCCTGCCAGTTGGCTTCGGAGGCTTCGCCAAAGGCGGCATCCAGATTGACCACATGCAGCCAGGCCGCTCCCTGTTCCAGCATGGATCGGGCAACCGACGCGGGATCAGCACTGTAGATCTTCTGCCGGTTTGGGTCACCCTGGCTGAGTCGGACAACCTGCCCATTACGCAGGTCGATCGCCGGAAAGATGATGAAGTCTGTCATTGGTTATCCTATAAAAGTTGTTCGTCTCAGGTCAACCTACATGCTAAGAAAGTTGGCAATCAATTGCCGACCCAGATTCTGACTCTTTTCCGGGTGGAACTGTACACCGCAGCAGTTGCCACATATCACGGCTGAAGAGAATTCCAAAATGTATTCCGTTCGAGCCAGTGAGTTCACTGGATTTGAAGGCTGGCAGAAATAGGAATGGTTGAAATAGAAATACGAACCGGGAGTGATATCTTTGAGCAGTGCAGGGGAACCTGAAAAGGTGATGTCATTCCATCCGGTATGCGGGATGGTATAACCTTTCTTCTCCGGGAAACGCTTCACGACACCTGGTATGAGTCCAAGGCCAGGTGTATCGCCCATCTCTTCGCTCGAATCCAACATGGCCTGCATTCCAACGCAGATACCCAGAAGTGGCGTACCATCCTGAGCAATCTCGAGGATGCCTTCCATTAAATCTCTCTCCACCAGCCCTTCCATGAATCGGCGAAACGCGCCCACTCCCGGCAGGATAGTTTTTTCATCCTTCCGGCACTCCAATCCGCTGGCGACCAGCCTGATCTCCGCGTTCAAATTATTCAGCGCGTTGTAGACAGATTGCAGGTTGCCGGTGCCGGCGTCGATTAGCTGAACTTTCTGCGGGTTCATATCGGATCATTCCGTGTCTGGATCATCCCTTTGGTTGAGGGAATTGAACCGGCACGCTGTGGATCTATCCGTATGGCAGACTGGATAGCCCGCGCTGCCGATTTGAAAACTGCTTCGACCATGTGGTGATTATCACTTCCATCCAGCACACGGATATGGATATTGCATCCAGCGGTGACGGCAAAGGAAGCCCAGAAATGCTCGATCAGGCTAACCGGCATGTTTCCAACCACTTCTCCCCGCCAGTTGCTTTTGAAGACACAATATGGACGACCAGAAAAATCCACACAGGTTTGTACCAGACTCTCATCCATGGGAACAGTCGCGTCAGCCATGCGGTTGATCCCTTTTCTATCACCCAGAGCTTTACTGAAAGCTTCCCCGAGCGCCAACCCGGTGTCTTCCACTGTATGGTGACAGTCAATGCTCAAGTCACCGTCCGCTTTGACCGTAAGATCCAGCAGCGCATGATGTCCGAGCTGATTGAGCATATGATCAAAAAATCCAATCCCGGTCTGGACGTCGCATTTCCCGTTGCCGTTCAGATCAAGATCGATCTTGATGCGGGTTTCGGAGGTCTCTCTCACAATCTGCGCATGCCGAGATTCTGTTGAGGTTGTAATTTGTGTCGTCATAATAATTCCTCCAGTTGCCTGATCAATATATCTGTGTCGCCGGGACGTCCTACAGATATGCGTATGTAGTCGCGGAGCAGGGCGTTTTCATAATGTCGGATGAACACACCTTTGGCGGCGAGTTCGGTTTTTACGTCTCTGGCGGATTTTCCATCCACTTTACATAAAATGAAATTTGATTGGGATGGAAACGGTGTGATCCCAGGAATCGCAAGCAGTTTCTGATAGAGTCTGGAGCGTTCTGCCTGTATCTTGCTGACATTGTCCGCCAGGTAGTCTCTATCCTGGAGCGACGCGCAGGCTGCTGCGCTGGCCGCCACATTCACATTATAGGGTTGCTTGGCTTTCCATAATGAATCCATCAGCCAGGTGGGAAAAACACCGAACCCGATGCGCAGCCCGGCCAAACCGGCCCATTTACTAAAGGTGCGCAGGACAATCAGATTATCTCTGACAGTCACCTGACGGATCAGAGAGTTATTCACACCGAGATCACCGTTCTGCTGGGTGAACTCAATATAAGCCTCATCCAGTACGATGAGTGCCGGTAGAGAAAGAAGGAAGTCCGTTTCTTCCCCGGTCAACCGGCGGCCGTCCGGGTTGTTCGGAGAACAGGCAAAGATGATCCCGGGTTGTTCTTTTTTAACAGCTTTCTCGATAGCTTTCATATCGAGGGAAAAATTAGATCTACGGGGGATGTTCAGGCATACCCCGAAATTCAACGCGGTATCAAAATCGTACATACCAAAAGTGGGCACACAGTTGATCACACGATCCCCCGGTTCGACTACGACTCTGACCAGCAGATCGATCAATTCGTCGGCACCGGAACCGGTTAGAATATTTTCAAATGGAACATCGTACACTTCTGAAAGTCTGGAACGCAGTACACGGCTTTCCGGGTCGGGATAGATATTAATGCTATCCAGTTCGGCCAGAGCCTGGCGGACTAGCGGGGAAGGTCCATACGGATTTTCGTTGGCATCCAGTTTGGTAATCTGATTTGCGGGAATACCCAGCCGCGTGGCCAGAATATTCACCGGTTCGATCGGAGTATAAGCTGCCATATCCGTGATGCGTTTCCCGGCCTTCATGAAGCAGCTCCTTTCAATGCCTGGAGCAGAGCTGTGTACCGCGGGGGTTCTTCATCGAAAATATATTTTACCGGTGTGACCACCACTCCGCTGCCACCAATGGCTCGCAATTCGGTGATAGCCTGATACAGGTGGCTGCGCTGCACAATGATATTGACGGCAAACCAGGTTTCATTTGGATTTCTTACGATTACCTGAGAAATTGTAGGTCCCTGCAAGCCCGGAATGTGACAGGATGTAAAGATCGAACTGGCAACAGCTTCCGCAGAAGTTCCACGCATATTGGCGAATATGGAAAGATTTTCATTGGCACGCAGATGAGCTTCAAAGAATTCCAACAGGTAACGCGCCGCCTGGAGTGCCTCCGGCCGGCTGGCCAGTGAATCTCGGTTGGCGATCAAAACCGCCTGCGATGTCAACAGACAACCATCAGGCAGAGCAACCAGGCGGTTATCGCGCAGTGTCTGTCCGGATGAGACGATGTCGCTGATCATATCCGCGTAACCAATGGAAGGAGCTGTCTCCAGAGTACCTTCCGCCGGGATCAGGGCATATGAGATACTGAGATTATTCAGGAATTTTGCCGTCAATTCCGGATATTTTGTCGCAACCCGTAGCTTTCTATTGAGAGAACCTGCTTTCTGCGGAAGATCGTAAACGGAGGTTACATCCGCCCAGGCTTCAGGCACTGCCAGATTTAAACGACATTGTCCGAAATTCAACGCATCATGGATCACCATGACTTCATTCAATTCGCCTTTGCGTTCTTCAACAACATCCAATCCGGTGATACCAAAATCGACGGTTCCTTCCCGGACACTGACAACGATATCCGGCGGGCGCTGGAAGAGCACCCTGACAGAGGGAAGATCAGGGATAAGAGCTTCATATTGACGGGGATTGGGACGATAGACGGGTAATCCACAGTCTGCGAGAAAATCCAGAGTCTCTTCTGCGAGTCGTCCTTTGGAGGGTAGGGAAAGTCTCAGATCAGTTGGTTCACGATTTAGCATGGTCTATCCTTCATAGATAAAAAAATCCCCCGGTTGACCGGGGGTTTAGTTCAGGCATTTTCTTGAGATTCGAAAACGGCTCCGCCGATCAAATGGGGGAGAAAAATGAATGATGATGCAGTGAAAGAAGATTTATATTCACGAATGCAATTATAAAGGAACAATCCGGCCTGTCAAGAGATCACTTTTATTCAGATATAGGTTATGCTTTTCTTTAATATTGAAGCATTTTGTTCTCAAATTGCGGATTTAAAAAAGGCGATTTTGATCATTTCAATTGTTAGGATTTTGTTTCATAAGACGATATTGACATTCTTGATTATTGGAATATAATAATGTACGAACATAAATATATAACAAGATACTATTGACATAAACAACATAAACATGTATCATATTGATAATGAAACGCAGTTTTACATAATGAAACACTGATCCTGCTGTAACAGGAAATGGAAAATGGATCCATCCGCAGCTTCCCTGAATAACTCGGTTGAAAAGGCATTTGTCATACTTGAGTTTTTAGCCAATAAAGCAGATCCCATTGAACTGTCGGCATTAAGTCGCGCTTTATCCATTAATAAAAGTACAGCTTACCGCTACCTGACCACACTTGAATCTCTGGGTTATGTGGTCAAGGATGCGGATACCAGTTGTTATACGCTTGGATCAAAAGCTCTCTGGCTGGCGTCGAAATTTTTAAACAACCTGGACTTGCGTACCCAGGCCCATCCAATTCTTCGTAAATTGAGTGATGAGACTGGCGAAACGGTCCATCTGGCTTACCTGGATAATTTCGAAGTGGTCTATGTGGACAAGATCGATGGAAAATCCCCAGTGAAAATGGCATCGCGGATCGGGAACCGAATGCCGGCGCATTGCACCGGATTGGGGAAGGCTTTAATGGCCTTTCTTCCCGAAACGGAGTGGCAGAAATACATCGATCGGGTTGGATTGAAATACCATACCAGAAATACCATCACCCAACCAAAGGAATTTTTTGACCATCTTCGAATGATCCGCGAACGCGGTTATTCGATCGATAACAGCGAAAACGAAGAAGGAATTCGCTGTGTGGCTCTTCCTGTGCGCAATCATGAAGGTAAAGTGATTGCCGCCATCAGCATTGCCGGCTGGGTAATATCGATGACCCCGGACCGTGATGAAACTCTGGCCAGGATCGGCCAGAAGTACTCCCAGTTAATCTCAGAAAAACTTGGTTTAACCCGGACCAATTCATAGATCAGCGCATGGATCAACGGGAAGGGAATTTATCCATCCTTTTTCCAGCAGGCGCAAATCCCCGGGAAATACCTGGTTCATTCAAGGGCTTGCCCATGGAGGTGGAATATACGAAAAGCTGAAGAAAATTGAAAACCTGTTATGTGAATAAAGTTGATAAAAACCAATGACAAGGAGAAAACAAGAGATGAAAAGTAGGCTGTCAAAATTATTCTCGGTGCTGATGGTAGTCTCCGTTTTATTTGCTGGATTTGCTCCTGTAACCAGTGTCGCTGCGGCTGCTCCGGCTGCGGATAAGAAAGAAATTACCTGGGCGACCATTGCCGGTTTCTACACCGACTGGGCAGAGAACGTGGCGAAGGACTTTGAAGCGAAGACCGGGTACAAAGTAAACATCGTCAAGATGGATCTCCCGACGATGTATGAGAAAGAAGTACTCGATATGGTAGGCGGGACTGGCGCCTATGATGTCATCACCTGGAACGTATCCTGGAAGGCTGAATGGGCCAATAACGGATATCTTCTTCCTCTCGATGATTATATCGCAAAGGAAGATCCCAAAGAGTTGGATTTCGAAGATATTACCCCAATCCTTGTGAAAACTGGTGGTGGTTGGGCAGGCAAGACCTATGGTCTTCCTTACTACACCTATACACAGGGTATGATCTACCGCTGCGATCTGTTCGAGGATCCCTCAGAAATGGCCGCTTTCGAAAAGAAATACGGTTACAAACTGGATATCCCAACGACCTATGATCAGATGGCAGATATCGCGGCCTTCTTCACCCGCAAAGCCGGCGACACTTTGAAAGGCCAGAAGCTGGATAAAGATTTCTACGGTATTGGTACCATGTCCGGCCGCTTTACCAATCTATTCGACGAAGTCAACATGATCGCCTGGGGTATGGGCGGAGATGTGATCAACAAAGATGGCACCCCCGGTGTGGATGATGCCGCCTATGTCAAGGCACTGACCTACGATATCGAAAAACTGGTTCCCAATGCTCCTCCTGGTTCATTGACCGGTTCCTATGACTTCGTTGTCAGCCAGTTGAACTCCGGACTGATCGCCATGACGGGCCCGTTCTACCTGGATCAATGGGCGAACGCTGTCAAGACAGAGAAACAGATCCCCGGTTCCGAAATTTGTGCTGCACCGAATCCCAGTGGCGGCCGCGTTTGGGCTGGTGCCTTCAATATCGGTATCCCCAAGGGATCCAAGAATCCTGATATGGCCTGGCAGTTCATGAAATTCATCACCAGCAAAGAAGCCCAGCTTTCATTTGCGCAAGGTGGTGGCA
The DNA here is from genome assembly GCA_012798535.1 of Leptolinea sp. Classification (GTDB taxonomy): domain Bacteria; phylum Chloroflexota; class Anaerolineae; order Anaerolineales; family Anaerolineaceae; genus Leptolinea. The sequence continues at coordinate 39,673 of JAAZMZ010000020.1, forward strand.
GTGCGATCCGCGACAGTATCATGACCGATAAAGACTTCTATACCAAGAACCGTGAGACCGCCGGACACTTCCCAGTGGTGAAACAGATCAATGATTGGGCCGATAAGTGCTGGCATACAAATATGATCTATGTTCCGCAGGTTGGCAAGATTTATGAGGAAGCTCCGCAATGGCTGTCTGCCGCTGTGACCAAACAGCAGACGCCCCAGCAGGCAATGGATGGATATGCCAAAGCCATCACAAAACTGTGCGGTGGTAAAGCCTGCGAAGTAAAACTCGAAGGCGTTGAATTACCCAGCGCCAGTGCTGATTGCTCCTTCAAATTTGACAAGAGTTTGCAGGTACGTTTGAAGAAATAAGGTTGTGCTTTGAGGTATGAGTTGGGGTACGAGTATGTCTAGTACTCGTACCCCAATTACAAAGAATAAGGAGAAGGAAGCAATGAGTGAAGCAGAATTAACAACCACTCAAACTCAGAGCTATAAAAAGAACAGGTTCTCAGATAAGTGGTATTCGATGATCCTGGTTTCTCCGGCCATGGTCGTCTTGATCTTCTTCGGACTGGTTCCCCTGTTCTACGCGATCTATCTATCTTTTCATTATGCCGATTTGACCGCTGGCGGTATTCAAGGCTGGGTTGGACTGGATAATTTCCGTGATGCGTTAAATAATGACGAATTCTGGAGCGCCGCAGGAAGAACCCTTGAATTTACAATTTTCGCTGTGGGCATAGAGATGATCTTCGGGATCGCACTTGCCTTCATGATCAACCAGTTGAAATGGTTCAAAGGCATTATCCGCGCTTTATTCCTTTTACCCATGGCATCTGCACCGGCAGCCGTCGGTCTGGTGTGGCGGTATTTGTATGATCCGGATTTTGGTGTGTACACCTGGTTGATGAATTTGATCCCGGGTGTGAAAGCTCCAAACTGGCTGGGAGATCCAAAATGGGCCATGCCCAGCATTATTGTGTTTGACATCTGGATGTGGACCCCCTATGTCATGTTGATCGTTCTGGCAGGTTTACAGTCCCTTCCAAGGGAGCCCTTTGAAGCGGCTGAATTGGACGGTGCTTCGATTTGGATGGTGCTTAGAAGATTGACTTTCCCCATGCTGACGCCGGTTTTGACACTCATCTTTGTTCTGCGCACCATTGACTCCATAAAATTGTATGACGCAGTCATCACCCTTACACGCGGCGGCCCCGGTGTGGCGACGGAAACGGTCACATACTACCTCTACCGACTTGGATTGAAATACTTCCGCCTGGATCAAGCCAGCGCCATGGCGTTGCTCGTACTCTTCGTAGTGGTTATTTTCTCGGGTGTTGTACTTCGCTCTATGATGAAATCTCAAGCCGCCCGGACCCGAGGGGATTAAGGAGAAGATGATGATTCAAAACAGCAAAGTCAGGGGCATGGATATTGTCAGATTTGCAATTGTGATCGCTATTCTGATCCTGTTCATGTTCCCCATATATATGATGATCACGACATCCTTCAAACCATCGCTGGATATTTTGAACACGCCGCCTCGCTGGACGTTCGAACCAACCCTGGAACACTATAAATACGCATTTGAAGTTGCCAATTTTGGTCACTTTATAAAGAATACTCTCATCGTTACACTTTTCTCAACCCTGATCGTTGTGGGTGTGGGTACTCTGGCATCTTATTCATTTGCCCGGTACAACGTGGGCGGTGGAAACTTGATGTTCTTCATTCTGACCACTAAAATGATGCCGGCTATTGCAGTTGTTCTGCCTTTCTTCCTGATCTTCAAACAGGTGGGTTCCACGGATATTGGAGAATTTTTGCAGCTCGGTCTGGACCAGTTGGGTACGCTGGTGGTCTGCTATACCATCTTCAATCTTCCTTTTGCGATCTGGTTGCTGGTATCTTTCTTTCAGGATATTCCGATTGAACTTGAAGATTCAGCCCGATTGGATGGGTATACCCGCTGGGATGTGCTATGGAAGATCGTTTTCCCGCTAGCCGCACCGGGTATTGCTGTCACGGCCATCTTCTGCCTGCTGTTCAGTTGGAATGAATTTCTCTTTGCCTTCATTCTGACACGCAGCGAAGCCATGACCATCACCGTGGGCGTAAATGGTTTTTGGACGGAGCGCGGTATTCTCTGGGGACCGTTGTCGGCGGCTGCCACTGTCTGTGTGGTTCCGATGATGGCATTCGCTCTGGCGCTGCAGCGTTATATTGTGCGCGGTCTTACATTTGGCGCGGTCAGAGGCTAAAGGAGATTAACCATGTCACTATCAAAACTCTGGGACCGGGCCTGGTGGGGCTTCATGATCTTCATCTTTATCGGTCTGGTCTGGCTGAAATTTATCGATCCCTATATCAACTGTGTCTGGACGGGTGTCGTTGTAGCGACAATTTGCGGAGGTCTGTATCTGTATACCGGCGTTCGTCAAATGCTCCGTGATAAAGACAAAGAAGATATGTAAGGAATATTGCCATGCTTGAATTGGATTCCATTACACGAAAATTTGAAAAAACTGTTGCGGTCGATAGAATGTCGCTCGAATTAAAAGACGGGGAATTTATGGTCATATTCGGCCCGGCAGGAGCAGGTAAATCGACCACTCTGAGGCTCATTGCTGGGATCATCCAACCAACCAAAGGAGAGATTCGATTTAACGGACATTCCTTAAAAGATGTGCCACCGGAAAATAGAAATATGTCCATGGTGTTCGAAAATTATGCTCTGTATTCTCACATGACAGTCTTCGAAAACATGGCTTTTCCACTGCGTGCAAAAAAAATGTCCGACGAAGAAATCCAGAAGCGGATCAAGAATATGGCTGAAACACTGCAGATCACGGATTTGCTTGAAAGACGGCCGGGCTTCCTGAGCGGTGGACAACGGCAGAGAGTTGCGTTGGGCCGGGCATTGATTCGGGAAGCGGATGTCTATCTGCTGGATGAACCAATTTCGCACCTGGATGCCAAATTGCGCCATCATATGCGCGGTGAGATCAAAGCCATGTGTGGTGAACGGGGTGCAACGGTCGTTTACGTCACGCATGACTATAAAGAGGCCATGGCGTTGTCTGATCGAATTGTGGTATTGAACAAAGGTAAAGCCATGCAAATTGGCACACCGGATGAAGTCTTCCACCGACCTCAAAGTGAATTTGTGGCCTCCTTCCTTGGAGATCCATCCATGAGTTTCCTGGATGGAGTATTGAAGGAAGAAACCGGAAAGCATTTTCTCGAACTCGATAGCATACAAATTCCGGTGGAAGCCACAACTGCAGAAAAGATACTTTCAAAGGTAAGAAACGGCCGTGTGCGCATAGGCATAAGAGCCAGTGAAGTTTCAATATCCCGTACACAGACAAAAACAAACACGATTCCGGCAGAAGTGTATGTGGTGGAAACTTTTGGGTACCGGAATATTGTCACCTGTCAATGTAAAGGAGCAGGACTGGTGCAATCCATCGTCTCACCGGATGTGAAGATTAATATCCATGAAACCGTCTTCCTGGACCTTTCCGATAAGAATGTCCATATTTATGTTCCGGATGGAGAAGCAATCACACACCCCGTGGATTTTAAGAATGGGCAGCAAGGAGTGGGCAATGTCATCCATTAAACTGGAAAAACTCGAAAAATGGTATGGCAAGAGCGTACATGCCGTACGGGGTATTGACCTGGATATTGCCGATGGCGAGTTCATGGCTTTCCTTGGCCCTTCCGGTTGTGGAAAATCTTCCACCATGCGGATCATTGCCGGCCTAGAAGAGATCTCATCGGGAAATCTGTATTTCGATAAGAAAATAGTGAATGATGTCAGCCCCAAGGACAGGGGAGTGGCCATGGCTTTTGAAACCTATGCTCTGTATCCGACCTTGAATACGTATGAAAACCTGGCGTTTCCCCTACGGGCTGCCGGATGGAATCAAGCGGATATTGATAAACGGGTGCGTGAGATTGCGGGAATTCTTGAAATAACCGATCTACTGGATAAAATGCCGACCGGTATGAGTTCAGGACAGGCTCAGAAAGTTGGACTGGCCCGGGCGCTGACCCGAAAACCCAATGTTTTTGTTCTGGACGAACCCATCTCGCATCTCGATACCCGACAGCGCAGCCGTATGCGCGCCTACTTAAAACGCCTGCATATCGAACTAAACCACACCATGATCTATGTGACCCATGACCAGGAAGAGGCTATGGCCATGGCGGATCGAATCACCGTTATGCGCGACGGCATTTTGGTTCAAACGGGAACACCCGAAGAAATTTATAACACTCCAGTTAACCTGTTTGTAGCCGGTTTTGTAGGTGAACCGGCCATGAATTTCCTGGATTGCGATTACCGGCATGAAGATGGAAAAGATGCACTTATACATCACAATATTTCCATTCCTTTACCGGATCAATATAAAGACCTGGTCAAGAACGGCAAAATGCCGGCAAAGGTTGTTCTGGGAATTCGACCGTTCTATGTGAGTGTAAACACGAAAAAAGATGCCCACCACGTGATTCCGGCAGAAGTATTTGTAGTCGAACCAATGGGTGATACCAAAGTATTTTCTGCGAAGTTGAACGATATCCGTTTCCAGGCAGTCACCAATCCGGATTATCGAATCGCGCCAAAAGAAAATGTCTGGCTTGGCTTTGATCCCGAACACATTTTGCTATTTGATGCTCAGAGTGAAATGGCGTTGAAATAGTAGAGACGATAATCGGAGAGGCAAGCATTCGTTTCAATTATCAGAAGGCTGGCTGAATGTATTTGAGACAGCTTTTCAAAAGACAGAATCGGTTCTTGCCGATGTTCTGGTGATTGAATATTCTTATCGAGGAGAGACTATGTCAAAAGAATCCATACCCTATGAAGTTCTTTTTCATTGGAGCCATCTGGACTGGTTATTCTCTAATAACGCGATGAAAGAAGAATTTGAGAAGAATCAATACTGGAAAGGCGCCATGCCTGCAGGTTTCAAGGTGGACCAGAAGGGAACATATTATCTCTCTGTTCCGCGATGGGCGCACGGCATACCTGCAACAGTAAACAAGATTGTCATGGTGAATGGAAAACCGCTGCTCGAGCCGTACCCCAATGAGGCCATGAATGAAATCGGTAATCCGGATGCACTGCAATCCGTGCTGGGCTGGGAGATCGATGAACTTGGCCGGGCCTGGTTTCTGGACCAGGGGCACGTGGAAGACAAGCCCTGCACCCCGGGAATGCAGAAAATTGTTTGCTGGGATTTAGGGACGAATCAGCTCGTGGATATCATCCCCATTCCGGATGAGATCGCTTCGTTCAAAGCTTCCTTCCTTAACGATCTGATGATCGACAATATCAATGGTTTTGTGTATATCGCCGATTCGGGTATCTACACCGACCCGCTGCAAGGTGGTCTGATCATCTATAACATGAAAACCCGTGAGCTGCGTAGAGTTCTTCACCAGCATGTGAGCACGCAGGATGTTCCCGGATACTGGTTCAAGATTGCCGGAAAATCCATCTGGCCAGATAAACCGATGAGAACTGGCGCTGACGGCATTGCGTTATCTGCCGATCGATCGAAGCTCTACTGGTGTGCGTTGACGGCGCGTCATCTGTACTGTGTTGACACCGCTTTGCTTCGGGATTTTTCCACACCGGAGAAAGAAATCGAAGAGGCTGTTGTTGACCTCGGTAATAAGGGTACCAACACCGATGGACTCGGCGCAGATAACCAGGGTTTGATTTACTACACCATGCTGGAAGGTCAGGGAATCGGTGTGTTCAATCCAGCAGATAAATCGTTCAAACCTATCATCACCGATGAACGGATGATCTGGGTGGATGGTATGACTTTTGATAATCAGGGGAACCTGATCTTCAATAACAACCGCTTGCACGAACTTTTCCGTGACCAGTTGGAATGGGATAATCCCTACAATCTGATTGTCTGGAAAGCTCGATTGGGCGAAGGAATTAAATCATACCTGTATGCCAGATAATTTCGTTCTCTCGATCGATATTGGTACCAGTGCGACGAAAGCTGTCCTGTTTGATGTCCATATGAATCAAACAGGACTGGCACGTCGATCGTATCCTTTAATACTTCGTGAAAGAGGCAGTAACGAACAGGATGCAGATGTCATCATTGCCAACATGAGGGATGCTGTTATTGAAGTATTACAGTCTCAGAATCCAAAAAATCTGATCGGAATAGTGCTGAGCAGCCAGATGGCCAGTATTATGGCTGTGGATGCCAGTGGGAATCCCCTGACACGCATCCTGACCTGGGGTGATACCCGGAGTCACGCCACATCTTCTGTACTTAAATCCGACCCACGCGCCAAAGAAATATTTCAGGTGACGGGATGTCCGATCGAAATGCTTTACCCTCTTTCGAAGATCCGTTGGATGATCGAAAATGGACTTTCAGACCCCGAAAGCCGGTATCTAAGCGTGAAAGACTACATCCTGTTTCATCTGACCGGTTGTTTCATTACAGATTGGTCGATGGGGTCCTCCTCCGGTTTGATGGATATCGCAAAGCATATCTGGTATCCGGAGGCTCTGTCTCTGGCTGGTATATCTGAGAAAAATCTTCCCGCCCTGTACTCAACGCGGCATATCATTTCCTTGCCAGATTCCGAATTACTCCGTCAGATGGGAATCCAGCCGGGAACACCCTTGATTCTGGGTGCGGGTGATGCGCCGCTCTCCAGTCTGGGAGTAGGAGCGCTTGATCCGGGAGTTCTAGTAGTCAATGTGGGCACAAGTACGGCCGCCCGTAAAATGGTACAAAGACCGTTGCCGGATGACCGGCAGCAGTTATGGACCTATGTGTTGGACGAAACCCACTGGGTTACCGGTGGTATGTCCAGCAGTGGTGGGATGATCTACGATTGGTTTAAGAATATTTTCTGCGTTGATCAGGGTCAAGACGCTTACCTCGAGATGGAAAAACAAGCGGAAAATGTACCACCTGGCGCGGAAGGATTGATCTTTATACCCTATCTGGCTGGAGAACTGTGTCCTTCCTGGAGTGCCGGTACGCGGGGCGGATTCCACAGGCTGGACATCCTTCACCACCGCGGTCACTTGACGCGCGCGGTTCTTGAGGGAATTACTTTTTCTATTTATCGGATCATTGAGACGATCCAAACCGTACACAAAGACCCGATAATGGAAATTCGGGTAACCGGAGGACTGGCGGCCTCTTCTCTCTGGCAGCGCATGGCTGTGGATATTTTCGGATATCCGCTAGTGATCGCCAATTCAAATGAAGGTTCCGCCCGCGGCGGCGCCTACCTGGCTCTAAACATACTTGGATATCTGGAATCACTGGAAGAAGCGGAAGAGATGACCGTCTCCGATGCGCGCCTGCTGCCGGATGCGCGAAATCATTCCCGATATATGGATATCTATGCTCAATTTATAGATTTCCTGGAACGCACACGAGAGATTACAGGTGAAAGCATTCATCAAACAGATATATGAAAACTAAAGTTACAGGAGGAGAAATGATCACAGGTTCACTGGTCCCCAATATCACCTTTTTCGATAAACATGGCAATCTCGATCTGGATAAGACCCGTTGGCATATGCAATGGATGTTCGAAAAAGGTGTGGATGGTCTGTTCCTCACCGGTTCTTATGGATCCGGTCCGATGATGACCAACGATGAACGGGTGGAGATCTTTCGACTGGCGAAACAGGTGGCTGGTGGTTTCAAAGGGAAATATATCATCCCGCATGTGGGATGCGTGGATACAAAGAACACCGTAGAGTTGGCGCGGCAGGCGGAAAAGATCGGTGTTGATGCTATTGCTTCTGTGCCTCCGTTTTATTACAAACATTCGGAAGATTTGATCCTCGAGTTTTATAAAGACATCATCGAGGCAGTACACATCCCGGTTTATGCCTATAACAATCCGGAAACATCACGTTTTGTATTTACTCTTAATACCGTTCGAAAACTGCGTGAAATGGGATTGGCCGGAATAAAGGATAGCCCGGTGGAAGTCGGTTTCCTGAGTTCCGTCTTCTATGATGTCAAACAGTCGCAAAAGAAATTCGATATTATTCTGGGCACTTCGAAAGGCTGGCTGCCTTATTACTACATGGGCTGCCGGGCGATGATCGCAGGGATGAATAATTACGCCCCTGAGGTTATGACCCTACTCACAAAATCAACTTTTGCGGGTGATACCGCAACATCAGAAAAGGCGTACCTGGTAATGATGGATATCAGTGCCAAACTGCATTTCACCGACAGCACCATCGCTTCCCACATGGCTCTCTATGCGAGGGGTTTTGATGCCGGATTTCCGCGCAAACCCATGCAGCTTCCAGCTTTTGATTCGCCGAAGTATGCAGAGCTTCGCTCCGTGCTGCAAAATGGATTCGACAGCCTGGGTTTGAAAATGGAAACCGGTGATTTCCAGAAATAGCGTACGTGATTTATTAAGTAGACAAGAAAGAAGATCAGGTAAGATGGATACCATTGAATGTATATTGACCCGCCGAAGCTGCCGCTCATTCACATCAGAAACCGTTGCGAAAGAAGATATCACACTTCTCTTAAAATGTGCCATGCAATCTCCCTCTGCCGCCGACAAACAGTCATGGAATTTTATTATCATCCAGGATCGCAAGATACTGGATAAAATACCCGGATTTCAAAAATATGGAGGCTTTGTAGCCGGAGCACCGGCGGGGATTCTGGTTTGTTGTGATTCGACTAAGAATGCGGATATGTGGGCAATCGATGCCAGTATCGCGGCGCAGACCATTCTTCTGGCCGCGCATGCCATCGGGCTGGGAGGCTGCTGGCTGGCTGTTCAACCATTCCCGGACTTTATCCAGGGCTTCCGTGAACTCCTCGCGCTTCCCGAAAATATTCACCCGCATTGTTTTGTTGTGATCGGGCATCCTGCAGAAAAACAACCTGTCGTAAACCGATTTGATGAGAAGAAAATCCACTTTGATCAGTGGTGATTTATTAACCGTGTTTTCGTGTACAAAAAAATGAGGCGCATGGTTTTTTCATGCGCCTCTTTCGTCGCCATTAGAATTGTCAGGGTAATTGATACTGGAATTTCCAGTCACCTTTCAGCCTGAATTGGTAATTATTCACCATACAGTGAACACCGCCCACCGGTCGTCCTTCGGAAAAATACTCTTCTACAAGAGTATGGGAATCATCCAGCTTTCTGGCTTGACCGTATCCGTTGCCGGCTTTTCCCTGATCACGGCATAGAAAATCAACTGATTGAAATTCTGGTGAACCCGAGATTTTGAATGCATAACCTTCATCCGGGTTCTGCCCTTCCAACTCTGGTTTGAATTGAACCGCTTCGACGCTATCTATGTGGATGGTCTGTCCTGCGATTTTGATTTCTTTGTTCAATTCCCATTTTTGACCTATCGTCGGATGTTCACCGGCATCAAATGAAAATGACGTCGATTCGTCTCCCATGCCGCCTACATAGATGGCCGATACTTGCATGGTCAGAGGATTTGCCGGCTTATACGCGATGATCTTATAGGCGAACTGATCGTCTTTCCATTCATCGGGACTGGGTTCAAGGTCAAGAAGGTTACCATTTGTATCCACCACCCGGAGGGACTCAAAATCGATCCGAGCATCCATCCAGTCTTTATTTTCCCAGGTGATATTCCCGGTAATGAGATATCCATCGGTTAACGCAACTGCTTTATCGATCGAAAGATGAAATATGGGATCGGTAGGTGGCGTTTGACCCTGTGGTCTGGATGATGCCTGACCTTGCGGTGTCGCCGTAGATATCATGGTTTGGTCACCGGGGATGACCGGCATCAGGGTCACTGTTGGGGGTATTGGACCAAAGGTGATATCCACGACCCATTCTGACGGTCCGGTGCAATCCGGTTCAGGCATATTCTGAGAGATATACAAACTGGCACTCTTATCGGTACCAGCCAATGGCTGGAACTCCACCCGTGCCGTAGTCCCCTGAACCCAACCGCCGATGGGAAGCCGTGTCTTTCCGTCGGACAGAAGCAGCTCGTTATTATCGTAGAAACAGGTTTCGGCTTCACCTTCGGCATTCTTTGGCAGGTTCTCAAAATGATAGGCGATCACCGTATTACTGGCATCCGTCACTGCCTGGTCAATAACCAGCTTAATTCCGTTTTTCTCCACGATGATTGGTTCGGATAAATAACGTGCGCCATTCTCATCCTGTATAAAACCGATCCCCGGGATATAGGAAAGCAAATTGTTGAAGGCTGCGACCACATTTTGCGGGCCGATAACGGCAACGAAAAGGATCACCAGAATTACTGCCATGGAAATGTTCCAGGCTGGTTTAGTGAAAAGATAGCCGAATGAAAAAGGTGCCTTTTGTTTCAGGGAAGTCTGACTGATCTCTTCCCACAGTGAATCGACAAATTTCTCCTCCGGTTCGACCGACTGCATGATCTTGCGGATGTTTTCTTCCAGATTTTCAATGGATGGATTAGTCATGATCTTCCTCCAATTTTGTGGACAGGCGAACCAGCAGGCGTGTGATGGATTTTCTTACCGCATCTTCTTTGCGATTGAGTATCAGTCCGATCTCCCGGTAACTCAGGTTGGCCGCATAACGCAGGCGGATCAATTCCCGATCATCTTCAGATAGCATTGTGATGAGTTGATTCACGCGGACCGTTTCCTCGCTTTTAATCGTAAGAGAGAGGAGGTCAGATGCAGGATATTCCAGATCTACCTGCTCCAAAGGCAGCTCTTTCTTTCCTTTGCGATAAAAATCCACCGCACGAGCATGAGCAATGGTGAACAGCCACGCGGGGAATGAGCCCTGATGGCGGAAGCGCGGCAAATCCTGGTAGGTTCTCAGAAACACCTGAGAGGTCAGATCTTCGGCGTCTTTTTCATCGTGTACTCTGGAATAAAAGTAACGATAAACCGGTTTTAACCATTTCAAATAGAGGATTTTGAAATCTGCCGGATTCTGTTGGGCTGCCAGAACGAGTCTTTGATCTTCGTCAATTTCATCGATTGGTTGTGTCGTAAGACATATTGTTTCAGTCATTGAAGCTCCTGATTTGCATAGTTGTGTTCGAAGATGCATCTCTACGAATACAACCGATCAACTGTCAAAAACCGGACAAAGAAAAATTTTATTAATTGGGATAAATCGATTGTCGGAACAATATGATCCGACTGTTATGGGAACGTTCTGGTGACATCGACAAACCGCACAATTATAGTCCGCCCGACTTTGGCATCATTGTTGGAATCTCCGGATATGTCATTCCAATATTCGGATAAATACATTTGAGGAACGAAAAAGCCCGGTTAAGAAACAATCGGGCTTTTTCAAGGAGATAAGTGGTTCTCTAGCGCACTGAATTGGCTGCGTTATTTAATTCTTCAAACAGAGTTTTATTCAGGTTTACGTGTAACACCTGCGCAACTACCTGAGTCCAGCCGTGCACAAAATACAACCAGCCGTCTTCAACCCTGACATTACGGGATTTGACCTGCCGTAAAGCCTGATGCATGAAATCCAGTTCACCCCGGTAGTTGAACTCCCAGGCTATGGTATCCTTAGGAAAAAGACCATTGTCTGTGATGGGAGATCCCGGTGTGTCTTTACCCATTCCCGTCGCGTTGATCACAATACTGCTGCGCGGCATGTTTTTCATGATCTCGTCGTTCTTTTTGGGATCCGCATTGCAGATATATTCCACCCGGATATCGGTGTGCAATTCGGCAACCATTTCTTTCGCATGATCCAACCGACCGGCGGAACGATTGACCATGATAAAACGTTTTGGACGATCGGCGGGATTCGTTTTATTAATGAGATGAAGCAGGGTGGCAATGGCCGATCCACCGGCACCGAAGCAGAGTACATCTCCGCCGGTTCTTCCAAAATATCCTTCTCCAATAATGGAATCCAGACTTAAACCGGCCGTAATCGGATCTTTTGCGTGGCCTTCCAATCGTCCATCCAATTTGGAAATACTCGAAACTTCATCACAGATTTCCGCATAGGGATCAAGATAATCGAACATATCCCGCGCGGCGGTCAGCAGGTCGATTTTGTGGGTGGTGACCAGAGCTCCCAGCGACAATGGATCATATTTGATCTGGGCAACTGCCTGCCGGTAGGCCTCGGCGGAGTCGTGTATCTTCAAGTCGACACCTTCGATGATGACACCTGGACGGCCCAGAACTTTCATCCACAGGGGAAAGACCTTCATGATGGATGATCTTGTTGTGGTTACACCGATGAAATAAAAGGTGGGTACTGACTTAGTTGCAATCGGGTAGGGGGAAATCATCTGACCTCACAAAAACTGGTTCAACTGGCAACCCGGGCATCCCGGACAGCCTGGACAAAATTCTTCGCTCTGGTGGTGATTTCTTTGAAATTACCTTCCTGAGCCAGTTTTGGCGGGCAGAGTTCGCTTCCCGCGCCTACTGCCACAACACCTGCAGCAAACCAGTCCTTCACATTATCCACGCTCACACCGCCGGTCGGCATCATGGGTATCTGCGGGAACGGTCCATGCAGTGCTTTTATGTACGATGGACCGGTCAATGAACCGGGAAAGACCTTTACCACGTCCGCTCCGGATTCGAAGGCAAAAAACACTTCTGTCGGGGTCAGAGCGCCGATCATACTAGCCGCGCCGGAGGATGTCATGGCTTTGACCAGAAGTGGTTCGCATACCGGGCTGACCAAAAAATTGGCACCCGCAGCCAGTGCTGATTTCACCTGGGCTGGTCTGGTGAGTGTACCCATACCCAGAACAATACTTTCGCCAAAGTATCTGGCGAGTTGAGATACTACATCTTCGGCGTTGGGTGTGCTGTAGGTGATTTCAATTCCACGAACGCCGCCTTCCACAAGCGCTTCCACCATTTTCACCGTTAATTCGGCTGATGGTCCCCTGATCACGGAGACCAATCCGAGCTCTTTGATCTTTGAGAGTACAGTCTGTTTATCCATGTCTTGATCCTTGTTATTCGTTATTGAACCGGATGCAGAGGAGGTTTCCCCTGAAGCACAGCCAGGCAATCTTCGTAAGCCATCCAACCCATCTGATTTACTGCTCCATCCGTCTGAGCGCCTAGATGGGGGGTGGAAATTACACCGGGGAAGGAGAGCAGCTCGGAATTGGGGTCCGGGGGTTCTTGAATCAGAGCATCCAGCGCTGCGCCTGCCAGATGGCCGCTTTTCAATGCTTCCAATAAAGCATCTTCATCCACAAGTTCTCCGCGGGCGGTGTTGATCAGGTACGCTCCCCTTTTCATCTGGGATAGGAACTGCCTGTTCACCAGGTTCTTCGTTTGAGGCATCAAAGGAAGATGCAGGCTGACAAAATCGGCCTTCTCGAGGATCACATTCATCTCATCCAGGTCGATCTGATGCTCTGCCGCGAATTTCTGATCTGGATAAGGATCATAGGCCATCAAGTGACAACCAAAACCCTTCAGCCGCAGAGCCGTCTGTTTCCCAATTGCACCAAGACCGATAAGCGCCACATATTTGTTTTCCAGGGTTATCCCCGAAAGCCGCGGCCACTGGCCGGCGCGCGTGGCAGAAAAAGCCGGGGACAGCTGTCTGGCCAGGGTCAAGATAAGGGCAACAGCCAGTTCGGCAACCGATGCGGAATTGGCTCCCGGTGTATTGGTGACTACGATTCCCATCTTTTTAGCAACCTCAAGATCGACGGCATCCACTCCCACACCGTATCGGGCAATGACTTTAAGTTTGTCGGCGTGCTGCAGCGCGCGGCTGTCGATGCAATCCAATCCGGCGATGTAGCCATCGATTCCCGGAAGAAGACTGGCCACCTCTTCCGAGGTTAATGGTTTGCCTGTCGGATTGTAGATCACTTCACCGAACTGCCGCTCAAGTTCGGTTTTCAACCGGGGGTCATTTTTGGCGTAAGAAGTTGGTGTAACCAGCAATCTAAATTTCTTTAGGTCCATATGTATCACCCTGTTTTCCAGTTTGGATTATCAATGCTTTTATATCCATCTGTGCTGTCAACGATCAATTTCCTGAAGCCCCGTTTGATAATGGTGCCGTAATCGTGGCCTGCGTTGCCGGGATAAATAAAGAATGTCACCAGGTCGTTCTGCCTGCCGGTGCAGACAGAGCGGTGTGCCCACCGTGGAGGAACATATAGAATCTTTCCCGGTACCAAAGGTTCTATGCTGGTATCTCCCTCCGGATTTTCCATGATCATCACACCCTCACCTTTCAGGCAGTAATAAATCTCGGCCGTCTCCAGTACCGAATGGAAATGACCTTTCGTCATGAAAAACTCATTTCCGACCTTTCCGGGATGTACGATGGATATTCCGGATAAAAGCTCGCCGGGAATTTCAGGACGGTGGATTTCATATACCTCATACATCAGGGAATCACCTTTAGACTGCAATTCCTTGAATGCCTGTGTATCGAGAAACATACCTTCCATGGATGACAGGCGGCGTTCCAGGTGACGATCGTACTTATGGGGGATGCAGGTAGGGAAAGCAAGATCTATTGAAAAGGGAATGTCAGGCATGCGTATCTCCAATCAGTTGCGAATTTCTGTTGCCAGAATCCGGCAAATATTCTTACCGAGTAATTTTTGGATTGTTTCATCAGGAACGCCCATTTTTTCCAGGCGTTGTTTTATTTGTGTGGGAAAGGCGCTCAATCCGGGTGCTCCGCCAAAACTCTGCCAGTAATTGGATTCGGCCAGGTCAGTTGCCAGGCACACATGATTTTCTAAACCCGATGCGATCATCTCTCTGATCAGCGGCCAGAGATTTGTTTCAGGTGCATATTTTGTACGAAAGAAGGTGTCATATTCCAGCGCAGCACCGGCCTGAATGAGTTCTCGATGTAACCCGGCATCCGGCCGTTTATCCATATGGCATAGAATGACCTGCCGTGGATCAACTCCGAGAGACAGAAACAGGTCAAGAATTTCGATTGCCGATTCGCCTTTTTCAGTGTGAATTTCTATAGCCCTGTCGGTCTCCCTGGCGGCGTGCGCTGCGGCGTGTAATGCCGGCAGATAGGTATTTTCAACAGTGTTCTCGCAGGCGATCTTGATAAAACCTGCTTTCACAGGAGACTCCGTATTGAGGGTTTCCCTTTCTCCCAGAGTGAGCTCCTGGATGAAGTAGTCGCTGATTTGGTTCTCCGGGCTCATCCACAACCAGTGATCCGGTGGATAATACACAGGCCGATGAAAACCTGTGGCCGAAATGATGGTCACGGTAGTGGCCTTTGACAATCGGGTGAGCATGACAGCATTTCGGCCGCATTCGCCAGGCTGGCAATCCACCAGAGCAGACCCGCCGGTGCTGGCATAATCCAGCAACTCCCGGGCGATGAGATCAAATCTATTCAAGACAGGTCCAGTAGGTTCAATCCCGGAAATTGTGTCGATCCAGACGTGATTATGAGCATCGGTGATGCCCGGTGCATCCCAGGGGATATTTCCAGTTACTGTTACAAGAAATTTCACATGAAATCCTTAAAATAATGTAACAATGTACGTACATAATTATATATATTATTCTAGGGGTGTCAAGACACCGGGGTCAGATCTGTGTGAACTTGCAAATTCTATTATTGACAATCTGTAAAGAAATATTATAATAATGTACGAACATAGGAATAAAAATACAAACAAAATCTCATTTTTGCCATAATAAGGAATCCTATGACTGAATTAAGGCCAATTAATTCTGTAAATGACATTGCACAGATGATCGATATCAGTGCTGTCCAGGCGGATAGCACGGACGACAAAGTTAAGGAAGTTGTTCAACGTGCCAGAAAATACAATTGTTATCTGGTTACGATCCTGCCAGCGCAAACCTTGCATGCCAAAAGCCTGCTGCAGGGATTGCCGACCCCTAAATTGGGCGGTAATGTTGGATTCCCATCCGGTGGACAGACGACTTCGATAAAATTTCAAGAAGCCCGGGAACTGGTGAAAATGGGGGTGGATGAAATCGATATGGTGATCGATATCGCCGCGCATCTTTCCGGCCGCGACGAGGATGTGTACAATGATATTAAAGCCGTCGTGAACGCCTCAGAGGAGAAACCGGTTAAAGTCATTATCGAATGTAACTATTTAAATAATCAACAAATACTGAAAGCCTGTGATCTGATCATCAAGGCAGGCGCAGCCTATGTTAAAACCGGTACGGGATGGGCGCCATCCGGCGCGACACCCGATAACGTGGAGTTGATTAAAAAGCATGTGGGTGATCAAATAAAGATCAAGGCGTCGGGTGGAATTCGCAAGGTCGACACTCTCCTTGACATGTACCGGCGAGGAGCTTCGCGCTTTGGCATTTCTGTTACTTCGGCAACCCGGATACTGGAAGCGGCATCAGGATTAAAATATCCCATACAATTCGGTGAATAAAGGTGACGGCGTGCAAACCTTCATAATTGCGTATGATCTTGGCACCGGGGGCAATAAAGCGTCGCTGTACGATCCAGAGGGAAATTGTGTCGCTGAGTGTTTCGAGAGTTACACAACCCATTATCCGCAAAATGGATGGCATGAACAATGCCCGGAAGATTGGTGGAAAGCTGTCGTAATTAGTACGCGCCGCCTGCTGCAGTCATCGGGCATCGATGGAAAAACGGTCACCTGTTGTGGAATTTCCGGACATAGCCTGGGAGTTGTTCCCATCGACAGGGAGGGGAAGCTTTTACGGGAGATGACCCCCATCTGGTCCGATTCTCGGGCAGTAGATGAAGCGGCGGAATTTTTCCAACGTTTCCCGGAAAATGAATGGTACAGGATCACAGGAAATGGTTTTCCCGCCCATTTGTATTCCGTGTTCAAGATCATGTGGTATCGAAATCATGAACCAGATATGTTCCGCCAGATCTATAAAGTGATCGGTACCAAAGACTATATTAACTTTAAGCTCACAGGTTATATCGGAACCGATTATTCCTACGCCTCAGGCAGCGGCGTTTATGATCTGCCGGGATGGCAATACCAGTCAGATCTTCTGGCGGCCAGCGGATTACCCGTGGATATTTTCCCTGAGATTGTTCCTTCGACACAGGTGATCGGGAAGTTGACGAAAAATGCCGCTGAAGAACTGGGATTGTCGGACCAGATTCAGGTGGTCTGCGGAGGGGTGGACAATTCCTGTATGGCGCTGGGTGCTCGCAATACCCGCGAAGGGCGCATTTACATCTCCCTGGGTTCTTCTGCCTGGATCGCCATATCTTCCCGCAAACCTTTGATCGATGTCAAGATTCGGCCTTACGTCTTTACCCATGTTATCCCCGGTCTCTTCACATCGGCAGTCAGCACATTCGCCGCCGGTTCCAGTTTCCGCTGGGTGCGCGACAACCTGTGCCGTGATTTAAAAGCCAGAGCTGCAGCTGAGAATGTTGATGAATATGACCTGATGACCGCCGAAGCGGCAATCTCTCCGGTTGGCGCCAATTACCTGTTTTTCAATCCCAATCTGGCCGGCGGCACATCCTTGAGTACCAGTCCGCAGATCCGGGGCGCTTTCCTGGGATTGGATTTACGGCATACCCGCGCGGATATGATCCGGGCGGCTATGGAAGGGATTTCCCTGGAATTGCGTATAGCATTAGATGCTTTAAGAACGATGGGCTCATTTGAATCGGAAATGCTGGTGGTCGGCGGGGGCAGCAACAGCCGGTTATGGCGGCAAATATTGGCTGATGCCTTTGAGATGGATATCGTGAAAACCAGCATCGATCAGCAGGCGGCGGCTCTCGGCGCGGCTGCCTGTGCCGCTGTAGGTACGGGCCTATGGAAGGACTTTGACATCATTGACGGGTTGCATCATATTCAGGATGTCAGCCATCCAAAAAGAGAGAATTCCAAAAAATACCAATCCCTTCTACCGATCTTTCGAAGCGCCGGAAATGACCTGGCAAAACTTGGAGATCAGGTAAGTAGATTGAAGGAACAAAATATTCATTAACTAAGGAGAATGGCATGTTACCTGAAAACTGGGGCTTTACAAATCCTGTTGTCTCACCACTTTATGGCAAACCACCATTGGTATGGAAGGACATGCGAATTCAACTGGTTGTATATGAGACAGATATAGCCAATATCAAGCAGGTTATTCCGGCTCCGCTTGAGCCGCGTACCAATAAAGTGATCACCTGGATCTCCCAATTTGAACTGGGAACCACGCAGGGTGCCTTCAAAGAGATGGCAATTTACGTCCAGGTTAAATACAAGGATTTTGAAGGTGATTATGAACCCTTCCTGTATGTATCCACTCCGTTACCATTAACTGCCGGGCGCGAGATCTGGGGCTATCAAAAGAAAATGGCCGAGATTAGTCTGGCCTTCGAACAGGAAGCTGTCATTGGCAAGGTAGTTCGTCTCGACCATCAGATCATGAAGACTCTGGTAGTTCCCGAATATATAGCCCCCATGTCGGAAGTTCCCTGGAGCCGGGATGGTGTTTTTTCTTTGAAATACATACCAAGTGCTGAAGAAAATGGGAGAGCTATTCGAGAATTGGTTTTAACAGAGGGCAAATTTACCGCACAGGAAGGGAAATTCTTCGGCGGTCGGGCTTCTGTACTCTACGAGCGTTCTGAAATCGATCCTACCTTTAAGCTCGAACCCAAACGAATTCTGGGCGGTTTCTTCGGGCAGGGCGATTTGTATCTACCGCTTGGAAAAATCGTCCACGATTATAAATAACGAGGAAAGTGCCTTCTACACGTTGAACAACCTCTCAAAGGAGATCTAGTATCTCTTTTGAGAGGTTGTTCGTTTCAATCATCCCAACACCAACGCGTCACACAGGATGCATTTCTCTGCGAGACGGGTCTATGTTAGAATAATATTAAGACAGGTTAATTTGATGGAGTCTAACCTTGGACAAACTGGATAAATCAATACCTACGCCACTGTATTATCAACTGCTCATCATTTTAAAAGAAAAAATTGAAAGCGGTGTGTGGAAACCCGGCGATATCATTCCGACGGAACAGGAATTGATGGAACAATATGACATCAGCCGGTCAACGACAAGGCAGGCCATACTGGCTCTGGTAAATGATGGGTATTTGCACCGGGAGAAATCCAAAGGGACGATTGTCAGCAGTCCAACCGGACGGATGCGTTTTGTGGGTAGCCTGATGAGCTTCTCCGAGGAGATGGATAGCAAGAAAATTCCGCATTATTCGCAGATCATTGGTCAAGAAGTGCTGCCTGCTTCCGAGGCAATAGCCGAGAAGTTCGATATCAAACCTGGTTCATCGGTATATCACCTGAAGCGAATCCGGTTTGTGAATGACAGGCCATTCCTGCTGGATGAGCACTTCATTCCATACTACCTTTGCCAGGGGATCGAAGAAAAGTATAAAAACAACACATCTCTCTACAAATTATTGAAGCTTGAATACAACTTCAATTTGCATCACGGGCAAATCGAATTTGAACCGGTGGTTCCGACATCGAAAGAAGTGATAGACCTGCTTAAGGTGAATCCGACCACCAGTCTGCTATATGTGGCCCGCATGGTTTATTCAGATCAGGATGTTCCCCTGGATTATTTCACAGCCATTATTCACGGGAAATTCTCTATTGATGTAATTTCCACTACATAAGTCTGGAAAAATGTAGAACGATAAATTTTGGAAAGGATCATCCCGAATATTGGATGATCCTTTTTATTCTCTTGAAATTTATCCATCCTTATATATAATAATATATATAACAATATTGGTATAAAGTGAGGTGAGTATGAATGTACAACATTTCATTGATGCTGAAACCTGTACCGGGTGCGGTAATTGTGTGGATGTGTGTCCCAATCGGATCATCCATCGGAGCGCTTCCGGAAAAAGCACTATGTTGGATGAGCGCCTCTGGATGTGTTTTCAATGCGGCCAATGCATGGCGGTTTGCCCGACGAAATCCGTGCATGTTGCCGGCCTCAATTATGAAGTAGATTTTTTCTCTCTGCCCAAAACTGCGGAGGGAGGATACACCCACTTTTCAGAACTGATCGCCAGCCGGCGTGCCGGGCGTTGTTTTTTGGATAAACCAGTTCCACATGAACACCTAGAAAAGATCGTCCGGGCGATACAAATGGCTCCTCCTGGTTTCCCTCCGATAAAAACTGAGCTGACTGTTGTAGAGGATCCATTGATTGTCAGGAACTCACTTCCCATGATGATCAGTTTCTATGAAAGCCTGATCAGGGCGATGAAAAATCCCATATCCCGGCAGTTCGTGAAACATGGCGCAGGACGCGAAAAATACATAACCATAAAGAATCATCTCCTGCCTTTGATGATCGAACGTTTGCCTGATTTGAAAAACGGCCGGGAAGATACCATCCTGAGAAGGGCACCGGCTTTGATTCTGTTTCACGCTGACCGGAACAGTGAAAATTACATGGCGGATATTTACATCGCGCTGACTTATGGTTTTCTCGCGGCTCACGCGCTGGGATTGGCAGCCTCTGCCATGGACCTGATCCCGCCTGCTGTAGAGAAGAGCAGAGAATTGCGTGAATATTTCAATATCCCTGAAAGCAATACCGTGGTAGCTTCCATGATCCTGGGTTATCCAAAGCATCATTTTCAACGGGGGATCAAGCGTGAATTGAAAAGTGTAACCTGGTTGCAGAAAGAGGCATGATGCTTAAATTTGCCATCCTGGGTTTTCTTGGTTATTCTCCGATGACCGGGTATGCGATCAAGCAGCGCATGGATCGTTCCACAACGCATTTCTGGCATGCCAGGCAAAGCCAGATATACACAACATTGAAAGCTCTGGAAGAAGAAGGATTGGCAACTTCAATGATTCAAGAGCAAGTGGAAAGACCGGATAAACGCCTGTATTTCATAACAGATAATGGCCGATCCAGTTTCCTTGCATGGCTGCAAGAGCCTTATTTGGAATGCAGCCCTAAAAAGGAGACACTGGTTTTGAAGATGTTCTTTGCCGCGCAGATGGAATCCGATACGGCATTATCGCAATTACAGATCCAGTTGAATATCCATCGGAAACAATTAGATCATTATCGAAATGATAGTGTAAAGGAGATCAAACAGGCTAAAGCCGAATTCCCGAGTCTCGTCAGAGACGCGCGTATGTGGGAAGCCACCCGGAGGTTCGGCGAGATGTATGAAGAGACCTATATCCGCTGGATTGAGGAAATGATTGCAGAAATCCAGATGGACCAATGAATGGATGCTTTCAAGCTGCCGGTAAGGTGATCTGGAATTGTGTTCCATACCCCTTATTGGAAACCGTAGTAAATACCGGGCTAATTACCTGGATTTGGCCGTTATGCGCTTCCACCAACTGCTTCACAATAGCCAAACCCAATCCGGCTCCACCGCTGATCCGTGAACGGGATTTATCCGCCCGATAGAACCGGTCAAAAATAAACGAGAGATCTTCCGCGTTTATCCCGGTACCGGTGTCTGTGACATCGATTACGATCCGCTGATGCTCTGAATCTGTGGAAGCACTGATGGATATCTCGCCGCTTTCCGGTGTGTAACGCAAAGCATTACTTAGAAGATTGTTCATTATCTGTGTAAAACGGTCTTTATCCAATTCACAGACGGGCAATGCATCATCAAATCTCATAGTCAGTGACACATTTTTCTGATTGGCAAGCGGCTTCAGACTGTCGACAACCTGCCGGATCAGAACATCCGGTTTCTGGGGAGACTTATCCAACTTCAACTGACCGGCTTCAGCCAGAGAGAGCAGGCGCAGATCATTGATCAGTCGGTTGAGTAAGGTTGTTTGTCCATGAAGCACTTCCAGTTGTTCATCATCTACTGGCAGGATCTTATCCTGCATGGCTTCGATCGTTCCCTGTATGGCTGTCAAGGGGGTGCGTAATTCGTGGGCAATATCTGCCATATAATGCTGGCGGGCGGTTTGAGCCTTTTCGAGGTTCTCTGCCATCTGGTTAAATGAACTGCCGACGTCCGCAAGTTCATCTCTGGAATGTATAGAAACCCGCCGACTGAAGTTACCAGTGCCGATCTCTGCTGCCGCTTTTTTTAACTCACGCAATGGTGCAGTGATCTGATTGAACACAAATGTACCCAGTATGAGAGCCAGAACAGCGCCGGCAATAATCGAGGCGACTATTGAGTGTCTCATAGTCTCCAGGAAATCTCCGGAGGGGGTACCGGCTCTGGGCAAGCCAGAAAACACGAGTATAGTTCCAATACGTTGATCATTCAGCATCACCGGAGTTCCATTGTCTAAATCCTCTGATGAGAGCTTCTCCCGGGTATCAAATGATTGTGAATCAAAAATTACCATTCCATCAGCATCTGCCAGCACCAGTCTCTGGTTGGAATCATCCATCATTCCACCAGACATCATCTGGTTCCGGGATTCGTTTATTCCCCATTTGCCTTTTCCCATCATGTTTCCTCCCATCATGGGAGACTCTTCCAAGAAATTGTTGGCAAGTAACACGTTGACGCCATTCCAGGTGTTGTTGACCGCATAATAACTGGCAAGGGTGTTCGCCAATCGTTCCGCCCAAGCGGTCCGATTGCGCGCCGAATAGACATCGAAAGCGTGACTGGTGGCATGAGAAGTCGCTGTGAATATTACCAGCGCGCTGATCAAGATCAGAAAGAGAAAAGCCGCCATGATCTTGAATCTAAGACTGATGTGTTTCATCCGTACTCGCTTCAAATTTGTATCCCAACCCAAAGACCGTATGAATATAGAGAGGGTTTTTGGGATCAGGTTCAAGCTTCAGCCGCAAATTTTTTATATGGGTATCGACGGTGCGATCATAAACATCAAAATTTCCGTCTGATACGGATTCCAAGAGTTGCTGCCGTGAAAAGACCCGCCGGGGCTGCCTGGCCATAAACACCAAGAGATCAAATTCTGTGGGTGTGAGGTCAATCAAATTGCCTGCCAGCGATATTGAATGTTCTGCTATGTCGATTTCAAGCTTGCCTGCCCGAATGAATCTGGATGAGGATCCATCATTTCTTACGCGGCGTAAAATGGTCTTCACCCTTACGACTATCTCACGCGGACTGAATGGTTTGACGATATAATCATCCGCGCCCAATTCGAGTCCGACAATTCTATCCGCTTCTTCAGATCGGGAAGTCAACATAAGTATGGGAGTGTCCGATTCGTCGCGAATCGCACGGCAAATTTCAAGACCGTCCAATCCGGGAAGATTCAAATCGAGAATCACAAAATCGGGCTGTTCAGTTGAAAAAGATGCTAACGCGCTTTTCCCATCCATAGCGCTGATCACTTGAAATTCTGCCTTCTCAAGGTATGCTTTTAGAACACGTACGATTTGCGGTTCATCATCAACGACCAAAATTTTTTGTTTTGTTTTTGGCATATAGATATATTACAGGTAAATTTTGAAGATTGTGTGAACTTTAAAAGTGTATCAAGATTTGAATGGTTATTTCTGGCTTCTTGCATGATTTCACATTATTATTAACCATAGTAAGATTGACTTTCTTGAATTGGTCGTCATATCTCCAACATTTTCTCCCAAACAGGATTCTTCATGTCAAAAAAAGAAAGAAAAGCAATCACCACAACAAGAAATAAGAAATCCAGGTGGATCTGGATCGTCGCACTGGCTGCAATCATCGGCCTGTTGCTTTTGTTTTTTTCGCAGAGTAAGGTTGTGAGTAATCCGAATCCGGGCACGGAGGTATTGGTTGAAACGGCGAACAAAATGCGCAATGAAGGCGCGTTCATACTCGATGTAAGGGAACAGAGTGAATGGGAGCAGGGGCATATTCCCGGTGCTGTATTGATCCCTCTCAGTACGCTTCCCGGTAGGTTGGACCAGGTCCCGAAGGATAAAAATGTTGTGGTGGTGTGCCGTTCTGGACGGCGCAGCGCCGAGGGGCGAGATATTTTGCTTAAAAACGGATATAAAACTGTGTACAGCATGACTGGTGGAATGAATGAATGGCAGGCTGGCGGCTATCTGATAGAAACTGGTAAGTGAGAGGCGTGTAGTTCTCGCTCGATAAAGTTAAGCATCAAGGAAAATTTTACATAAATTTATCTCATCTTGATGGATTTTATACATCGAACCTGGTAAAGTGGTTTTAAATTCCCAAAACTGAAAAATCCCATTATGCATATACAACCGGTCATGAATAATCAGGTGGGTTTCGTACGATTGCAGAACATGATGGAAAAGGCGTTACTTGCCAGTTCAATCGGACATTTGGGATTCATTCTGCTTTTTTTATGGCTGGGCATTCGAGAAATGGTGATTGTGAATATCATCAGCAGTATCTGCTTGCTAACCAGTGTAGTACTGGCAAGCAAGAAAGTGATGATACCGGCATTTGTAATCGGCACTTCCGAAATTGTGATCCATGCGGCGTTGGCCATATTCTTTATTGGATGGAACTGCGGTTTCCATTATTACCTCGTGGTTTTAATCCCATTTATTTATTTCTGGCCGTCTTGGACCAACAGAACGAAGTTAATTGCCAGTTTCACCTTATTTATTGCGTATGCTTTACTGTTCTTGTACACGCAAAACAAACCACCGCTGTACCAAATCCCAGTGTGGCAATCCAATCTGGTAACCCTGTTAAATATTCTTATCGCTTTTGTAACCTTCACGGCAGTGGCGAAATTCTACCAATCCTTGATCACAGAAGCCGAGACGAACCTGTTAGCTGCCAATGAACGCCTGTCAATGCTTGCCAAAACAGATCCCCTCACCGAACTGCACAATAGACGGACGATATTCGAAAAAATGGGTGAAGTGGAGAATTGTGCAAACTCAGAAGGAAAACATTTTTCGATCATCATCGCAGATATCGACCATTTTAAAGATTTCAATGACCGGTATGGGCATCAATTTGGGGATCAGGTCCTGATTTCCATCGCAAAAATCTTGCAGAATGCCACGCGAACAAGAGATGTAGTATCCCGATGGGGTGGTGAAGAATTTCTCATACTATTACCGGACACAAATGGAGATGAAGCCAGGGAAGTCGCTGATAGAATGCGCATCATTATCGATCAGACATCTATCAACCTGGATAGACACGAGATCCACATTTCGATGACATTTGGTGTTGCGGAATGCGGCCTTGACGAAGGACTGGATAGCTGCATCAATCTGGCGGATAAAGCCCTGTATGAAGGAAAAAATCACGGCAGGAATCAGGTGGTTTTGTTAAAAACGCCTGAATAACCAAAGGTGATTTTGGGGAAAAAGAAACAGGGCTGAATCCTAAACAGAATTCGGCCCTGTCTACTTTTTTTACCAGATTTGATGCAACAGCAGAAAGCTGCCATTTACAATGCAAGCCTTCAGCAGCTTCGACAGGATCGGCTACCGGAGTGTTACTAGCTGCTGGTTGTCGTTTCGGTTGGTGGTGCGGTTGTTGCGGAGGGTTGTGTGGTTGAAGTGGCCGTGGCTGCTGTGGTTGGTGTGAACGTTGAAGTGGGAGTTGCTGTATTGTTGGCCACCACAATTTCAACATACAGATTCGAACCGAACAATGATCCGCCGGGATTCTTGAGTTTCCAGTAACCTTTATAAGTACCAAGCTTGGTTGGGGCAGTCAGCTTGACAGATAGATCAATCTGTTTGCCAACCGGAATGGTATAAGGGATGTACACAGCCGAACCACCCATTACTTCGCCCGTGCTGAATGCCAGTTGATAACCGGTGGTCCAATCGCAGCTTCCAGTATTCTGTACACGCCATGTTTTTGTAAAAGTTGCGCCCGGTGTAATGACCGTACCATCCGCGATGGTTACATCACTGATATAGGCAAGATTATCACAGCCAACAGGATTAACCACTGTTGTCGGTGCTACTTGAGCCAGAGTTGGAATGACCAACGGTGCCTGGGTTGGAGCCACGGTTGCGGTGGACTCAGGTTTCATAGTAGCCGTTGGCTGGCTGGCTGCCTGTGCGGTCAATGAACCTGCCACAGAAGTGTAGATTTGGTCCGCGGAGGCTTTTTGCTTCTCTGTATCGTTGTTCGATGAACAGGATTGCAGTAGAACAAACAAGACCATAATTGAAATTAAAGTCAGACTTTTCTTCATTTTTTCCCGATTTTCTTCCTGATAAATGAATATGGACTGAGACTATTATAAATTGGTAACCTGTAATATTGACAAGAGATTTATGAGAAAATGCTGAGAAAGAAGATATACCGGTTTCTCGGAAAATGATTTCACAGCCATTTCACAGGCTTTTCAAGTATATTCTTATTGTTTGAAGTGATGTAGAGATGAAAAAACCTATGCCAACCGTTTTAATTATAGATGATGATCAAAAACTTCTAAAAATGCTCTCGCGAACGCTAATTTACGAGAATTTTGATGTGATCACAGCATCTAATGGGCAGGAAGCCATTCAAAGAATCAAGCTACACAAACCTGATCTCTTGATTGTGGATTGGATGATGCCCAAAATGGACGGACTCACACTGGTTCGTACCTTGCGTGAGGACGAAGATCGTACGATGGTGCTGATGCTCACAGCGAAGGACGAGATAGAGAATCGAGTGGAAGGATTGGAAGCCGGTGCGGATGATTATCTAGTAAAGCCATTTGCTCCGGCTGAGCTGGTTGCCAGGGTGCACGCCCTGCTGCGCCGAATTGACCCTTCATGTGACAATCAGGTATTGTCTTTCGGGAATATCTCATTGAATTTAAGTACCCATGAAGTAACACGATGCGATCGAAAAATCAAACTGACGTTGACCGAATTCAATCTATTGCAATACTTTTTGCGCCATCCAAGGCAGGTACTGGAACGTGGACAGATACTTACCAGTGTCTGGGGATATGATTTTGGCGGAGATGATAATGTTCTGGAAATCTATATTGGTTATCTCCGAAAGAAACTCGAAGCCGGGAAAGAACCCAGAGTTATTCAGACCATCCGTGGTGTGGGTTATGTGATGCGCGAGGATTGATGTCCATTCGACTACGGTTTACATTCCTGTACAATGTCATACTTGCCATTACACTGGCGATCTTTGGTTTTTCTTTGTATTCCATTCAAGCCACAAGTACTCTGGAGGCATTGAAGAAAGAGATCATTCGCAGCAGCGATACACTGGGACAGTCAGTTTTACACACCGTAACGGATAAGAATCCGACGCAGAATACCGCCAGTGTTGGAAATCCACCGGTTAATTCAGATGAATCCATAGTGCCTTCAATATCAGAAAGCGCGAGTGGTATGGTTTCACCCTCAGCATCTAAAAACCCCGAAAATTTTCCTCCACCATCCAGACCGGGTAATTCACAGACACAATCGGATTTTCCTCCTCCTAAACCATTCACCTCTTTCACTTCTGATAAGGCCTTTCAATATTTACCTGAAAGGGAGGTTGTCAGAGTACTTGATTCTGATGGCAATTTAATCGCCAGTCCATACGGACGGAAAGAAGATGCACTGCCATTCAATCCATCGACGCAAGTGGAACTATCATCGGGAAAAGATTTCTGGGAGGAAGGTACTGTTCGCAGCCAGATGATGTTGATATATAACCGGCCCATTATTGATAATGGGGAAGTACAGTACATCTTGCAGGTTGCCAGACCACTTTCTGAGCGTAACCATTCGCTGGATTTGCTGCGTAATACTCTGATTCTGGCTTCACTCTGCACACTGGTCGCTGCGTTCGGGATTGGCTGGTTATTTTCCGGAATCACCCTCCAACCAATCCAGCGCATTACAAGAACCGCGCAGACTATTGGTGAGGAACGTGATTTCTCCAAACGAGTTGAATATTCAGGACCTCGGGATGAAGTGGGACTACTGGCAGAGACTTTTAATTCGATGCTGTCACATCTTCAGGATGCCTACCAGCAGGTAGCTCATTCCCTTTCACAGCAGCGTGACTTTATGGCGGATGTATCTCATGAATTACGAACCCCACTGACTACATTACGCGGTAATTTGGGACTGCTGGGACGAATCCCAACGCTACCTGATGATGAACAGAAGGATATTGTCAACGACATGGTTCTTGAAAGTGACAGGATGATCCGGTTGGTCAACGAACTTCTGAGTCTGGCACATGCGGATACGGGGAGAAAAATATCCAAAGAACGAATCCTCATTGCACCCCTTATTGAAGATTGCTACCGGCAGATTCAAAACCTTGATGAAGAACACAAGATATCGTGGAAATGCCCGAAACGATCGGCGATCCTGGGAGATCGGGATGCCTTTCGACAGATATTACTAATCCTCCTGGATAATTCAATGAAGTATTCCTCGGGTAATATCAGGATCGATGTTGAGCATAGAATCGATAAAATCCGAATAATAGTGGCAGATTCGGGTCAAGGGATCCCAGAGGATAAATTACCCCATATTTTTGACCGCTTTTATCGGGTGGATGAAGAATCATCATCAAAAGGATTCGGTCTTGGATTACCAATTGCACGGTCACTGGTTGAAAGTATGCAAGGATGCATAGAAATACAAAGTGAACCGGGTAAGGGGTGCAAGGTGATAATTGATTTTCCTGCCGTTACAGGAGATTGAACGGCAATTCAAGAATTACAAAGAAATGAATAAATCCTATGAATTAATGCAATCCTTAACCTTCAAAAAACCATGAATTGCTGGTATATATGTATGAAACACAATTACCAGGTACATTCATGGAAAAGAAAAAGATCAATAAAGCAGAGCAAATTCTGGTGATGAAATTTGGGGGGACATCGGTAGGTTCACCTGAAGCAATGCAGTCTGTGCTGGATATCATTGCGAAAGAACAACCTGTCTGGAAAGGTATTGTTCCGGTTGTGTCTGCACTAAATGGTGTGACCAATCTTCTACTGGATTCCGCACAGAAAGCGGCATCTGGTGAAAGATTCGTCATTGATGCCAATGCCAAAGAATTACACAATCGACATCAGGTTATGCTAGATAAGCTGATCGAATCTGATGTAGAAAAACGGAAAGTTGGTTGGGAGATCAACCAATTGATCGGTGAATTTACCAATCTTGTAGAAGCGATGTATATTCTGGGTGAAGCGTCACCACGGGGAATTGATGCGGTGGGTTCACTGGGTGAACGTATGTGTGCGCGGATACTTACAGCCGCCTTGAACGAAAGAAAGATAAAAGCCACTGCCATAGATTCAACACAATTGATCGTTACGGATGCCCGTTTTACCTCTGCCAATCCGGATGAGACTGCCAGTAAGAAGAAGATAAAAACAACTTTGCTGCCGTTGATCGAGAAGGGATTCATTCCTGTCGTCACCGGTTTTATCGGCGCCACTCCGGATGGTGTGGTGACCACTCTTGGACGCGGAGGAAGTGATTTTAGCGCCGCCTTGCTGGGTGCTGCTTTACCGGCAGGTGAAGTATGGATCTGGACGGATGTAAATGGTGTTATGACGGCTGATCCCAGGCTGGTCCAAGATGCACAGACAATCGAGCACCTATCCTATCGGGAAGTATCCGAACTGGCGTATTTTGGAGCAAAAGTTCTTCATCCAAAGACAATTCGCCCGGTTATCGAGAATAATATTCCGTTGCGGGTATGCAACACTTTTGCCCCCACAGTATCGGGAACATGGGTTGTCTCGGATAAGTCTTATATCACTGAGGGGATTGTAAAAGCCGTCACGGCCATCAGTGACCTCTCACTGGTCACAGTTGAAGGAACCGGTATGCTGGGTGTTCCCGGTGTAGCCGCCAGAACATTTGAAGCGGTGGCAAAAACGAAAACAAGTGTGCCTTTGATCTCTCAGGCTTCTTCGGAACAATCCATTTGTTTCACTGTTCCCATTGAAGCGGCAGAGCGTGTTCAGAGGGCACTGGAAGTAACTTTCGCCGGCGAAATCCAACGAAGAGATATTGATAAGATTTCTATCTCTCCTGCCATTGGAATTGTCTCGGTGGTTGGCGCGGGAATGCGGTATACCCCGGGAGTGGCAGGCCGGATCTTCACGGCACTGGGTGATGCAAAGGTAAATGTCATTGCCATTGCCCAGGGTTCATCCGAGGTTTCGATCAGCCTGGTGGTCACCCAGGCAGATCTAAAGCGGGCTGTAAAAACACTGCATGAACTGATCCAACAGGATCAGGGAGGATCAAAATGAACAAGAAAATTCCCGTGGCGATACTGGGTGCCAACGGAAGTGTAGGTCAACGATTCATACAGCTTCTGGAAGGACACCCGTGGTTTGAAGTGCGATGTTTGACGGGTTCTGACAGATCTATTGGTAAACCATATAAAGAAACCTGTCATTGGATTTTGCCTGAAAAGATGCCCGATGCGGTAAGGAACATGGTTATCAAGGAAAATGAAGCAGCAGGTAAAGAGTGTGTGGTGGCATTTTCGGCCATGCCCGCCGACCAGGCTAAGGCCGTGGAACCATTACTGGCCGCACAGGGACTGGCTGTTGTTTCAAATGCTTCGGCTCACCGCATGGACGCAGACGTACCCATCCTACTGCCCGAGGTGAATCCCGAACATACCGCACTGGTGAACATCCAGACCGCCAATAAAAAACAAAAAGGCTTCATCGTCACAAACCCAAACTGCACCAGCACGGGATTGACGGTATCTCTGAAACCTTTGCTGGATACCTTTGGTATAAAACAGGTGATCGCTGTCTCTTTGCAGGCTTTATCCGGTGCGGGATACCCTGGTGTGGCATCTCTGGATATTATTGATAATGTCGTCCCTTTTATCAAAGGGGAAGAAGAAAAAGTCGAATCAGAACCACTGAAAATGTTGGGTTGTTTCGTTCAGAATCAGATACAAAAAGCAAATTTTGTTATATCGGCTCACACAAACCGGGTGGCTGTGACTGATGGCCACACTGTGTGTGTTTCCATAAAATGTGACTCATCCATCAAACCGGAGGATGCCGTAGAGGTGATGCGGTCCTATCAATGCCCGGAAATCAGTCGTGAATTACCATCTTCACCCTGGCCGGTAATACAGGTGATGGATGAAGTCGACCGACCTCAACCTCGCCTGGATAGAGCGGTCGGTAACGGTATGACCACGATCGTCGGTCGTGTTCGCGTGGATCCGATCATGGGTTTGAAATATGTGGTCTTATCTCATAACACGATCCGCGGCGCTGCCGGAGGTGCGATTTACAACGCCGAATTGCTTGTGCAGCAAAAATTGGTTGGTTAGTCTGGGTGTTTTTATCGGAATTTCACCGTAAATTCCGGTATGAGATATAATTCTGCAGGTTTTCCCCATGCCAGAGCCTGGGGCATCTCATCCCGCTCAGGGAGTAATTCCCGGAGGACGTACCCTTATGGGACGACGAAACAATATCATCTTTCTTTTGATCATGCTTTTAGTGGCAGTTTCCGTATGGATCGATCTGCCCGGAAATCCGGGTATTAAGATCGGAGATTTTGAACGCAGTTTAAAGACGCAACTTGGATTGGACCTGCGTGGTGGTTTGCGTGTTCTGCTGGAAGCTGATCTTCCCGCGGAAACACAGGTGACTTCAACTGAATTGGAAGAAGCCAAGAAGATTCTGGAAAGCCGGGCGAATGGTCTGGGAGTAAGTGAAGTGACCTTCCAGGTGGCCGGCAACCGGCGTATTGTCGGTGAATTTCCCGGATTAACTGAAACCAGCCAGGTAATCCAGACGCTGAAACAGGTCGGCCAACTGGCCTTCATTCCAATGGGGAATAACCCTGTGCCTGAAGGGCAGAAGGTAAAGATCGATTACACAAAGATCGGGACAAAAACGGGTGTTATTCCGGATAATAAATTGCCGGAAACCACGGCGTCTGGTGATGCCGCTAAAGCGGCAAGCGAGATGGTATATTCGCCACTGATGTCCGGAGCTGATCTTGATCAAGTTACCGTTGGAAGAGACCAACTGGGTCAATACTCGGTCAACTTCACGCTCAAAGATACCGCCTCCAAAATGTTCGGTGAATTCACTTCCAAGCATATCGGTGAATACCTGGTCATTGTTCTTGATGATGTGGTGATTTCAACCCCAACCATCAATTCGGCCATTACCGAAGGCAAGGGTCAGATTTCTGGCAGATTCACAGTGGACACAGCCAATGACCTGATGATCCAGTTGAAATACGGCTCACTACCAATTCCCTTCAAGGTTGTGCAGAGCCAATCAGTTGGATCTACGCTTGGACAGGATTCCATCGATAAATCCTTGATCGCAGGCGCGATTGGTCTTGCGCTTACGGTACTATTCCTAATTCTCACCTATAGGTTGCCCGGTATTATGGCCAGTCTGGCACTTGCCATGTATGCCGCCATTTCTCTGGCAATCTACAAATTGATCCCGGTTACTTTGACACTCCCTGGTATCGCGGGTTTTATCCTGAGTGTTGGTATGGCCGTTGACTCGAATGTGCTGATCTTTGAAAGAATGAAAGAAGAACTGCGAGCCGGCCGTACCGTAAAACAGGCAATCAATCTGGGATGGTCCCGTGCCTGGTCATCCATCAAAGACTCCAATGTCACATCTTTGATCTCCTGCATAATTCTGTTCTGGTTTGGGAATGCGTTTGGCGCCAGTCTGGTGAAGGGTTTTGCCGTGACGCTGTTCATTGGTATCTTCTTGAGCCTTTTCACTGCGATCACGGTTACCCGCGCGCTTCTGCATGCCGTACTTGATAATATCAAGTTCGCTGAAAAACCAGGATGGTTTGGAGTCTAGGAGTTCTCTATGGAAATCGTAAAACACCGCTACATGTTCTTTTTACTTTCTCTGATCATTATCATACCGGGCATGATTGCCTGGGCGGTATGGGGTATGCCGTTATCTCATGACTTTACTGGCGGTTCTATGTTGGACATAAAATTCGATGCTGGTAAAGCTCCGACTCCGACAGAAATAATGGCCGTCTATGATTCGCTGAATATTCCTGATCCATACGTTCAAACCTCGGAAAATGATGTCCGGATCATTCGCTCGAAATACATGGATGAGGAAACCAAGGATAAGGTACTGGCAGAACTAAAAACAAAGTTCAACAGCAATATCGAAATCCTTCAATTTGAAACCGTGGGTCCGACGATTGGAAAGGAAATCGCAAGCCGGGCTGCCATCACCGTAGCTCTGGCTTCCATCGGGATTTTACTGTATATCACCTGGGCTTTCCGGGGAATTCCAAATGCTTTCCGTTATGGAACTTCCGCCATTATCGCCATGCTCCATGATGTCCTTGTCATACTCGGTTTTGGCGCCATCTTTGGACATTTTCTCGGATGGGAAGTGGATACCCTGTTCTTGACGGCCGTATTGACGGTGATCGGTTATTCCGTGAATGATACGGTGGTGATCTTCGATAGAATTAGGGAGAATTCTCACATCCTGAGAAATCTACCCTATGAAAAAGTTGTCAATCATTCCATCGTTCAAACGTTCAACCGCTCATTAAAGACATCGTTCACAGTCATGTTGACTTTGCTGGCTCTGATGTTATTCGGTGGAGTCTCCATCTATCGGTTTGCCGCGATCTTATTCATCGGTATTCTCTCCGGGACCTACTCTTCAATCTTCAATGCCGCCATGATCCTGGTTGTATGGGAAAACCGCGAATGGAATAACTGGTTCAAACCGAAGAAGAAAACCGACGAAGTTGTAGCTGCCTGAAAAAATGACAAAACCGCCCGGAATAATTCGGGCGGTTTTTATGTGGAGCTTAAGGTTTGTTCGGGTAAATAATTCGTAATAAAATGATGCGAGTTTTTAGTACAGCTTAAAGGATCTTACAAATAGTTAAGAGTTATCTAAGAATTTACTCAAAGACTTGCATTGATTGAGAAATCTGGTAAACTAAAGCCAGACGAACATTTGGGTGCCCCCCTCACCCAGGTGTTCGTTGCTTTTAAGGGAAAGGCACCATTTCACAGTGAGGCGCAGATGTTGAGGTGATAAAACTCAGATTCGCCATCACATTTTCAAAACTTAAAGATGTGAGGAAATGCGTGCTGGCAAATTTTGACCAGGGGAATTCACTATGGGCACTTTCAGAAAAACCGGTTAGCGATTGACACATACTCCGAAGAACCAGTCCGTATTCTGACATGGAATGATTTTGAAGACCAATCGGTTCTTGTGTATCCTTTCCAGATAACCAGTTGACGAATGCAATAATGGCCGTCTGGTCAAGTATGATGTAACCATCTGATTTGACTTTATTTTTGGAAAGAGACCGCATAAAATTCATAGAGAGTGATCGATTTTCATCCAGATTGAATTGATCCAACAGTGCGTGGTTTGGATCATCGGGCAAAGAGATGGCGGCCACAGGTGTAAAACCGAGACGGGGAGAATCGCCGGGTGTCAAATGAATATTCCAGATCGAGAGCAATTCCGGTTTATCCTGGGTCAGGTCGTTAACCTCAAGTAACGTGATGACTCTGGCCGACGAGGTATCGATTGGGGAAACGGATAAACTGGAAATCGTGGAATGTTTAATAACCAGGTTTTCACCCAACCAGTAACCCACGCCTAACGTAAGTATAAAGACCAGGAACGTTATCCAAAGTTTAGATTTATGCATGAATTGAAGACAATGAAAAAGATTCTGAAGAAACCCATTTTCATAGTTCCACCCAGAATCAGACGGCGAATCCTGCATTAAAAATCCTTTATGATGCGGCAGCCAGTATGCTTAAAATAACCCCGGACAGTAAACCAAAAACTGCCGCAGCGATTCCCCAGAGCAAAGTGGATTCAAAATCAGCAGAATGAACCAGATTGTAAATCTTCTTTACGACGATTTGAAAAAAAGGAGAATCAGAAAGGGCGGGGGTGATCCTGTCCCAGAAGTAAATTTCGATTTTATTCAGGAGAGCGTCCATGCTAACCTTCCTTATCTTATCGAGAAGAGGATAATTTGATTACCTTACCGTTCGCATCTACTACGGCTCGAATCGTTCGTGGAATTGGTTTTCCATTCGCGCCGAAAGCCGTTCCGGTGAAAATTACCAGAAATTTCCCATCTTCCTGTTCCGTAATCGCGGGTTGTGTATTCCTGACTTCCGGATGGCGGCTGTAAACCTGTTGACATACCTTATTAAGAATAGATTTATCCATAAGGAAAAACCTTTCCAAAAATTACCGCATTCTCCTGCGGATAAATGCTGGAACATCCAGATTGTTGGAAACACCGGTATATTCCATGACTTCCATTCTTTCCGGTTGTTCCTGATTCATCAGTTTATTCGTTTCAGATTCGGATAATGGAATAAAAGGCGGTTGGACAAGACCGGTCTCAACGGGCCTGTTGTTGACAGCGGGTGTTGCAATTCCCTGAAGTGTTTGCAGTACTGTGCCTGAAACTGGCGTAGAACCGATCCCGGTGATGATCAGAATAACCTGCACACGGTCGTGCATCTGGGGAGCGTTGATGATCCCCGGAATGATATTGGCGCGTTTGTTGGTACGCTGTTGCAGACTTTCCATGGCTTCGGCCACTTCAAGAAAGGTGAGATCGTTCCCACCGGTAAAATTCACAATAATTCCGGTTGCCTGATCGAGAGGTACTGAATCAAGCAAAGGATGATGTAATGCGCGTTCGACCGCCTGATGCGCTTTTTCATCTCCTTCACCCTGGCCAATAGCCAGAAGGGCGCCGCCACCGGATTGGATCATTTGGCGAACATGAGCGAAATCGACATTTATGACACCCGGTTGTAAAACAAGTTCGCTGATCCCCTGAATACCCTGGCGGAGTACATCATCTGCCAGACGGAATGCCATCTCAAGAGGAAGATCATGAGGCGCAATTTGCAATAAGCGGTCATTGGGGACGGTGATCAGAGTATCTGTGAACTGGCGAAGCTTGGCCAATCCTTCTTTCGCATTTATTTGCCGGCGACCGGCTTCAAATGAAAACGGAAGACTGACAATGGCCACGGTAACGGCGCCAATTGCCTGTGAAATGCGTGAAATAATACTGGCGGCTCCCGTTCCAGTACCACCCCCCATACCGGCGGCAATGAAGACCATATCTGCGCCATATAAAGCGGCATGAATTTCTTTTGCGCTTTCCTCGGCGGCCGATTCGCCCACCTGGGGTTTTCCACCCGCACCAAGGCCGCGGGTGAGGTTAGGCCCCAACTGTATCTTAACAGGCGCGAGCGAATTCTTCAAAGCCTGCCCATCCGTATTGGCCGCGATGAAATCAATGCCCTCAATACCCAGCTCAATCATTCGATTGATAGCGTTGCTTCCACCGCCACCAACGCCGACCACTTTCAAGACAGGTTTGCGGGTTGTAAAGGCTGTTGAGTTGTTTTCTGTGTCACGGGCAGTCTCTATCATAGGTCACCTCTCTTGAAGTTGTGTTGCAATACTTGTGCCGTCGCCAGAAATTCGTTCAACCTGGCAGCCTGACTCCCTGAGCGTGTCAAGTTGTTCTTCCGAGAAGGACTGGACACTCCCTATCACGGTTACCTTTTCCGCCAGAGCAGCCTGCTGCAATGAGAAACCAATGGTCGGTTTGAATTTCTTGACAAATGGACGAATAACATCCAAATGCCAGTCTGCCACTCCCCACTCATACGAAGGCAGCAGTAGATAGTGCTCAATGGGATGATTATCGAAAACCATGCCTTTACCCATGTCAGGCGGCATATCGGCTCTTAAACTCTTTACTTCGAGAGAGATAGTGCCTTTAAGTTCAGAGACGATCTGGCGGGTGGAACCATCCGGACGGTACCAGGCATCGGGAACATGCGGGCTACCCTGATCATCTGAAAGCAGCCAGAAATTTACACCCAGCACCGCATTGCTCATCGGCTCCAAAGGCATGGTTGGGCTATCAGGGTCAGAAACAAGGTCGTTGTTCATCAATTTCAAAATAGCCAGACAGATTTCCGTATGCTTCTCGTCTGACCAGTCATTGTGAACCACCGCATCCGGTCTGTGAGGAACACCGGCTCCAAAAAGGAAAATCGGGACAGGTTTCTGGATAAACATCGATGCATTTGCCAGATACCATTCATACGCCCGAAATCCAATCTGGTCCTGCTCTCCAGGGGGAGTGAAATACGGCCGGGCGTCTGTCCAACGCTCGGGACCACCGGCACCCCAGTTCAGTGTTCTGTTGTGTGTCCAGGCATAGGCGGAAAGCACCATGTTTTCCAGTAAATCAACACGATTTCGTCTGGCAAGTGACATCAACGCGAGAGAAAGAAATGCTGTGTCCCAGAAATTACCGCCAGGCTCAAGAGGCGGGAAGATCGGAACAATATCACATTCCAGAGCCATACTCGATAATGGAATATAGCGATCCAGAAAACGTTCGACCAGACCGTTCTGTGCCCATTCCGAGCCCATCCATGAACTGCGAACATTAGGACGGTCAAAAAAGCAGACTGAATGCACACCCCAGCGAGAGTAGGCCTCCAGAAGGGTTCGCATGTCTGAAGTTTCAATTTGTGAAGTCAGACTCTTATGAAAGCGGACAATGGGTTCGATACCGGATTGTGTTAAGGAAGTCAAAAAGGATTCTGGGATTGCCCGGTCTGTCTCACTATTGATTACCAGCCAGCTTGCTCCCAAAGATTTGATCTCTGGGATCCAGATTTCCGCGTCCTTTTCGCTGTAATGCAGGGTATTGGGAAAGTAATGCAATCCCAATCGAGAACGTTTGTTGGAGGTCAATTCTTCAAATGCACTCATCGGCACGCCCGTTTTGGAGGAATCTGAACTGTTACTTGCAAGAAATATGCCGAAGGAGTGAAAGCCTGGAAAAGGTCTGCTATAATTTTTAGCTGTGATTCTTGTAACCGGCGGAACCGGATTCATAGGGCAGCATCTTGTACGCCAGCTTGTCTTGCAGGGGTATGAGGTGCGTATTTTGTTACGCCCATCTGTGAAATCCCCTAATTTGCCAACCGGATTGCCGGTTCAGGTGGCGGTTTCCAGCCTGCAGGATCAGCGCGGCTTACGAGCTGCCCTGAAAGGAATCAATTCTGTTATCCATCTGGCAGGAACAGAGTCGCTGGGAATACGATCTGACCTGGGCGGTGTGGATATTAACGGCACGCGATTTCTCACCGAGGCTTCACGAGAAGCGGGCATTGATCATTTTCTATACCTGAGTCATCTTGGAGCAGATAAGGCTTCGGCTTTCCCGGTATTAAAAGCGAAAGCCATCGCTGAAAATCTGATCATCCACAGTGGTGTTCCTTATACAATATTCCGATCGGCTGTGGTTTTTGGCCCCAATGATCATTTTACAAACGTGTTTTCACGCATCATCGAAATCTCTCCCTATGTTTTGCTCATTCCAGGAGATGGATCGAATTTACTTCAGCCCATCTGGATACAGGATTTGGTGACCTGTTTGATCATGGCCATGCAGAATCCCGATAGTATTGGAAAGATGTATCAGATTGGTGGTGGAGAGACGCTGTCTTTTTTAAGCATAATCCAGATAATTATGGATAAAATAGATCTGCACCGCCGCATAATCCCCATAATGCCCGGTTACCTGCGGGTGTTATCTGTCTGGTTGGAACAAAGCCGGCGGTTTCCGATATCCGCCTACTGGATTGATTATTTGGCTGTTGACCGAACCTGTTCACTCGATTCGCTATCACGAGATTTCAATATCATTCCTGCCAGGT
This sequence comes from Leptolinea sp., assembly GCA_012798535.1. Taxonomy (GTDB): domain Bacteria; phylum Chloroflexota; class Anaerolineae; order Anaerolineales; family Anaerolineaceae; genus Leptolinea. The sequence continues at coordinate 78,294 of JAAZMZ010000020.1, forward strand.
TCCATCAATCTCTTGATTATTTGTATCCTTAAAGGTATTCATGGCGATTTCCGCTTTTTGTGTTCACGGTCATTTCTACCAGCCTCCCAGAGAAGATCCTCTTACCGGAGAGATACCCGTTGAAGAAGGCGCCTATCCTTATTCAAATTGGAATGAACGCATTCTGGCGCAATGTTATCGGCCTAATGCGGAATTATTGAATTTCTCGCGGATCAGTTTTAATCTGGGTCCGACAGTTTTGGAATGGATATCAAAAGCTGATCCTGATACTCTGAATAGTATTGTGAGTCAGGAAAATAAAACCTTTGAAACCAGGCATCTTCCCAATGGTATGGCTCAACCCTATAATCATACAATTCTTCCTCTGGCATCGATCCGGGATAAACAGACACAGATCATCTGGGGACTGAAAGAATTTGAATTCCGTTTCGGACATTCCAGTCAGGGTATCTGGCTTCCTGAAGCGGCCGTAGATTCAGAAACCTTACGGGTGGCCTATGATTGCGGGGTGAAATATATCATCCTGGCACCGTGGCAGTGTGCCGATCAGGGAAGAGATCTATATCAACCATGTTGGATCGAACTTGGAATGGGTAAACGTATCACGGCTTTTTTTTATAATCAGGCGCTTTCAACACGTGTAAGCTTCGATCCGGGTGCCACACGTAACGCAGATGAATTCCTGATCAACACCATCCTTCCTGAACTTTCCAATGGTACAGGGAATCCTTCGGATAAATATGTACTCATTGCGTCTGACGGTGAGTTATATGGACATCATCAACGGTTTCGCGATCAATTTCTGGCAAGATTGACCACAAATTCTTTCCAGGGGAAGCCGATAAATATGATCACACCGGCCGCCTGGCTACAGGAACATCCCCCGGTTCAAGCGGTGTCAATTGTTGAAAGATCTTCCTGGAGCTGCCATCATGGTATTCAACGCTGGTGCGGTGAATGTGGTTGCACTCCCAACAGTGGTTGGAAGGAACCAATGAGACTGGCTTTTGATATGATCGCCCAGACGATTGATGATGTTTTCGATCAGGTGATTGAAAGCCTGGGAATTGATCCAGATGTTTTGCGATATGAATACATCCATGTGCTTCTAGGAGAAGTATCTGTAGATGAATTCATACGCGAATATGTGCGGACAAAAAACGATAAACTTCTTCTGGAAGATATTAACTATTTACTCAGGTCTCAGTATGAACGCCAGCGCATGTACACTTCCTGCGGTTGGTTTTTTGATGATTTTGACCGGATTGAACCTCGCAACAACGTGAAATACGCGGCGCAGGCGATTTGGTTGACACAGAAAGTGAAACCTGATTTAAAAATCGACGCGATCATCAATGAGCTGCGCAACGTGTACAGCAGCCGTACCAACCTGCGTGGAGATCAGGTTTTTCTCAACCATCTGCGAAGCGCTCAGGCTTTCTGGGCAACTGCATCTTCCAGAGCTTGAATCAGCTTCTCTACCTGAAATTCTGATTTGCCGGCGGCTGTCTGTAATTCGGGAAGAAGCGCTCTGGTCATGATCATCCTTTCATAGTGAATGGATGAGTCGATTTTTCCCGGTTCAAAGACTACCGATAAAAGCAGGCAATTGAGAAGATCGGTGAAACCTTCTTTCGAGAACCAGAGAACTTCACGATACCGATTCACATTCAATAAATTCTGCACTTCTGAATTGGCCAGAGCATACTGAAGAAGCGTGGTGGGTTCGTAATTTTCCGGAAAATCCATCCATTCCTGAATGGATATCAAAACCCTGACCAGTTTTAAAACTCGCAGGGATTCTGATTTTGAAAGACCCATGCCATCCAGCGCCTTTTGAATGAACCGTCCGATCTTCCATTCGTCAAACAGACTGATACTATTGCTCTGAATATCTTCCGTGTCAATTGTCTTCCCCAGTTGTGCGATGAAAGCGAAAACGATCAGAGACAACCGCAGGCAGGTGTCTTCTTTTATCAACAAACCGGATTTAATTCGTATATCGGCTCCCGGGACGGATTTGACCGGAGGATTATTGGGCAGTTCCAGAAGCATTTCGATCTGGCGGGCAGTTTCTTCCACCATCTCATCCACGGGTAGACGGGTTTGTTGAATGGACAGGGCACCCAACACCAGGTGCCGCATTTTAACCCGCGCTTCATCTTTTATTTTGGATATTTCTATGTTCGGTTTGGCGATCTGGCTATTCAGGTAGCTTAAATAACCGGGATTCAGGATTTCCTGCAAAGGATGTAATACTGCCTGTAAAAGGATTTCCTGCAGGGAATCATTTATTGATGGAACTCCTTCACCGTGAAGCGTCTCACAGAGTTGTCGATAATGATGGTAGTCTGTATCTTCTACCTGGCGAAAGTCTGTAAACACCTGACAGGTGTAGGCGCGCATCTGTAGGAATAATCCCTGATCGCGCAATTCGATGGATGGACGGATAAATTCCAATCCGCTATTCTGGTCCCGAAAGATGATAAATCGGTTTTCTCCGGCATCCAGATTAAGTCCGTCCATCAAAGAAATCTGCACCAGTTGACGACGACCATCATTTGTTTTCTTTGTAAAAGCACAAGATGTCTTTATCCAGCCGGAAGTTTCGGCAAATTTGTTATGATAGGCGACCAACACCCGGTCACCACCCAGCCCATTGGTAAAAACGATGACGTTTTCATCCATTTGCCCATGGCTGTCGAAAAAATTATATAGATAAAAATTTTCAATACCGGCAAACAGAGAACGTTTGCGGACAATCGGGAAAATTTCTCTTTCGTGACGGTTGATCAAATCCTGGTCCGGCTGCTCATCATAGTAGGCGCGTTTGTATTCCATACCATATTTTTCTGTGTATCCTTCGATCTGACCATGCCCAAACATGGGCAGACCGGGCAGAGTGGCCATCAAAGTACATACACCGAAATACTTGTCTCCCTTACCAAATTGATCCACCGCAGTGCGCTCATCCGGGTTTGAAATGAAATTCACGTAGCGACGCAGAATTTCCGGATCAAATTCAAGAGTATTTTTGATGAGCTGCCTGAACTTCGCGTTTTCTTCATCACGGAGCATATTCATAAATGCACTGTTATATACCCGATGCATTCCCAGTGTGCGCACGAAGTAACCTTCCATCAACCAGAAGGCTTCTGCCAACAGCAGTGTATCCGGAGCTTCCTTTGCCACGCGATCAACCACTTCACGCCAAAACTCCTGCGGCATGGCAGCCAGGAACGCATCTCTTGGCAGGCCATGTTCGGCTCGTGAAGGGATATCACCGCCTGAGCCTGGTTCCGGGAACCACAGGCGCTGGAAATGCCGGCGCGCCAGAGTCATTGCCGCATCGAAACGGATGATCGGGAACTTGCGCGCCACATCAAGAATGGTCTGAATGACGGCTTCCCTGACTTCGGGATTCAGATAGTTCAATTGAGCGGTATCATTCCACGGCATACTCGTTCCATCGTTGCCATGATATATGAACCGGGTATCTCCATTGCTCCGGTCAATCCGGCGGAAGACAACCGCGGCATCGGTGCGATCATAATAATGATCTTCGATTTTGATCTCCACCCGGGGATCCGGAGAGAGATCAGGACCGTTGAAAGAATAGGCAGGAAATGGACTGTACGGCAGGGCGAGAAATCGGTCCGGATTGTGGATAACCCAGTCGCTGTCTATGGCCATATGGTTGGGCACCATATCACTGGCGAGGCGGATTCCTCGCTGCCAGGCACGGTTTCTCAGATTTTCATAGGCTTCATAGCCGCCAATCTCATTGGCGATATCATAGCGTGCCAAGGAGTACGCGGAAGAAACGGCATCCGGATTACCGCACATTTGTTTGATCTGCGCAGATGCCCGGCTGCGTTCCCAGAGACCAATCAACCAAAGGCCGGTAAAACCCCGACAGGCCAATAAATCCAATTCTTCGTCGGGAATCTGATCGAGACGGGTGATGGTTGTTTTGTATTTCTTGCTCAACTGATCCAACCACACCAGTGTATTTTTTGCAAGCAGAACGAGCCTCGGCATCCATTCACGATCGGCGGAATACTGTTCGTGCTCGCTATCCAGCAGTGCCCGAGAGAAAACCGGAACCTGTGTTTCGCCCGGGCCGGCGAATGCGAGCTTTTCTTCCTCGCGAAGAAGATCCAGGCTGCTTAACAGTCGGTAGAGATATTTGCCCAGCAATATCCCCCAGCGAGAACGAATATACTCCAATTGACCGGGCAGTGAATTGGGTACCGCGATTGATGGAGCCCGAAACATATCGATAAGATTCTGGTTTTCCGGACCGAAAACCGGCTGTGTTGCAAAGAACTCGTAGACTTCTTTCAGAATTTGCGAATACTTAGTGGCGGAATCAAGATGGTGTTCATCGAATAATTCCTGGAAAGAGGCAACCGCCGCCGGATTTTTATTCGTCACCCATAAAAGGATAATCTCCTCCAATGTGTTCAAACGATTTGATACGCCATCTGAACTTTCTGAAAGGAAGGTTTCCACACTCATCTCTCGGGTGTACACTGCCACAGGTGGAAACTCACCACAAAACTCGGCAAGAACATGATCTACTGTCTTCTGACCAAATTTCTTCACAAGATGGGAATCTAACTTTACCAGAACAGAAGGATTTTTCTGGTGACGGTAGGAAAGAAAGACAAAATGAAGTATTTCATCAATCAATCCAAGCGCGTTGATCTGTCCGGCCTTAACGGATTTTTCCGGGTAATGAATCAGGTCACGCTTTTGATTCATTTTTTGAGCAAATATCCTAGCGGCGTGAAAGTTGGCCAGAATCACATTTCCATTCAACGAAAAAATCGATTTATCAAACTGATAACGATCCCGAGCTGTTCTTGAAATGTGAAATTCCATGGAATCATCGTCCTTCCCGGAGGCTATTTTTTCATGTTGTTGTTTTATTATATGTTGTTTATGGGAGGATAACTTACATGAGTTCTTGCAGGCAAATTACAGGCTGCTTTTCACCAGCCATTTGAACGTCACGGATGATGCTTCTCGAGTCTATCAGCATAGAGATTGTCTCTTCAACAGCATCCCAATCCCAGCGAAATACTCTCGTGATATCACGTACCGTACAGGCCCCCACAGATTCAAAATAGAGTTGCAGCAGGTGTGCGCGAGCTTGTTTCTCAGAAATCAGTCTGGATTTCTCTATCGCCTTTGGAAAGTGCCGGTGGAAAAGATCGTAGACAAAAGAATAATGCCACGCGCCATTCGTGCTTATACCCACAGGTGCAAGACGAAAGCTGGTTTGCAGGATTTCCAGAGCCCGGTTGAAACGACTTTCAGCCCCACTGGTAGAAAGATGAGCAGCTCGGCGCAGCGAGATCGAATCAAGTGGGCCGTCCCTTAATAAAGCTTCGTACACATTTTTAGCTTCAAGGGGAAGGCTGCCCCGTCGATAATCTTCGAGGTAATCTACTTCCGGTTCGCCATAATTGGGAGAAAGCGCGTAAAAATGAGGCAGTTTCTCCAGTGAAATCATGCAATTCTTCCGCGCCAATACCCTTCCATAGAACCAGACCCCCTTGCCCAGTAGATCATCTTTCCATCCCCAGGTGATATGACCCGGGTCATCATGCTCATCCGCAACCGGCCGGTCGCCGGCAGCAGCAACCCAAAGGCTGGGTAGGGGAATTCCGGAAATTGGCCAAAATGAAATGAAACCGCGTTGATTGACAAACCGAACCGCATCCTGCTGATTGTGAATACGATCCGCAGGTTCGCTGTGGAATGTTTTCCGGCGATAGTCTCGGATTATAAGTTGGTCTACTTCAACCATCAGCCCTATTCGGCTTTCAAGATATGTGTGATGATATTTGAACCACTTCCGCCGATATTCTGAGTCATACCGTAGATCGGGCGTTCCACCTGAGTTTCCCCGGCTTCTCCGCGCAATTGTTGCACAACTTCCACGATCTGGTACATCCCCGTAGCTCCAACCGGATGCCCGCGGGATTTCAAACCGCCCCGGGTGGCTATCGGGATGCGCCCTTTGGGAGAGATCTGGTTTTCAATGGCCGCTTTCGGTCCCTGTCCAGGCTCGGCAAATCCACAGGCTTCCAGCGATAGGGCAGCCATGATGGTGAAAGCGTCATGCAATTCGAATACGCCAATATCCGCAGGAGTAACACCAGCTTGCGCGTAGGCATCTTTCACCGATTTCTCGGCGGCTGATAACCAGATCGGGTCCTTTCGTGAATGGGCAGCTATGGTATCAGTGGCTGCGGCAGAGGCAACCACTTTGATGACTTTTTGCCTGGAATGCGGTTTGACCATCTCCAGAGGCACCAGAACGGCTGCCGCGGAGCCATCGCCCATAGGGGAGGCATCCATAAGGTTGATCGGATCGGCGATCATTGGAGCTTTCTGGTAGGCAGCCGGACTGATGGGATCCTGAAAGCGCGCGAAAGGATTGTGCGACCCGTTGGCATGCGCATTGATCGAGAATCCGGCAAAATCATCTTTCGACCAGTGATACTCATGCAGATACCGCTGCATGATCAACGCGTTGATGGCCACGAAGGATAATCCCATATCGGCTTCCCAATCGCCATCCGCTGCTGTGGCTAACTGTGTTGTGATCTCACCGCCGGGAGAATCGGTCATCTTCTCCACTCCAACGGCGATGGCCGATTCCACCGATCCCGAAGCCACTGCCATCAGAGCCGACCGGAAAGCAGCCGCACCGGAACTGCAAGCCGCTTCGATATGATATCCTTCTGCAAAACGCATTCCAACCCAGTCGGCGATATAACTGCCAAGATGCTGCTGATGATTGGCTGAACCGGACATCATGTTTCCCACGTACAGACAATCCGTCTGTTCTATGCCGCATTCCTGCAAGGCTAACAGTATAGCTTCACCGGCAATTTCTCTTAATGATTTGTCCCAGTGCTCTTCGACTCTGGTCTGTCCAATTCCGATAACAGCGACTTCGCGCATTATTCCCTCGATTAAAATGGTGATATTGCCTAATTATATGTTCTCCACATGTCAGAATCTATCAGAGTTAACGAAAAAGCCACCGGAAAATTCATTCCGATGGCTGTGTTTAAACTGCTTACCAATCAATCTTTCTTTTGGAAGAAAATTGAAAGAACAAAACTGACAATACTGATCATCAAGGCACCGAGGATGGCCGCCCAAAAATTATCCAATGAAAAATCAATTCCCAGGGCTGTGGCAATATTACTGGTAAGCACTAACATCAACGCGTTGGCAATGAAAGTAAACAGACCCAGGGTGAGAATATAAAAGCCGCAGGTCAAGAATGAGAATAATGGTTTGATCACTGCATTCACGATTCCAAATATCAATGCGAGAATAAGCAGATTATCCAGCCCGCCGTTGAAATAAATCCCGGGTACCAGCATGATGGTAACTGCCAGAGCAATGGAATTAATAAGCAAACGAATTAAAAACGATTTCATGTCTCCTCCAGAGCAAATCCCTTTATGGGGATATTTGACGTAATCACTATTTTATACGGAATTTCCCGCATTTTGTTGCAACATGCAGTTGTGTATTTATTGGCTAAAACCGATAATAAATGTTAAGTAAATTAATTGAGGATTTTACTGGCAAGAAGAGGAGCTACTTAATTGAACGGTAAACTGCTGATTGCCGAAATCAATACCTGGGTTTGGATAAATGAACTCAGGATCAAGACTGGCAAACCTATCAGCCTGGATACAGTTCCACCTGAAGAATGGGACAAACTGGCCGGTGTTGGATTTAACACTGTCTGGTTGATGGGTGTATGGAAGCGCAGTCCGCGTGGCAAGAAGATCAGCCAGGAAAATACTGATCTATTCGAAGAGTATAAAAAATCCTTACCAGATTGGAAAAAAGAAGATCTCCCCGGATCTCCATATTGTGTAAAAGAATATACGGTTGATGAAAATCTCGGTGGGAATCCGGCACTATTAGCTGCACGCGAAGCTCTTGCCAGAAGAGGTATGAAATTGATCCTGGATTTTGTTCCAAACCATGTGGCGCTTGATCACAGGTGGATAGAAAAAAATCCAGAATTTCTCGTCAGAGGTGATGATCTCGATTTTATTCGTAATCCACACGATTATTTCAAAACGAAGAATGGAATTTTTGCCAACGGCAGAGATCCATTCTTTCCACCGTGGCAGGATGTTGCCCAGTTGAATTCATTTTCACAGGAATATCGTCAGGCAGCTCTTGACACAGTTGAACTAATCAGCCAGTTGTGTGATAGCGTTCGCTGCGATATGGCCATGTTAATGTTGAATCGCGTGTTTTCTTATACCTGGCAAAATCGGGTGGGAATAGCGCCAGCCACAGAATTTTGGACGGATATCATTCCAGTTGTTAAGAAGAAAAACCCGGATTTGATTTTTATTGCCGAAGCCTACTGGGGATTGGAATGGGATCTTCAGCAGTTGGGATTTGATTACTGCTATGATAAGAGGTTATATGACCGGATGACTGAAGAAACCGCAGAGACTATCCGTCAACATCTGGCGGCAGATGCCAGTTTTCAATCACATCTGGTCAGGTTCATCGAGAATCATGATGAAGAACGTGCTGCAGAAAGACTCCCTGGACTGAAATCCAGAGCGGCGGCGACACTGGTCTCCACATTGCCCGGCGCAGCTATGTTCTACGAAGGTCAATGGGAAGGCCGCAGGTGCCGTAATCATGTTCTGCTTGGAAGACGTCAATATGAGGAAATCAATAGAGAACAGATTGCCTTTTATAAAACCCTGTTGAACACGGTCCAAAAAATCCCCACGAATGCCAGGTGGAATCTCTGCGAAGTTACCGGTTGGAATGATAACCTTACCTGCACAAACCTGATTGCTTACACATGGACCACAAAATCTAGAATTATTCTGATTGTAATTAATTATTCAAAATCGCCGGCTCAGGGCAGGGTTCATTTACAATGGAATGGATTCATCAAACCGATGATTGAATTCCATGATCTGATGACAAAAGAGAAAATCCGCAGAGATGTTGCTGAAATAAGAGAAGAGGGATTATTTGTAGATCTGCCTGCCTGGGGTTATCATTATTTCTCTTCCAGTGGATGAGAAAAAATAAAGGAGTTCATCATGAAGTACTGGGATATCACTTTACCTATATCGCCCGAGCTACCTGTCTGGCCTGGTGATCCACAGATCAAAATTGAACGAGTCAGCCGGATTGAAGACGGAGCGAACGCTAATGTGTCACGGTTGGACATGGGTTGCCACACCGGAACCCACGTTGATGCTCCCTTCCACTTCCTATCGGCCGGTAAGACCATTGAATCGCTGTCTCTGGATGCACTTATCGGACCGGTGCAGGTGGTTAGAATCCCTGATGATTTTTCCATCATCACATCGGAGATCATTCAGGTATGCGGAATAAATTCGTCAACCAAACGGGTATTGTTTAAAACTTACAATTCTTCCTTCTGGCAGAAATTTGGTTCGCAGTTTCGTACTGAATTTGTGGGAATAGATGAATCGGGAGCCAGGGAGTTGGTTAATAAACAGATAACTCTTGTTGGAATCGATTATCTTTCCATTGCCCCGTTTCGAATCAGCCGGCCAACCCACGAAGTGTTTTTAAAAAGTTCTGTGGTGGTTCTGGAGGGATTGGATCTTTCATCGGTAGAACCGGGTGACTATACTCTGATCTGCCTTCCGATGAAAATTGCGGGTGTTGATGGCGCACCTGCGCGAGTCGTCTTGATGCAGGAATGATCAACAGATCATTCCTGCCTGAGTAGAGAAGAAAACAGGATTGAATACCTGCCAGTAATGAGTGTGAGATGATCAAAATTCTCACTGCAGAGATCATTTTCCGGGGTATTGAGTAGATGTAACATTTTTTGTTATAGTGTATCCTAAACAAAATGATTAGTATTTCAAAGAGGAAGGTTCAAAAAAGAATGGTAGTGCAATCGAACACAGCTGAGGAAGAAACCAATCCATTTGAGAAAATCATCATTCTGGGATCCGGTCCAGCCGGCCTGGCGGCTGCCTTGTACGCAGCCCGTGCGGAATTGAATCCCCTTGTGATCAGCGGTGTAGAATTGGGCGGACAGGCGGCTCTTACCAACACCATTGAGAATTATCCGGGTTTTCCAGAAGGAATTGGTGGATATGAACTGGGGGAACTATTCAAGAAGCAGGCGGAGCGCTTTGGTGCACGCGTTCAATTTGCCACCGCAACAGATGTAGATCTGCAGATGAGTCCTTATACGATCGTAACAGATTCTGGAAAATATAAAACCAGTTCTCTGGTCATTGCCACGGGTGCCAGTCCAAACCATCTCAATATTCCAGGCGAAAAAGAGTTCACCGGGAAAGGCGTTTCGTATTGTGCCACCTGTGATGGCTGGTTCTTCAAGGAAAAAGAAGTGGTTGTGGTTGGCGGGGGTGACAGCGCCGTGGAAGAAGCGTTATTCCTTACCCGGTTTGCCTCTTCGGTAAAGATCATTCATCGCAGAGATACTCTGCGCGCCGGCGCACTTCTGCAAAAAAGAGCGAATGAAAACCCGAAAATTTCATTTGTCTGGAACAGTGTCGTGGAAGAGATCAATGGTGCGGGAAAGGTTACCAGCCTCAGAATTAGAAATACCCGGAGCGGAGAAGAGAGCACTCTGACGACAGACGGCATCTTTATTTTTATCGGCCATACACCCAATACGCAGCTTTTCCACGGGCAACTATCTATGGACGATAAAGGATTCATAAAGACTAATTTATTAATGGAAACAAGTGTTCCCGGGGTATTTGCGGCCGGCGAGGCAGCGGATTCACATTTCCGCCAGGTGATTACATCGGCCGGCATGGGCGCGGCTGCCGCCATACAAGCCACTCACTACCTGGAAGATAAATAAAACGAGCGGGGTACTCCCGCTCGTTTTCGCGAACTTATTGAACCGGTGCCGGAGTGGCTGCCGGAGCGCCGCCCCACCACGTGAATACTCGTTCATAACTCGATGCGCCGGCGGCTTCCCAGATGGGATTGCCGTCCCGGGTTGTACCTGTCTGCCGGGCAACGGTGATTGACCAGCGAATGACATGGGGAATGTTACCGGCAGGCCGGAAGGTGACCGGAACGATGTATTTTGTGTCTGTTGAATAATCAACCAGTTTACGGTTGGAACCGTCTGTGACGTCAACAACTGTGACCATGTAGGTTTCATTCTGCCGCAATTCACCAATGGACGCCCACTGAAGGGTGATGGTCTCATTCTGGATGGTGAAGGATGTCCCATCGGCAGGGAGCAGCAAGTTGGGGCTTGAATAGGGAGGGGGAGCGGTCGGGGTTGGTGTAGGACCGGCAGTTGGCAGGCGCTCACAAAGTGGAATACTCAAAGCCTGACCCTGGTAAACGGTATCACTGGTCAGGCCATTGTAAACTTTGATCGAATCAATACTGACTCGGTAGGCATTGGCGATCCCGCTCAGAGTATCATTTTCACCGACCGAGTAGCTGACTTTTTCGCAGGCCTGTTCCGTTGTATCCGCCTCACTCATGGTAGATGTCGGCATGGGAGAAGCGGTTGGAGTCGGTTGCGGAATCAGCAAACGCTGGCCGATGGACAGGTTGCTGCAATCTGCTGCCAGATTATTGAGGGTGATGATTCCTGACGATGTTGTTAAACCATAGCCATATGCGATACTGAGGCAGGTATCACCGGATTTAACGGCATATTCCACCGGCGGAAGAGGAGTGAAGGAAGGCAGCGGAGTGGGCGTTTCGCTTGGCAGAGGTGTGACTGTCATGGTTGGTGTAAGTGTTACCGTCGGGCTGGCAGTTGGTTGGATGACCCGGCCGGTTCCGCTCAAAATGGAGTAAATAACACCGGCACCAAGAGCTAACAGGAGGATGATGACTCCTATAGCCAGGGGAAGTGAAAGATGAATTTCTGGTAAACGTGATCCCTGTATTGGTTTATTTGCCGATTTCGCATCCCCGGGGAGCAGGTTTCTACCACAAACCTGACAGCGAGTGGCATTTTCACTAATCTTGGAACCACAGGTTGGACAAATGCGTGAAGTGGGTGTGGATTGTGGATTCATACGCAGGGGTATCCAGGGGAAAAGTCCGGAAAATCGGATTATACCATAGGCATTTTTCACCCATTAATGAACGAAATTCGTGCCATGTGTTCTACTTCGTCATTTTGATACAATTATTTCCGTGAGTCTAAGCCTGTACTTCCATATCCCTTTCTGTAAACATCGCTGCGACTATTGTGATTTCACAACCTATGCCGGATTTGAGCGTTTGATCCCTGCCTATATGGACGCTCTGTGCAGGCAGGTTGCTTTAATGGGCGGCGGTGAGACGGTTCATACAATTTATCTCGGAGGTGGAACGCCTTCCCTGGTTCCTCCAGCGATGTATGCACAGCTTCTACAGACGATCAGGGGTCATTTTTCAATTCTTCCCTCCGCTGAAATCACCCTGGAAGCCAATCCGGGCACCGTGGATCTTGAAACGTTATCCGGCTTTTATAAAGTTGGTTTCAATCGGATCAGTTTTGGAATGCAATCTGCAAAAGATAAAGAACTGTCATTATTAGGACGCATTCATAAACCGGTAGATATAGAGAAAGCAGTTGAATATACCCGCGTTTCAAGTTTTGATAACATCAACCTCGATTTAATCTATGGATTACCCGGCCAATCTCTTGAAGATTGGCGTTTTACATTATATAAAGCACTTGAATTAAAACCTCAGCATCTTTCGCTGTATAGCCTGATTGTGGAAGATGGCACTCCATTCGCCAGAAGAATCAGGAGAGGAGAAATTCCGGAACCTGATGGTGATATCGCCGCGGAACAGTATGAGTGGAGTTGTAAGGTCCTTCAGGAGAACGGTTACAGGCACTATGAGCTATCCAACTGGGCGCTGATCGCAGATAATTTTGATTACCGGTGCTATCACAATCTACAATACTGGCGGCTGCAGCCCTATATGGGACTGGGCTGTGGCGCGGTCGGTTTTCTACCCGCCGGCGGAAAAGCTGGATCGACCATGCCACGTATTATGGAAAATCCGCGGTTTATTACACACTATATTCGTCAGGTGGAACAGGCCAGTCAGTTTGGAGATCCAAACGCCTTCCTGCGGACCTCTACGACGGAATTTGAGATGGAAACTTTCATGTATATGGGATTGCGTCTGCTGGAGGAGGGGATTAATCCAAAAGTCTTTCTCGATAGATTTGGACAGGACCTGTTCTCCGTATTTGGGAAAAAAATGGAGCGGTTGATTGACCAGAAACTACTGGAATATTCACCAAATGGAAACATCCGCCTGACACGAAATACGTGGCTGGTGGCTAACCGTGTATTCCGCGAGTTCACAGATGAAGAGGATACCTGAAACTGTTATTTTACGGTTACACGGGTTCCCCGGCCAACCTTGTTGATCGCGTCGGGAGGTGTAACTGGGGTAGTCCAGCGGAACAGCCATTTGGCTTCTTCCGTCCGCATATTGACACATCCGTGACTCATGGGAGTTCCCCAGTTGGTATGCCAGTATGTTCCATGGGTGGCTACACCGGTCACCGGTTCAAAGAAGCAGCACCAGGGAACACCCGGAAGGATGTACGCGTCCAGGTCATAGAGCAACTCACCGCTGCCCATGTGTTTGGAAGCCATCTTTCCCTGCACGGTGAACTCACCTGAAGGGGTATTGGTTGATACCTTCCCGTCTTCATAAACATGCGCATCCGGTAATCCCGAGGATATTTTCGTATCAAGAACGATCTTGTCTCCCTCATAGGCTGTCAGGTGTTGACGAGACAGGGAAATCTCGATGCGTTTCAGTTCGGGATTCACATTGGGCGAGATGGGCGTAAGTTCCTCATCAGGAATGGGACGCAGGTGTTCGGCCGGTACGTGATAGTCCATATCGATCAATTCGTCGTTAACCCGATACCAGGTACTTCCATCCGGTCCCCGTTCAATGCCTGTGATCCAATGAGTAGAACCGTAATACAGGCGGTAAAGGGTGCGCCATCCGGTCAGTTTGTTATAGAGGGAAGCTTCTGTAAACGGTACAGAAACCTCGGCGATCTGGCGGGTTTTTGGTGCCGATTCCAGTACCGGATTCAAATTCATACGAACAGATTGCAGATGTGCGGAATGCACATATCCGCGCCAGACCCGGTACCAGACAGGGTTGTAATCCGGGCCTTCATCAGAGATAATAGTCTCATATATATTAATAAGCTCGTCGCGAAACCGCTGGTAAAGTATGATACTTTTATCCGACGGTCGGCTGTAGACAGAAACCGACTTTACAGCTACGCGGGCGATATCACCGCCATCCAGGTCTTCCACGGGACCGAAATATGGGCGGAAGGCAAGACTGCTTAACCCCAGTGTGCTTAGTCTCAAAAAATCGCGGCGAGAAAGTTTCATTGACATGGCCATATTATACCTAAAGTGTCCGAATAAACCAGCTAATGTGTATGGCATAGCTTTTGCAACATTGCCTCAAAGATCGATCTTCAGGAGACAGTGGAAATGATACTTGGTATTGATGTCAGCCGGTGGCAATCTAAAGTTGATTGGTCATTGCTTAAATCCAACGGAGTGGAATTTGTTTTTATCAAAGCCACTCAGGGAAATTACATGACGGACCAAATGATGCTTAAGCACGTCGAAGGCGCCAATAAGGCCGGACTGATCATCGGTATGTACCACTGGTGCGACCCAACAGTAAATGCTGAAGCGCAAGCCTTGTACTTTTTAAACGCCATCAACGGTCTGCCTTACAAGATGTTATCGGCTGATGTTGAACAACAATGGGGTGATTGGAAAGAATGGAGCAACGGAAGGGTAACCAAAATAGTGTCTCCGACCGTCATCAGCCAGAACGCCAAAACCATTGTCGATACACTATCGAAAAAAGCCAAGGTTCCTATTGTAGTGTATTCGCGAGCTTCATTTATAAACACGTATGCCAAACCTGCTCAAAGCTGGCTGCCGAAATACCCGCTCTGGTTGGCTCATTACCCTTACAAATCATCGACCGTGCAGACTACCTGGCAGGATTTTATCACCTCCTACAAACCATCGATTGCCGGTCCGGCTTTACCTTCGGGATGCACCAAATGGACATTCTGGCAATTTACCGGTGATAAATTCATCCTACCTGGATGCGACACCCTTTTGGATATCAACTACTTTAACGGAGAGCTGGCAGATTTTAACAAGTTCGCAGGAATTACCACAACTACTACGACGAATACTCCAGCCGCTTCAACAACCTCCACTCTATCGGTTGAGGAACGCCTGGCCAGACTGGAAGCCCAGGCTAAAGCGCATGGATGGACATTGTAAGTTAATTTCAATTGGGTGAATTAGACCTGTTGCATACAGGTGTAACAGGATAGTTAAATAAGTGATTACAGGAAATAATTCCTTCTCGAAATTCCCGCCCGGATGGATGGTTGTTTATTCCATGACCGGATTGCTATTTTTAATAATGGGTATCCAGGTTCTATTTCCAAAAATAACTATCCCGATAATTGGACTGTTCATATCGGCTTTCGCTTCAGTAGATTTTATCGTTCATGAATTCGGTCATGTGATATTCGGTTTCCTGGGTACTTTTATCGGTGTGATGGGGGGCACACTGGCGCAGCTTTTTATCCCCGCAATTTGCCTTTATCTTTCTTTCTGGCGGCGGCAGTGGGTGGGAATGTCGATATTCGCCTTCTGGATTGGACAGAGTCTGCTACAAATCAGTGCATATATACGGGACGCGAGACCTCAGACGCTAAAACTGTTCTCCCCATGGTCACTGCTTGGGGGAGGCCAGGCTATTCACGACTGGCATTACCTGTTGGAAAAAACCGGCTTATTGCCGGCCGACCAGTTTTTGGGATGGTGTGTCTTTCTGGTTGGAGTGATCTTCCTTCTGGCTTCTGCCGGGATTATGTTTGCCCGGGCTATCGGTTATCCTCGAACCAAATT
The DNA here is from genome assembly GCA_012798535.1 of Leptolinea sp. GTDB lineage: Bacteria > Chloroflexota > Anaerolineae > Anaerolineales > Anaerolineaceae > Leptolinea. Next base: position 94,301 of record JAAZMZ010000020.1, read on the forward strand.
CATGTGACGAATTTTTGGATCGGCCAGGTCAAAACCCGAACCTGAAGCCAGATCAAACAATCCAGTAATAATTTACCCATCCGGCAAAATAAACAATCTGCAGTGTTAAAAGCGCCGCCATGATTGCTTTTTCTATGTTTTCATTCTTGATCTTCTCACCAGCCAGGATGAATACAGGAAATACAATCAGCAAATAACGAGAAACGGACACCAGCAGTCCGCTGCCGATTGGCAGCACACTTAAGGCAAGTGAGAGCAGACCAATTGATTTTTGCGGCCATTTAATGAGGATGTAGATACTACAGGCGATGAAAAGAAGAGAAAAGATCAGGTCGATCTTAAAGACATCCAGATAGGAAGAAGATAGATTTTGCCAGAGATTAAGGAGAGGATTATCATTTGCTCGGCCCCAGGCAGTCATGGCAACAAAGGGTGCCAATACCTCTCCTGTCATCCTGTAAAGGTACACCAAATGCGCCACCAATCCAAGTGGAGCGAGTAAAAGCCAGAGTATATCCGGTTTGATTTTGCGGATATTCCACTCTCGTCTTTCCAAATAAAACAAGAATAAAAATCCCCAGGCAAACAGACCCTGTGAGCGGGTTAACAGGAGCAAGAACGCCGAGATAGATGCCAGCGCCCAGTTGTTCTTCCAGCCGGCAAATATCGCCAGAAGAATTAAAAACAGGAACAGGCTCTCTGTGTAAAAGGATGAAAAGATAAAGCTGGTGGGGAAAACATACAAGAAAGCCAGAGTTTTTTCAGCAGTCTTTTCAGAAAAACCGAAGAACTCAATGATCATTTTGTACAACAGGACGGCCGCCAGGAGAAAGAAGATATTGGAAAGGATCACGCCTAACGCAACATAATAGCCATCCGGCATGGATAGTCCCAGCCAGCCCAGGCTTTTTACAAGATATGGATAAAGCGGGAAGAAAGCGATGTTACTGTAGACTGTGTGGAGATCACTAGAGGGCGAATATCCCTGGGTAACGATGGAGAAATAATTGCCAGCATCCCATCGGGTAAATATATCGAAGGGGAAGAAGTGGGTGAGGTAAAATCCTCTTTCGGCATATTTCGCATAGGTGGGATTAGGAAGATAATTTCCCACAGTATATAGAGCCACCAGCAGCCAGCAGGTACGGGTTACCAGAAAGGGAAAAAGAACAATCTGCCAGAACCAGTGCAAGTTTGAGCTTATTTCCCCTTTAATATTCCACGATCTGAACATGGTCATAATTGTATACAAAATTCCCAAAGCAGTGTGCGGATTCCTGAAATACCTTCATGGGTTTTATCGGGAAAAAACTTGCTGGTAATTGAATGGAAGGAACAGTCTCAGTCGGTGCTGTACTATAATCTTCAACAGAAGTGCACATCAGAATTCAATTACTCCAATTGTAATGTTACGAGTTTCGATACTATTCTGAATTCATAGAATTTGCTTCAGGTGAGGATATGCGCCAATCTATATTGACCGGTGAACAGAACCAGTTACTGCAAGATGAGAAGTCACTTCTAAAGGATATAATGCTGCGCCTGGCAGAGATAGGTGTTCCACAGGACAGGCTGGAAACCCTGCATAAATCCTCGATACAACTGGATGAGTTGTTCATGATCGTGGTAGTGGGGGAGTTCAATTCCGGAAAGAGCGCGCTGATCAACGCCATTCTGGGAGAAAAAGTGTTACCGGAAGGTGTTACACCTACCACATCAAGAGTAACCCTTGTCAAATGGGGAGAAAAAATCGGCGAGCAGATCCTGGATGATGGTTTTGCCGTACAAACCTATCCCCTTGAGTTGCTTAAAGATTTGAATATCGTTGACTCCCCCGGAACGAACGCCATCATCCGCCAGCACGAGCGATTGACCGATGAATATATACCACGGAGTGATCTGGTGCTCTTCACGACATCGGCCGAAAGACCGCTAACAGAAAGTGAACGACAATTCCTGGAACGTATTTTATCCTGGGGAAAGAAAGTCATTTTTGTTCTGAACAAGACCGATATATTCGAAAACGATGCTGCTCTTCAAGAAGCCAGAGACTACATTCTTCAGCATGCCACTTCCATGTTGGGTGAAATACCCGGTCTATTCCCGGTTTCTGCGCGGATGGCGCAGCGCGCGAAGATGGAGACAGATGAAGCTGAACGCCAGAAATTGCTGGAAGCCAGCCATCTGCCTGCATTGGAACGCTATATCGATTCGACGCTGGATGATAAAACCAAGTTGATGATCAAATTCCAGAATCCGCTGGGGGTGGCGGGAAACCTGGTCGAATTGACCCGCGATGGTATAAAAACCCGGGCAGAATCATTGAAAGAAGACAAGGAAACCGTCAACTCCATCGAGGTTGCCATTGCCGCCTATAAAAAAGACCTTGAACAGGAATTGACTCCTCGTCTGGCCGAGATTGAGAATATCCTACATAAACTGGAATTTCGCGGATTGGATTTTTTCGACCGCACCATCCGGCTCACCAATATTCATCATCTGGCCAAAGGAGATCGGATCCGCACAGATTTTGATAAAGAGGTCATTGGTGACATGCCACAGCAGATAGATGACCAGGTGAAATCGCTGATCGATTGGCTGGTGGAAAAAGACCTTCGTGAATGGCAGCAGGTCATGTCTTATCTCCAAAGAAGGCAGGCTGTGAACATGGGCCGCATTGTCGGCGGAGCCGGGTCTTTACAGGAAGACCACAGTCAGGAGATCATCGAAAAGGTCGAAGAGAATGTTAAAACCATTGTGGAAAGTTATGACAGATTAAAGGAAGGCAGCCAGTTATCTGCCAGTGTGGAATCTGCGGTGGCGCAGACCGCCCTGCTTGAGGTTGGTGCCGTGGGACTGGGAACACTGGTGGCCACGGTCGTGGCCTCATCCGCTCTGGATATCACCGGAATGATCGCTGCCGGCACGCTGGCCATCATTGGTTTTTTCGTTATCCCCTTCAAGCGTAAACAGGCTAGAGACCATTTCAGAGAGAAGATTGTTACCCTGCGAACCACCCTGAATGAAACGTTGAAAACCACATTTGAACGAGAATCACAAAATGCTATAACCCGCATGAATAACAATATCGCACCGTACAGCCGCTATGTTCACGCGGAGACCGATAAGACTGACAGGATACTCGGGGTATTGGATGACCTGAAAAAACAGGTGGGTATGATAATGGCGCGGATTGATGTGGAATTCAAATGAGCGTTGGAACACATCATTGTGCTGTTTTTTTCAGTGCATAGAAAGAGAGATGGATTAAAATTTCCTTTATCAGGCATAATTCATGGGTTGACCGGAATATGGAAGACAGGCAGGGTCGTAATTATCAACGAAAATGCAAATCCGGATGAGAATCAATTGTCAATGAATGAAAAGTTCTGAGAAATGAAACCGGAAGAAGAAGAGTTGATCATCAAAGGCCAGATATTAAAAGACCTGGAAAATGAACTACTGACAGGTGATTTTTTTCTGTCACAGATCAAAAAGGAGCTCTATATTTTCGAAAACCGGTACAACGAGATCGTAGGGCTGCAGTACTCAAAACTTGAGAGATTGAAATCCGATCTGCGTTCCATCATTGATACGTATGCTGAAAAGAAAACACCAATAATCTCATTTTCTCCAGGAAAATATTCCCCTGAAAAAATGCAGGAGCATTATGAGGAGGATATTGTGCCTTCTTCCGCGCCAAACGGGTCGCAATCTTTGGCAGCCAAGAATTTATTCAGGCAAGTCGCAAAAGCAATCCACCCGGATCTTTCCAACGATGAGAATGATCGTGTGATCCGAGAGGAATTAATGAAACGGGCGAATATCGCCTTTCTCAATAATGATATTGACCGCCTGCTGCAAATCATGAATGAGTGGGAAAACATACCCGAACAGATTCGCGGGAATGATCCGGGCTCCAGTCTTATTCGCACCATCCGCAAGATCGCGCAGATAAAAGAGCGCATCCAAAAGATCGATGAAGAGAAAATGTCGATCGTGAGATCTGATATTTACCGGTTCTACCAGAAGGACCTGAAGATGAGGAACAACGGGGGTGATCTGCTTCAGGCTATCTCGGTTGAAGTGAATAAAAATATCGAAGAGATACTCAGAGGGATTCAAACGTTGATAGAGCAGTGAGGGTGTTAGAGATGGAATGCATCACCTTGACTTTCTTATAAGATTAGGAATGGAGTATGTGATTACTTAAAGCAAATTAAAAACATCTAGAAAATGCATTTTTAGCATAATTTTATATAAATTGTGAAGTTTCTCATTTTTAATAAGGAGCGTTCGTAATTATATGGATTGTTTTTTCTTATTATGACCGGCAGTAGATGTGTGGTTGGATAGACAGATGTACTTGAAAATCTCGAGAGACCGAAAGAAAAAGAGAAATTGTGATTCTATCGAAATTAATTACGTAACAATTTTCCTAAAATAGTAATGGAATTATTCAACACAAACTATTGGGGTATTTCACTTTTTTTTTTCTGGAGATGTAACCATTATCTTCTTCACCAAATCCAAGCAGATTTCCCCACGATCTGCATATATGACCAACGTATACTAACCAACGCGATTTTATAAAAATCCTGTCGCGATCTCTAATAATTACACCCGTTTCCTGTAATCGTTGTAAACGTTTGGTTGAATTGGATGAACCCAAAATCATTTCAATGTTATTTATCGAAGTTATTTGTTGAGTGGAGATACGTTGTAATAACGTTACTCGAATACTTGTGATTGAAAGATCTACCAGGTGAAAATAGGCATGCCCCAGTGCATTGTACGTAAACAAACAATATACTAATCCCCATATTTGGGTATTATTATCTAAGGGCTGCAATACAATTATCCAGAAGAGAATGATGAATGGTAAGTTACCAATTAGTACACAAAATAATGTCAACCCTTGAAGAGGAACACGAACTTTGAGAAGCATCAATATTCGACTGGTTAAAATCTGAATAACGAAGATCAGAATAGGCGAAAGAATCAACAAAATGAACGACAAAATTAGTGGAGACAAGATTCATTATCCTTCAAAATAATCAAGGCATAAAAATTGACTGATCACCCGATTTAGTGTAGTAAATATCCTCCCCAACAATGTGATTTTCAATTTTCCATCTTGTGAAATCGATAAAAAATTTGATGAAATAAGATCATTGATTCGAGGATTGAGATCATCTCTGGATTGAAGGTAGTCAAATACTTCATTTTCCGTCTTGCCATCCGGCATATGCGCATCAAGATACAGACTCAACCTGACAGCCGGAGATCCGTTTTGCGCCGTGGGATATAAGAATGAATACCCCATGCTTAATGCTCCATGCAGCAAATAAGCGCTTAACCATTCAAATGTAGAAATGATGGGTGCGTTAGGAAAAATCGATAAGAAACTAGTGGAAAAGTGATAGAGCAAGATGAGAAATATTGGAAAAAGTGCGAATAATAATACAAGAGGAAGCCAGGGTGACTTAAAACGATGATTCTTCCAAATTGTTATATGGACAATCATCGAACTGACAAAAAAGATAAAAGCAATTATCAGAGAATTTATAAAAAACATATCTCTCCAAATTTGTACAATAATTGACAAAAATGATGCAGATTTGTGCCCGAATAATACCATAAGAAAAATATGGAAGGCATTTTCATATATAGTAATTGTATCTTGATCTTAAATTCCTCACCAATTTTAGGAATACCCATGGACACAAAAGAACAAGTAGACATAAAAACAAGGGGGGAAAGTTCAAAAATAATCATCAGATATACGAATTTGATTTAAAATTGAATTTTAGGATTTGTGTCAGGTATTGGATATGAGGAGTGGATTTATTATAAGGAAACGTAGGATATCTTGTGAAGAATGGAATAATTAACGGGTTATTTTTATATGAATGAAAACAATGAAATCAAAAAATCAATAATTGCCAGGATGCTGGTCCTTATTGTTCCATTTTCATATTTACTCTTCTATTTGGTCCAAGGGTATTCTATCCTTGTCGGTAATACAGATCGAGTTGATGCACAGTTAACAGCCATTTTCGCAGCAAAAAATGCAATTGAAGTAGGACAAATGCCATGGTGGAATCCATATATTTTCAATGGATATCCACTGTGGGGGAGCCCAAATGTTTTCCTCTGGTATCCATTCACTTGGATTGAACTTCTTGTGCCTCGATCCATGATTGTGCAGACTTCAACAATAATCGCCTGGCTGCATTATTTCGCCGTTTTTCTAACAAGCTTCCTATACTTTCGAGAAATTACACACGACGAAAAGTGGGCTTCATTTTCATCATTGGCGTACGGATTCTCCATTCCAGTAGCGTATGGTTTATCAATCGGCAATGCTCATATCCCGATTTATGTATATCTTCCATTATTACTTTTTTTTCTGCATACATTCAGGAAAAGAAAATTCACGAATAATGTTCTTGCCATTTCATTATCGTTATATGCGATGATTACCGGGGGATTCATGCAATTGTTCGTATATGCGATGATCATAATTGGGTGCTATTTCATATTTCTTTTACTGGATTCAAATTCAAAAACAGAAAAAATCAATTTGTTCTTAATGTTACTGGCGTCGTCTGTAATTGCATTATTTCTCTCTGCACCTGTCTGGTTGTCGACATTCTTTATGTCGAAATATGTCTCGCGCGTGTTAGATACGGGAACAAGTTTGCGTATGGTGATAAATTCGAACTATATGGCTGATCTGTACCAGTGGCTGAGATTGTTTGCACCAAATGGATTTGGTTACAGTATGTATGTCCAGGAAAAAAATATCAGTTATGTAGAAACCATGGTGGTCTTTTGCGGAGTGAGCTGCCTATACTTGGCTGGTATTGCGTTAATAAATAGCAGGAAGAAGATAACAGCGTTTTGGGGCATTATCACGATCTTTTGGCTATTATTAGTCTATTCATTGGTAGAGTTGGTACAGTATTTTGCTTTTGGGCGGATGGAGATGATGTACGGGCGGATACTTTTTCTGCTCCCATTGTGTCTGGCCGGTCTTGCAGGAATTGGAGGCCAATCATTACAGGAAAAGTCACCTATAAAAAAATGGAAATTAATCCTGTACAGTCCGTTCAACATTTTACTAATAATCGCCATTCATGGAAATGCTAGATATATACACGATTTGCTACGAAATATTGGCCAATTTTTCGGCGAATTTGTAAGAACACATAGATTATCGCTGGCTCCAGAAATGCTACCAGAGATTGAAACAACAAGGGTTGTCCTTATACTGATTATTATGATAATAATTGTGTTAATAAGAAAAATGAACACCTTACAATGGGGAGTTTTGATAATTGTATTATTGAGTGAAGTAATTCCTGGTACATATTATATGAATAAGATTCAACTCAATCCATTAATGATTTCTCCAACCAGCGAGTTGTTTGCGTACGATAAAGTAGAGAAACCAATTCCCTTTTCCTCTTCATACCTGGAAAAATATCGCATTGTTGTTTCTGAGGAAACACCTTCTAGAAAGAATGATGAAGCGCCAATTCTGGCAAAGGATGCCAATCAAGGCTCAGTCTATGGTTATTATTCGCCATGGGGTTATGCTAATGGTTATTCTGCCAACTTGGCGCAACTTATCCAAACAGTAGGAACAATCGATTGGACTGAAGACTGCGCATCAGGTGGAATAATTAACGACCAGAAGGACATTTATTATAGTAGTCTTCGCCAGGTCGTTTTTGATCCCTCTTGTCATCCACGTCTATCAGACCTGATGAGTGTGGGAGCTGTTATTAAGGCTGATAGTGATTGGGAGATCATCGAAGATAGAGAATCCACTACAATACCAAGAGCCAGCCTTTTTTACGACTATCAAGTAATACCTGATTCAAATGATGCTTCACTGGCATTAGCCCAGGATGATTTTTCCTATAAAAAAACCCTGGTATTGAATAAATCACCTGAACAAAATATTGGGCAGGGGGATTCTACGGCGGTTCTGATTTTTGAAAAAAACACACCAAATGAAATAATAATCACCGTAAACACAAAATCATCTGCAATTTTACTGCTTACAGATAATTACTATCCCGGTTGGAACGCAACTATCGATTCTCAACCAACGGAGATTTTCAGAGCCAATGTGGCTTTCAGATCTGTTTGGATACCTGAGGGGAAGCATACAGTGGTTTTTTCATATCACCCCCCGCTTTTGAAAGTTTCATTATTGCTGATGTTTTTTGGAGTAATGATATTAATCGCGATTCGCATGAATAGCTTTTTTTTGAAAAATATGAAGAATATGCAACCTGTCTAACATAGATCCTGTTTATGATTCCATCAATGTTCAAATTCACTACAGGAATCATTTATAATCTGTCTGATTATTTCGGGGTGAATGACTAAATCGACATCATGATATTTTTCAAAGGAAATCATCAACATGAATGAAGAAATTGAAAAATCGAAAGTAGCAAGGTATCTAGTAATTCTTTTACCACTGTTATATTTATTTTTCTATCTTCTTCAGGGGAAATTCATACTCGCAGGAAATACCGATCATATTGATGCACAACTCACGGCAATTTTTGCCGCAAAAAAAGCTCTTGCAGTAGGTCAATTCCCATCGTGGAACCCGTATATTTTTAATGGTATTCCTCTCTGGGGAAGCCCAAGTGTGTTTATATGGTATCCGTTTACATGGATCGAATTACTCGCCCCACAATCTGTCACATTATATGTTTCTACAATTATTTCCTGGTTGCATTATTTTGCTGTATTTATAACGGGTTTTGTATATTTTAGGGAAATCATAAAAGATGAAAGATGGGCTTCATTTTCGGCTCTGGTATATGGTTTCTCCATACCTGTGGCCTATGGATTATCCGTCGGAAATGCTCATCTACCGATCTATGTCTATCTGCCATTATTACTCTATGTTTTTCATACATTTGAACGTCGAAGCTTTAATAGAAATGTGATCTTTATTTCGATATTGTTTTACTTTATGATCACCGGTGGCTTCCTTCAACTGTTTATGTACGCTATGTTGATTGTCGGCCTCTATCTCATATTTCTTATTATTGGATTGCCGTCGAAAAAACAAAGGCTTTTACTCTTAAACATATCTTTTATTTCTATTACTATCGGTGTTCTTCTTTGCGCTCCTTTATGGATATCGACTTTTTATATGTCGCGATTTGTATCCCGGGTGTCTGGCTCATTATCCGCTTGGCAAAATATGCTGACTGAAAATTACCTATCAGAGCTGTATCAATGGCTCCGTCTGCTGCTGCCAAATGGATTCGGTTTTGTTATGTGGAATAGCGAACGGTCTGTAAGTGCAGTTGAAACGGTGGTGGCGTTCTGCGGGGTCAGCAGCCTTTTTCTGGCCGGTCTCGCCATCATAAAGTGCAAGGAAAGTATTGTTGATTTTTGGAATATTATTTTTATTCTTTTGTTATTACTTGCATATTCACCAATGAAGATCTTGCAGTACCTGATGTTTGGTGGAATGGATATGATGTATGGGCGGGTATTATTTCTCCTCCCTTTTTCTGTCGCCTGTCTAGCGGGAATGGGAGGAAAAAGTTTGCTAGAAAAAGACAATATATCTAGACTCAGAGTAGTTTTACTGAATCCAATTTGTCTTCTTCTTACTATTATTATTATTACTAATACTGTCCAATATAATAGTAAATTATTTAATTTCAATTCTCTCTTTGAAAAACTGTTCAATTTAAAATCTTGGTATCAATTTACAGAACTGATTCCTCAAATTGAATTATTTAGATTACTTGTCATCTTCATTGTACTTATTGCTGTAATCTTCATAAGGAGGAATTTAAATTTTATCTACTCGATTTCATTATTTTTACTTGTAGCGGAAGTAATACCGTCAACATACTTAATGAATATGGTACAGATAAATCCATTAATGGTTTCTCCTTCCCAAGATTACTTTGCTTACGATAATATTTCCCAACCCCTGCCATATTCTTCATCATTCCTCGAAAAATATCGACTTGTAATTTCCGAGGAGATACCTTCTAGAAAACCATTTACTGCACCCAATTTTGCAAAGGATGCCAATCAGGGTTCGGTTTATGATTATTATTCTCCCTGGGGTTACGCGAATGGATATTCGACTCACCTGGCAAGATTGATAAAAACGGTCGGCTTTATTGACGCAATCGATTGTCCTTCAGGTGGAAAGATAATGGGGGAATATGATTTCCAGTTCAATTCAATACGGCAAGTGGTTTTCGATCCTCTCTGCCACCCTAGACTGGCTGATTTGATGAGCGTAGGGAGTGTTATCAAAACGGATAAGGAATGGAAAGTTATCCAGGATAATACTGACACCGCATTGGAAAGAGCCTCCCTTTTTTATAAGTATTCCGTTATTTCCGATTCCATTGAAAGCTCAACCAAGTTGGCGGAGGAAAATTTTGATTTTTATAATGTAATAATTCTAGACAGATTCCCTTTTGGAGATGTTGGTCCTGCAGATCCAGATGCACGGGTATCATTTACGAAAAACACACCCAACGAGATAATACTAGATGTAAAGACAAAATCTCCGGGTATACTCCTGTTAAACGATTCATATTATCCTGGTTGGAGCGCGACGGTTGATAAGAAACCTGTGGAAATAATCAGGGCAAATGTCGCTTTCAGAGCCGTATGGATCCCTGAAGGAGAGCACCGGGTAGTTTTTTCCTACTCTCCCCCTCTTTTAGGAATTTCATTATTAATTGGATTACTGGGAGTAGCTGCCCTGATCATTCTTGTAAATTGGACAAGAATTTATATTTTTGTTGAAGGACTTCGAAAAAAAATAAAAATCGACTTACATTCTCTCTCCGAAAAGAAAACTTTCCATATTGTTTGCCTGACTATTCCTTTGTTATTCTACTTAATCCCATTGTTCAGCGGTTATTCCTGGAACTCAATAGGACCAAATTCACCAGGAGAACGCAGGCAGTATAACAGCCTCTATCCGCTGGAAGGTTATTTCGGAAGAGTACCAGATCAGTTGATTACTGTTTGAGTATTAAATCTGAAAGATAGATTAAAATCAAATCAGAGGAAGTAATAAGTAAGATATTCTCATAACTAAATATGTGATGAATATATCAATTCTTCATCAAGAAACGAACCGAAAATTTACTTTTCGATAATGTAACACAAATTTTAAATTTTTATTCACTTGCTGAAAAAGGAAAAAATGAAAAACCAAAGTAAAAATTTTTTCACAATTATCCTATCAATGATCATCGGAATAGCTGGAGGAGTTAGTATCCCGAATATTTTCTTCCGGTTATGGTATAGGTCTGTACCCTTCCAAATTGGATTAATAGCTGCATTCAGTGTTGTCCTTTTTTTTTGTGGCTACATAATTGTCAAGAAATTTCAAAATCAAACAATAAGCAAAAAGAGGAATATTTCCAAAATATTCACACTTTTCATTGTGTTTTTAATAATTTTCATTTTCAAATATCCGATTGCCTTGGATGTTCCGAATCCGGCGGCTGAACACAGGTTGTCAATCCAAGTGGCAGATAAGAACAATAACCAAGCAAATTCTTTGAAAATTGAAATTATTGAACTGAAAATCGATGACAGTAAAGTAAATCTGGATTCTCTATTGGGTGGAGGAAAAGGGAAAATTACAGAAAAAGGATATTTAGAAATTACCAGTACAAATGAATTTTCTTTCGTCTTTCCAGCCAGACAGAACAGTACGTTCACCATTTTATTTAATGGCAATGAAAATTCTGGGAAGGTATTATGCTCTCTTGATAATCGTGTATACAGCGAGATTGATCTTTATCAAAGTGAACCAACCGAGAGAGTATTGAATCTTCATTCCCCGATACCGGTTCTCTATCAATTTTTATCCATAGCGCAGAATATTTTAGGTTTCATTTTTGGAGGATTCTTACTTTTTGTATTTTCATTTGCGATAAATATTTCAATATCAATTATTTCTAATTCAAGAATTGGTAAGCTAATTACTATAAAGTTAAAAAACGATTGGGTTATCAGGACTCGAACTTTATTGTCTATACCTGGCAACCTTTTTGCCGTTTTTCTCCTCGTGGTTCTATGTGCAATCCAAATTAGAGCAGCAGTCTCATATGAATTGTTTGCTCCCGCAACGAATATTGAAGAAGCCGCCTACACCTATACGTCCGCAAATAATTATATTAAGTTTGGATTGATGAATTCGGTGCTGTTACAGGATTTTTCTTACAGTCTATATCCTGAAGGTCATCCATATGTCTACACACATATGCCACCAGGACCGGATTTATTTTTTACCCTCCTTCTATGTGTTTTTAAAGAGAATTATCAAATTGTACGGGTGGCCGTTGCCATTCTCGCACTAATGGGATTGTATTTCTTCTACTACTTTGTAAAAATAATACTGAGAGGGATTGGAATAAAAACAGATCTTGCCGGTTATGCAGTTGCCATGATCGGCCCATGGACAATCATCCGATTGTTCGAGAGTCAAATATATCCCCTGTTCCCATTTCTCGCTTTCTTTCCATTATTGGCCTGGGAAAAATACAGGACAACAGACAAGAAGGTATGGCTATTTCTTTTCGCATTCATTTCATTTTTATCCGCGCTTTACATAGAATATTCCCTGCTATCAGCCGTTCTATTTTGTTACATATCCCTCCATCTAACCCAAATCATCCAGTTTTCTAAGAGGGATATCGCAATCTATGCTTGCTCAGTATTGAGTGGAATAGTGCTTCATTTAGTACAAAACTTCGCTTTTTATGGACCGGCTAAATTTTTCCAGGAACTCATTTTTTTGCTAGGTAATCGAATAACTGGATATCCTTCACAGCAACAATTATTCGACTTTTATCATCAAATTGGAGTTGTTCATCATGGCTCTCACCCCATAGATTTCAACCTGTTACTCACTCAAATTCTTGGAAGTCTGCATTTTATTACTATCAGTGAATACGCAAATAATATGATTTTCATAATTTTAGTTATCACGATAATTATCGCGTATCTTGCCAGGATATTGAAGGATTCTGATAATAAACACTTTAAATTGCGTATCTTTCCTTTACCCGATTATGTTCTTCAAATCTTGAAGATCACTCTATGGATGGTCATAACACTTCTTATTCCGATATTGCTTTTCCCGGCATTCGCACAGGAAGTTAATATTGCCACATTTGGAGGAAATTTCTTCTTTGCCATTTTTGAGATTTCCGTAATCGGGCTTTTCTGCAAACAAGTCTATCAAACTGTTACTAATAGCGATCTGAATACATCAGAGAGTGAAATTACGAATGAAGCTCAACACAAAACAGACATTCAGACAGAAGGAATGTGGAATTACTCAAGAATTAAGAAAGTAATTATTAATGTGGGAAATAAACGAATATCTTCATCCTTATTGTTAGGAATCCTATGTCTAATACTAGTTGGACTTAATATAGTTTTTATCTGCCGTTTGTTGGTAGAACAATATGACTATACTATCCGGAAAACGGAATTTGTATACCAGTTTTTTTCAAAGAGCGACTCAAAACTTAATCTGGACGCATCATTGAAAGAAATTAAAAAATATAACGGGCAGCTATTCATGACGAATATCAATATTCCTACTGTAGGTTTCCTGGTGCAGTATCCAGGTTATGGAGTATGTGATCCAGAATCCATATCTGATTCTGGGGAAGTGAATATATCCAAATGTGGAACGGATTTTATAAAAAGTACGGATACAAAAACTCTCAGTCAAAAACCAAGATATTTCTTCTACTTTACTTATCCATCACTTTTTCCAGGATTTGCGTCCTGTATGCCATCTTCAACAATGATCGGAGCGCGGGGCGGAAATGATTGTATGAAATTATTGTTCAAACGTTTATCAGATAATTATCAGCAGGTTTATACAAATGAAATAGTATCTGTTTTTGATTTGCATGGTAAGATCGAAAAGAAAGATTGAATTTATATATGATATTCTAATAATGATCTGAAAAATGTTACTCAATACGTGCATTGTAATGCTGGTTGATTTCCAATCAGAAAAACCGGTCACTTAATAATCTAAGGAATGAGGCTAATTATTAGAAGATATAATAAGCCCTCTGTAATTTGTTACGATATATTCTAATGATTGGAGTTTTAGTGAAAAATCGAATATTTTTCTACATGCGGAAGTGGCTGGAAAATAATCCATTATTCTGGTATTTGGGATGGAAGACAATTCACTTATTTCCCGTTTTTCTTCCACATGATAAAACATATCTGGCCATCCGTCATTTTGGCTTAAAATCTGGTGATATATTACTTGACGTCGGTGCCAATGACGGCATTTCGGCTCTCTCATTTTTCCATATTTTACCAACACTGAGGATTGTTTCAATTGAACCGAATAAAATTCACGATGAAGCATTGAAAAGAATTAAAGAACAGAAGACCACATTTGACTATCGAATTACCGCAGCAGGTAATTCGACAGGTAGTATGACGATATTTACACCGGTATATAAGAAAATTAACCTGCATACATTTACTTCCAATAATGAAGAGCAGGTTCGAGACGCAATCGCAACTGCTTACGGGCAAAAAATTGGATCAAAAATTCGCATAATAAGATCGACCAGTGAAATCATGCCTCTTGATCAATTAGCATTGGATCCAAAAGTAATAAAAATTGATGTAGAAGGTTTTGAGTACCCGGTGCTAATGGGTTTATCCAATACAATTGAAAGAAATCGTCCATTCATCATTCTTGAAACATGCCATGATAAGGAGAATAAAATGCAGGACTTGTTAAAAGACCTGCGATATGTTTTATTGGATTATAATACCAGATCGGATACCTTTTCCTATTTTTCTCACTCAACAACCAAAGAAAAATTCGAACGCAACCAGATTGCGGTTCCACAAGAGAAAATTTATACACTAAATATAAAGAACAACAACCAGCAATGATTAATCATTCATTTGAAGAAAAAAATAAAAAATATCTTCACTCATTAGTCATCCTTTTTCCAATTCTTCTGGTAATTCTTGGACTGCAATATTCACCTCAAATTATTGACTCTTTTATAAATGGGGGAATTGGAGTCTTTATTTACAATATATTGGAAATCATTCTTTTATTGATTTTTCCAATATTTCTCATTGCATTGGGATGCATATACTTATCATTTTTCCCACAAGATATCACCTTTCAAAAACAATCCAATTATTGGTTGATCGCCTTTTTCATAGGTGCCGGTTTGCTAACCATTATTGGTTTTATTTTGGGTCTATTACATCTACTTTATTCGTGGATAACTATTCCTATATTTTCTTTGGTGTTTTTTCTTTTTCTTGCCTCTCCAAAATCTAAAGAATTAGCTGATGATTTTAAAGACTGGATATCTGCAAAGCAGTTCATTGACCGGGAACATATACTTGCTATATCAATACGAATATTTAGTCTGATAGTAATCTCTTGGATCATACTTTCAAAGGGAACGTTAACAGAGCTTTTTAAAGATGGTGGTTTACATCAATATTTTGGTTACTTTGCTGAAATTAGATTCAACCATAGTACCTGGATGGATCCGAATCACCCGATTATCTATGATTATCTTATGGGTCGAGGCCAGGGAGTTTATTTATTTATTACAAGTTTTACTA
>JAAZMZ010000021.1 GCA_012798535.1 Leptolinea sp.
CCGATCAGGTATTGTTCACTCTGTCCGCTTCCCCACAGGCCGCTTACCGGGATGGCGAAAAGAAAAGCTATAAATGCAAAGATCAGGATGTTTCTGACTTTTTCAGGTGCCAGCGAAATGATCAAATAAAGGAGAAAAATGGCGGCTGCCACGGTTGAAAAATCGGATCGAAAGGCTTTACCCAGGGCTGCCACCACCGGCAGGGAAAGCACCACAATGATCACCCCGATGCCGATTGTATAATGAAGAAGCTGGTAGAAGAATTCTCTTCCTGAGATTTTCATACCCTGCCTGATCTGGAAAAAGGAAAGTGGAAAAAATTATAGCATAGGGGTGTGAAAGAACCCCTGCCGGTGGAGACCTATGTGCGGACGATTCACGATTGCTTTTGACCTGGCCGATCTGAGCGATGAACTGGGACTGGGGGAAATTCCTCTGGACTGGGAGCCGCGTTACAATGTGGCGCCCGGCCAGCCGGTGCTGGCGGCGACCGACGCGGTTACCCGGCGGGCGGAATGGCTGCGTTGGGGATTGATCCCATCCTGGGCAAAAGACTCCGCCATTGGCAATAAATTGATCAACGCCCGCGCGGAAACGCTGGCGGAGAAACCTTCTTTTCGAAGCGCTTTCCAGAAACGCCGTTGCTTGATCATTGCGGATGGATTCTATGAGTGGCAGAAACCGCTTTCAGGTAAGGGAAGGACACAGCCCTATTATTTCAAATGTAAAGACGGCCGGCCTTTCGCCTTTGCCGGCCTGTGGGAAATCTGGCAGCCGGGAAGAGAAGACGAAGCGGTGAAAACCTGCACGATCATCACCACCAGTGCCAATGAGGTGGTTGCTCCGGTGCATGAAAGAATGCCGGTGATGCTATCGAAGGAAAATGCCTGGAAGTGGGTATCCGGTGGGCTCGGAGTGGATGTTAACCGGCTATTGGTGCCATTTGAAGCAAAATTAATGGAAGCCTACCCGGTGGGACCGTACGTCAACAAACCAGGATATGAGTCGGCTATGTGCAGGGAACCGATATAAGTGTGATCAGGGACAGTATACAAATTCAGGTGTGACTCAAGCCATATCACCCGTTGTCCGTGGATAACCATGATATGCTACGGCGTATCCACCAACCAGAAGATAACGGACATTATTTTCGTTCAATAACTTCAAGAACTCTTTGAAGTCGGGCGAGAGCCGGATCGTAACCATATATTGTTTGCCTCAGATTTTCTAATGCTTCCAGGCGTTCTTCAGGTGTTGTGGAACGCCAGAACACTTTATCCGTTGTATGGGCATCTTCGACAGTGGTGATCGAAAATGCAGTTCGATCAATTCTGTATCGGTCATTCTTTGAGTTCATATATTAATTATATCTATTTGTAATCCATCACGATTTTATTGAACGGACGCGTCTATCTTTCATTCAATGGTATTATATGTTCTGCGCATCATCATCGAAAGATCGGGGAAACAATGGAATTACCCATCATTATCAAGG
The DNA here is from genome assembly GCA_012798535.1 of Leptolinea sp. Lineage (GTDB taxonomy): Bacteria > Chloroflexota > Anaerolineae > Anaerolineales > Anaerolineaceae > Leptolinea. Next base: position 1,496 of record JAAZMZ010000021.1, read on the forward strand.
GCATCATCATGGGATTCTCAATAGCCGCGCCGGTCGGGCCGATCGGAGTGTTGTGCATCCGGCGGACGATCAGCAACGGGCGGCTTTCGGGTTTTGTCTCCGGCCTGGGAGCGGCTACAGCCGACGGTATGTACGGTTGTGTTGCGGCTTTCGGTCTGACTTTCATTTCCAGTTTCCTGATCAGTCAGCAGTTCTGGCTGCGTCTGATCGGCGGCGCATTTCTTTGTTACCTGGGTGTGAAAACGCTGCTTTCGCGCCCGGCGGAACAGGCCGCCAAAGCTGCCGTCAGTTCAACGGTTGCCGGGGATTATGTCTCCACCTTCTTTCTTACCGTGACCAATCCCATGACCATTCTATCTTTTGCCGCCGTGTTTGCCGGGATGGGACTTGCGGTTACCGGCGGCTATCGATCCGCCGGCCTGCTGGTGCTGGGAGTGGTGATCGGTTCCGCGCTGTGGTGGTTGTGTCTTTCAGGGTTTGTCGGATTCTTCCGCAGGAAATTCAATTCCACCGGCCTGATCTGGGTGAACCGCATTTCAGGCCTGATAATTCTCGGATTTGGATTGATCGCCATGGCCAGTCTATTACAAATTGGCGGGTAACTGGAGGAAATTTGCCGAAAAATATCCTTGACCGGCATACAGGATATGGTAAAATCTCTCCCGTTGCCTCCATCGTCTAGGGGACCAGGACGCAGCCCTTTCAAGGCTAAAACCAGAGTTCGAATCTCTGTGGAGGCACTGGTGCCGGATAAAAAGAACGGCACGGCGAAAGATCAAACCGCCTGATTCTCGGCGGTTTTCAACCCCCAACTTCCCCGCAGACGGGTCCAGGAAACAAGACGCGGATTGCGGCGAAGTGAAGATTGGAGAGGCGTAATGAAATATGCCATTCTGGAATGTGGCGGTAAGCAGTATAAAGCCGTCGAAGGTACCACGATTGATGTGGACCGTTTGACCGCAGAGACCGGCCAGGAAGTAAATCTGGATTCGGTTCTTTTGTTTGTAGACGGAGATACCGTTAAGGTCGGTACACCCAGCGTTAAAGGCGCCAGAATAAAAGCCACTGTGGAAGATGAAGTCAAAGGCCCGAAACTGGTGGTTTTCAAGTATCGTCCGAAGAAACGCATTCGTGTCAAGACCGGTCATCGCGAAAAATATACCCGCTTGATGATCAAATCGATCGAAATGGAGTAGAAACAATGGCACATAAAAAAGGCGGCGGTTCAACCCGCAACGGACGCGATAGCAATGCACAGCGGCTGGGCGTGAAGAAGTTCGCCGGAGAACATGTTCTCTCGGGCAACATCCTCGTGCGCCAGCGTGGAACTCGCATCAAACCCGGTCGCAATGTTGATATTGGGAAAGATGATACCCTGTTCGCGGTTGCGGAGGGTGTCGTTGTGTTTGCCACCCTGCCCAACGGCCAAAAAATGGTTTCAGTGGATCCTGTCACTGAATCAGCGGCGGCATAACAGAAGGCGAAGCTGCTGCACCGTCTTCCCATCGGTGGTTTGACGGTTGCAGTCAATTCCTTTGAAAGGATGGTAATTCACAATGAAAAAAGATATTCATCCAACTTTTTACACGGATGCACAGGTGATTTGTGCCTGCGGCAACACCTGGACAACCGGTTCGACCAAGAAAGTCATTCATACTGAGGTTTGCTCAAAATGTCACCCGTTCTTTACCGGGCAGCAGCAGCGTATCCTCGATGTAGAAGGACAGGTCGACCGCTTCTACAAGAAACTCCAGGCTCGCCAGGATATTGTCGATACACAAAAAGCGCGAGAGAGTGCAAAAGTCTCTCCAGAGCGGCCAATTGTGGAATTTACGCTGGGCAGCCGCCCGACCGAAGCTTTATCAAAGGCCGGCATCACCAACGTTGGCCAGTTCATCGCCAAGCTCGGTGAAGGCGAGGAAGCCGTTCTTTCCATTGAAGGTTTTGGACGAAAATCATTGATAGACCTGAAGAAGAAGCTCCGCCAGATGGGCTATGAGCTTCCAGCTAGTGAAGAAGCGGCCGCTTAAAGCGGTTTGTGGTTCGAAATTTCAGGCAGGTAGTTTTCTTACCTGCCTGACGCTTTTAATATGGTGACGACTGGTTTGGGATAGAATTAATCAAAATTCAACCTGAGGATGGTATGGCAGAAACAATAGGTTCTCTCGAAGTAGTCTGCGGTTCCATGTTTTGCGGTAAAACCGATGAATTGATCAGGCGTCTCAGGCGGGCGGTTATCGCCAAAAAGAAAGTACAGGTTTTTAAACCGGCTATAGATATGCGCTATTCGGCCGAGCAGATCAATTCACATGCCGGTTCGGCATTCGATGCGATACCCATTGCCACGGCGCGTGAGATCCTCTCTTTTCTGGAACCCGATGTCAGCGTGGTGGGAATCGATGAAGCCCAGTTCCTGGATGATGCCATTCTGGATGTGGTGGATGAATTGATTGTAAAGGGCATCCGGGTGATTGTTGCCGGACTGGACACTGATTTTCGGGCGGAACCATTTGGCTGTATGCCGGTATTGATGGCCAAAGCGGAACATGTGGATAAGCTGCAGGCTATCTGCATGGTTTGCGGTGGAGCGGCCAGCCGAACCCAGCGTCTGGTGAACGGCAAACCAGCCCGCTACAGCGATCCTGTGGTGATTGTAGGCGCGGCGGAAATGTATGAAGCCCGCTGCCGGGCGCATCATGAAGTCCCCCGGCCGTAAAAAAATTGACTTACCGGTATCCGCGGAGGTTTCAGTGAAGGATTATCACGATTTTCTGGCAGAGATATTAATCCCTGAGGAGAAATTGCAGGCTCGAATTAAAGAGCTGGGCGCGGAGATAACACGGGATTATGCCGGTAAAAAAATTCTGTTAATCTGCATACTTCGGGGCGGGGTTATGTTTCTTACGGACTTGATCCGGTGCATCGATCTCCCGCTGGCTATTGAGTTTATGGCTGTCTCATCGTATGGGGTGGGTGGACGTGAATCAAGCGGACAGGTACGTATCACTCTGGACCTGAATTGCAGCATTAAGGACAAACATGTCATTCTGGTGGAAGATATTATCGACAGCGGCCACACATTGAATTCGGTAATCGAATTACTGGAGACCCGCGACCCGGCCAGTCTGTGTGTCTGTACCCTGCTGGATAAAACGGAACGTCGTGAAGTGGAAGTTCCTGTGAAATACACCGGTTTCTCCATTCCCAATAAATTCGTATTCGGGTATGGATTGGATATCGATGATTATTACCGCAACCTTCCCTTTGTTGGAGTGGTTGATTTGGAGCATTACAAACCGGAATGATCCGGTGAGAAACGCGATGATGGAATCTCAGTTGAATACTGGAAATGCCAGCCTGGTCTCCCGTCTGCGGGAAATAATTACCCCGGAAACTGAGATATGGCTGGTCGGGGGAGCGGTGCGCGATCAACTATCCGGTAAAACCAGCCATGATCTGGACTTCGTTCTGCCGGGAAATGTGCGGCCGGTAGCCCGGCAGGTGGCGGATTCAATGGGCGGCGCATTCTTTGCCCTGGATGAAGAACGCGGTATGTATCGGGTGCTTCAAAAAGAGGAAAACCAGCTCTATGTGATCGACTTCTGCCGTTTACAGGCCGATTCGTTGAAAGACGATCTCGCCTTGCGCGATTTCACTATCAACGCCATAGCTGTGAAACTCCATGACCCTTCCCAATGGCTGGATCCATTGAACGGCAGACAGGACTTGAAAGACAGGATCCTGCGTCCCTGTTCACCAGGTGCATTTACCGGTGATCCGGTGAGGACAATTCGTGCCGTCAGGTTGTCATTGGAATTTGGACTGCATCTGGCGCCGGGTGTGATCGACCTGATCCGGGAAGCCGTTCCTTTGTTGGACGGTGTATCCACTGAACGCAAACGTGATGAATTCTTTAAGATACTGGAAGGAATTAACCCGGCCAGCGGTATTCGTTTGCTGTATTCACTGAGAATTCTTGAAAAATTGATCCCGGAACTCCTGGCATTAAGGGATGTTCAACAGCCTCCACCGCACACCATGGATGTCTGGAATCATTCACTGGCCGTCGTTTCTCATCTTGACCGCTTACTGGATCTGTTTCTTGCGCCCGGAGACCTGCTGAAAGATGGTGGGAATCTGATGCTTGGGCTGACCGCCGGTAAGCTGGGGAAATTCCAACCGGCACTGGTAAAACACTTTTCTGATGCGCTGAACCCTTTCCGGTCAAGGCGCAGCCTGTGTTTGCTGGGCGGACTTCTTCATGATATCGGAAAACCTGCCACTCAGACAGTTGGGTCTGACGGCCGCATCCACTTCTATGGACATGAACGAGCCGGAGCGGATATGGCTGACCGGATTGGAAAGTCCCTGGCGTTGAGTGAAGCCGAAACGCAGGCTCTGGTTACCATGACGCTGCACCATATCGATCCGCACTTTGTGGCCCCGGAAGACTCGAAACCTTCGAGAAAACTGATCTATCGCTATTATCGGTTGACCCGCGACACAGGTGTGGATATCTGTTTCATCGGACTGGCGGATTATCTATCCCGGACGGAATATCCACCCGAACAGGACGCCTGGATAAAAGAACTGGATCGCATCGCGATATATCTTGAAGGTTGGTTTATCCAACGGAAATCATGGGTAGAACCCGAACGATTCCTTTCCGGAGATGAGCTTATGTCGGTATTCAACCTGTCTCCTGGTAAGTTGATCGGCGATGTTTTGGACCAGCTCAAGGAAGCCGCCGCCAGCGGAGAAATCACCAACCGGGAAGAAGCGCTTGAGATGGCAAAAGTGATCATTTTTAACCCGGCGAGGGAAAGTGATGAAGACTGAAACGGTGGAGCTTTTTTATGAAGAACTGGGGCAGGGCAAATCTGTGATTTTCCTGCACGGCTTTCCTCTGGACCATACCACCTGGCTACCTGTGGCTCATCTGATGCAGAACAAAGCCCGTTGCATCTTGCCCGATTTGCGTGGATTGGGCCGGTCACCGCTAACGGGGATGGATACCGGTATTCCTCAGATGGCATCTGATGTAATCCGGCTGATGGATAATCTGCATATCTTTCAGGCGGTCATTGTCGGGCATTCCATGGGCGGCTATGTAGCCATGCAGATGGCTCACAGCTTTCCTGATAGAGTGGTTGGATTAGGACTGGTAGCCACACGGACTGAGCCTGATACGCCTGAAAAATCGGCTGAACGCCTGGCCAGCCGGCAGGATGTTTTAGCGAACGGCCCGGATGCGCTGATCTCCACCATGGCAGCCCGCCTGACCGATAAACCAGACATCCTGCGGCAAATCGTGCCGGTTATGCAGCGCACCAGTCCACAGGGAATTGCCATGGCACAGTATGCGATGGCCTACCGCGAAGATGCCACAGCCTGGGTCAGGGCTATCGAATATCCGGTTGTTGTTGTAGCCGGTGGTATGGATGGCATATCACCCCTTGAAGGCATGAAGAATCTGGCTGACTCACTGCAGCGAGGAAAATTCTATAGCCATCCATATGCCACACACATGATCCCCATGGAAGAGCCCGGACTGATAGCCCGGGCTCTGGAAGAAACCTATTTCATGTGAAGATCGATCAGCCTTTGGGGATCATGTTGCTGGCGGATATTTTGCAAGCTGCCACATTTTCCTGAATAAAACAGCCGGACAATCCTTCGATGGTCAGCATATCGACAAACGATTGCAGGTTTTCCTGGGATGATGCCAGCAGAACCAGGGTGGTTTGCTTTTCATCGCGTATCAACCCAACCACTCCCAGGTTTTTTGTGGCGATCACATCCATACCCGGGATCTCGATTTCAGCCGGGCCTTCCGGTTCTCCGGTTGTTCCACCTGGAATAATATCTTCATAATCGGTACCTTTCGGGTTGTAGGTATCTCCCATTTCTCCGGGAGGAGTCGCCGTCGCGGTTGGGATTTTTTCTGTCTCTTGTGTGGGTGTGGGTGTCGTTTTCTTACTTTCAGGTGACAGGTTAATCTTCAGGTTCTTGATAATATCCTGAGTATCCTGGCTGGCCGAAAATGTTGATAACACGATCCGGTTTTTATTTGCATCATTCTTTGCCGAGACGGTCAGTTCTCCCGGTTGAAGGCCAATCATCCTTTCAAGTTTCGCGATGGTTGTTACCAGGTCGGCATTCATCTGGATTCCTTCATCAGGAATCAGGGCAACATCGCCATCGAACACAGAGGGGAAATCGGACAGTGTTTTTCCCCGGTTGTTTTCGGTGAGGGATTTTGCGAGATTTTCCACAAAAACCTGATTATCTGCTGAATATGCATACTGGGTAGTCAGCAGGCTTAAGTCACCCATGGCTAGAACACTGCCAGCACCATATTTCACCAGCGCGAATGGTGAAAAGATCCCTGCCTGGTCTGTTAGAGAAGAAAAGGTAGTCTCACGGCTTTCAGTCAGAGAATCGCCGTGAGAATTAACCGTGTGCCCCCCATAGATGACTAATTTTTCGATGCCCGCCATTAATGAGTTGTCATGAAAATCAGAAAAGATAACATTTCGGAAATTGCCTTCATTACTTTTCATGTCGTAAAGGTAATCATCCAGAATGGCGATATCAAATGGTTCAAGAATCAAGTTGGCAGCGTCAACACCGCTCAATCCGGTTGGAGCCGCAGACCCTTGAGGCGCGCCTTCAGCTGCCATAAAGGACTGCATGGTGCGGGTGGGATCTGATGCAATGATGAGTTTTCCTCCCCGCTGGACGAATGATAGGAGTGCAGCCCTTTCATTCGCGAAGTAACCAATTGTGGGAGCCAGAGATACAAACGCGTTGGCATGCTTCAATGCATCCCCCAGGAAGGATTCTTGCGAGGTAACCTCGATGGAGCCGCCCAGAGATTCTATGGAACGTATGAATGGATCGATTTCTGACAGGGAAACCTGGTTGCCATGCGATAAATCAAATAGAATGGTGGTTGTGGTTTCCACAGGTGGTTTCGGATGATCGATCGGAGTGGAAAGGGGCGCATGTGGAATATCGATCCTGGAAAAATCCGGCAGGGTAACCGGTTCTCTTGCCGGTGCAGACGTGTAGAACCAAAAACCGGTGATCAGGCCAGGGATAACCAGACTGGCCAGAGCGATCAAGATATTGGTGCGTTTCATTGCGCATCTCCCAGACCGGGGATATACAGCATGTACAACCCGGATTTTTGCGGATATGAGGTGGTGTTGCCATTCCCGTCGGTTCTAAAGAACCCGATCGATTGGGCGGCTCTGACGGTCAGACCGGCATAGGTGAACATATCTTTCACCGAATAGTGTTTAATCCCGGCCAGCATGGCGGCTTTATCTTCCGCATCGCTCAAAGAACCCAGTCCATCGATCAAACCGTTTTTCAGGGCGTCGGCGCCGGTATAAACTTCGCCGCGCAGAATCACTTCATCCGAAATTTTCAGGCGTTCTCCCCGTCCGGTTTTAACAACCTGCAGGAAGTGCTGTTTTAACATTTCAAGCTCACGGGAAAATGAATCCCTGGGCATTCCCCAGATCTTATACGGCCCCGTGGAGTAAATATCTTCATAGACGGTTGGTTCTTCCGGCTGTGTTCCGATCACGCCTATATTACCGATCTCCGAACTGGCTTTAGCATAGACATAATCTGAAGCGCAGGCTACATAGTATCCCCCGCTGGCAGCCATACCTTCGATCACGGTGACGATCGGTTTGTTCTGGCGTAATTTGACGATCTCCCTATAAACCGATTCGGTATCTGTAACAGTGCCTCCGGGGGTGGTCATGACCAACACGACGGCGCGGATCTCGTTTGAATCGCGGGCAGCGGAAAGCTGCTGGATCAAGTCTTGCGCAGTGTAAGAATAGATGGCTTCATTCAGTTTGATCACCCCGATTGCCGGGCGGGGGATCAACAGAGATATCAATATCCCTATGATCAGGGGGATCAATATCCAGATGCATATTCTGGAAATCGTCCAGGATTCCTTTGAAGGTGAGGATTGGTCAATAGTCATGTATACTCCTTTGCGATAAGAGTATTATACGGTTAACCCATCCCCTGGCATGCTTATTCGCAAATAGCAATGAATCCATCACTCTCCCTTCTGCCGATTTTCCTGATTTTCTCTTTCTTCATTCAAGGCCAAAGACCGGCGCTAATTTCAAACCCGAATTCGGCTGACTGGTGCCAGTGTGTGGTGTTTGTCATGAATATCCTGGGAATCAAGCAGATACCCGGTGAATACTGGACGGCGGCTTCACTAGCAGAGAAAGATCAATATGGTAAAACCTGGATGGAATACCAGGGATATACACAACGCGCGATCACAGACCTGCCTCGAACCGGCGATCTGCTCGTTCTGGATAAGGGCTCTGAAGTGATTACGGTGCAGACCTGGAGTGGCAGCGAACATCTTGTTCCGGTGTCTGCGAATTCCTGGACGGGACATCTGGGTATTGTTCTGGGAGCGGATCCGGTTGAGAAAGAAGGCACTGCATATATCCAAATCCGCCTGCTCAGTGCCAACTGGGGAGTGAATTCACGATCAATCGGTGTAGCCGGTTCCTGTTTCAATGTCGATGAGTCCACCTTTCTTCTTCCACCCGGTTATAAAAAAGCCCATTTCTTCTTCCCGACCGACCCGGTAAAAATGCGAGAGCGGATGGTCAATCGTGCCGCGCGCTGGTCCATGCTGGGACTGCCGCCCGATCCGCAGACGTCGCTGGATGGATTTTCGATCACACCGTCCGGTTTTATCTCCTATATTCTTGAACCGGTGGGAGAAAAACCAATCACTCCTTCAATAACGGATATCCCCCGGGAACTGGTTGAAATCCAGCCGGTGGGAATTTTACCGGGAGATATTCTTGTTATCGGTGAATCGGGTAACCCGGAACTTGGCCTGGTGACCGCGGTTGAACCTGAAGTAAGCGAAGAGATCGGATTGAACATCAACATCATATCCATGCAGCCCGGCGAGATAACTACCGGTCCGACATCATTGAATGTCATAAAGGTAGGTGAAGTCTGGTCTGCTATAGATTCAGAGAAACATAAGGTGGCTGCCCGGTTCTTCCGCTACCGGCAAATGCCGGATTATCCGGCATTGCAGGGTCATCTACAGGTCATCCCGTCTGCCGGTGAAAATGAGGTTCAGATTCGAATGGCGCTCACGGCGGGGGGGATTCATGACGTAGTAATCCATCACCCCGTGGTTGTGACCTACCCGATTCTTCCCGACGGTCGTGTGGATGCCAACTCCGGATGGAATATTGCAATAACCGATGAGCTTACACTGATCCCGGGTGAACTCGAAAGTAGAACCGTTGATTTGCAGTTCCCCCGAAATGGAGATTATCTCATCGGATTACAATCTGATGAGAAAGAGGGAGGATTTTCGTTAAACCAATTTGAAAGAATGACCCTCACACTGGAATAGGCAATGTGAGCAATCTTCTTTATTACGGGTATATCTCTGTCAGGATAGGTTCATAAAAACAACGGCAGCCGTTCTCGTGCGAGCATCCGCTTGCCGGCAGAAGGGGGACTTCCTCTTTACTGTAGGTGCCTTCCAGCCTGCGGCAGGCCGGACAACAATCTGCGGCAACAACCAGCCGGATGGATTGAACCCTGTTGTTGGCCCGATATTTTATTAATGCGGCATGCTTCTCTGAATACGCATCCAGACTCGCGCCGCATGAGGGACAGACTTCCTCTGCGTCAGTTATCTGCGTATGGCAATAGGGACATGTTCGCACAGTCATTTCTCCAATACCGGATAATTTTACTATGCAAACACAGAAATGGATTTATATGGCTGCCTGAGAGACTCGCAGAGAGCCGGTCTGGCGTATTCGCGTAAATTTTCGCAAATAGGCATGCAGAATATTTTGCGAAACCGGTTTAACCAGGTAATCATCCGCACCTGCGTTGAGTACTTCGGCAATTGTATCCGGTGTATCCAGAGCGGACAAAATCAGGATGGGCACAGAACTGCTATTACGAATGGCCTTACAGACCTGCCGGCCGTCCATTTCTGGCATCCATAAATCAAGTAGAATCAGATCAGGTTTCAACTTCTTTGCCATATCAATTCCTTCTGCAGGCAAATTTGTCGAAAAAACCTCAGCCGGATACGATGAGAGAAGAATTCGGATCAGGTCAGTTGAGGCGGGATCATCATCTATGATGAGTATCTTCACAAAATCCTCCACAAACAGCTACAAACTATTATGCGACTTAAGCCTGCCCTGTCACCTTTCAAGTTCTTTACAGTCTAATTTGGCAGAATAGGTATCGTTTGAATGTCCTTGTGGTAGAATTGTGGCTTTAAAGCGAATATTGCGATTTCCAAAAATTGCATTAATTGTTCATACTCAGGAGGCATAGATGGTTCAAAAGAAATGGGTATATCTGTTCGATGAAGTGGAACAGGCTGAGAAATACTGCGGTGGAAGTTGGGACAAAGTCCGTGGTCTGTTGGGCGGAAAAGGCGCCAATCTGGCTGAAATGACCAGAATCAAGCTGCCGGTTCCGCCTTTCTTTACGGCGACAACCGAAGCCTGTAATGCGTATCAGCCTACCGGGAAATTCCCGGAGGGTTTATGGGATCAGATGATGGACGCCCTGAAAGCCATCGAAAAAGCTTCCGGTAAAAAATTTGGCGATCCCAAAAACCCGTTGCTGGTTTCCTGCCGATCGGGCGCAAAATTTTCCATGCCCGGTATGATGGATACCGTACTCAACATTGGTCTGAACGATGTAACTGCTAAAGGTATGATCGAACTGACCAAGAACGAGCGGTTTGTGTACGATTCTTACCGCCGTTTGATCCAGATGTTCGGTTCTGTCGTTCTCGGCATGCCGGATGAAGCCTTCGAAGATGTTCTGGAAGATTTCAAGAAAGAAAAAGGCGCCAAAGTCGACACCGATCTGGATGCCGCCGCCTTAAAAGAACTTGTCGAAAAATTCAAGGTTGTCACCAAAGCTCACAAGAACGAATTCCCGCAGGATGTTTTAACCCAATTGAGACTGGCCACGGAAGCTGTGTTTAAATCCTGGAATGGAAAACGCGCTGTGGATTACCGCCGCGCCACCAATATTCCTGACGATCTCGGTACCGCCGTCAACATTGTGACCATGGTCTTTGGCAACATGGGCTGGGATTCCGGTACCGGTGTGGCATTCACTCGTAATCCGGCCAATGGTGAGAAAAAACTCTACGGCGATTATCTACTTAACGCCCAGGGTGAAGATGTGGTGGCCGGTATCCGCAACACGGAAAAGATCGAAAATCTTGGCAAGGATTTGAAGCCTGCCTATGATCAGTTCCTGGATATCTGCGACAAACTCGAAAAACACTATAAGAACATGCAGGACATGGAATTCACCATCGAACGCGGACGCCTGTGGATGCTCCAAACCCGCGATGGAAAACGCACCGCTGCTGCTGCCATCAAAATCGCCTTCGACATGGTCAAAGAAGGGCTAATTACAAAGGAAGAGGCTGTTCTGCGCGTGAGCACTGACAATGTCGACTCCATGCTGCACCCGCAATTCGATCAGGAAGACAAAAAAGCTGCCAAGAAGGCCGGCCGCTTCTATGCTTCCGGTGTGAATGCCTCCCCCGGTTCCGCCGTCGGACAGATTTATTTTGATGCCGACCTGACCGAAAAGATGGCCAAAGAAGAAAAACAGGACGTCATCATGGTTCGCCCGTTCACCAAACCGGATGATGTGCATGGAATGCTGGCTGCCAAGGGTATTCTAACCAGCGAAGGCGGTGCCACCTCGCACGCGGCTGTGGTTGCCCGCCAGTTCGGCGTCCCCTGTGTGGTGGGCGCTTCCTCAATTAAGATCGATCTTGATAAACGCCAGATGACCTGTGATGGAAAAGTCGTTAAAGAAGGCGAATGGATCTCTGTGGATGGCACGACGGGTGAGGTATTCCTGGGTAAGATCAAGTCCTTCAGCCCATCATTGGAAGAACAGAAAGAACTACTGACCTTGCTCACCTGGGCGGATGAAATTTGCGCCCGCCCGGATGTTCGCGCCAAAATGGGCGTGACCGGTCCGAAACGCGGCCTGCAGGTGTGGGCTAATGCGGATTATCCAAAGGACGCCCAGCGCGCCCGTTCCTACGGGGCTGTGGGTATCGGCCTTTGCCGCACCGAGCATATGTTCTTTGAACCCGAACGTCTGCCCATTGTACAGCGCATGATCCTGGCGACCAGCAGCGAAGCGCGTACGGAAGCATTGAACGAACTGCTGCCCTCACAGCGCGGGGACTTCGAAGGTCTGTTCCGCGCGATGGTGGATAACGATAAAGATAAGAACGGCTACCCGGTGATCATCCGCCTGATCGATCCACCGCTGCACGAGTTTCTGCCCTCCGCAGAAGAACTGCAGGACAAGATCATCACCCAGCGCATCGCCAACCTGGCCGGTTACACCCTCGGCAAAGGCGATACTAAAGAGATCGCTGCGGCGGAGAAAATGCTGCACGCCGTTGAATCTCTGCACGAATCCAATCCGATGATGGGCCTGCGGGGTGTTCGCCTGAGCATTGCCATGCCCGAGATCGTGGAGATGCAGGTTCGCGCCATCTTCGAAGCGGCTGCCAACGTGGCTCTCGAAGGCTACAAGCCGAAACCGGAAGTCATGATCCCCCTGACCGGCCATGTTAATGAGCTGAAGTGGATCCAACCTCGCCTGGAACGCATCGCCAAAACCGTCATGGAAGAGAAGAAAGTCAAATTCGCCTACAAGTTTGGCACCATGATCGAAATTCCGCGCGCCGCTGTGACCGCGGAAGAGATCGCCGGACTGGCTGAGTTCTTCTCCTTTGGCACCAATGACCTGAC
>JAAZMZ010000022.1 GCA_012798535.1 Leptolinea sp.
CAATTGACCCGCATGTTCCACGGTGTTCTTGTCTATGGAAACGCAGATGAACGCGTGGATACCGTTCTGGATAGCGATCTGGGCGCCCGGGCGATCGCCTATAAATATGCCCCCTGTCCGCCGGTGTGTGGAGACGATACCCACAGTGTTACCGGTGTGTTTGCCGACTCTGCCGGTGTAACGGAACTGGCAAGGTCAAACGGCGTCGTTCAGGAACGTCCCAATCTGCAATTTGCTTCTTTCTCGCCCGATCCTCCGACCGGAGGCCAGCCCGCCAGTCAAATCTTGATTCAGTACGCGGAAATCAACCGCGGAGAATGGCAATACGACACCGATTCCGATAAATACCTCCGCTGGATAGAAGACGGGAATGAAGGTGAGCCGCTGACCATGATCCCGCTGGTGGATCGCAATAACGGGGAGCAACTGGCATTCTCCAATGTGATCATCCTCACCACGTTTTATATCGAATACAACCGCACACTGCACAATATTGACCTTTGGAACAATATCGGTCCGCAAAACGCCGTTTACTTCCGGGATGGAATGAAGTATGACGGAAAATGGACGGTCAAAGACCACGGTCAGCCGATGGAATTCCTGCAAAATGACGGCACTCCCATGCCGCTCAAACCCGGGAATACCTGGATCGTCCTGGCAGGGATCAGCTCACAATTTTCAAATCCGCAAGGCGGGAGATTTGAACTATATTTTTACGTTCCATGACCGAAAATAGGAATAACAATGAATCTACCCTTTTGTCGTAGAATACTCAGCCTGCTAATTACGGGATTAGTTGTGACGGGCTGTCAGACTGCTTCTGCAACCCCTACGGCTATTCCCCTGCCAACCGTTCAAGCCGCCACTATCGTGCCTGCTACGGCTGTCCCTCCAACGCCGGTCATTCCTACCGCCACTCCCGAACCAACCGCCACTGAAACACCCCTGCCCACCTTAACCGCCACCATCGAAGCGGTGCGTTTTGGCCCGGATCGATTTCCGAAGGATATCAACCCATTTACAGGAACAAAGGTGGATGATCCGGCTGTATTGGACCGGCGTCCGGTCATGGTCAAGGTGACCAATTTTCCCCCAAGCTGTCGCCCGCAATTTGGCCTCTCCTCAGCTGATCTGGTATTTGAATACTACATCGGCGAAGGTATGAATCGATTTAATGCAATTTATTACGGCCAAAAGCCTGAGAAAGTCGGCCCGGTACGTTCCGCTCGTCTGGCAGATGTTCAACTGGCCACTATGTACCAATCGATCTTCGCCTTTGCCAGTGCGGATCAGCGGGTAAAGAACACACTGCTCGCCGAATTGGATGGATTGTCGGTAACAGTAAAGGATTCAACCTGCCCGGCTCTGTGCGATACCGGAGAACATACCGTTAATTCCGTTTTTGCCAACATTGCGAAATTCGATGACTACGCGAAGCTTAAAAAGATCAACAACTACCGCCAGATCGTAACCGGCATGGTTTTTGACTCAATTCCCCCTGAAAATGAAATTACACAGGGAGATTCCGTTCTCATCCGGTATAATGATTTGAACGAAAGCGAATGGCGGTACGATCCCTCCCAGAGAAAATACCTCCGCTGGACAGAAACAAATATTCCCGAGACTCCGGTAAAGCTGGTTCCTTTGCTCGACCAGGCCACCGGAGAACAACTGGCATTTGACAATGTCGTCTTGCTCTACGCCCGCTACAATGAATACAATCCCACCCTTCATAACATTGAATTGTGGGCTAATAAATCAGCCCGCCGGGCCGTATTCTTCCGGGACGGCCGTATGGTCACTGGATACTGGCGGTCGCCGGTGAATGAAATGCCGATAGTCTTTTTTGATGAAAAGAATCAAGCCATTCCATTAAAACCAGGAAATACCTGGTTTGTAATACTTGGGCTTGAATCAACCATTGCCCAGGCTGAACCTGGCCATTGGAATGTTCAATTTGCCATTCCCTGAACGCCATGAGAATTCTGGTTATTTCCGACATTCACGCCAATTTAACCGCACTGGATGCGGTATTGGCGGATGCCGGCAAGGTGGATGCCGTCTGGTGTCTGGGGGATCTGGTTGGTTATGGGCCAGATCCAAACGAGGTCATCGATCGCATCGCCAACCTGCCTTATACCCTGTGTATCCTCGGAAATCATGACGCCGCTGCTCTCGGGCAGATTGACATGGACAGCTTCAATACTGAAGCCAGAGAAAGCACTCTATGGAGTCAGGACAACCTGTCCAAAGAAAGCAAGTATTTCCTGACAAGCCTCAGGAAGAAGACAGTCAGACACGGTTTCACATTGACCCACGGCAGTCCGCGCAATTCGATATGGGAATATATTCTGGATGTGGAAAGCGCGGCAGATAATCTGGATTATTTTGCCACCCCATTCTGCCTCATCGGGCACACTCATATCCCGGTGATCTATCACACAAAAAATGGCAAATCTTCACTATATGCCTTGAACTCCGATAATCCTTTAAGCACTAAATTGACCGGAAGGGCTATCCTCAATCCGGGTTCGGTTGGTCAACCGAGAGATGCCGACCCGCGCGCCTGTTATGCTATACTCGATCTTCGAGATAAAACCTGGGAAATGCGGCGTGCTCCTTATGATATCGCCAGTGTCCAACAAAGAATAATTCGTGCCGGTCTACCTGCCCGTAATGGGGATCGTCTATACGGCGGCTGGTGAGAGCGGGAACTTTTTCCATAATTACTTCGTCAATTTAATAAAATAATCTATATACTTGCAGTGGAGGAGAAAACAAATGAAACGCCTGGGTTCATGTTTGCTACTTATTACACTACTACTCTCCGGTTGCTCTGCCGCAAAGATGGCAACCACGCAATCAGAGCCGTCGATGAATTATGGAGGAAACCGGGTGGCGGAAGAAATGTCACCGGCCGCACCGATGGCTGCCGCGCCGATGGAAGCCGGTAAAGCCGAATATGATACCGGAGCCGGCGGCGCGATGGGATCGTCGGTTGACCAGTTGGTCATTCAAAACGGTAACCTCACCATCGCGGTGGCCGATCCGGCTATGTCTATGGTCGAAATCATCAAAAAGACCGAAGAGATGAAGGGATTTGTTGTCAATTCCAACATTTATAAAACCCGCAATGATAATGGGCTTGATCTTCCAGAAGGCCATTTGACGATCCGTGTTCCGGCAGAGCGTATGACCGAGGCTATGGATTTCATCAAAGCCCAGACTCCCGATCCTGCCACTGATGTGCTTTCTGAAACGCGCAGCGGGCAGAATGTGACCAAGGAATACACCGATCAGAAAAGTCGCCTTAAAAACCTGGAAGATGCGGAAGCTCAATTGCGCGAGATCATGGCTTCGGCCACAAAAACCGAAGATGTCATGTCGGTTTTCAATCAATTGACACAGGTTCGCGAGCAAATTGAGGTCACAAAAGGGCAGATCAAGTATTACGAAGAATCCGCTGCCATGTCAGCCATCGAGATAATTCTGCGTTCAAAATCAGCCGTAGCCCCATTGTCCATAGGCGGCTGGCAGCCGGCCGGCGTTGCCCGCAATGCCATCCAATCCTTGATCAACACATTGAAATTCTTTGCCGACTCGGCTATCTGGATCATCCTATTCCTGCTGCCGGTTCTGGTTATCCTCATAATTCCGCTCTGGTTGCTGCTAGTTATCATCCGGGCGATTAATCGCCGAAATAAAGCCAAAAAGACAGCCACAGCTCCAATTCCAACAGAAGAACAGAAAAAATCTTCCTGATATCTTCCACAAATACGAAAAGACAGTTGAGACCTCTCGACTGTCTTTTTTCGTTAAGAGGTGAGATGCTATAATCGGTAAATCTGTTTTCACCTGGAATGAATCTTTCATGACACGCTCGAAATTAAACGAACTTGGCTGGCAGTTGGGCGCTCTCCTGTGTGGGATTGCCGTTACCGCCATTTTTCTTTGCATCCCGACACCCCGTCAATTCGGATTAAGTCTTCGATACGATTTTCTTCCGGTTATTCTGCCATTAACCCTGCTGATCTTTCTTATCTTTCAGCTCCCAGACAGAATCTCCCGGTTTGTATTGTTTACCTGCATTTCAGCCATTCTGGCATTGCCGGTTGCCGGTCTGTGGTTCAGTGGTCAAAGCGAACAGTATCTGCTGGGCGGCATCATCCCCTTCAGTGACGCGCGCAGTTATTTTACGGATGCGCGGCGTCTTTTGGAAGGCGCACCCTTCATCACCGGCGCGTCACGCCGGCCGTTATTCACTGCCATGTTGACCAGTATCCAATGGCTGACCGGACAGAACCTTTATGTCACCGTAGCCGTTCTGACACTGATCCTCGGGATTTCCCTGTATTTTGCCGTACAGGAGTTGCGGTCTAGAGAAGGATCGGTGGCCGCTACACTCTTTCTTATTTTATTGTTCTGCTATGCCCGCCTTCTACTGGGAAAAACCCTGAGTGAATTTCTCGGCCTGCCCGGCGGGCTGCTGGCATTGGTATTTCTTTTGCGTGGGATCTCCCGGAACGAATTGAAATTCATGCTTCTGGCTCTGGTGACATTAAGCCTGGCGCTTAACGCGCGCGCTGGAGCCTTTTTTATCCTGCCCATGATTGCGCTGTGGATCGGCCGTCATTTTCGTGAAAAGAGCACCTTTAACTGGAGATTTTTCATTTTTGCCTGTGCCGCCATCGCCGTCGGTTTCCTGGTGAATTCAGCCATTTTTAAGCTGTATTCCTCTTCGGAAAGTGCGCCTTTTGGAAACTTTAGTTTCACCATCTATGGCCTGGCCCGGGGCGGTCTGGGCTGGACACAGATATTCACCGATCACCCGGAAACCTACGCGATGCCGGCCAGAGAACAGGCTGAACTGGTCTACGGTTACACCTGGCAGATCATTCAACGCAAGCCCATGAATCTGGTGATCGGCATCCTCAATTCATACGCCACTTTCTTTTCTCTGGATGATTATTACGGTTCGATCGGCTGGTTTGGCGGACAGGGTGTCGTGGGGAACATTTGCCGCATTGGCTTCTATCTGCTGCTGGCGGCAGGATTGGTCTTCTGCGTCAAGGACCGAAAGAAACCACTGCGATCTTTTTTTCTGTTCTCATTCCTGGGAATATTATTCTCCATTCCATTCGCACCGCCTATCGATTCAAACCGTATGCGGGTTTACGCGGCTACCCTGCCCTTTTTTGTCGCCGTTCCGTCCATCGGTCTATCATCTTTGTGTAATTTCCTCCCCTGGAAAATCTTCAAAACACAGGAATATCCTGTTCGTCCGCTTATTCTGGTATACGGGTTGGGGATTATCCTGTTTCTCTGTATGACGATAATCCCTGCACTCCCCTTTCACTCTTCCCCTGTTATAACTTATCCGGCTATGATCTGTTCAGAAGGCTTGAAACCGGTCTCATTCCGAGTGCTGCCGGGTAACTATCTGCGCATCATCGACCAGGATGCGGCCCCGCAAGATTCAGTTCCCATCATCCGCAATAAAACATTCGCCAACCGGATTCACAACCTGCCCAACTGGGAAACATACACTTTATTCAGCGAAGTGAAACCAGGGCAAGTGATCCTGGTCGACCTCGATCTGCAGACGGACGATCCGATGATCCTGATCGCCGAGTGGGATAAAGTTAGCCGCCAGTCCGGTGTGCAGACAGCCTGCAGCCGACCGTCCGGTGAATATTCCCTGCGGGAATATAATGTCTACTTTGCAGAAGAATACCAACCCGAGTAACCGGTGATTAAAGAATTATGACATCCATCGTATCCTTAGATATCGAAACCACAGGGCTTGATCCACAGAACGACGCGATCATTGAGATCGGGGCGGTTAAATTCAACGGCAGCCGCATCGAAGCGGAATATTCCCAGTTGATCAATCCAGGCAGGCCTATTCCACCCATGATCACCCAGTTGACGGGGATCACCAATGAAATGGTGCATCGCGAACCGCCCATCAAGGCTGTGATCCAGGATTTTGAGAATTTTGTAGGGAACTGCCCGGTGTTGGGACATAATGTACGGTTTGACCTGAGTTTCCTGCGCCGGCAGCGTATACTGGAATTCAACGATATGATCGACACCTACGAACTGGCGGCCGTCCTTTTGCCTACCGCCAGCCGGTACAACCTGGGCGCTCTGGGGCAGTTGCTGTCCATCCCCTTTCCTGCCACGCACCGCGCCCTGGATGACGCCCGTGCCACACGCGGCGTGTATGACCGCTTGATCCACAAAGCGGCCGAACTTCCGATTGAATTGCTGGCAGAACTGGTGCGCCAATCGGATAAGACGGACTGGATCGGATCGTTCGCCTTTCAACAGATACTCCGAGCCCGGTCACGCGAACCGATCCAGGCTCGGAAAACGTTGCATGTAGCCTCCGGTCCATTATTCGAAAAACCAGCCGGAAAACTCGTGATCAACGCCGAGCCAGACGCGGGAACCGCCCGCCTGGATGAGGAAGAGATCGCCTCCATGCTGGAACACGGTGGACCTTTTGCCAAATTCTTTTCCTCATATGAATTCCGTCCCCAGCAGATTGAGATGCTGAAGGCCGTGACCCGTGCCTTTTCAGATGGTCAGCACATGCTGGTTGAAGCCGGCACCGGTACCGGGAAGTCCTTTGCGTATCTTGTACCGGCAGCCATGTGGGCGCTGCGAACCAATACCCGCGTGGTCATCTCCACCAACACCATCAACCTGCAGGACCAGCTTATTAACAAAGATATTCCCGATCTGCGTGAAGCGCTGGGCGTGGATCTGCGGGCGGTTGTGCTTAAAGGCCGTTCCAATTACCTCTGCCCACGCCGGCTGGAAATGCTGCGCCAGAGAGGCCCTGAGACTGCCGAAGAGATGCGTGTCCTGGGGAAAGTCCTCATCTGGTTGTACGAGGGTGGAACCGGCGACCGCAATGAGATCAACCTGAATCAATCCCCGGAGTGGGATGTGTGGATGCGTATCTCGGCGGAAGATGAAGGCTGCAAGTCAGAAACCTGTCAAAATCGCATGGGCGGCGAATGTCCTTTTTATCGTTCGCGGCAGGCAGCCGCCATTTCGCATTTGATCGTTGTCAACCATGCGCTGCTTCTTTCGGATGTGGCCGCCGGAAGCCGGATTCTTCCCGAATACAACTACCTGATCATCGACGAAGGCCATCACATGGAAGATGCCACCACCAATGCACTGGCCTTCAAGGTGACCCAGTTTGATATCGACCGTCTGATCCACGAATTGGGCGGTTTGAATTCGGGCTTGCTGGGTCGTTTTCTTGTGCAGTTCCAGGGGGTGTTGCAGCCTTCGGATTTGGCCGCTCTACAATCCACCGTGCGGGATATCGCAGACCTGGCCTTCAAGGTCACCAGTCTAAACAATCAGTTCTTCACCGCCATCGATGATTTCCTCACTGACCAACGGGACGGGCGGCCGATGGGCACTTATCCCCAGCAGGAACGTATCCAGAATGCCACGCGCACCTTGAACGGGTGGAATGAGGTGGAAGGCATCTGGTATGACGAAGGAGAATTGATCAGGGAACTGCTTTCATTGATCTCAGGTCTGATCCGCTCGGCCGGGAACGATGATGAGAATAATAACGAAGAGTTGGAAGATGTGATCGGCAGCCTGTCGACTCTGAGTTCGCGGTTCACCGATATCTTCACCAACCTCACCGGACTGGTATCCAAACCGAATAATCTGCAGATCTACTGGATCGAAAAACAACCAACCTCCAACAGGATCACCCTGCAGATGGCACCACTGCATATCGGGCCGTTGATGGAGGAACATATCTGGCACCAGAAAACCAGCGTGGTATTGACCTCTGCCACTTTGACAGCGCACGGTGAATTTGATTACCTGCGCAGCCGGTTGAACGCCGATGAAGCCGGGGAACTGGCGCTGGGTTCGCCCTTTGATTACGAGAATTCGGCGCTGGTCTACCTGATCAACGATATTCCGGAGATCACCGACGCCCACGGCTATCAGCGGGCTATGGAAACAGGATTGGTCCGGCTGGCCAGAGCCACCAACGGCCGCATGCTGGTGCTGTTTACATCCTATGCCCAGCTTAAAAAAACCTCGCAGGATATCGCTGCAGGAATGGCGGACGCGGGCATACAGATTTATGAACAGGGGGTGGGCGCCTCGGCCAACTCTCTGCTGGAGAATTTCCGCGGCGCGGAAAAAGCAGTCCTGCTGGGAACCCGCTCCTTCTGGGAAGGTGTTGACATACCCGGCGAAGCTCTTTCAGTCCTGGCAATCACCAAATTGCCTTTTGATGTGCCATCCGATCCCATCATTGCCGCCCGTTCAGAGACTTTTGAAGATCCGTTCAATGAATACTCCCTTCCTGAAGCCATTTTGCGCTTCCGTCAGGGATTCGGGCGCCTCATCCGCACCCAATCAGACCGCGGTGTGGTGGCGGTGTTTGATAAACGGCTGCTGACCAAGAAATACGGCAAGTTATTCCTTGAGTCTATTCCGGATTGCCATTTTGTAAACGGTACACTGGCCGAACTACCGCACACAGCTGCCAGATGGTTGAACCTCTGATTTCAACCGCCTGACCACCAGACCGACCGGCAGATATCTTCGCGGGGCTGCAGCACTTCAACCTGGCCGTTTTCGAGCCACAACACACATGGCCTGCCGGCGAGGTTATAGTTGGATGCCATACTCAATTGATAGGCGCCGCTGACCGGTATCGCGACCAGGTCACCGCGTTCCAGTTTAGGGAGGTCGATGCTATGGATCAATTCATCCCCCGATTCGCAAAAACGTCCAACCAGCCGGCTTGGAACCAGAGGTCGGTCAACCGCATCACCTATAAATTCCGCCGTATAGGTTGATCCATACAGGGCGGGACGGGGATTATCAGCTATCCCTCCATCCAGAGCTGCAATCCACTCACCGTCGGGTGATTTCCGCGTGGAACCCACTGTATAAAGCGCCACCCCCCCCCGTGCGGCCAGCCAGCGTCCCGGTTCAATTACCAGAGTCGGAAGTGGGGTGCTTTCCCGTTCCGCATAATTCACCAAAGTTATACCGATTGCCCGTATCCATTCCCGCGGATCGTTATCCTGCACGTCTTCGGTATACGGAACCCCCCATCCACCTCCCGGACTGATCACGTCAGGCATCCAGCCGGCTTCCCGACAAACGCTCATCAATCGTTCTACGGCAAGCCCGTACAGGCCGGCATCGAATAATTGCGAACCCAGATGCGTGTGGACTCCTTTCAAATTCACATAAGGATTTCCGCAGGCTTCTCGAATAGCCAGCACAGCCTGCCCATCTGCGATGGGAATCCCAAACTTGCTGGCGCTGTGCCCCGTTTGGACTGCCCTATGAGTAATTCCGGTAATATCCGGATTGAGGCGCAGCCATATATCTGGTTTTATTTGGATACGCTGACAGAGGTTACATAAAAAATGCAACTCTTCCAGGCTATCGACTACTATGGAAGCAATATGGTGATCCACCGCCTGGCGTATTTCTCCTTCAGATTTGCTGTTGCCATGAAGATGGATCTTTTCAGGTATAAAACCGGCATCCAACGCGACCGCCAGTTCACCGGCGGAAACCACGTCGATGGATGCGCCTATACTCGCCAGTTTACGGGCGAACTTCAAGGATAGATAGGCTTTCGCGGCATAGGCAATCTCGGATTCTCCAGGATAGAATTCCGCGAGCAAACTTTTTAAATATTGATAGTTTTGAGTGATCGTCAGAGCGTCGTACAGGTATATCGGTGTTCCGTATTGCCGGACAAGCTGCACTAGATCGATCCCGGCCACGCGAAAAATGGTCCCATTTTCCGCTTCCGCCGATACCGGAAACAAATCCATCTTTTTCGGCATTTAACTGAGCACCTTTTTTTTGTTCATTGTTTCGTCACAGCTTTAGCGGCAGCCGCCGAGCGGGTATGCACATCCAGTTTTTCGAACACCGATTTAAGATGGCGTTTCACCGTATTGGTTGTGATCACCAGTTTCTCGGCAATTTCTTTATTGGTCATACCCTGGGCCAACAGGTCAAACACTTCACGTTCCCTGTCTGTCAATATGCTCAATTCGCTTCCCGCGGATTGGTATCGAGCAGCCTCCTCGACCAGTTTCAGGAAGGAAGACCTGTCGAAAGCTTGTTTTTCCAGATATGCAAAGATGGATTGTTCAGCATAGGCACGCTTGATATCTTCTGGAGAAGCCACCCCGCTGACAACAATGGTGGGTACGTTCGAGGCACGCGTGCTGGCCAGCAACTGGTAACCTTCCATGTTTTCACTCGGAATGCGTTGATTCCAGAGATTGGATATGGAACCGTTCAAGAGTAGATCTACCACGGCCAGAGAAATTCTTTCACGGCGCAGATACCCCAACCCGTCGCCGTAACTGGCGCAAACCCTGACCTGATAACCGGCGTCGGTCAGCAATTCCTCAATGATGCTGCGCCAGCCTGCATCATCCTCCACCACCAGGGCTTTTCCCCGGATCGCCTCCTGCCTGGCAGGTTCTGATTGGGACTTGAAACGACCCGCAGGTTCCTGGTTAGCTGCTTCCACCTGTCGCGGTAATCCGGGCGGAGGTGCGCTGGCCAGAACACGTGAGATAAGCTCCCGGAACTGACCGCGGTTAAAACTTTCCTTTCTCAGAAAAGTAAAGGCTCCGTAATCCGTCAGAGCGGTCACCGCCAGTTCAACGGTCGCGAAACCGGTGAGCAGGATTGTCCGGCAGCCGGGGTCCAGTTTGCGAACGGCATCCAGAACGCGTAAACCGTCGAAATTATTATGGTCGTTGGGAGAAAGCGATAAATCCACAATCGCCAGCCGGTGCGGCCTGGCTTTCAACTCGAATATGGCGTCATCGAGATTGTTGGTACCGGTTACTTCCAGATCGCAATCTGTCAGAATCTCCGTCAGGATCTGCTGCCAGGAACGGTCATCTTCCACCACCAAAGCATTGGCTTTCATCTGGGTCATGATTTTTCCTCAACCCGGGGTAAACGTAAACGGAAAATGGTCCCGTGTACACCGTCACTTTCAACTGTTATTGATCCTCCCAGCCGGGTCATCAACGTCTTTACCCACCAGAGTCCAAATCCCAGCTTGCCCGGACGCTGGCTGGCTCGGCCAGAATAAGTTAGCTCGAAAATACGGTCGTGTAATTCCGGTGATATTCCCGGGCCATTGTCGCTCAGGGTGATCTCAACCCATTTCGCAGCCGCATACCCGTTAATCGAGATCGTTCCAATACCCTGCATGGCATCAGCGGCATTTTCGAGTAAATTCGTAAAAACGAAAGTCAGGCTTTGCCTGCCGGCTGTGACCAGAGGAAGATGGGACAGCCCCTCTCGTTGTACCGTAATCCCCGGAGGAAGCGTGGCGGCATGCAGGGCTTCTTCTATGCGGGCTTCGATATGTACCGGTTCAAGACGGATCGGCCGCAGATGGGACAGGTTATCGCGTACGGTTTGCATGGCTTCCATGGCGCACCGTTCGATCTCGGAGAGGTTATTCGCCAGATAGGGGTCAGACTGTAATGCAGGGATGCATTTGTCCTGAATGCTCTGAACTCGAACGGGGATGGTGCCCACCTTGTTATTCAAATGATGCAGCAGGTTTGAAGCGATATCACCTACGGCGGCGAAAGTTTCTGCAACCGAGCGTTGTTCCTGGGCAGACCGCAGCGCTTGCTGACGGCTTTCATTTTGCAATGCCAGAACGGCATAATGTGAAAGGAAGGTCAGCACTTTTTTATCCCAGTCTGATTCGGCAAAGCGGCCGGGTTCAGGTTCTGAACTGTAAACGCCGATTGCTCCCAGAGGTAAGCCAGGCTCACCGGTCAGCAGTGGAACGATCAGGGCGCGCATCCAGTTTTGTGATTTCGCCAGATCCTGGCGGTGAAACCGCGGATCCTCGCGCACATCCTCTGCCACAACTGCCTCCCCTTTTAACACGGCCTGTCCGGTTAGACTGCCTTCCAGGGGGATATTTTCGCTATGAACATATCCTCCGCAGGAAGATGCAAGAACCAGCTCTTGGTCACGCCGCAGCCACAGGGCGCTGACCGAGGCGTTGAGCAGGTCACAGGCCAGCGAAGTCAATCTGTCCAATACAATGGGGCAAGATTGGGTGATGATCTCCCGTGCGACTTCCTGAAGTGCATCCAGCAGGCGAACTTCCTGGATGGCCGTCACCGCGAAAGCACCCATGGTTTGCAGAATATGGCTGTGGTTTTCATCGAAGGCACCCATATCAGGGCTTTCCAGGTTCAATACACCTTCCAACCTGCCGCTAGCATTGATCAAAGGCACTGCCAGCTCTGAACGCATCAGCATACTGGCGTCCAGCGGGTAATAGATCTTGGACCATGGTTCTGCCTGCAGATCGGCGATTACAATCGGCTGCCGGCTGCGCGCCACATAAGCCATGATACTGTTCGATTCGAGCGGTAACACTTCCGTCTGCGGGCGGGTTTTATAGTTCCCGGCAAAAACGTGCGTCACCAGATTCTTGCCTTCCCGATCCAGCAGGCGAAAAATACCGTAATGTCCTCCGGTCATATCCAGAGCCAAATGGAGGATCGCTTCCAGGGTTTCTTCCAGTTTCAATCGGGAGGAGATCAACATACTAGCCCGGTTGAGGCGGTTCAATTCATCATTCTTGCGTTCCAGATCGCGCTGCACCGATGCGAGTCGCCGGGTGTGATAAATCGCCATGGCGGCTTGATTGACAAAATTATCCAGCATGAGAAGTTCAAGACGTGAAAAAGGCCGGTCTTCACACAGGTAGATATACAATACACCGACCACCTGCTTGACCACAATTAATGGAAAACAACCCACGGCTTTCACACCCTGGGCGGTGTAAAACGGATGGATGGTCAGATCGGGCTCTTCATAGGAGAGAACATTTCCCCGCCGGCCAACAGCCCGCCTGCCTATGCCATTGGGACGAGGAAGATCATCCACCGGATGGTTCAACTTCAATGCATTTTCACCTTCCGGTCCGGCAGCCACCCGTGATTCAGTCTCGAATCGGGCATGGATTTCATCATACGTGTAGATGACTGCGGATGAACCGGGAACTACTCGAATGGCGCTCTCGACGATCAGTTTCAGACTGTCAGCACTGCTGATCACATCCTCAGACCCAATCCGGTTGATCGCTCCGCTGATCTGATTCAGACTCGCCAGCGCCTCTAATAACCGCACATCTGCTTCACTGGGCAGTAGATTATCTTGAATATTCATTTGAAGGAGCCCGTCATTGCATTTCATTGTAACATGCACCCGTTGCACACAGGATAAAAACTTGACCGCCGGCCGCTGAGTGCATCCCAGTAAGGTCAGCGGTCAGTTGCCGGCGGTCTCTATGAGGAAGAAATACCGAATGTCCGAAAGGGTATCCTAAATATCGAAGTACAGACTGAATTCGTAGGGTGTGGGGCGCAGCCGTACAGGATCCAATTCATTGATGCGTTTGTATGAAATGTAGGCTTCCAGTAAATCCGGGGTAAACACATCCCCTTTCAGCAGGAAATCATGATCGGCTTCCAGCGCATCCAGTACATCGCCCAGTGAACCGGGAACCTGTTTGATCAATTTCTTCTCTTCGAAGGGCAGTTCATAAAGGTCTTTATCCTGAGGTTCACCCGGATCGATACGGTTCTGAATTCCATCCAGACCGGCCATTAATATGGCGGCGAAACACAGATAAGGATTACTGGAAGGATCCGGTGCGCGGAATTCCACTCTCTTGGCCTTGGAACTCTTGGTGACCGGAATACGGCAGATGGCCGAGCGGTTGCGTTGTGAGTAAGCCAGATTTACTGGCGCTTCAAATCCCGGCACCAGGCGGCGGAAGGAATTGGTCGTGGGTGAAGTCAATGCCAGAAGCGCCGGCGCATGTTTCAGCAGGCCACCGATGTAATACTTGGCTGTATCTGACAGTCCAGCATATCCAGCCGCATCATAGAATACATTGGAATCGCCTTTCCACAGGGAAGAATGTATGTGCATTCCGGAGCCATTATCACCGAACAATGGTTTAGGCATAAAGGTCACGGTCTTCCCGTTCTGGCGCGCCACGTTCTTGGCGATATATTTATAGAGAAGCAAGTTATCTGCCATACGGGTCAGGGTATTGAACCGCATCCCCAGTTCGGTTTGTCCGGCAGTGGCCACTTCATGATGATGGATCTCCATCTCAACTCCGGCCTCTTCCAACGCCATGACAATCTTGGAACGTACATCCTGCAGCGTATCGGCGGGTGGAACCGGGAAATAACCGCGCTTCGGCATGATCTGACCACCATAATTCGGCCGATCGCCGCGGCCGCTGTTCCACCAGCCTTCTTCGCTGTCAATGAAATAGAATGATTCATAAGTATTGCTGGAATAGCGTACATTATCAAAAATGAAGAATTCCGCCTCAGGACCCATGTAAACCGCATCGGCGATTCCCGTCTGTTTCAGGTACGTTTCCGCTTTACGGGCAACATACCGCGGATCCCGCAGATAGGGCTGAAGGGTGATCGGGTCATATACATCACAGGTGATCACCAGTGTGGGGATACCGGCTACCGGATCAACAAAAGCGGTTTCAGCATCCGGCTTGAGGAGCATGTCAGATTCATGAATTTCTTGGAAACCCCGAATGGATGAGCCGTCGAACGGAATGCCTTCTTCGAAGAAATCCGCCGTCAGCCTGTGAACCGGTATGCTAAAATGCTGCCATTGCCCGGGAAGATCGGTGAAACGAATATCCACCATTTTTACATTTTTCGCTAAAGCCAGTACATCTGCAACAGTCTTTGCCATGGATTACTCTCCTTGATGCGTTCTTTTCAAAACTTATGTCCCAGATTATAGACGTTGATATTACCCGTGTACATTACCCAAATGGAGCATATTAAAAAAGAGGTTGATCTGTGGGGATCAACCTCTCATACCTATTATTTTACTGATTTTCAATCAATAGCCGTCGCCGGCACAGAGGAAGCCTTTCCCCTGGGTAACGGCAGATCTTTGACCGCGGATGGAGACGGTTCCCAATCTTTCGGATAACCCAGCGAGCCCATTTCCGGGATATCCAGCCCGGCCAGTTCGTCTTTTGCCGAAACCCGCAGTAGACCCACCGCAGATAATATCTTGAAGAAAGCAAAAGTCAAACCGCCAACCACTACCAGAATGGATAAAGCTTCCGCGGTCTGCGCCAGTAATTGTCCGCCTCCGCCATACAGCAAACCGGTCACCGGTGTGGCAACACCATTCCAGGCAGCCGTATCCGGATTACCGTTTGCGAAGATTCCGACGGCCAGGACGCCCCAGAAACCATTAAACAGGTGAACCGGAATAGCACCTACCGGATCATCCACTTTGATCTTTTCCAGCAAAACAGACGCCACGCATACCCATACTCCGGCAATCAAACCGATCACCACAGCCGCCCAGATATCCACAAAAGCGCAGGGGGCCGTGATGGCGACCAACCCGGCCAGCACACCGTTGACAGACATGCCCGGATCCGGTTTTTTCACTTTGCTGAACCACCACATATACAGCATGGCTGATGTTCCGCCGGCCGCTCCTGCCAGCAGGGTGTTTACCGCCGCCAGAATCGCCAGATTGCGGGAAGCTCCGGTGAATCCCAGAGACGAACCGGGATTGAATCCGAACCAGCCGAAGAATAATATTATGGTTCCCAGCACTCCCAGTGCGACGTTGTGTCCGGGAATGGTGTTGGCCGATCCATCTTTATTAAATTTGCCGATGCGCGGGCCGATGACAATGGCGCCCGCCAGCGCGACGCATCCGCCGATCATGTGCACGACACCGGAACCGGCAAAGTCAACAGCACCGTTTCCCCAGCCCATGCTGCGTCCCAGGTTCGCCAACCAGCCGCCGCCCCAAATCCAATTCCCCAGCAATGGGTAGATGAACATGCTGACCCACAGTCCCATCAGAACAAAACCCGAGAATTTCAGGCGTTCGGCCATCGAACCGGTGGGGATGGTTGCGGCAGTATCCATAAATACCATCTGGAACAGGAAAAAGGCCAGGATACCGCTGCTCAAGGAGAGACCGTTCAAAAAGAAACCATCCATCCCGAAAACATTCTGACCCGCGATCAATAGAGGGGAAACCAGTTTATCGGCAATCCAGTTGCTCAGCGTGACCGGCGCGAACGACCAGGAAGCGATAGAAGAACTGATCTCAGGATAGGTATAATTCACCCCCCCAAACTGAATGGCAAAACCGGTTGCCCAGTAACCGATGGCTCCCACACAGAAAACCATGATGTTCATCATCATAGTATGTGCCACATTTTTGGCTCTTGTGAAACCCGTTTCCACCAGGGCAAAACCAGCCTGCATAAAGAACACCAGAAAAGCCGCGAGGAGCAGCCACAGGGTATTCAGGTCCAGTGACACGTTCTGAACCGCGCCATTCACACTTTCGACCGTTGGCCCGTCATCATCGGCGAAGACAGCCATGGAAGGCACAAAAATCGCGGCTAGGAGAACGGCCAGCATCAAAATGCGCAACCATTTGTAACGAGGTTTATATACGGCATTCATCTCTCACTCCTTTGGAATATATTTGCCGTATTGTACGCAAAGAGAATTTGCTGGGAAATTACCCGGATGGAGGATATTTCATACATACAGCCTGCCGGGTGGTTCTTTGGTTCACCCTTTCGGGGTATATTGGGTAAACGATGATCGGGATAGGATACCCGGATGGGGAGCGCTCGTCTGGTGGTTAAACAATAAAACTGCCGGGAGACAGTTTTATTGTTACAACTGGAAAAGGTGCCATGCAGAATTCGATCAGTACCAGCCGATCATTCCTTTTCCGACCACCATTAGCGAAGCCATGACCATGGCTATTAAAGTTGGGGGAACGGCGATCACCAGCCATCTCTTCCAACCAACTTTTCCGTAATTCCGTTCCATATATGAATAAGCTACAACATTCGCTGAAGCACCGATTGGGGTCAAATTTCCGCCAATATCCACTCCGAGAGCCAGCGCCCATACCATCAATCCCAGCGCCGGCATCCCCGGGAGTCTGGCCAGATCTTCGAGCACATAACTCATCGCCAGAGCCAGGGGTACATTATCCAGAATACCACTCGCTAGACCCGGGATCCAGTGCAGGACAAGGACGAGTCCATTTTGAGAATCAGATGCTCCTGCCAGTAAACCGGCCATTGTCGAGAAAACCTCTGCCTTTTCCAGACCGCCGATCAACAGAAATAATCCCCCAAAGAATAAAATACTCTCTCCATCCACCTTAAGGATTACATTTCGTGCGTCACCCGGTTTCAAGAACAGAACCGAGAAAACTGCGGGAACAAGCGCGGCAGTAGCTGCGTTGACCGGCAAACCGGTTAATGCACTCAGGGGAAGGTGAAAAACGAGAAGGAACACGGCAATCCCAAATCCAATCAGTCCAACTCTGGTCATATGAGCGTGCATATTCTCATTGTGAAGCTGCTCGATTTGTGCAATGGTGGTTTCATTCAACATGTCGCGCGCGTTTCGAAGAGAGCGCCGGTTGATGAAGTAAAAAACAACCATGAGCATTCCCGCTGTTATGGCACTAATCGGCCCGGTATTGGCGGCGAAATCATTGAAAGTAAATCCAAGCGTGGTGCCCAGAATAACATTGGGTGGATCGCCCATCAACGTGGCAGCTCCTCCCACATTGGCAGCGCACACTTCGGCAATGATCACCGGGATTGGATCGATTTTCAATAACTTCGTGAGTTGTAACGTTAGCGCAGAGAGGAATAACATCACGGTGATACTGTCCATGAAC
This sequence comes from Leptolinea sp., assembly GCA_012798535.1. Lineage (GTDB taxonomy): Bacteria > Chloroflexota > Anaerolineae > Anaerolineales > Anaerolineaceae > Leptolinea. The sequence continues at coordinate 17,836 of JAAZMZ010000022.1, forward strand.
ATGGATAAATTGCAGGCCAGTAAAATGAGTACGATAAAAAGCGGAGCGGGCTGATAATTCACCTTGCGAATGGCGGTCATAGCCAGCCAGGAGAAAAAACCAGCCTCATTAAGAATTGAGACCAAAACGAACATGCCCGAAAGCAAGCCGAGTGTTTCCCAGTTGATATATGTGATCGCATCGGTAGGTGTCAGCACACCGGAAATAATCAACAAAGCGCCGCCGATCAACGCAACCCAATGGCGGGGAAACTTCTCACTGATGATGAAACCATAGGCAACAACAAAGATGATGATGGACTTAAGCATACTTGGCCTCAAGAATGAAAAAGGTATGACAGTATTCTACGGTTTCTGGGGATTCGTTTGAATTACCCGTACGGAGAATATTTCCCCGGCCTGGTAAATGGATTGCATAGATAAATCTTGTTTATTCAGAAATTTATCGAAAAAAAATCACCCATTCAGGTACTGCCGATTAAAAAAAATCACCGTGGATACCACCGGTCACCGGCTCAGGTATAATCTTTTCATGCCAGATCTAGATTTTGAGTCAATCCCATTTGTTGACCATCAGGCAGCCAGAGCTGTCTTAAAACGGATTCAATCCCGTAACCCTGGTTTTGATGGGATTTTACCGGTGTTTCAATCCATTCTGGCTACTGCTGCCGACCCTGACCGGTCGCTGGTTAATTTTGAGCGATTCCTGGAATGCTCAGGACCATCGTTGATCTCTCTTCTAAAGGAAAATCCCCGGGTAATTGAAATACTGGTGATCCTGTTCTCTGCCAGCCATTTTCTAACTGAAATTCTGCTCCGCAATCCAAGATCAATCACATTGTTGCTGGATCGGCAGGAATTGACCCGGCGCAAGACTATTGAACAGATCCAGCAGGAAGCCGAAGCCTTTGTTCGCCAGCAGAAAACCGACCTGGAGAAAAAAGACGCCCTACGCCAGTATCAACAAAATGAACTGCTGCGCATTGGCGCCAGTGATTTTCTCGATCTCTATGATCTGCTGGCAGTGGTTTCCCAGATTTCACGTACGGCCATTGCACTTATCCGTATTTGCCTGAATATGGCAGTTACGCAGACGAATATTCCGGCCAATGGATTCGTTGTACTTGCCATGGGAAAACTGGGCGGACGTGAATTGAATTACAGCTCTGATATCGACCTGGTATTCCTCTGCCGCGATGATCCGAACAGATATATCCCGCTGGCTCAAAAGTTGATCGATAACCTAGCTTCAACAACCGCGAACGGATTTCTCTACCGGGTGGATTTGCGATTGCGACCGTGGGGAAACGATGGTCCGCTGGTGACTACGGTGGAAGGATTCAAACATTATCTGCAGAGTGCCGCGCGTCTATGGGAAAAACAGGCTCTGCTTAAAATGCGTCCCATCGCCGGTGACCTGGCTCTCGGAGAAGAATTTCGAGATTCATCGTTTGTATTTATCATAAACCAACCGCAGGAGGAAATCCGCTCTGAAGTATTTGCCATGAAGCAGCGTACAGAAGAAATCCTGAGAGAGAAAGGCCGCGAGTGGGGGGAAGTTAAACTTGGAGCCGGTTCCATCCGGGATATTGAATTTGTCATTCAGTACCTGCAACTGGTCAACCTGCAGCGTTTTCCACAGATCCGCACCCGAGCAACCTTGAAAGCCATTCCCCTCCTGCGGGCTGCCGGGCTGCTTCCTTCCGGCGATGCCCGAATTTTGCATGACGGGTATATTTTCTTGAGGACAATCGAACATTATCTGCAGATGATGGATTACCGGCAAACCTACACCCTCCCCACAGATCAATCGGCCATCAACATACTGGCTCGCCGTTTGGGGTTCTCATCCGGTCAAACTTTCATTGAACGCTATCAGGAGCATTGCAAAGCTGTCCGCCAGATTTTCCTGCACACGGTTGGAGGTGAACCATCAAATCCTGAGGAAGCCTCCCCTTTGGTTTACCAGCATATCTCCCGCATGGATACCTCATATATCGAGGTTTTTTCACCGGACGAGATTCAGAAACACGCGGAACTTGCCCAAAAGATCGATGAACAACACCCCGTTCTGGTCGATGTGGTCAACCTGGATGCCATCACCTGGCGGGTGACGATTGTGGCATTTGATTATCCAGGTGAACTTTCTGTAATATGCGGTCTTTTATTTGTTCACGGTTTCAATATTTTAGATGGTTACGCTTTCACATACGAACCGGTTTTATCCTCTGCAATGGAAAAGGCCGGAAGCGAAGAAAAACAGATCCTTTCCGGCGGGGAAAACCGGCCCAAGATCGTAGATGTGTTCACGGTCAAATCAGTGGAACCGGGCAAAACGGACCAGTCGATGTGGGATGGTTATATTGCTGATCTAAACCTCATGCTGGAAAAGTTTCAGACCGGGCAACGGCGTGAAGCCCGGGGGCAACTGGCAAAACAGGTGGGCGCGGCTTACCATGCCGTTCCCGGGAAGCTGGGTCCACTGCTGCCCATCGAGATCGAGATCGACAACAGCCTTTCCCGGCGGTATACCGTCCTGCGTATCGATGCTCCGGATACGTTTGGTTTTCTCTATGAATTCACCAATGCTCTGGCATTTACCCGGACATATATCAACCGTATGGTCGTGCGCACCATAGGAAATCGGGCACAGGACATATTTTTTGTGAACGATGGCAATGGCAACAAGATCGAAGACATGGAAAAACAGCGCGAACTCAGAGCGGCTATAGTGTTGATCAAACACTTCACACATTTGCTGCCCAACTCACCCAACCCCGAAATCGCCCTTCTTCATTTCCGGGAATTTCTGGCTCATCTTTTCCAGCGCCCCAATTGGCCAGATGAGATCACCTCTATCGAACAATCCGACGTGTTGAAAGCTCTGGCGCACATCCTGGGTGTGAGCGACTTCTTATGGGATGATTTTTTACGAATGCAATACGCCAACCTCTTCCCGGTGGTGAAAGACGTTGGGGCGCTGGCTGTAGCCAAACCGATGCTTGAATTGAACAATGAGATGCTCCAGGCTGTCGAGACACGGGTAGTGGCTGGCATCGGGTATCCGGACTGGCGTGCCGCTCTGAATGCCTACAAAGACCGGGAACTTTTCCGCATTGATATGCGGCACATCCTGGGGTTAACAGCGGAATTCTGGGATTTTGCCTGTGAACTGACTGACCTGGCTGAAGTGGTCATTTCTTCGGCATTGAAGCTTTGTATGCAAGAATTGGTGGAGCGTTACGGCACTCCACTGATGGAAGATCAAAGACCTGCTCCCATAAGCATTGTGGCTCTAGGAAAGTGCGGCGGACGTGAACTGGGTTTCGCGTCGGATATTGAATTGATGTTTATTTACGATGGAAAAGGTTTTACGGATGGAACCGAAAAAATTGAGACAGGCGATTTTTTCGAGAAGCTGGTCAGGTCGATTGTCTCGACCATCCATGCCCGCCAGGAAGGAATATTTCAGATTGATTTGCAGCTCAGACCATACGGGAAAGCCGGAAGCATGGCGGTATCTCTGGAGGCCTTCAAACGCTATTTCACACCCGAAGGTCCGGCCTGGGCGTATGAGCGGCAGGCTTTGGTCAAACTACGGCCGATTGCCGGTGATCCTTCACTGGGAGATACCATTTGCCGCTTGCGGGATGAGTATACCTATGGCAGCGGAAAATTTGACATCACCGCTATGCGTGCCATGCGTGAACGCCAGATCAGGCATCTCGTCACCGGTGGGACATTCAACGCAAAATACAGCCCGGGCGGGCTGGTGGATATCGAATATCTAATCCAGGGACTACAAATCAATCACGGGGCGCAAAATCCCAGCCTGCGGGTGACCAATATCCGTCAGGCAATGGCCCTATTGCACGAAAACGGAATTTTATCTGATAATGACTATACGCAGTTGCGCAAGGCTCACACTTTCCTGCGCTGGTTGATCGATTCCCTCCGCGTCGTGCGCGGCAATGCCAAAGATATTACTGTCCCACCATACGGTAGTGAAGAGTTCTCCTTCCTCGCCCGCCGCCTGCGTTACGAAAATAACATCGACCGTCTGCGCAATGACCTGCTTACCTATCAGACAGCAGTGCAGGAAATCAATTCCCGCCTGCTCGAATAAAAAAACAGGTGGGAGAAGAGTCTCTTCCACCTGTTTATATATTTTTTCTTGCTTAGAACATCCCGACCACCCGGCCGGTCTCAAAATCGATATCGATATCAAAGAAAGCCGGACGGGTTGGCAAACCGGGCATAGTAGACATCTTACCCAGCAGTGGATACAGGAAACCTGCTCCCACCGAAGCACGGATATCGCGCACTGGAATGCGAAAACCTTTCGGAACACCCTTGAGCGCGGGATCGTGACTGAGACTCAGATGCGTCTTGGCCATGCAGATCGGGATTTTATCAAACCCAAGACGGGAATAACTGGTGATTCGTTCTTCTGCTTCAGGAGAATAATCCACCCCATCGGCGCCGTACACTTCGCGGGCAATGATCTCAATCTTTTCCTTGATGGATAGATCCAACGGGTATAGAAAATGGAAATTACGCGGTTTTTCACCGGCTTTGATCACTGCTTTTGCCAGCTCGATGGCGCCCTCACCACCCAGCGCCCAGTGACGGCAAACCACAGCATCTTCTGCTCCACCTTCCTCCACCGCCGCTTTGCGCACCAGTGCCAGCTCAGCGTCGGTGTCTGTTGCAAACGAGTTGACAGCCACCACTACCGGAACTCCGAATTTTCGGGCCGTCTTGATGTGGTGCACCATGTTCGGCAGACCGGCCTTCAGCAGTTCAAGGTTTTCATCTGTGTAGGCCGGATCCAACGGTTTTCCAGCCACAACCTTCGGCCCTCCCCCGTGCATTTTCAGAGCCCGGATGGTGGCTACCACCACAACCACATTGGGGATCAATCCAGAGGCGCGGCATTTGATATCGAAGAACTTTTCCATGCCCATATCCGCACCAAAACCGGATTCGGTGATCACATAATCCGCCAGTTTTAAGGCAATCTTGTCTGCCACAATGGAACTGTTACCATGTGCAATATTCGCGAAAGGCCCGGCATGCACAAAGACCGGAGTGCCTTCCAGAGTTTGCATGAGATTGGGTTTGATGGCATCTTTCATCAAGACTGTCAGCGCGCCCGCCACACCCAGGTCATTGGCGTTGATCGCCTCTCCAGCTTTATTCGTTCCAATGACGATTTCTCCCAGCCGCCGGCGCATATCACGCAAGTCGGTAGTCAATGCCAGAATGGCCATGATCTCGCTAGCCACGGTGATATCAAAGCCGGTATCACGTTCATGACCTTTCTCATCATCGCCGGTTCCCACGGTTACGCCACGCAGGAAACGATCGCTGGTATCCATCACCCGCCGCCAGGTGATCGAGGCTGGATCAATATCCAGGCGGCATAATCGTTTGCGCTCTTCAACGGTTAATTCGTCTGGGTCCGTCTTTTTAATTCCCAATTTCTTCAGGCGGTCGATCATTCCCCGCCCGAAGCGCCTTTTTCCCGATTTATCTGCCGGGCACAGCCGGTTGAAAAGTTGCTCATCCGTTGCTTCAGATTCATGCAGCATACGAACATCGATAGCCGCGGCCAGCAGATTATTGGCGGCCGTAATGGCATGAATATCACCGGTCAGATGCAGGTTGAAATCTTCCATGGGGATGACTTGACTGTACCCACCGCCGGCAGCTCCGCCTTTGATTCCAAATGTGGGGCCCTGGCTTGGTTGGCGGATGCAGGTCATCACTTTCTTTCCAAGATGCGCTCCCAGCGCCTGACTCAATCCCACCGTTGTCGTCGTCTTCCCTTCACCCAGCGGTGTTGGTGTTATTGCGGTCACATCCACATAGATGCCGTCCGGCTTATTCTTCAGGCGATCCAGCACTTCCAGCTTCACTTTCGCTTTGACCGGGCCGTAAAACTCGATCTCTTCTGGCAACAAACCCAACTCTTCTGCCACCTGTGAGATTGGTTTAAGGTCTGAATCCTGTGCAATTTCGATATCAGAGGGAACCGGGGTTTTTCGTTTCAAGGGGATGGGTTGAAATTCTCGGGTCATGCATTTCTCCTTTTTATGAAACCGCAAAAGATCCAATACACCCTATTTTACTGTATGACAGGTTTTACCGGTTCCAAATTAGATAAATCATGAATACACACCTTATTGGAGGAATTTTTTCAATATTAATCGGGAAACCGGACAGTTCAAAAAAATCCGGTCACAAACCTCTTTCCATGTTATGTCTGTGTTTAACGACTCCCCTATTTAGGTTCTGCATAAAACTAATGACGTGTTTTTATTTCATCTAAACAAAATCTGAATATATGTGGACTACTATCAGCTTGAAATAATAGGGACAACACCAAAATCTTGTTTTATTCCTGAATGAACTTCAGGGAGGGTACTAGATGAGTTTGCCAAAGAAGAACAATCAAATGAAGAAAATATGGTTACCGATATTGTTAGGTCTGGTTTTGGTAGGTGCCGGTGCGTACTGGTTTTGGAATAGCGGCTATTTCCAGAAGAAGAGTGAGACAACCGGGACGATCTCAACCGGTTATGGCACCAACCTTGTAAGAAAAGGCGATTACACGATTACGGCGACTGGTACCGGTGTTCTGGTAGCCGGAAATTCTGTAGATCTCAGTTTTTCTACAGAAGGAATTGTGGAAGAGTTGATGGTCAAAGCCGGGCAGAAGGTTACCAAAGGGACTGAGCTCGCTAGAATGAACAATGCCAAGAGTCTGGAGGCTCAGGTGGCCGCGAACGAGATCACCCTGCTGGAAGCAAAGAAAACCCTGAGAGATCTACAGGAGTCAAAAGATGTGAACCTGGCGCAGGCCTATCAGGATATGCTGACCGCCCAGGAAACCTATAACGAAGCACTGAGAAAAGTGCAGCGCAAAGAATATGCCCGCTGCAGTGAAGAAGTGAATAAGCAAAATTTGCAGAAGCTGACCAACGCCCAATCGAGATTGGAGCAGATCGGCCTACGTTACCAGGGTTCTGATACCTGGAATGACGCCAAGAACACTTACGATACTGCTCTGGCCAATTACAACTACTGCATTAAATTCACCGAGCAGGAAAAGATCGATTTCCAGGCTTCTCTGGATGTGGCGGATGTGCAATTGAAGAAAGCAAAAACCACCTACGAGACCCTCAAAGCCTCCGCAGGGATTGATCCTGACGAATTGAAGCTAGCCGAAGCTAAAGTGGAAGAAGCTCAGATTAAACTCGATCAGTCCAAAGAGAAATTGCAGGGCTCAACACTGACTGCCACCATCGACGGCACGGTGACTTATCTGAAAGCTAACGTGGGCGCGTATGTGGATACTTCCACTTATATCACTATCTCTGACCTGACAACATCTGATGTCGATGTCAGCATAGAAGAGACTGATCTGGATAAACTGCATGTCGGAGCGAAAGCGGAAGTCGTTTTTGACTCGCTCCCCGATGATACATATACCGGTAAAGTCATTCAAGTCAACCCCGAACTCTCCACTTCAGGGCAATATCGTGTGGCTACGGCGGTGATCAGTTTGGATGACATAGCGGGTACCAAATTAGAATCCATGCCTCTGGGTATCAATGCCAGTGTAAAGATCATTTCCAGCGAAGTAAAGGATGCCCTCCTGGTTCCTGCCAAAGCTGTTCGCAATATCGGCAATGGACAATACGGCGTGTTTGTAAAAAACACGGATGGTAATCTGATATTCAAAACTGTCGAAGTTGGAATTATGGACAGCTCCACCGCCGAGATCATATCCGGATTGGAATTGAACGAGACGGTTAGCACAGGTCTTTCTTCCGGATCGAAATAGCATCGAGCCAGACCAATTAAGGATCAAATCATGAATGCGTTTTCGAAAGTAAAAAATAAACGCCTGGTAATCGGTGGATCAATCCTGGTCTTGCTGGCTCTCGGCTGTCTGGCATTTCTTAAATTTGAATCCGTTGGAAAGTTGCAAACTCAAACGACTCCATCTGTTAAGACCACAGAAGTTACAGTTGGCGATCTGACCGTTGACGTATCTGGAACAGGCAGCATCGTCGCTCCAAACGCTGTTGATCTGGCATTTTCCACAACCGGGAAGGTAGCCGAAGTAAATGTTAATCAGGGGTCCTTGGTGGATAAGGGTGACGTTCTGGCCAGGTTAGACCGCATCACCTCGCTGCAAATCGACGTACAGAACGCCAGGTTGAACCTCGATAAAGCGGAAAAAGCTCTGGAGGACCTGGAAACGAATAAAGAGATCACCCTGGGAAAAGCCTTGATCGCCAAGTCTGATGCGGCTGCTGCTCTTGAAAAAGCCCAGAAGGGTGAAGTCAACAAGTACACCGGGCGCTGCGAAAAATCTGTCACTGAGAGTTACTACTTTGAGTATATGTACCAGCGAGGATACTACCTTTACTGGGCTAGATTTCTAGAAGGCGGTTCCGGATACGGTGAAATGTACATCAGGGAAAACATGGCTCCCTATGAAAAGACCATGAGAACGAATTACGCAAACTGGAAATACTGCGAAGGATATTCAGAACTTGAAATTGAGCAGTCGCAGGCAGCCGTAGAAAAAGCCCAGGCTGATTATGACAAAGCGAGCAAGTATTATGACACATTGAAAGAAAATGACGGTATCGATCCAGATGAGCTCGCCAATGCTCAGCAGACAAAGAAAAATGCGGAATTGCAATTGGAGGAAGCTCAGAGAATTCTGGATGGAGCAACGTTGACATCACCCATTGATGGCACGGTATTATCTGTCTCTTCTTCTGTGGGCGAAATCCTTGATAAAGATACCTATAAATCTCCCTTCATCGAGATCGCCGATCTTAGCCAGCCTGTGTTGAAAGCCAGTTTCGATGAGAGTGATCTGGCAAGTTTGAATTCTGATTGTTCCGTGACCGCCACTTTCACGGGATTGAAGAACAAGACCTATAAAGGCACAATCACCCAGATCGATCCAACATTGTCAACGAAAAACGGCGTTTCATCGGTAACGACATATATTCAAATAGAAAATGATCCATCAGAAGAAATCACCAACCTTCCTGTTGGATTAAACGCCACTCTAGAACTCGTCTGTCCCATTGCAAAAAATGTAACAAACGTTCCCCTTCAGGCATTGAAAAATGAGGAGGACGGAAAAGCACAGGTGTATGTTGTGAATTCTGATGGAACGTATACTGCCCACACCGTGGAAGTAGGCGTTAAGACCATGTCTGCAGCGGAAATCAAAGGTGATATTAAGGCTGGCGATAAAGTGGTCACCAGTACGATAAAACAGGTTGAAACAAAGTGAAAAATACTCCAGGAATGGAGAGGAGCCAATATCAAATGTTGAAGAAAATAAAACTACCTTCTCGTAACGTACTGATCATCATCGGTATTTTTTTACTGGTGGTCGCCGGTGGGGTCGGTTATTACGCTCTGAGCAAACGGAATCAGAAACCCATCGTGCGTGCCTCACAGAGTTATTACACCACTACAGTCCGTCAGGGAGATATGTCGGTTACCGCTTCAGGAACCGGAACCGTGGTGGCCAACCGGCAGGCGAAATTGTCTTTCTCCATTGACGGAGATGTCGAATCGATCAGCGTGAAAGTCGGAGAAAAAGTCACCGAAGGTCAGGTGCTCGCCAAACTAAAGAACCTGTCTACGCTGTCCTCTGAGGTTACATCCACCAAACTGGCACTTGTGACGGCCGAGCAGGCTTTGCAGGAACTAAAAGACAATGCCAGTGCCACACTGGGAAACGCCCAGCTTGCCGTTTCTACGGATAAGAAGAACCTCAGTGATGCTCAGGCCGGTCTGATCAAAGAAGGACAGATTCGCTGCGATCAAAAAACCACCTCGGCTTACTACGATAATTACCAGCGGCTGCAAAATAAATATGATGAACTGAACGATGGCTCAACGGATGGATATTATTACCTGACGGTAATCGTTCCTGCCAAAGATGCCGCTCTGCAGGCGTATGCCACGTATCAATACTGCGGCGGATATAAAGAATATGAAATCGAAGAATCTGAAGCCAATCTGAACATAGCCAAAGCTCAATTACAGATCGACCAGACGAAACTGGAGACCCTGCAGAAAAACAACGGCATTGATCCGGTTGAACTGGCAACAAAAGAGAATCAGGTGGCCATTGCGCAGGCGGCGTATGAAGTAGCCCAGAATAATCTGGATAACGCCACACTGGTTGCACCCTTCGATGGAACCGTATTATCCATCGCCGGCCTGGCCGGTGATTACGTCGAAGCCAATACGGTATTTATGACCGTAGCGGATGATGTCCATCCCCAGGTTGAATTTGTGGTGGATGAATCTGATCTTTTGAACGTTGCTCTTGATGAATATGCCGAAGTCGAATTCGATGCCATAGAAAACCAGACTTTCAAAGGAACGGTTACCCAGGTGAATCCCACCCTGGTTTCCACCAGCGGTTATTCGACAGTTCAGGGGATCATCACCCTTGATATGGATGAATTGTCAGATCCTCCTACACTCTTCCAGGGTTTGACCGCCTCTGTGACACTTTACAAAGGCAAGGCTGATAATGCGCTGCAGGTTCCCATATCTGCTTTGCGTGACCTCGGAAACGGTGAATACGGTGTCTTTGTTGTGGAGAAAGACCACTCTCTGAAGTTCACACCGGTTACCATAGGATTGAAAACCACCAGCTATGTAGAAATCCTTTCCGGATTGGAAAAAGGGCAGATGGTTTCCACAGGAATCACGGAGTCACGCTAATGGAACGAAAGACGATCATTCAAACCATTGACCTTGTCAAGAATTACGGTGAAGGTGAAAACATGGTGCGTGCTGTTGATAAGATCAGCATCACCATTGATGAAGGTGAATTTGTGGCCATTATGGGACCCAGCGGCTCTGGTAAAAGCACCCTGATGAACATTCTGGCCTGCCTTGACCGCCCTTCTGAAGGACAGTATATCCTGGCCGGAGAAGATGTCAGTAATTACAGCCGCACTGAATTGGCCAGAATACGCGGGAAAGAACTGGGATTTGTATTCCAATCCTTCAACCTGCTTCCCCGCATGACGGCGCTTGAAAATGTTATGCTTCCGCTCATGTACCGGCCTGATAGACCGACCACCATTCCGGAACGTAAAGAACTGGCGTTGAAAGTGCTGGAAAACGTCGGCCTAGGCGGCCGTGCGAATCATCTGCCCAGCGAACTTTCAGGAGGCCAGCAGCAAAGAGTGGCCATCGCCCGCGTTCTGATCAACGATCCCATTCTGGTGCTGGCAGATGAACCCACCGGTAATCTGGATACAAAATCCAGTGAAGAGATTATGGGGATGCTGCATGATCTGAATGAACGCGGCCGTACGATCGTCATGGTAACCCACGAGCCAGAAATCGCAGCGCATACCCAGCGTATCCTGCATATCCGTGATGGAAAGCTTCACGCGGATGAGAAGAACGGCCATCACTACACCAAACGCGTTTTACAGGCGGTTGATATGGAACCGCAGAAGATTTGAGGTGAATTATGAATTATCGCGAGATCATCCGCACTGCGTTCAGCAGTCTTCTTTCAAATAAACTTCGTTCCATCTTAACCATGCTGGGTGTCATCATCGGCGTTGCCGCTGTGATCATGATGATCGCCATCGGCGCCGGAACCGAAGCCACCATCTCAGAGCAGATCAATGGACTGGGATCCAACCTGATATTCATCAACGAATCTTTCAGCCGCGGCGGTCCCGGACAGGGACCCACGAATCAGAGGGGCGGCTTGAAATATTCGGATGTGGAGGCTATTCGTTCGCAGGTCACAGGTATTGCCGGTGTTTCGGTGGACCAATCTGCCAGCAGCCTGACAGCAAAAATCAACGACATCACTCTCGAAGATTTGACACTGGTCGGTACCACTCCGGATTACTTGACCGTACGCAACCTTGAAATGGGCTCCGGCCGGTTCTTCACCGAAGAAGAAACCACAAAAGGATCGAAAGTCGTCGTCCTGGGGTCGAGTGTGGCAGATACCCTGTTCCCGGATGGAGATCCGCTTGGTCAGGTTATCACCGTTGATAACGTGAAACTGACGGTGATCGGTGTAATGGCGCCAAAAGGGCTGGTTTCCGGCACCGATTTTGACTCCCAGATCTATGGCCCCATTCAGCTGGTCTTCAAGAAATTCACCCCTTCGATGTTCGGCCGTATCATGGGTGACCGCGTCAGAATGATCTTTGTGTCTGTCGCCGATGATGGTGATATGCAATCGGTGATCAACCAGATCACCATTCTTCTGGCAAATCGCCACAAAGTCGAAACCGACGCGTTGGACTTCAATATCAGCACCCAGAGCGACATTATTAAAACCGCTTCTTCCACCACAGAATCCTTCAGAACCCTGTTGGCCGGTGTGGCGGGTGTTTCACTGATCGTGGGCGGCATCGGGATCATGAATATCATGCTGGTCAGCGTGACTGAACGCACCCGTGAGATAGGTCTGCGCCAGGCCATAGGCGCCACCCCGCTGGATATTCGCGTCCAGTTCCTGTCAGAAGCTCTGATGCTCAGCCTGTTCGGCGGTATTCTCGGTGTCGTTGCGGGTGTGGGAGGATCATATTTATTTGGTGCCTTTGGCGGCATGCGTACGGTGGTGCTCCCCTACTCGGTTCTTCTATCTTTCTTATCTGCAGCGGCTGTTGGTATTTTCTTCGGTTATGTCCCGGCCAAGAACGCCGCCGAGCTGGATCCTATAGTTGCCTTGCGGCATGAATAGACCAGAAATTAATAATATGAAAAACGAAAGGAACTTTTCGATGAAAAAAAGCATAATCATTGCCAGTATTCTTGTGCTGGCAGGCATACTGGTAGCCTGCGCCGCCAGACAACAATTTCCCTCCGGCGGCCCCGGGGGAGGTCCACAGAGCGGCAGCGCTGGCAGACAGACAGGCGGAGGAGCCTCGACTCAAACCGCTGAACTTCCCCTTGAATCAAAAGTAGGCATCGGCATTCTGAAGCTGGAAGGCACCGAACAGGCGGTCGATGCAGAAGAAGCCAAAGATTTGCTGGTACTCTTCAAAGCCTTGAAGACTCTGAGCACCGAAAGCAACACGGCGGTGGATGAGATCTCTGCGTTGAATATCCAGATCAAAAATACCCTGAAAGCCGATCAGCTGGCGGCCATTGAAAAGATGAGCATCACTATGCAGGACCTGCGTACCTTGACCCAATCCTACGGGGTGGAAACCACCGGATACTCAAGCGGTACCAGCTCCTCAAGCAGCAGAAGCAACTTCAATGGCGGTCCTGGTGGTATGGGAGGAATGATAGGCGGTATGATGGGTGGTGGACCGGAAAGCTCATCGTCCACAAAGGCTACACCCAATGCAGCTGCCGCGTTGACGATATCTCGCAAAGCAGCCGGTGGATACAATCTGACTTTCGCAGATGCCATCATCAAACTGTTGGAAAGCAAAATCAGCCAGTAAATCAATATAGTAGATCAAAATGAGGATCGTCCCTGTGTTGCCTTCGACAGGCTCAGGCAACGGGACGATCCTCGTTTTATTTCAGAGAAACTCTTATACAATTCTTAACATTTTTACCCGATATGAATGGTTAAATAGCTATGTTTGTCGGTTGAAAAGACGAAAACATACAATATATGACTCAAGAATATGCCGGAAGCAATACCCACCAGTCATCAGGTGTAAGGTAAATTCATAGTGTTGATAATTATCGATTATCTGTGAAATGTCCGGCAATGTGCGATGAATCGGCAGTGATTAGCTGTCAGGTAGTTGATAATGAGATACGGTTTTTTAAATAATCTGGCGGTAAACAGAGCGCTTGTTTTTCCGAACAAATCCATCCATCACACAGATGGCATAACTGATGGGCAGGTAAAAGCGGCAAACCACACGGAATTATCAACAATTGTGACGTTGGAAAATGTGATCAAGACCTATGAAACACCGGCGGGTGAGTTCCAGGCATTGAAAAACATTTCAATAGATATCCACGCCAATGAATTTCTGTGTATTGTGGGAAAATCGGGCGCCGGAAAAACAACCCTGCTGAATATGATCACCGGTGTCGATGCGATTACTGCGGGCAACGTAAATGTGAACGGAGTCTCCGTTCACAATATGAATGAAGATGAGCAGGCTCTCTGGCGGGGTTTGAACCTCGGGATTATCTACCAGTCCTTCGAATTGATGCCCATGCTGACTTTACTTGAAAATGTCATGCTCCCTATGGATTTTTGCCACAAATATGTCCCCATAAAAAGCCGGGAACGTGCGCGCGAGTTGCTGCGCATGGTGGAATTGGAAGACCATATCGACAAGCTGCCAGGTGCCATTTCAGGCGGTCAGCAGCAGCGTGTGGCCATTGCCCGGGCTCTGGCGAATGATCCTCCGGTGATCGTAGCAGATGAACCTACCGGTCGTCTTGATTCAACAACAGCAGAAACGATTCTGGATATTTTCGAAAAATTAATCAAAGAAGGAAAGACCGTGATCATGGTCACCCATGATGCCGGTGCCTCTCAACGCGCCAGCCGGGTGCTTGAAATTGTGGATGGCGAACTACTTGCAGAGAATAATTCCACAATCACGATAGAATCGATGATCGGCACTAAACAGGCATAATCTCAGGTTTCTGCAATGCGTCATATTCAATTCCCGTCTTCGTTGATTCCTTCCAGAAAAGATAGATCGGGAACCCCTATATCCACGATCAATCAAATAGATACCAGCGCATATTCTGAAGAGAGAAAACCTCTTATCGAAATGCAGAATATCTATAAAACCTATAATACGCATGCCGGCGATTTCACCGCCCTTAATGACGTTTCTGCCAGCTTTTATCCGGGACAATTCGTCAGCATCATCGGCAAGTCCGGCAGTGGAAAATCAACCCTTTTGAATATGATCACGGGAATTGACCGTCCAACTTCCGGAAAGATCAAGATAGAAAATACCTATCTTCAGGAACTCACAGAAAGTGAGTTTTCGGAATGGCGCGGTAGAAATCTGGGGATCGTTTTCCAATTCTTTCAACTCCTTCCAATGCTTTCGCTCGTGGAAAACACCATCCTGCCCATGGACTTCTGCCATATGTACCCGCCTGCGGAGCGTGAGAAACGCGCCCGTGAATTGTTGAAACTGGTGGGGTTGCAAGATTTCGCCGAGAAGCTTCCGGCTGCTGTTTCCGGCGGTCAGGAACAATGCGCCGCCATTGCCCGGGCATTGGCCAATGATCCTCCCATTATTGTGGCCGATGAGCCAACAGGCAATCTTGATTCAAAAACCGCCGATATGGTCTTGCAATTGATTGATGAGTTGGTAAGACAGGGCAAGACCGTACTGGTGGTGACTCATGATGAAACCGTTGCCCGGCGGGCATCTCGTACACTGGTTATTTGCGATGGTGAACTGGTGGATGAAGACATTTCTCGCATGCTTCCCTCCATTTCGCATCGTTCCATGTTGAAGCTATCACATCAATCTGTTGAGCTATGCAAACAACCAAATGAAGATATTTTCGCCAGTTCCAATTCTCTTCCCGGCTTGATGCTGATATTGGAAGGGAAAGTGGCTCTCCGGGGAGCAAACAATCATAGGCTTGCATCCTATCCATCCGGTTCCATCCTCTCAGGTAAATTCATTCGCAATACCCTGGCGCAGAAAAAGACATTCAGGGCTGATCCACATGCAGCTGCGCGGATCAAGATGATCTCTGTGGAAGATCTTGAATCAACGGTCAATACATCCAGAAGTATGCAGATTTTTATGCAAAAACTGGAAGCCGGTGGACCATCAGAAGTCATCGATATACCGGAGGCATCCAAAAACCGATGAGACCTCGCTGGCAAAAGGTCTTTGCCGATCTGTGGGGGAACAAGGTCCGGTCACTGCTGGTGATCGCTTCCATCGCCGTCGGTCTTTATGCGGTCGGTCTGATTTCCAGTATCAATGTCATCATAAA
The DNA here is from genome assembly GCA_012798535.1 of Leptolinea sp. Classification (GTDB taxonomy): domain Bacteria; phylum Chloroflexota; class Anaerolineae; order Anaerolineales; family Anaerolineaceae; genus Leptolinea. The sequence continues at coordinate 33,837 of JAAZMZ010000022.1, forward strand.
TGAGGATATGCGCACCGGTTATCGAGCCTTAAATCCGGCAAATCTGCACATTTCCATTGCGGCATTCACCGATACGCTGGTGGAAAAGATTAAAGAACTGCCCGAAGTGGATGAGGCGGAAGGTCGCCGGACCATGACCCTGCGGTATCGCAATAAGAATGGCGAATGGGATCGTCTGGAGCTTCAAGCCATTCCCGAAATTGACGAAATGGCCATTAATAAAGTGATCCTGCGCGAAGGTAGTTGGCCGCCTAAATATCGTGAAATCGCTATCGATATCAGCCATCGGGAAGATGTGGCAGCCAGACTGGGCGAGGTGATCGAAATTCAACTTCCCTCCGGAAAAACCCGCGAAGTACGCCTGACAGGAATCGTCCATGACCAGACAATTGGTGCCACAGGCGGTGGGGGTGGCTACTTTATCGCACCGGTCAACGGGTATATCACCATGCATACCCTGGACTGGCTGGAACAACCGGCCATTTACAACGCGCTGCTTGTCACCGCCAAATCCGGGCAGGAAGATGAAGCATATCTGCGCGAGTTATCTTCGGATGTCAACAAGGAGATCGAAGATTACGGAGGGGTTGTCACATCCACGGCTGTGCGTACCTCTATCAGCCATCCGAATTCCATCTACATCGACGCACTTTCCGGAATTCTGTTTGTACTTGGTATGCTGATCGTCTTCTTGAGCGGCTTCCTGATCACCAATACGCTTTCTGCTCTTATGAACCAGCAGATCAGGCAGATCGGGGTGATGAAGACCATAGGCGCCCGGCGGATGTCCATCATCACCATCTATATGGTTCTGATCGCGATGTATGGAGCAATCGCACTGGGACTGGCCATACCAACTGCCAACTGGTCGGCCTACGGCCTGGCAAATTTCCTTTCTGACACGTTAAATTTCGATGTGCAGGGGTATCGACCGATCCTCCGGAGCGTTCTGATACAGGCCGGCATCGCGTTGATCGTTCCCCAGGTGGCAGCCTTTTTCCCCATCTTTGAAGGAGCCAACATTAAAACCGTGCAGGCCATCAGCGGCGGCCGTAATATGACTGTGGAAAAGAAATCCGACTGGTTGGATCGAATGATAAATAATATCAAGGGGATATCCCACCCATTACTGATTTCACTGCGGAATACATTCCGGCATAAGGGCAGGCTGGCGCTCACCCTGTTTACACTCACTCTGGGTGGTTCGATTTTTATCGCCACTTTCAATGTTCAGGGTGCCCTTACCCTTTATATTAAACAGGTCAGCAAATACTTCATCGCAGATGTCAGCATGACCATGGATCAGTTCTACCGCATCGACCAGGTGCAGAAGGATCTGCAGTCTATTCCCGGGATCTCTGTGGTCGAAGGTTGGACTTACGCGCGCTGTGAAGTGATGGAAGCCGATGATAAACCCGGTGAACCGGTGGAAATGCTCGGCGTGGCACCTGATAGTAAGTTGATTACACCCATTTTGATCAAAGGCCGCTGGATCATTCCGGGTGATGAGAATGCCATAGTCTTAAGCGAGCGGTTTCTCTCAGCTTATCCGAATATGAAGATCGGAGACACACTGCGATTACGTGTTAACGGGATTAAAAGCGATTGGATTGTCGTTGGCTTCTTCCAACTGGCAGGAAAAAGCACAGGATTCAGAGCCTACAGTAATTATGAATATCTCTCGCACTTAATCGGCAGTCCGGATAAAGCGATCTCGTTTCAGATCAGCTCGACCACACCCAATCTGAACATTGAACAGCAGCGTCAGTTCGGAGCCGCCATTGAAAAATTCATGCGGACGCGTGGATACAAGGTAGCCAGTATTAACGCCGGTCTTTTCGCCTTGAACTCCAGCACCGAAGGATTGAACATCCTGACAACTTTTCTGATTTTCATGGCTTTCCTTACTGCACTGGTCGGTGCCATCGGCCTGATGGGTACAATGAGCATGAATGTGATGGATCGAACGCGGGAGATCGGGATCATGCGTGCCATCGGCGCTTCCGACCGCACGGTAATGAACCTGGTCATAGTGGAAGGTTTGTTGATCGGCATCATCAGCTGGCTTTTAAGCTGCCTGTTATCCTTCCCCATCAGCAACTGGCTGAATAACGTTCTTTCAGAAGCCCTTTTTGATGCTCCCTCTATCCTTTCCATTACCCCGACCGGCTTTATTGTCTGGTTGGTACTGGTGGTCATTCTGGCCGTTTCAGCCAGTGTCCTCCCGGCACGCAATGCAGCACATCTCACCATTCGTGAAGTGTTATCGTATGAATAAATCCCACCTTATGGCATTTCGGCTAGAATCAATGAAAATGAATTTGCCATCGACTGCTTTTTCCAGGTTTTTAAAATTGAATCGGATGAGCGGATTATCTCGTATTTCCGCAGGAATTATCCTCATGCTTCTATCCGGATGTTCGGTGATGGCAGCTTCAAGCCAGCCTACGCCGGCTGCATCTACACCCACGGCCATTCTTCCGCGCACATTAACGGAAGCCAGGGTAGTTCCGATTCGTAATGCCGCGTTGAGCTTCCCAGTCTCCGGAATTGTTGAAGAAGTCCTCACAGCGGAAGGAACGCAAGTGCACGAAGGCGATGTCATTGCCCGGTTGAAAGGGATAGATCGGGCCCGCGCTGCGGTCACAGGGGCGGAAGTCCTGCAATTGACGGCGCAGAAGAACCTGGATGATTTTCGAGATAAATCCCAGGTCGCGACAGCCGATGCCGAACTTGCGCTGGCCAAAGCTCAAATCGAGTTGAAGAACGCCAGGGATCACCGCAACAGTCTGGATTACCAGCAGGTCTCCGGAGCAGCACTGGATGGGTTACGCGCGACCTATTACATGGCACTGGATGATTTTAAAGACGCGGAAGATGAGTATGAAACGTATAAAGACCGCGATGAGAAAAATCTTGATCGCGCGGCTTATTTAACCAAGTTATCCAATGCGCGGCTGGCAAAAGACCGCGCGCTCTATAATTTGAATAAAGCACTTGAGATGCCCGATCCAGAGAAGATCGCCAAAGCAGATGCCCGTCTTTCACTGGCAGAAGCAGCGCTGGCAGACGCCCAATCCACTTATGATAAAGTGAAAAATGGACCTGACGCGGCGCAACTTGGTATCCTTGAATTGGCCGTCAAGAACGCAGATGCGCAGCTCGAGGCAGCAAAGGCCAGCCTGAAAGACCTGGAGTTGACAGCCCCATTTTCGGGAACGATCATTTCCAATGACCTGAAACCCGGTCAGGCGGTCAGTCCGGCGGTTACTGTGATGCTGGGGGACATTTCTTCCTGGCAGGTTGAAACCACCGATCTGGTGGAACTGGATATTGTCAACATTCAACCGGGCGATCCGGTCTCGGTCACATTCGATGCCATTCCTTCCCTGAAAATATCTGGAACTGTGAACCGCATTAAGCAAATTGGAGTGGCCAGTCAGGGTGACACCACATATACCGTTACCATCGATCTCGATGAATCAGATCCGCGTCTTTTGTGGAATATGAAAGCCTTTGTGGCATTTGAAAAATGATCAATTTTCGAGAAGCAACCCGTCCATCATCAATAAACAGTCGGATTTACACTTGCCTGATCCCGCTCGTCCTATCTGGATTACTGACAGGCTGCGGTATTCTCTCCCAGGCTACTCCCACACCACAGACCCCCATGCAGACTGGTGCCGGTGCCGCCGCTGAAGCCAGGGTTATCCCGATCCGGAGCTCGATGTTGAGTTTCGCCGCGACAGGGAAAGTAGAATCGATTGAAGCTGTGGAAGGAGCAGCAGTAAAAAAGGGTGATCCCATAGCCCGGTTGAATGGAGCAGAACAGGCCACAGCCGCCATAACAGCGGCTGAACTTCAGGTAACATCGGCTCAAAAAGCCCTGGATGATCTAAATGAAAAAGCAAAGCTGGCCGCAGCAGACGCCGAAATGGCGGTGGCCATCGCGGCACAGGAATTGAAGGATGCAAAAGAACACCGCGACGATCTAAACTATAAACGGGTCAATCAATATATGCTGGAAGGCATTCAAGCGCAGCTCATAGTCGCCGAACAGGCAGTGGATGATGCCGAGACAGCCTTCAGCTATGTTCAAGATCGACCGGAAGATGATGCGGACCGTGCAAAAGCACTGGCGTATCTGTCACAGGCACGCCTGGCAAGAGATCAGATCAAGCGCAACCTGGAATATGCGGAAGGCCCCCCTGCCGCCCAGGATATCGCGGAAGCAGATGCCAGAGTGTCCAAAGCGGAAGCCGCATTGGAAGATGCACGGCGGAAATACGAACGCCGCAAGCGAGGCCCGGATCCCAAAGACCTTGCTCTGGCGGAAGCTAACGTGAAAAACGCAAAAGCGCAGGCTGATTCCGCCCGCGCGGCTCTGGCAGATCTGGAATTGACGGCTCCATTCGATGGCACTATTATTGTTAATAACCTCGAAGTGGGTGAGCTGGCTTCAGCCGGACAGGTGATGATCGGCGACACGTCAAAATGGCAGGTGGAAACCACCGACCTGAAAGAAGTGGATATTGTGGGAATTCAATCTGGTCTACCGGTCAAAGTCCGGTTTGATGCCATCCCTGATCTGGAGATCACAGGTGTCGTTAACAGAGTAAAAGGGTATGGGATAACTGTTCGGGGTGATAATACGTATGTAGTTACAGTTGATCTTCAACAATCGGACCCCCGATTATTATGGAATATGACAGCGCGGGTGACCTTTCCAGTGATTCGATCAACTCAGGAGACGAAAAACCCATGATCCGAAAAAAACATCTTGTCCTTTTTGTTCTTTTATTCGCTATAGTTGCATTGGCGCTCATGGCAGGATGTTCTAATCTTCCTTTTGCCAGGCCTACGGCAACCGTCACTTCCTCTCCAACAGCCACCCCACCCAAACCGACCCTGACGCCTACGCACACACCCACCAGCACATCGACCAGCACGCCAACCATCACTCTAACCCCAACCATAACATCTACGCCCACACTACCGCCGCCGCTGGATGATTTCTCACAGGCCCGCCTGTATTCATCCGGTCCCCGGCCTGGCTGGGACTTCGCCATCACGATCCTGCTGCCTGAACCCATAAAAGGCGAGTATATCGCCCGGATCGGTGATCCGCAGAAAACGTTCGAATGCAAGTCGATGCCGGAATATGACCATCCGGAACGCCTGTATTGCAGCGGACGTCAACCCGGTGTGGATAAAAATGTAAACTTTTTTATTCTGGAAAAATTCACCGGGCAGGAAGTTTTCAAAGGTTCTGTCTACCTGCCGCTGCCAAATTGACAGGATATATCCTTCGGATAATGCTCAATGACCCGGTTCCTGCCGGGTCATTTTTTGTTCTGAGGCAGGTAATTCAATGCCCGCCATACATAATCCAGGGATTGAAGGGCGGTCAAGTTGCGCATTGTCCGGCCTGTTGTCAATTGTTTCGGGTCTCCGAAATCATACGTCCCAACAGTCAGGTGGAAGTGATCTGTCCACAATCCGCGGTTTGGCAATTTTTGGGAAGCCGCCCAGAAATTCCAGACCGGAACCTGGTAACGGCAGGCTGTTTTGACGACAATTTTATTGATGAGCTGATTGCCTTCCAGATTATCAGCTTTTGTGGATAGAATGGGTACCGCGCCTGAAGCGATGATCTCATCGAGGACTTTATCCAGGTAGGATTGATAGACGTCCACCGGCCTCCCTGCCCACCATTCTTCCAGACTGACAATCACAATGCCGGGGCGGTTCAAACGTAATTCGCAGGCCAATGGCGTCTCTTTGTCCAGGCAGACAGTCCTGTCTGCCTGGGCCGGATTGAGCACGCCGGCGATATTCAATCCGCCATGCCGGGCCATGCCTTTACGGCCAAATGATCCGCTGAATTGATCAATAACGGGTTGCAAGTAGGAGTAAGGTCCGAGAGAGTAATCATCTGGATTTTCAAATGCTCCCAGAAAAACGGAGGGTACATTCTGACAATCTCCAATGATCGATAACACATTTCCCTGGTTACCCTTCCTGATCCCTTCTTCGTAAACGGAATGCATTTTCGCCGATACAAAGCCGGGAACAACCGGCATCGTCTGCCAGGTTTTTTCATCACCGCAGAATCCCTGCGTAGGTGTCTCAAAACGATCCCCCGGAGTGGGTGTTGCCTGAGGCAGCACAGCTAAGGAGGTCGCTTTTATCTGCTTTTGAATGGTTGGTTCGGAAACTGGAGTCGGTGTAAACAGCGTTATCCTGACCCGGGGAAGCGCAACTTGATGCGAAATCGTTTTAACAGCCTCCATCAACGGAGAAACGAGCGTATAGACGCCTTCCGGTGAAATATGGAACGCTGTATTGGTGAATTCATGTTCAGAAACACTATCCCATAGATCTAAATATTGCCAGTAATGATCGGCCGCGAAATCAGACAGTAATACGCGGTACTGATCGTACGCCCACCGCGGATAATTATAGTTGTACCGCAGGTTGCTGTTGCTTCCGGTGCTGATTAGAATGGGTTCATTGACCAAAAGTACCGGTGTCCGTCCCCCCAGTGACACCCCCGCCTCCAAAACATCCAGCGCGAGATCCTGCTCCTTCAACGGTTCAGCTAATCCCAGATAGGTCTCATCCGCTTCCAGATCACGTTGGGCCAGACTGTACACCGGTGGATAGTATTGATCGATTCCGGTGGCTGCCCACATAAATCCATACAATTGCAGTTGAAACCATTCCGCCAGTTCCTGCCTGCGGGCGAGGGGAGAATTTGATAACAGGTCTGGATTATCAGGCAGGTTGTTCTCGGGTATATTCAAATGATATGTCTGTACCATCCGGCGGGCGATCTCCGGATTTTCCATGACAACCGGGGAATTCAATTGATTACTTCGCGCCAGCGAATCAAGTGTCACAAACCAGATGATCATATCCGGTTCGTAACGACGAGCGTAATCCAGAATCATCAGGTCTTTAAAAGTCGAATCTGTCGGATATCCCAGGTTATAGACTCTTAATTTCTTACCTTCCATCTGATCGATTCCTGATTCCTGAAGCCGGGCGGCGACCGTCTCTTCCGGATGCTGCAACGTACCCCAAATGGAGGAATCGCCGATCAAAACGACCCGAAATTCATCCGCCGGTTTTTTGCCGCGGTTTATTTCCAAAGTGGAAAACATCGTATCCAGATTGTAGGTGTTCAGGTTGTAGCTCTTCGCCGGTGTTTCTCCGAAGGGCAAACGCTGACGGCCGGGGAACAGCCAGTTATATCCGCTGATTTGACCCAGAGCCGGGCGCCAGTTAATACTACCTGTCAGAATATTGACAAGAATAAACAGGACCAGAGCCTTCAATAGAACATTCCATAAAAATTTGGCGTTCATTTTCATTTCAGCTCCAGCCAAAGAGTTTGCCCAGAACGGTCAGGGAATCCTCTGGATTGGGAAGGGCAAACCAGATCCAACCTATCGACACATAATTAAAAGTGATAAAGATGGATAGCCCACGCAATATCTTCGCAGAAAGACGACCGGTTATCAGTCCACCGATTCCATGAAATCTGTTTGACCAGCGGTTCTGAAGGAATAAACCCAGCCCATGCCAGAGGCCCCAGATCAAAAAGTTAATCGAAATACCATGCCACAGGCCGATAAAAGTCATAGTAGCCAACTGCCCGATAAACATGATCAGCACCGGCATGTTCTTGAATCGGGATGTCCGCAGGGAACGAGTCAACGGATTGAATAGATACGTCCGCACCCATTGTGTAAGGGTCATATGCCAGTTGTTCCAGAACTGTGTAATATTGGGCTTCAGGTAGGGGTGATTGAAGTTTTCAGGGATATTGATCCCCATGATCTTTCCCAATCCGATGGCGATATCGGAGTATCCTGAAAAGTCAAAATAAATCTGGAAAGCGTAGGCGTATAAGAGCACCCATAACCAGCCCGCGGATCTGACCTGGGTGATATTCGTGGAATTCAGGGCGATGATCGCCAGCGAATCGGCCACAAAGAATTTTTTAAAGAATCCCAGAGCCAGCCTTTTCCCCCCTGATAAGAGATCCTCTGTGAGGCCCTGTTTCTGGATAATCGAATCATGGTCCTTAATAAAGTGTTCCAGCCGGTCGATGGGTCCGGCGGAGAGGGTTGGAAAGAAGAGCACATAATTAAAATAGGTTTGCAGACTTACGTCCGGGAGTCTTTTTTTCTGGAAATCCCGTAATGTATGAACGAGACGGAAAGCAATATAGGAAAAACCAAACCAGCGGATATCCACAGAACCTGAGAGCGTCATGGATTGGCCTGCCCCTCCACGTAATATTTGACTGGCAAAGGAAGTAAGCGCTTGATTTTTAAGAACTATGAAAATCACAAAAATCAGAACAATGGCTACATATGTAGCGGCCACCTTCTCTTTGCCGACAGATAAGCGGGCAAGATGCAATCCAAGAACACCGGCGACTGCCAGTCCAACCAGGATCATTGAAATTTGCGGGGGGCGGCTGATCAGAGTGATGCCGTCCAGATCAATATACCGGAAAGCTCCCAATAAAAGGATGACCAACCCTGTGCCATGCATGAACCGGATAGCGGCAACGGAATTTCTATCCTCCTCTCTCGAAACCAGCAGCCAGGATAGTATGATCAAAACTATGGTGACTGTGGGCAGCCAGAAACTGAGGTAGCGGACAGGTATCTCCGGCTGAAGAACATAGATGAGCACGATGCTGACCAGCGAGATCAGGTCCCGGTATCCCCTGGTTTTTGCCAGAAGGCGAATCAAAAGCGCTGCAGGGATCAGCGCCAGAAGGAATTCAATCCGCATCTAAAAACCCTGATAGATCCATGTTGGCGATGTATCAGTCGTCGAGATCATGACGGCAAACACAATCAAAACCAGAATCACAGCCCAGAGAGTCGTTCGGTTAAACAGCATCTTCAATAAAGTTAACGGTAGCCGCATACCAACCAGTCTCCGTTTTCATGGGATACGAAGTAGCGGTTGCGAGAGAGATCGGTAGTGGAGACCTCGTTGTTGTAGGAAGTATCAATTCTCCCAGTACATTCAACAATATCACCTCCTGCAACAGCTTCAGTTACCTGACAGTTCAAATCAGATACAGTGGCTTTGACCAACTGCAACGCATCCAACTCAAGGAAAGCCTGCGTCTCCCAATCTTTACAGGTCAAATTCGTTATCGCAATCTGGTCTTGCGCGGCCAACGCGTGAATGTAATCTTTAACTACCCGGACAGGTTCATTAGCCGAAAGGCTGCAGGCGGGCAATGTAGACAGGCTAATTCCCAGGAGAAGGATATAAATGCGATTGGATAAGATACGGGCTTTCTTCATCGGGCAGGGTCTGTATGAACTAACAACCTTCTTAGATCATCCGGGGGACTTTCTGCTATCACGCAATAATTCAGAAAACGCGTCTGCCGATAATCAACGTGACATAATACCATAACTACCCGCTCTGATGAAATCGACACTCCGAAGAACAATGACGACCACAAACCCGATAAATCTGTTTTTCTTTATTAAAAGTCCTGGCTCATCAATCCCCGACCTGGATTTTTTGGATCGAATTCCATACCGTCGGGCATGATAGCTTCTTTCAGATTCGCACCGGAAAAATCCGTATCTTTTATTCTGGCACCAGCCAGATTTACCCTTTCCATGTGGGCATTTTTAAAACTCACGCCTTCAAGATCAGCCTGATAAAAATCGGCGTCCATCAACCGCGCTTCCCTGAAATCCACGTGCTTTAGGTCAGCTTTTTTGAGAGTGGCGTCCTTCAGGACAACCATTTGCATACCACATTCTGTCAGATCGCATCCATCCATATTGGCGCCCTGGAGAATGGCTCCCCGGAAATTTGCCCGGCTCAATTTCGCCTTTCTCAGAATGCCGCCTTTAACATCCGAATTTTGTAGATTGGCGCCTTCCAGAAATGCATTTTCTAGATTGGCATTTTGCAGATTACATTCCTGCATACTGGCTTTCCAAAGATACGCATCGCGCAGCCGGGAATTTTTCAGACAGGCTTCATCCAGAATAGCATCCTGAAGAATGGCGCCTGTCAAATCAGAGTTGGTGAGATTGGCTTTGATCAATATCGTTCCATGCAAATTGGCATTGCACAGAATGCAATTCACCAGAGATGCCCGGGTAAGATCCTTGCCTTTCATATTCGTGCCGGATAGATCCAACCCCTGAAGGGCGATTGTGCCTGTTTTTGTTTCGTGATCAAAAAACCTGCTTCGTGGATTATCCATTATTCACCCCAATTATTTTTCAATGCATATCTGGAGATAATGTAACCGCTATCCGGATGATCCGTTGACTCTGCGCCTTATTATAGTGAGAAAATTAAGGCCTAAACAGTGGAAAAAATCATCCATTGAGAGAAGATTTCATCCCGTTCTTTTTCGTAACGGGATGAAGCAAATAAAACTTGCGTCCTGAATAAAAAACAACCGGCCTTCGACTATGGCCGGTTGTCTATCCATCCTATCAGACTGTTATTCTGCCGCATGAGTTCGGCCGTTCAATAACACCGAACTAAGCTCAGAAAATACCGGTGTCAACCTCTCAGGGAATACCTGGTCGACCCATTCGCTGCGAACCAGTGTCTTCGAATACGGAATACCGGCCAGTATCTTCGCATTCGCCAGCATGGGATTGTTCTTCAGACTTTCACTCCAGCTATCTATGGTGGCTTCTTCCCATTTGGCATTCCCGATTCCCACAGGAACGATCCCAGCCAGTTGTTTGCGCTGCCGCAATACAAGCTGGATTGTGTCTGCGGTCGGCTTGCGATTCTGCATGGATAACATCAACGGCACAAACACTTTATCCGTCGCAGCGGCAATCGCCATGGACACCAGGAAAGGCGCCGTTCCCGTGTCAACCATCACGATCAGGTCATCAGAGAATGAAGCTTCTTCCAGCGCGTATTTCAGAATATCCGGTGATTCACCCATACTCAACAGGCTGGTCACCCGGTAATCTGCCGGCAGGACAAAGACATTCTCATTGTATTTGGATCGGATCAGAGCTTTCTGAACCATCTGACGGGTATCCCCGCCCTCCCGCATAGTCTCAAGAACGGTAAAGACCGTTGGGCCGGCTTTTCCATCGATTGTGGTGCGGGCTTCAGAACCCAGGTAAAGAGTTGTACTTCCCCCTTGCGGGTCAATATCGATAATGATGATGCGTTTCTTGTAAAACTGGGTTAGAAAGTTAGCCATCAATCCGGTGATTGTAGTTTTTCCGGTTCCGCCCTTCATGGACGTAAAAGTCGTGATCATAAGACTCCAACTTCAAGATAAGTTATCCCCGGAAAAATTCATGGGAATTTAATTTTTCCGGGAAGATGATATGTCAGTATTTGTGTGGAAAACTTCTTCTGATATTATAATCTCATTACTCGAAATTCATGCTCCACCTTTCCTTACAATAATTAAAAAAGGATTGATGCGTTGCAACGAAATCCCAACTTTCCCAACATCAGCCTCATCATTGCACTATTGATCAAAATCTTCATGTCAGTGTCTCTGCTGGTTGTGGCCGTCGGTATGATTATGTATGCCACAAACACGGCTACAACCGTGCTTAAGACACCACGAACTCCTCGTCCAACCATGACGCGGCAGATCAAGACTCCCATGACATTGTTCTTTTTCAAAACTCCTGCGTCGACAAAAAAACCTCTCCCGACACCCACACCTAAAACCAATCCCATCGTTCGGGTAACAGCCCCGACCATAGCTCCGGCGACTCCAACCAGTGCTCCGATTGTTCCAACCACTGCCCCGGCGGCTCCTGCACAGAACATTCCAACGCCCTCTCTTCCACCCACCGTTCAAATCCAACCGACAGCTGCTCCCGCCCAATCCAATCCGGTTCCCGCGAACAATCTGAGTATTCCATCCGTTCAACCCGGTTTCCAGGTTCCCGAACAGACATTCCGATTGGATAATCTTGCTTATTTGCGCCTCATCGGCCAGCTTGGGAAGGGCAAAATCAATCAGGTTCTCTGGTCTCCATCGGGAGGAAATCAAACCGGCCTATTTGCGGCTACCAGTGGTGGTTTCTTTTACCTCGATCCAACAACTGGCGCAGACACAGGCTCTGTACTGTTGAACACCGGAATCACAGGCGCCGCTATCAGTCAAGATGGTACATTACTGGCTACCAGCGGTCTGGATAAATCCATAATCCTCTGGAAATATGGTACCAAGGAAGCTATCCTGTCGATTGATTCACAGGGAAAAACTTACAACAGCCTGAAATTCAGCCCGGACGGTACGGCTCTGTTTGGCGGTGGAGCGGACGGCGCAATCGCCATCTGGAAGGTGGCAGACGGCTCTCTGCTTAAACAATTGGATGGAAACGGCAGTCCAATTCGCTCGCTGGCGGTTAGCCTGGATGGGCAACTGGTTGTAGCCGGTTCCGAAGATAAGACTTTGTCCATGTGGAACGTGGAATCAGGTGTCCGTTTCATATCCATTACCGCTCATTACAAACCGGTAAACATAGTTGCGATCAGCCCTGATTCTCGAATCATAGCTTCGGGTAGTGATGACAACACCTTCATCCTCTGGGATACATCTAATGGAAAGCAGCTACGCTTAACCCCGGCTACCTCGGGTGTTCGCAGTCTGACCTTCAACGGTGATGGGTCCGGTATCGTTACCGGTGAACAAAATGGAACGGTCAATCTGTGGGAAGTTGCCACTGGAAAATTGAATAAAACGATCAGCAAAGTCCCCGGAGAAGTGAACTCTCTGGCTTTTAACGCGGATTATTCCATTTTGGCGATCGGCGCCAACACACTGCATCTCTGGCGCGCATCAGATGATGCCCTTGCTGCTCCATTCAGGGGATTTTCAAATTCGGTTACGAGTGTAGCTTTCAATAAAGATGCAACCCTGCTGGCGGCCGGAAACCAGGATGGCCGTATATCATTGTGGGATCCAAAAACCGGGAATCAGATCGCATTACTTGAGGGTCATACGGGAGATGTGGCCGCATTGACTTTCAGCAATAATGGTCGATTCCTCGCTTCTGGCGGTGCCGATAACAACATCATCGTCTGGGATGTAACCAGCGGACAGAAAGTATATGTAATTCGCGGCCACAGCGGTGGAATACGTTCTCTCGCGTTTAACAATGATGGAAACCGGCTTGCCTCCACAGGTGGCTGGGTGGATATTACATTGAAAATGTGGGATATGGCCTCCGGTACCGGATTGTATAACATCACCGGATTCACAAAAGGCGACATTGAACTTGCCCTGCGTCAGGGAACGAATATGCTGGCTTCTGCCGGAGGTGATGGGATTATCCGCGTGTGGAATTTCGATACCCGTGAATTAGTTACCACCCTTGAAAAACACCGCCGTGCAATCCGTGCCATATCCTTCAGTCTTGATGGGAATCTACTGGCTTCCACTAGTGAAGATGGAGAGACATTCGTCTGGGAGACAAATGGTTGGACTCTGTCAAAAAACCTGCAGACAAAAGGCTCCAATTCCCTTTTGTTCTCCACTGACAACCTTGTGCTGGCTGTAGCCGGACAGGATGTTGAATTTTGGGATATGGGTAGTGGAAATCTGCTAACCGGTTTTGCAGGAACACCGGGCACTTTGAGTAAACTGGCCGAAACGGCTGATGGTAAAGTTCTGGTTGTTGGCTCAACCGATGGAACCATCCGGTTATACGGGATTCTCCAATAGCCGGAAAGAATTAAGATAAAATTAGAAACAAGCAAGGAAAATTTTTTTGATATTGAATTGAAGGAGGAGTTGATCATGAACAATAACGACAAATCAGTCTGGGATGGTGTCATTCTGGTGGCGTCGTATCATTTTCTCATGGCGGTTATTTGCATACTTGGAGCGGCCGCCACAGTTGTATTTGCCATCATTCCCAACCTGACAACCGCCTCTACAAATCCACAATCGGTATTTGGCCCGGTTATTGGTGCCTTTTTTGGACTGATTTTGTGCATCTGGTATGCGTCGATTGGATCAGGACTTATCCGGTTAAAAAATAGCTCTAGAATGGGGGCAGTTTTTCTTGCGCTGTTTGGGGTCATCGGCGGTCTTTTTGTGGTCCTCGGAGCCGGTATTCCTGTGATCAACAGTCTTCTTCCCGATGTCGGCGCGGTTACCGGTGTGGCAGTTGCCAGCATCTGCGGGTACTCGGTTATGACATTTTTGGATATTATTGTCCTGATCTTCCTGTATTCTGGCAGAGTCCGGGCGGTATTTTATGGTGAACCCTGGACTCCTGAGAGTAATGCCGTTCCCGGATTTGGTACACTGGTACGCGCGGCCATTTTTGGTGTTCCCATTACCAGCTCAACAACTTCACCGGTCATGCCGGCTCCGGCTGTTCCCGCACCTATCGCACCGGTGGCAACTCAGCCAACTTCTACCCATCGTGAGTCTCCTCCCATACCACCTGTTGAAGATCTGGATACCCCGGGCGACCTATTTACTGAACCTGCTCCCAGAAAGCATTAGATCTCCATCTGACCTGAAGAGAGAGGCTGACCTTGATCTGTCAGCCTCTCTTTAAAAATATTCTTAATTCAATTACCATATTTCATGAAACGGGATACCCCTGACTTTTTTTCTCCTTTATTACTTGGAATAATTTCGATCTTCATCAAAGTTTTCATTCTGGTGATGGTGGTTATCGGCATTATTTCGGGTGTCACTTCTCCGAATCCTTCTCCAGTGACGACCCAGATTACTCAGATATTGCCTGAAGTACCTGTATCCACAGCAACGATCTCTCCACAAGATGCGGCCATCGCCAACAGTGAATGGTCGGGCGCTCTGACAGCAAAGCCTTCATTTCAGCCAGTTATCCCGGTGATCATTCCAACTTTACCCCCTCCACCTACCTCACAACCGACGGCTATAGTGGCGCCGAATAACAATAACCCCGCTCCCACAGCAATACCCACCACAGCTATCGGTTCTCCCCTGGAAGGTTTCACCATCAGTGATCTGCAAAGTCTAATCACACAGGAGTTCAAAGCTCCACCCCCTGGTGAGGATTCGGGCCATCACGGCGTTGATTTTGCTTTTTGGACTCTGGGAGATAAACATATCCTGGGAACACCAATACAGGCAGTTTTTCCTGGCAAAGTATCCATGTCCGATACGCAGGAAAAACCACCCTATGGCTACTCCATTATGATCGAGACGCCGTTGAACACCATATCGGGCAATTTGATCCAGGCGATAAAAATACCGACACAACCAATTGTTACAACCAACAGTAACAAACTCAACTGCCCGGACCTATCAAAAGACGTTTGGAATTCATCATCCAAATCTTTGTATACCCTTTATGGGCATCTGGTTAATGCCTCTTCCTTAAAGCAGGGTGATACTGTTCAAATGGGGCAGGTGATTGGACAGGTTGGTAACTCCGGCTATTCAAGCGCCCCACACTTGCATCTTGAAATGCGTATTGGTCCTTCAGGGGCGGCTTTCCAGAACATGGGTCATTATGACCCAATAACAACCGAAGAAGACAGGCATAACTATTGCAACTGGCGGGTAAGTGGTGTATTCCAGATGTTTGATCCCATGGATCTGTATAAAGTCAGTATGGTGACGAAATAATCCGTCTGGAACATCAAAATCCATCTCTGATCGCCGGCACATGAAATCAAAACCTGTTCCCAAATTGGTTCTGTATTTATTGGTGATTTTCATCGTGGCGAATGTAGGTATCACGATGTATTTTCTGTGGCCTGTGATCGAGACAGAATTCATCCAGACGCCAACCGTTGTCATCCCTCCCACGGGGACACCGCTTCCCACCGAGACACCTACCGAGATTATCCCAACAGAGATTCCAACTGAAACCCCTTCGCCCACTCCTGTTCCTCCCACTTCTACACCAACAGAAGCCAGTGCCAGTATCAAAGGGCTGGAAGAACAGGGGGCGATGGTTCTCTCTCTGGCAGATGGTCCGTATTTTCATCTTTTCGCCTATCACCCGCAATATCTACCATTGTTACGATTAACTAATGAAGAAGCGGATGATATCGATCCTTCGATTAGCCCGGATGGCAACCGGATTGCCTTCAGTTCCCACAGAGGCGGGTACTGGGATTTGTATTATTTAGATTTGACCACATCCGAGATAATCCAGTTAACCAGGACATCCACTTACGAAGGCTCCCCAACCTGGTCTCCAGATGGTCAATGGCTGGCATACGAATCGTACGCCAGAGGGAATCTCGATATTTTTCTTTTGGAAGTTCAACACCCCGAAAAAGAACCTTTATCTCTCACCGATGACCCGGCACCCGATCACTCTCCCCGATGGATGATGGGTGGGGATGGCCGGCAGATCGTTTTCGTATCCGGTCGTTCCGGGGAAGATGAGATCTGGATTGCCCGTTTAGATAATTTTAAAGAGCGGTTTATCAACATCAGTAATGATCCATCCAACAAAGACACCCATCCAGACTGGTCACCGGATGGACGTTACCTGGCCTGGGCTAAGAAAGTCGGTGGAGATGACAATCTGGTCATCTGGGATACTTCCAATCCGAACACCGCACCGAAAGTTGTGGGAACCGGAGATTGGCCTGTATGGAATCCAACCGGTTCGGCCCTGGCTTCGCGAGTCAGACAGCCCAATCTTACTGCCCTGGCGTCTTATGAAACCGGTACAGGGCAGATTGTCATTCCTCTGATCCGTTTACCCGGCCCGTTGCAGGGATTTGACTGGCGGAATGCCGGCCTTCCAAATGCGCTCTCATCAATGTTGTCGCAAGCACCTTCACCGACCGCCGAACCTTTATGGTCGCCCAATCTTCACCGCAATCCTCTGCCCTCAGGTACCGAAGGACTTGCTATTCTGGATGGAGTCACGGCGCCCAATCCGGCTCTCCTGGATTCGGTTGACGACGCATTTATTGGATTGCGCACGAAGATCGGTGAGATCGTGGGATGGGATTTGTTGAACAGTCTGACAGCGGCTTTTACAGCAATAGATTCCCCCTCGGCGCCAGATTCAGGTACAACCTGGTTAAGCACCGGCAGAGCAATCGCCATCAATGAATTGCCGCTCAATTCCGGTTGGATGGTTCTGGTTAAAGAGGATATCGGAATTCAAACCTACTGGCGGATCTATCTGAAAACACGGGCGCAAGATGGCACACAGGGACGTCCCATGACTGACAAGATATGGGATATCACCTCACGTAATTCAGGCGATCCGGTTGTCTATGAAAAAGGTGGAAAAGAGACTCCCAGTCCAGAAGGATACTGGATTGATTTCACCGAATGGGCCGGGCGTTTCGGCTGGGATCGTTTTCCGGCGCTGGCAAACTGGATCACATATTACCCGGGCGCCCGGTTTAATCTTTTTGCCGTCACCGAAGGGCTCGATCTGAACACCGCACTGGGCCAGATGTACCCTGGAGAGGTCTTCCCCCGTCCTGTCGTCCGTTTTACGATGACTCCCTTCCCCACTCCCAAACCGGAAGTGCCCACATCCACTCCTGTTACCAGCAAATAATGAGTGCGGATTTTGCAATGAATTCTTTCGAAAAAAATGTTTGTACCCTTCGATGTCTTGCTTTAATGATTCCCATCATAGTATCGGGCTGTTCTACTTATCTAACGATACCCGAAGTTTACGAATCAGCACCCCTTCTGGAAGCGACAACGCAAATCCCGGTTCCCACCGGTACCATAGAATTAGCCTGGCCGACAAGCACACTGACTCCCACGATAGAGATGACGAGTACATCGACAGCGATTCCCACAGCCACTCAGACGGTGCCGCCATCTGCCACTCCAACAATGAATATGGCGACAGTTGCTCCGACAATAGACCCGCAAAAACTTGCGCCTTTAGAGATTGCCTTTCCGACGGCCGAACCCGCCGATCCCTTGAACTGGCGGCCTCCTCTTTATCCTGTTCCCTGGGCTTTGAGCTCCCATGATCACTTTTATTTCACCCGGCCGATCTC